>JAUZSN010000002.1:0-742456 GCA_030949405.1 Methylococcales bacterium | reverse complement strand
ATGGATTACGCGGTCAACTGCGTGCAAGACAATTTACGATCATTTCTGCGGGCTTATCAGGAAAACTAATTAGCTTTCCCGTGACTCACGGTCAACGAATCAAAAAAGGTCAAAAAATTGCAACCTTTGATTGTCGCGCCGAAATGGCTGAAAAAGCGGTGATTTTAGCCAGACTGAATGCCGCAGAAAATAAATTAGCCGTCAATACGAAGTTGGCGAGCTATAAAAATATTAGTTTGTTAGAGGTAACCTTAGCAAAATCTGAAGTCGCTATTCAAAAAGCAGAACTCAAAAAAACGGAGGTGATGTTAGCGGATTGTACGATTACCGCGCCCTTTTCAGCGATTATTTCTAATAAAATAGCCCAAGCGCATCAATATATAAAAGAGGGCGACCCCTTATTAGAACTGGTTGATTCGAGTAGTCTTGAAATTGAAATGGTCATTCCATCAAAACGATTGAAAAAAACCCCGAAGGGTACTCAATTTTCAATTCAATTAGATGAAGTAAATACCCCGATTAATGCAAAGATTGATCGCCATGTGGGTATGATTGACCCTGTTAGCCAAACCATCCGTATCATTGGAAAATTAATACGCCCCCCTAAAAATTTATTACCTGGCATGAGTGGCGAAGTAACGTTCACAGCGGTTAAGAGTTCAAGCAATGTCAGCAACAAAGAAAAATAATCTTGTTATAACGGATATTTTACTTCTACAACAGCAGTTGCGAAGTAAACTCACCTTAGCAGAATTAGGTCATTTTTTAGTCAATGATTCTCAAAAAATAGCCCCTTACCAGCTAGCCGTTTTTTATCGTCATTTTCGAGGTCATCGAAACATTGAGGCGATTTCAGGTATTCCCATGCCCGTTAAAGAAGCCCCTTTTTATATTTGGTTAAAACCGATTTGTAAGCAGTTGGTCTCAAAAAACTTAATGGAGCCGTCCATCATCAAAAAAGAAGGTAAGGAATGTTTTTTTTCCGCCGAGGAAATACGTGGTTGGGATGAATTTTTACCCCAAGAAGTCTTATGGTTACCGCTCTTATCCGCTGATGGGGAATGTTTAGGTGGATTATTATTAGCGCGTTCACAAAGCTGGCAAGCGGATGAATTAAGATTACTGCAGTATTGGGGGAATGCCATTGCGTATTCGGTTGAATTATTATCACACAAGAAACACGCGGCCTTTGCCGCTTTAAAAAATGTAAAAACCGTGATTTGGGCTTCTTTAGTGGTCGTTTTAGTGGCTATTTTATTAATACCCATCCCCTTATCGGTATTAGCACAAGCGGAAGTTGTTCCTAAAAATCCCATGGTGGTTCGCGCCCCCCTCAAAGGCGTTATTAAAGAAGTTTTAGCCCTTCCTAACAAAGCAGTGGTAAAAGGTTCACTGTTAGTGCGTTTGGATGATACTGAGTTGCAATCGCGTCTGGATGTTGCCACCCAAGAACTTGAAATTGCAAAGGCCGAATACCGCCGAGCGCAACAAAGTTCGATTTTAGATTCCGAATCATCCGCTGAAATTCCCATGTTGGCGGCTCGTATTGAACAGCGATACACCGAAGTCAATTATGTTAAATCGTTATTAAAGCGAATTAATATTCATGCTGAGCGTTCAGGGGTGGCTATTGTTCCTGATGTTTATGAATTGGAAGGAAAACCTGTTCAACTGGGGGAACGATTATTAACCCTCGCCAATGCCGCATCCGCTGAACTTGAAATGTGGTTAGCGGTAGGGGACAGTATTGAATTACCCAAACAGGCTCAGGTTGAATTGTTTTTAAATGTTTCACCTGAAATTTCACAAGAGGCCCAGTTAAACTATGTTAATTTTCAAGCTGAAATGTCACCCGAAGGTTTATTTGCCTTTAGAGCGCGCGCTGATTTTCCCGTAACGACAACCCCCCCGCGTATTGGATTACGAGGAACCGCAAAAATTTATGGAGCTTCCGTGCCTTTATATTATTATCTCTTTAGACGACCCTTTGCCGCCGCAAGACAATGGCTGGGACTTTAGGAAATAATGTGCCAGAAGCACAAAAATCCCCCCCACCTTGCTTACGTCAAGAACTTAATTTGTATCCTGCTGAGGCGGATTTAGAAGGTGCGCCCTCATGGATGCTGCATGATCCCTTAAGTAATCGCTATTTTCGGATTGGCGAATTAGAAATGAATTTATTACTTTTTTGTGGTCAAGGCGATGAAGAAAAAATTGCTCAGTTAGCGACCTTAAAAATAGGTTATAACGTCACTACGGATGAAGTGGCTCAATTATTTAATTTTTTAAGGGTGAATAATTTAACTCTAGGGGATGACAGCCAAAAAAGTTGGTACGCTCAACAACAGTTAAAAATGCAGAAAAAAGGCTGGCTAACCTATTTAGCGAAAAGCTATTTATTTTTTAGAATTCCCTTTTGGAAATCCGACCGTTTTTTAACAAAAACACTGAATTATGTCGCATGGTTAGGCACGCCGCCCGTCTTTATGGGGTTAGCATTATTAATGTTAATGGGGGGATTTTTAGCCCTTAGACAATTAGACCGTTTTATCAGTACCTTTTTACATTTTTTTAATGCGGAAGGCTTTGGGGTTTATATGTTGACGCTTGGCGTAATTAAGCTTCTTCATGAACTTGGTCATGCTTACACCGCTAAAAAAATGGGCTGTAAAGTCCCCATTATTGGGGTCGCCTTTTTAGTCGCATGGCCCGTGTTATATACCGATACCAGTGATGCGTGGAAACTTAATTCACGTCGTAAACGGATGAATATTGGGATTGCAGGGGTTGCCGTTGAATTAGGGGTGGCCATTATTTGCTTATTTTGTTGGAGTTTAGCCGCTGAAGGAATGCTGAAAAGTGTCTTTTTTTTGTTAGCAACCACAACATGGATCATGAGTATTTTAGTCAATTTTAATCCCTTGATGCGTTTTGATGGCTATTACTTAATGTCGGATTGGTTAAGACTCCCTAATTTAGAATCACGATCCTTTGCAATGGCCAAATGGTGGCTACGTGAAAAAATCTTTAACTTAAATTTTGAGCCACCCGAACCAATACAAAAAAAATTAGTTTATTTTTCCTTCGCGGTTTGGACCTACCGTTTCTTTTTATTTTTGGGTATTGCCACCTTAGTCTATTTATTTTTTTTTAAAGCACTAGGGATCATTTTATTTTTAATTGAAATTGTGTATTTTATTTTGCGTCCTTTATGGAATGAATTAAAACAGTGGCAAACGTTTTGGCCTCAAGTTCACTGGAATTACGCGACTTTACGCAGTAGTTTCTTACTTCTATTTTTAATCGGGTTAGCCTTTATTCCGTGGCGAAGCTCCATTGAAATAGCGGGCTTTGTCAAAGCAAATTATACCGCTGTCTACGCCCCCGTCTCGGGCCAAATTACCAAAATCGCTGTAAAAAATAATGATCTAGTTCAAAAACAGACCGTGTTGATTGAAATGGAAGCCCCTGAATTAGTCCACGAAAAAAATCAAGTGGAACAACGCTATAAAGAATTGAGTTGGCAGCGGGCTTTTTTAGGCTTTAATAAAAAAATGCGTCAAGAAGCCTTAATTGTTAACAGTTCATTAGTGACCCAAAATCAACGGTTACGTAATTTATTAAAAAAATACCAAAAATTAACGGTCACCGCCGTAGAATCAGGAATCGTTGTCGATAAGGCGCAAACTATTAACGCAGGGGATTGGATTGCGGAAGGCACACAACTCTTAGCTATTTTAGATAAAAATGAATATGAAATTGTGGCTTATTTAAAAGAAGCCTATTTATCTCGGGTTCAGCGAGGCTCAAAAGGCTATTTTCACCCAGAACACGGTAACTTTCCCATCACGGCTGTTGAGGTTACTGAAATTGAAAGCATGTCCGTGAGAGCTATGGATGCGTTGTATTCTGCCTCATTATTTGGAGGCGATGTGGCGGTACGCGAAAATAAGGATCACGAATTATTACCCGTAATTAGTGTCTATAAAATCCGTTTAAAATTATTAACGCCGTTGGATAATTTACAGCGCGTAAGACGAGGTACGGTGGTCTTACAAGGCGAACCTGAGAGTTTTATCAAACGGGCTAAAAATAATATTTACAGCCTTTTTAGACGAGAAAGTGGTTTTTAATCGCTAGAAAAAAGCGAGCTTAACGACTATCCTATTTTTAGCCGTTTTTCAAGCACTTTAAGTAAGACTCCGCTTATCCCTTCATTAAGTCTCAATAGCATCATTTAACTAAATTTGCTATAATCATTCAGTTAAACCGTGCTTTATTAGCATTTTTTATCATTCATTAAATATTTCTGGAGAAGCTTACATGGCAATTAAAGTTGCAATCAATGGTTATGGTCGTATTGGACGCAATATCGTTCGCGCCTTATATGAAGCAGGTCGTACCGATGAAATTGAAATTGTAGCCATTAATGACTTAGGTAACCCTGAGACTAATGCACATTTAACAAAATACGATACCGTACACGGTCGTTTCGCAGGTGAAGTTTCTGTTGATGGTGATTACATGATCGTCAATGGTGACAAAATAAAAGTTCTTTCTGAAAGAGATCCTTCAAAATTACCTTGGGCTGAATTAGGGATTGATGTTGTCCATGAGTGTACTGGTTTTTTTGCAAGTAAAGCCAAAGCCTCTGCTCACCTTGAAGCAGGCGCAAAAAAAGTTATTATTTCAGCACCCGGTGGTGCAGATGTTGATGCAACCATCGTTTATGGGGTCAATGACAAAATATTAAAAGCATCGGATACCGTTATTTCTAATGCCTCATGTACCACTAACTGTTTAGCACCTTTAGTTAAACCGTTAATTGATAGTATTGGTGTTGAACATGGTTTGATGACAACGATTCATTCGTATACCAATGATCAAGTATTAACCGATGTTTATCATCCTGATTTATTGCGCGCACGTTCCGCAACTCAATCAATGATTCCTACAAAAACAGGCGCGGCAGTTGCGGTTGGTTTAGTTTTACCTGAAATGGCGGGTAAATTGGACGGCTTTGCCATGCGTGTTCCAACGATTAACGTTTCAATCGTTGATTTATCGTTCCAAGCGTCAAGAAATACCACGAAAGAAGAGATCGACGAAATCTTAACAGCAGCCTCTGAAACTTCATTAAAAGGTATTTTAGAAATTAACAGAGAGCCTTTAGTTTCTATGGATTTTAACCATAACCCAGCCTCGTCTATTTATGAATCTGCGTTAACTAAAGTAACATCAGGCAATTTTGTTAAAGTACTTTCTTGGTACGATAATGAATGGGGTTTCTCTAATCGTATGTTGGATACTACGGTTGCACTTATCAACGCAAAATAAGGTTTACTATGTCATTAAGAAGAACCAAAATTTTAGCGACACTCGGGCCTGCGACAGATAAGCCAGGTGTTTTAGAGGGTTTATTTAATGCCGGTGTTGATGTTGTGCGTTTAAATTTTTCGCATGGCGTTGCCCAAGACCACATTGATCGTGCTAATGCAGTGCGTGCATTGAGTAAAAAAACGGGTCGTCGTGTCGGTATTCTTGCTGACTTACAAGGGCCTAAAATTCGTATTGCACGCTTTACAGAAGGTAAAGTTTTTCTGGAAATGGGGCAAAAGTTCGCACTGGATTTAAATTTAAGTATTCATGACGGCGATAATAGGCAAGTAGGAATTACCTACGAACCGCTAGCAAAAGAAGTTAAACCGGGAAGTCGTTTATTACTGGATGATGGCCGTATTGTTTTAGACGTGGTTAATGTTGATGATGATTTGCGTGTTAACTGTACCGTCATTGTTGGTGGGCCCTTATCGAACAATAAAGGCATTAATCTTTTAGGCGGAGGCTTATCAGCCGCTGCCTTAACAGTGAAAGATAAAGAAGATATTAAACACATCGGAATCATTGATGCTGACTTTGTTGCCGTTTCTTTTCCACGTACAGGGGAAGATCTCCATGAGGCTCGTCGTTTATTAGAAGCGGAAGGGTGTTATGCGGGGATCGTCTCTAAAGTTGAGCGTGCTGAAGCAATGGAAGCGATGGATGAAATTATTCTTGCCTCCGATGTGGTCATGGTAGCGCGAGGGGATTTAGGGGTTGAAATTGGCGATGCGAATTTACCCGCAGCGCAGAAGAAGTTAATTCAACGCTCCAGAGCCTTAAATCGTGCTGTCATTACTGCCACACAAATGATGGAATCAATGATTGAAAGTCCGATTCCAACGCGTGCTGAAGTATTTGATGTCGCGAATGCGGTTTTAGATGGGACGGATGCGATTATGTTATCCGCAGAAACAGCAAGTGGTCAATATCCTGTTCAAGCGATTGAAGCGATGGATCGTGTGTGTCTTGAAACGGAAAAACAACCGACCATTCGTAAATCAGGCCATCGTATTGAATGTCGTTTTGATCGTGTTGATGAAGCTATTGCGATGTCAGCGATGTACATGGCCAATCATTCTGAAATCACAGGCATTGTGTCATTAACAGAATCAGGTTCTACGCCTTTATGGATGTCGCGCATTAGCTCATCCATTCCTATTTATGCGTTTAGTGGTCGTGAAAAAACCTTAGGTAGAATGACTATTTACCGTGGCGTTTTTCCTGTGTTTTATACCCTTGAAAAACAAGATCATGCTCAAGTAAATCGTGAAATTTTGGATGAATTGAAAAAGTTTGGTCAAGCCGCACAGGGTGATAAGTTTATTATTACCAAAGGGGATTTAACAGGACAAGTTGGCGGCACCAATGCGTTAAAAGTGGTTACCGTCGGTGAAGGCTTAACTCCTTAACGAGTGCAATCCTAAAATGCCATGTTTGAACAAAAATAGTCCTTTATTATAATCATTAAAATAGAGACTACGTTATGTTCAGCGACTTAAGCTGTGAGGGTAATTATTTATTCTCACCGCTTTTTTTATGTCTGCCCACTTTTTCTCTGTATCTAACAAAAAATTTTGTAATTTTTCATGGCAAAATCTGTCTTTATTGACCAAAATCAGGATAATCACTGGAAAGATAAATATCTTCTTCAGGCGTATTTTTTCGACCCAATATGTTATTTCGGTGAGGATAGCGACCAAATTTAATAATAATATTCCTGTGAATTTCACTGTATTCCAAGCTTCGTTGAAACTTTGACTTACTTTCTTCGGGTATTTCATCGAATAAGGCTTTGTGACGCGCAACAGAATGATCCTGATCTCTTTTATTCTCAGAGTGTTCTAAGGGAAGATACAAGAAAAGTCGCATGATAAAAGGCAATTTTTTATGTATCTACTTTAAATCTCAGGGTAAAGATAAAATTTCTAAAATAGATTTGACAACATATCATAAAAGAACGAACATTTACATACTTTGAATATCCACGACCGACAGGCTGAAACTAACGCCATTTATCAAGCAATCGCTCAAATGGAAAGTAGCGAAGCGCAGGATATTGTCAAAAAAATATTCAATCTTATTGAACGCTTAGCCAGTGATAAATTGTCTTTAGAAACTGAATTACAGCAACTTCGTGACGAGGTTAATCGCTTGAAAGGTGAGCAGGGAAAGCCTGATATCAAACCCAATAAAAATAATAAGGGTGATGATATTTCATCCGAAGACGAACGTAAAAAAGCACAAGTTGACGCGCAAAAAGAAACTAATAACGACACTGAAAATACGGACTCGGATAAGAAAAACGCCGCCGTAAACCCAAGATCCCACGAGTTAAAATCGACCAAACGCTAAAATGCCTACTCGACAAAACTGGCTTGCCTAGCGACTTAGTATCTAAAGGCTTTTTCGTAGCTTAATTCCCATGCTTAAGTCTCAGGAAAAAGCGAGCTTTATCGCAGCGGTATTCTCAACAGTGATACGGTCATATTGATGATACCAGTGCGCGAGTCAACGGTGATAACCACTATTGTCAGGTGGTCTGCAATGACTTGTTTACCGCTTATTTCACCCCTAAAAACAAAGACCGTTTATCGGTTCTGGACGTGCTGACCGATTATGCGCCACGCCATTATATCTACAATCAACAAGCTCAATCCTTGCTTGACGAGTTCAAGTTAGCTGATAAAGCGCGGGTAAAAGTTGATGCTCAAATACCTGTCAATACAGTGATGAATCAAGAAGACAAGCGCGTGCGCGAGACATAAGCTTCCAGACTCGAAATGAGAAAGGCACGAAAATCAAAGACAGTCTTATGAGTCTTGCTGAAACGGCTAAAAAACTAGCCGTGAGTTTTTATGATTATGTTTATGACCGAGTTAGTGGTGAATTCAAAATGCCGTCTATGGCGAATCTTATCGCTCAAAAAGCGCAAAGTTTGCAGGTCTGATATTTGTTTTACCCTGAAATTTAAAGTAGATACTTTTTTATCATCCCCCAGCTCTAAACCTTTTTTACAAATAAGTTTAGCTTTCTCATCCTGTAAATAGGCGTTAGCTTGGCCACGGTATAGGTTACGGTTTTCTCATAAAAAATAACATTGACATATTTGGTAAAATACAATTATTTAAATTTACCACAACATGCCAATTACAACCTCAAATAATAATGAACCTGAAATTACAATAGAAATAAATGAAAGAAAATTCATTGATGCTTTGAAAGGACTCCCCGATTATCGTGATAATCGCGGCAAGTGGCATTCACTGACCTTTTTTATCGTTACTGTTGTTTTTGCCATGCTGGTTGGACGCTCAAAAGTATTCAGTATTCATCGTTATATGACTCATAAAATTGTCTGGCTGCGTGAAGTAACTGGGATTAAAGATGCCCCTCTGGTTTCTCGCGCGCATTTTCCACGAATGTTGGAAAATTTGGATTGGCAGGACTTAAATCGGTTAATTAATGCCTTTTTTGATGAAAAAACAGTTCATATTATTGCCAATGAATGGGTTGCTATTGATGGCAAAGTCATGCGTGGCACGATTAAGTCAGGTGAAAAACAAGCCATTATTCATGCAGTTTCACACCAAAGCCGTTTTGATGTCGCTCAAGCTCGACAAGTGGGCGATAAGGCAAGCGAAATTCCTGTTACTCGTGAGCTATTAAAGGAAACGAGGTTAAGTTCTAAAAAAATCAGCTTAGATGCGCATCATTGTAACCCTGAAACGATGACCCAAGTTAATCAAGACGGCGGATTTTTTATTATTCAAGTCAAAAAGAATCAACCTAAATTACTTGAAAAATGCCGTGTTTTATCAAAACAAACACCGCTTGCAGAATTTACTCAGCATGATGCAGGACACGGGCGAATCACGAGTCGTCATGCCGTATTACAGCCTTTATCGGTAGCAGAAATTGATGAGCGATGGAAAGCCAGTGGCTTGCAAACATTAGTGGTTATGAATCGAGAAACTTTTGAAAAAGCAACCCAAAAAAAGACCACAGAAACCTCGTATTATTTAAGTAACTGTAAAAATAATAACGCTAAAAATACAGTTAAAACACTTGCTACAGCGATTCGGCAGCATTGGAGCGTAGAATCTAATAATTGGTAATTGGACGTAACTTTAGGCGAAGATAAAGTGCAATCTAAACATGGAAACCAATCTCAAATCATGGGAAAGTTACGCTGTTTTGCGCTAAATTTACTCCGTAACTCAAAAGATAAAGTACATAATTTTCAAGCAAGTATTGAGCAATTTAATGACTCTCCTGAGACATTGATTTTTGCACTTAAGCAAGCTAATTTTTTATGAGAAAGCCGTGTCCTACTCGACAAGCAACAGAAAAATTATCTTTTAATGTTAAATAACTTGCAATTTTTCCTTTTGCTTCATCTCCCCATTGTCCACCGACAATAATGCTCGCACCCATGTGAATACCTCTTTGTTATTATTTATAGTTGATAAGGCGAATAAAATGAAAAATCAGTTGTTTTCTTTAAAGTAAAAGAAGCTAAATTAAATTGATAAATAGTGCCTTCTTTTAATAAACTATCGGTAAGCGTATTATGCGGGGTGCTGGAAAAATAAAAAGTAGTTGAATTTTGGCTTACATAAATAGGGGCCATAACTCTCCATAAATATAAACATTGGGTAGGCTTGTGCCAATACCAACACGCTTGCTGTCCTTCAAAGTGTTCTACGGTTTTTTTAATCGCCGCTGAAACGTCTAAGCCTTCTTTTAAGTAATATTGAACACCACCAATAATTACTTGAGAATCGACTTCAAGATCCGAGTTTATACGCCATGAGGCAAATTGTTTATAATTTAACAGTAAACCATTATGGGCTAGATAGCCATCACGAGTTTTAAAAGGGTGAATTTCTGCAACACTTTTTAATTTTCCAGCCGTCGGCGCGAGAATATGCCCTAGGCTAATTTGAATTTTTTCTTCAGTAAGTAGGTTCTGATCAAAAGCGTGTGGATAACGAAAAACATTGCTTGTTGTCTGATCACTATCAGCACAGACTTTAGCCGTAAAATAGCCAAACGCTAAATTCCCACGTTGTTGGTTACGTTCAGCTAATTGGCAAAATTGCTGACGAATAACACTCGTTTTGGAAATAATGCCAAATATTCCACACATAGTGCTTAGCTCACTTTGGAGTATATACTAAGGGGTCACTGATGTTTAAATCGGCAAAAGCTTTTAAACGTTCTGCGCAGGTAGGACAACGGCCACAAGACAGTTCACCGCCTTTATAACAAGACCACGTTTTACTATAATCGACCTCTAATTCTAATCCTTGTTTTAAAATATCTGTTTTAGAATAATCAATATAAGGGGCTTTAATTTGGATGGGTGTTTTGCGGTTTAAAGCATAAACTTGATTTAAACGCTCCAGAAACTGAGGGGTTGTATCCCAATAACCATAAATATCATGTCGTTGAGCACCATAATAGACATCCGAAACGTCACATGTTTCAGCATAAGCGGCGGCTAACGCTAAAAAAATCATATTGCGATTAGGCACATAAGTGGGCGGCTGCGGATCCCCCATAACCTCAATAGCATCAGGAATATCAATCTCTTCTGCAATCAAGGCTGATTTTGCAAACAACGGTTGTAACAGTAATAAATCCAAGACTAAGTGTTGTGTACATCCTAATAATAATGCCTGCTCTTTCGCATATTCAACTTCTTTATTATGTTTTTGACCGTAAATAAAGGTAATAGGGGCCACGGTTAGTTTTTTATTTTTAACTAAATTATGGAGTAATGTAATACTATCCATCCCCCCACTAATAATAGCAACAGCATCTAAATTCATAGTAATTACCTCATGTCGTTTTTAGTTTTAATTAAAGATAAGTCGCGTTGGAAAACTCAAATTTCATCATTCTATAGTCTATTTTTTAACTCAGCAACACTATCTACAATCCAATTTGGGTTTAAAGCCCGAATTTTTTTGTGAAGCTTTTGACCGTTCCCCGTCATGACCGCTATTGTTTTTAATTTTAGAGCTTGACCCGATTCAATGTCATCAGGTGCATCGCCGACAACTAAAATACTTTCCAACGGAAGGTTAAGATGGTTTATTGCTTGTTTTTGAAGTTGAGTTTTAATAGTGGCACTTCCAGGTTTTTGGTGTGCAAAATGAGATTCCTCCAAATCATCTTGAGTTAAAACACACTCAAAACATTCAAACACACCTAAACGTTTAAGTAATATCTCAGTTGCCTCTGTTCCAACCCGGCCGCTCACAATCGTCATTTTTAAACCCTTGTTATGGAAGTTGTGAATTGTTTGTTCAATGCCTTGATAAAACTTTCCATGTTCAGGTATGTATTTAAGAGGAATCTCATTGAGATGATCACAAACTCTAATCTCACCAATATGTAAATCCTCTGAAATAATTTGATGCCAAAATTCATAACTAAGAATCACCGCATCTGTATCAGGTAAAATATTTTGTTGCGAGTAAATATCATGAATGAAGCACAAAAACATATCTGAAAAATCAACTAAAGTACCATATCTGTCAAAAATAATTGCTTTTATAGCGATGTTTGTTTTTAGCGGTTGATGCTTCATTTTAGGTAAAACCTGAGATTGATAAAATAGGGTAACGGTCAAATAAATTATTTTTAAATAACAAACAGTCCTTCTGCTTCAAGCATTTGAACTAAATGAATTAAAGGCAGCCCTATTAATGTAGTGGGGTCATCGCCTGTCATTTTTTCAAGCAATGCAATGCCTAAACCTTCAGATTTAAGGCTACTTGCACAATCATAAGGTTTTTCTTTAACTAAGTAGTTTTCTATTTGCGATAACGTTAATACGCGATAGTTAACACTAAATTTAACAACATCGACTTGAACCCGCCCTGTTTTTGTATTCAATAGACATAGGGCTGTTAAAGCATTAGCTTGTTGTCCACTTTGAAAGACAAGCTGTTTGATAGCTTCTTCATGGGAATTTGGTTTTCCCAAAACCGTGTTATTAACCACCACCACTTGATCCGAGCCAATAATTAAAGCTTGAGGATAAGCCGCGTGCGCTGTTCGTGCTTTAAGTTCAGCTAAACGAACAACCATTTCTTCAGGTGATTCATTAGCCTTAGCCGTTTCATCAACATTAGGTGCAAAGGTTTCAAAAGGAATGTTTAAACGCGTAAGTATTTTTTTTCGATACGACGACGTTGACGCTAATACTAAAGGGAGTGTCAACGCGGGGACTGAAGACGTTTGTTTCATATTTTTAATTTTTTATGTTCCACGTTTGCTTCCCCATATATTAAGATGCAATCTAGGTGAATAACGATAACCCGCTTCTTTACAAAGTTCTGCCAACCATTTTTGACGTTCATTAACTTCCGCCTCTTCAATGCCTTGTGGCATTAAGACAACCGTTTCTTTTGGAATAGGAACCTGTTCAACCAAATACTGAACTTCTTGAATATCTTCTGAATCCTGAATTACAAATTTAGTTTGGCATTCATAGTTATCTAAGAAGGAATGTATTATTTTTTGTTTAAGTCTATCTCTCTCATGACGTTTTTGCAAACGCTCATCATTTAGGGGGGTTGAGTTGGATAACTTAGGACTCATTGAAATCAAATGAGCCTTTACGGGAACGAAAATAGTTGCATTAGTTTCAATGGTAATATAATGACCTTTAGCAAATAACATCTCACATAACTTGGCCAGTTCTTTTCCTTGAAGAAACGGTTCACCCCCAGTGATAACAACATGTTCTACACCAAACTGAGTTATTTCATCAAATGCTTTGGCGACGGTAATTTCTTTATCTTCGGGAGACCAACTGGTATAAGGGGTATCACACCATGAGCATCTTAGATTACAAGAGCTTGTGCGAAAAAAAACGGAAGGAACGCCAATTAACTTACCTTCCCCTTGCAGTGTATAAAATATTTCGCTATATTTCATAAACTTTTTCCAGCTTTTGTGGCTGATAAGAGGCAAACCCAGTACAGGTTTCTTGAATCGTAACGCAGGTCAACACAACTTCTGGCGGAAGGTCTAAAATACCTGCTTGTTCAAACAGTGTTTTTGCCATGATTTCGGCGGTAGGTTCTTGTGGAAAAGTATAAACTCTCATGCCTTCTGCTCGAAGTGCAGGTAATAAAACATCATTTTCATTGGCTAAATAAGCATGATCCCAATAATCATCTATCCATTGCTTAATCGGTGCTTTAACATCGCCAAAATCCATTACAAAACAATTGCTATTAAGTGAGTTCGATGCTAACTCAATAATAGCTTCCCCACTATGCCCATGTACATGTTGACACTTTCCAGTGTGGTGCAATAAACGATGCGCATATTCGTATTTAATTTTAACTAGGAGTTTATACATTATAAGTTTCAGGCTGTTAATAAATTATAGGGGCAAGTAAGTTATAAATTTTGACAAAACTGTTAAGCTTTATTAATTAGAATGGATTCTCATTCATTCTGAAGTGTCCCGTTTTAAATTGGTAGCCGTAACGAGAATACATACGGGCTACTCGCTGAATTGATGGGACTAGGTAGTTTATAAAGTAGTCGCTGTTATTGCCGTATGAGTCGTAGCTTAATAGGAGGGGGTGTTATGAGTGTTTTATATTGGGGGGAATGGTAGGGAGAGGTTGGCATAACTCACCCTAAGAGGATTAAAAATCCAACTTAGTGTAAGCCAAACAATAGGGGTCTATGTATAGGTTCCATCATTGCTTGGGTGTAGTCAGGGTTATACCCCTACACTGTATAGATTACGATCATTAACACCGCTTTGCACGCTCTATACCCGCTAAATTTTGATGCTGCAAGTTAGGATTTTTTCATCCAAAATACTTACGCTATCCTAAAAAATTAACCACTCATTGCGTCTCGCTTTGCAAAATCCCACAGTAACGAGTTATACTTTACTTATGTTGATTGTGCCTGTCGTCTAACTCCTGCGAAAGAATCTTACCGACACACAATCAACAACATTAACTAAACATTGGTTAATGGGAAAAGCTCCGTTTTGTACACGGGGCTTTTTTTTGCCTTAACATAACATATTTTATAAGATTATGGGGGATTTTTTAGGCGGGTATTAATAAAGCACGGTTGTGCGCGCTCTTAGTTGTTAACGAGGAATTTATTTAACTGAGGTTACGCAGAGGAGTGAAAATCAAGTTTTTCATGTTTACATATAACGACGGAGTCCAATACTTCGATTTTGAAGGTCAGTGAAAAAACTTGTTTTTTCACTCTAAACAACAAAAATGTTTATTGCCTATTCTTTAGCTATTTATAATTTTTTGCGTAACATCCGTTATTTAAAAAGAAATAGGGTAGAAATTACCTACCCTTCTTCTAAGCTGCCTATGCGGCAGTGAACTATGAAGGTAGGCAAGGTAAAAAAGGAGATCACTTCTAAGCTGCCTATGCGGCAGTGAACACAGTTCCCGGAGTCCCATTGACGGGTTCATTCTTCTAAGCTGCCTATGCGGCAGTGAACACGACTAAACTTGCGCCATCGCCCGATAAACTCTTCTAAGCTGCCTATGCGGCAGTGAACTAGAGAGTTATCTTCAAAAAGGTAACTCGAATAATAGTTTAAGCTAATTTTAGCCTTTTTACCAATGTTTTTTTACCTGATTTTAACCATTTGATTATTAACGAGTTTTTAGGAGGCCAAAAAATAAAGGTCAAAAGTAGAAAGTAGCCTGTATGGATTGAAGCGAAATATAGGGTTTCGGTACGATGTTCAATCATACCCATAAATATTATCGTTGACGTGAGGTTTCCCGTATTCCGTAAGCTACATAGGGGCTACTTGCTATTAAACGAATAAACACTCTTCCCGATAAGAAAAAATCGTCTGACCACTATTAGTACTGTAGATTGGAATGAGTTACGAACGCCAAGATTTATTTGCAACCAAACCTAATAAAATCAAGCAAGCACGGATAAGCGATAGTATCATCCATCAAAACACTATCGTTTATACGCGCTAAAAAAATCTAATGTTTAAGAATATGTCATCTCGTTACGGAACAGATAATAAGGTTGATTCTTCTGAAAATCAGCGGCGAGGGATGCGAGTGATAATTTTCGCCGTAATGGGGGTTCTAAAGTTATGGTTGTGGAAAGAGGGAATCGCTAATCAATATGCTCTTTATTTGGGTTTAGCTCTTATTTTTAGTGCCATTATAAGTGGATTAGAATTTTTTAAAATTCGAAAAAATATATAACAAATGACGAGGGGTCAAATGTTAATTTTTAACAGGCTCCAAGTCCCAATGCCACACCAGAGAAACTTTTATTTTCAAATATCGAAATATCATCTTTACGACTGATGTCTATAGGGCCATTTAAAGGAATGGCCAAAGAAACAAAACAACGCTTTTTACCCGCTTTAACTAATGAATGAGCAATATCAAGTAATTCGCTGGATTCATAAAAATATCTAAATTTTTTTTGTCCAAAAATACCTGCTAATATTAATAAGGCACAACACTCAAGAATAGACGTTTTCCCACCTCCATTTTTACTGCCAAAAACTAAAACATCAGTATCACCTTTCATCAGAGGATGCTGAAAATCAATCGCTAATGAATCAATTTTTTTATAATTTTTAATCGTTAATTAATTAAGCCGAATACCTGATCTTTCTTTATTCATAAATATTATTTGTAACGACTCTATTTAATGGAAGTGAGGTATGAATGCCTATATTTATAACAAAATCAAGCAAACCTATCGGCTATTTTTTTGATTCTTCCCTCATGATTAATGGTTTATAAAAAATCGGGAAGATCAATTAACCTAATACGCGACTGCAGACTCGCCTGTTGTTTATCCTCTGCGGTGTTATAGCCCCATGTTGCAAATAATAACGTGACCGCATTAAGCTGAGGATTCGCCAAAACATTCACTAAGGCAGGCAAACGATCTTCGATAAAATGAAATTCATACCGTGGGTAATTCGCCAGTAATTCAGTTAAAATCGCTTCCTTACTCATCTTACGATCTAACCCAAAAATTTTATCAGTCGCTAACTCAACACCCGAAGCTTTTAATATTTGAGCAACAAACCGTTCTTGTTTCGTCGTCACTACAACCCACGGAATCTGTTGTTCATTAAGCGCGTGTAATTTTTTAGCAACATTAGAAAAAAGAGGGTTCATTTGCACCCAATCATCAACATCGTGATGAATCCATTGATCCCGTATTTCACCAAAAAGCTGTTTTAATGCGGCAATATTTTTATTTGATGCCTGATGAGCCTGTTGTATTTTTTCATCATAAGTCAGCAGCAGTGAGTCCACTTCATTGCCTTGATGCAATAAATAAATAATTAATATCGCCTCATAACCTGTTTCCATGAGAGGACGGATGCAACGAAATTGTTCGATGATATTTTCAGAAGGGAGCGGCGTATTAAAGCCATTCCATAGCGTTAACGCCGCTTTCCAGCCTGTAATCGCCGTTTCGACCGCACTGTCACAAATAACCCCGTCAAAATCAAGGGCGTAAAATAGGGGCTGTTTCATAGTTAATCCATTCGATAATTAGGGGCTTCTTTGGTAATCGTGACATCGTGAATATGACTTTCACGCATTCCTGCGCCCGTTACCCGCACAAATTGAGCTTTTTCATGTAACTCTGTAATCGTTCGGTTTCCTGTATAACCCATACTCGAACGAATTCCACCGAGTAATTGATGAATAATCGCATACAAACCGCCTTTGTAAGGAACACGGCCTTCAATTCCTTCGGGGACTAATTTCTCTACGGTATCTGCATCTTGAAAATAACGGTCACTTGATCCTTGTTGTTGTGACATCGCCCCTAAAGAACCCATTCCTCGATACGATTTGTAAGAGCGGCCTTGATAAAGCTCAACTTCCCCAGGCGCTTCTTCTGTTCCTGCAAATAAGCCGCCCAACATGACCGAAGAAGCCCCAGCAGCCAACGCTTTTGCAACATCACCTGAATAACGAATCCCTCCATCGGCTATCAGTGGAATATTTAACGATTTTAACGCATCGGCAACATTACTTACGGCAGTAATTTGAGGAACGCCTACGCCTGCAACAATCCGTGTGGTACAAATTGAACCTGGACCAATACCGACTTTAACGCCATCAGCACCGGCTTCAACCAAAGCCAATGCCGCATCCGCCGTTGCAATATTACCACCAATAACATCTATTTGGGGGTATGTTTGTTTAACCCAGCGAACGCGATCAATGACCCCTTGTGAGTGGCCGTGTGCGGTATCAACAATAATCACATCAACGCCTGCTGCCACTAACGCAGCGACTCTTTTTTCGGTTTCAGCACCCGTTCCTACGGCGGCTCCAACACGTAATCTTTCTTGCTTATCCTTACAAGCTTGGGGATAATCTTTAGCTTTTTGAATATCTTTAACGGTAATCATTCCACGTAAATGAAAATCATCATTAACCACTAAAACCTTTTCAATCCGATGTTTATGTAATAACGTAATGGCATCTGCATAATCTGCGGATTCATGAAGGGTGACCAAATGCTCTTTAGGCGTCATCACTTGGGTAATTAATTCATCAAAACGTGTTTCAAAGCGTAAGTCACGACTGGTCACAATCCCGATTAATGCGCCATTTTCAACTACGGGAACGCCTGAAATTTTTTCAGCGCGGGTTAACTCAATGACTTCACGAACGGTTGCTGTAGGAGAGACCGTAATAGGATCTTTAATAACGCCACTTTCATACTTTTTAACGTGACTTACCTCACGCGCTTGTTGTTCAACGGTCATGTTTTTATGGATAATACCCATACCGCCTTCTTGCGCCATTGCAATGGCTAATCGAGCATCGGTAACCGTATCCATTGCCGCTGAAACCAACGGAATATTAAGGGTAATATTTCGTGTTAATTGTGTTTTTATTTCTACGTCACGCGGTAGCACCACAGAATGCGCGGGGAGTAATAAAACATCATCAAATGTTAGTGCTTCTTGAATAATTTGCATGATTGTCCCAGTAAATAAAAAATAACCGAGTAGTATATCATTAACCGAGTTTTCTTCCCTATAAAATCAGATGAATAAATACGGATTTATTAAGTTAACCTGCGTCTCGCCACAGGTTCATATTGCCAATCCTAAAGCGAATAAAAAAGTCATTCAACACGCGTTGGCCGCGCATTATGATAGCGATATTCTCCTTTTTCCTGAGTTATCGTTAACAGGTTACAGTTGTGCCGATTTATTTAAACATGATGTTTTATTAGATGAGGCGGAATTATCACTCCTTGAACTTGCCGAAAATATTGGCGATCAATTGGTCTTTGTGGGGCTTCCCCTTAGGGTCGATAACGCTCTTTATAATTGTGGGGCGGTTTTGAATCGGGGTAAAGTTATCGGTATTTTTCCCAAACAATTTTTACCCAATTATGGTGAATTTTATGAAGCGCGTTGGTTTAAAGCCGCTAATGGAAATGAGCCGAAAACCATTACGCTGGGGGAACAAACGATTCCATTTGGAATTGATTTATTGTTTAGTTATCAAGGTTCATCAGCCGTTATTGTCAGTGGTTGTTTGTGTGAAGATGATTGGATGCCCGTAACCCCGTCCTCATTTCAAGCCCTTGCAGGCGCAACCATACAATGTAATTTATCGGCGAGCAATGAAACTATTGGTAAACATCATTATCGTCTTAATACCTTAATTATAGGTCAATCTGGACGGCATATTTCAGCCTGTGCTTATGCGAGTGCAGGGGCCAGTGAATCAACAACGGATTTAGTTTTTGGGGGACAATTAGCGATTGCTGAAAATGGGGTTTTACTTGAAAATTCACGCCGAGTCGGTGATGGTTTAGACTATGAAACCAAGGGATATACAATTACGGCGGATATTGATGTTAAAAGTCTAATGACTGAACGTCAACGAATGAATACCTATGCCGATTGCGCGTCTCGTTACTCACAACAGGAAAGCCGTTATTTAACGTTCTCGTTATCTGAGTACAATAATGGACAAAAACTCGCTCATAAAATTAGTGGAACGCCTTTTGTTCCTCAAAATAAAACCGAATTAGAGGCCCGTTGTGCTGAAATTTTTGGCATACAATGCGCAGGACTTAAAAAACGCTTACAACAATTAGGTGATGACCCTCATATATGGATAGGTATTTCAGGGGGACTGGATTCAACACTGGCCGCTTTAGTGGCTTTAAAAACCTTTAAAGCATTGGGTTTGCCGCCGTCAAATATTCATGGGTTAACCATGCCAGGCTTTGGAACATCAACATTAACTAAAAATAATGCGGATGCGTTTATGCGACTCACTTACCTTTCTATTCATGAAGAAGATATTTGTCAATTAGCCTTAGATACCTTTAAAACTCAAAATCATCGTTCATTTGGACTCATTGATCCCGATTGTTCTTTAGCTGAATTTAAACAGGCGTTAACAACATTAACCCCCGAACAATTGGCGAAAGGCGATTTAGTCTTTGAAAATGTTCAGGCACGGCTACGTACCTTTTTGTTAATGTCGCATGGATTTGTTTTAGGGACGGGGGATTTAAGTGAAATGGCTTTGGGATGGTGTACTTATAATGCCGATCACATGAGTATGTATAACGTTAATTGCAGTATTCCTAAAACCTTGGTGTCTTGGTTGGTTCGTCATGTAGCAGAGCATGTTTATCAGGGGCATTTACGTGAAGTCTTAATGTCCATTGCCAACACGCCGATTTCCCCCGAATTATTACCCGTGACGAGTCAGGGTGAAATGTCGCAATTTACCGAAGACAGTCTCGGGGCTTACGAGCTTCATGATTTCTTTTTATATCAGATGATTCGCAAGGGCCATTCGCCTGAAAAGATTTTATATTTAGCCGTACAAGCCGAGTTTAACGAACTGCATAGCCCTAAAAAAATTAAAGAGGCCTTAAAGTTATTTTATCGACGCTTCTTCGCCCAACAATATAAACGTTCGTGTGTTCCTGATGGGCCTAAAGTCGGTTCAGTTTCATTATCGCCGCGAGGGGATTGGCGAATGCCGAGTGATGCTGAAGTTGATTTATGGTTAGAGTTTGATTAAATTCCACCGATTATTTTACACGCCGTTGAACAACCCTATAAAATAAAGTTTATATTCCCTTTTAAAAATTAGTACTTTTTTATATGACCAATAATGATATTTTACGCCGCCTGCGGTACACCTTTGATTTTGATGATGTCAAAATGATTGCCTTATTTGCCTTAGCCGATTATACGGTGACACGCGCCCAAGTTATTAACTGGTTGAAAAAGGATGATGACCCTGATTATAAAAGTTGCCAAGATTTTCAATTGGCCACGTTTTTAAATGGGTTGATTAATGATAAACGGGGCAAACGAGAAGGAAAACAAGCGCCCGCAGAAGATAAATTAACCAATAATATTATTTTCATGAAACTTAAAATTGCGCTTAATTTACAAGCCGATGATGTAGTCGCAACCCTGTTATTAGCGGAATTTAAAATCAGTAAGCCTGAATTAAGTGCTTTTTTTCGGAAGAAAACACATAAGCATTATCGTGAATGTAAAGACCAAATTTTACGAAACTTTCTGAAAGGGGTGCAACTAAAACATCGCCCTGAATCAGCGGCTAAAGAGGACTTTAGCTGGAATTAAACTTTGTAGGAGGGCGATTAACATCTCCCTCCCTACGATTAATCAGGCTGGTTTTAGTGCGCTGGAATCGCTAAGAAAATAGGTTGTTTGATCTTAGCAGGAAACACGCTATAAGGAATCACGGTGGTAAAACTTCCCTCTGCATAAGAGGCGACTTGATAAGGGTCAAAGCTAAACAGTAAGCCTTTAGGGGTTATATTCCAATGGGTAAAGTTTTGAAGATGAGCACTCGCGCCTTCTTCAACCCATTCTGATGAGGCACCGCCCTGTTTTGCTAAAATTTGAGCAATACTTTGTTTGGAAATAATCGGTAAAAAATTCGCGCCCTTCTTGAATAAATCGGGTAACGCCAATACTTTATTATTTTTCAAATCATAGTTTAACGTATAGGTTGAATAGATTCCATGTGCCCCGCCCGTATACGATGAATAATTAAATAACACACTAATTAAGTGCTGATTGATAAATTCAACCTGATAACTAATCGTCAAATAATAAGGGGCTGAGTTTTCGATGATTTCATTTAAAAACATTTTTTTAAAATCCGCCACCGATTCCATCACCTCCTTTTTAGACCGCGCGTTAAACGACTGAGCGGCCTTTTTATTTGAGAACTGAATTTCAGGATAAGCGACATTAATTTCCCACTTATCTTTTTTATTCATCTCCTTATAATCGCGATTAATAACGTTGGGCTTTAAATTATTAGTTTGTGTATACGCTTGAATACTAAAAAATAAAATAACAAATAGACTGCTAAAGAGAGCTAACTTTTTAAGTGACATAACTTTTAATCCAATAAGAGGCTAAATAAACGAATAATAATGGGTGTGTTTTTTAAGAATAGCAGCGATAAATATTTTTTATCTTTCCCATTCCCTAATCTGTCCACGGTATAATAACGTATTTCTTTCACTCTCTCAGTCAATCATTCAGCATGTCAGAACAACTCAGCCAAATGCAGCGGCGTAGAACATTTGCGATTATCTCTCATCCAGATGCAGGTAAAACAACCATCACCGAAAAATTATTATTATTTGGGGGGGCTATTCAATTAGCAGGCTCAGTTAAGGGACGAAAGGCCGCCCGTCATGCCACCTCGGATTGGATGGCGATGGAAAAAGAACGGGGAATTTCAGTCACCACCTCGGTGATGCAATTTGAACACAAATCGTGCATTTTAAATTTATTAGATACTCCAGGTCATGCGGACTTTTCAGAAGATACCTACCGTACGTTAACCGCCGTGGATTCCGCATTGATGGTGATTGATGTTGCGAAAGGAGTGGAACAACGAACCATTAGTTTAATGGAAGTGTGTCGCTTAAGAACCACGCCGATTCTTACCTTTATTAATAAAATGGATCGCGAAGGGCGTGAACCGATTGAATTACTGGATGAAGTCGAAAGTGTTTTAAACATTAAATGCGCTCCGATGACGTGGCCGATTGGAATGGGGAAGCGTTTTAAAGGAGTTTATCATCTCTATAAAGATGAAGTTCAGCTCTTTAGTGCGCAACATGGGGGAAAAATTGCGGAAGCTCAAATAATTAAAGGATTGCATAATCCGCAATTAGATTCATTACTGGGGTTGCAAGCCGATGAATTACGCGATGATATTGAATTAGTCCAAGGCGCGAGTCATGAATTTGATTTAGAGGCTTATTTAACAGGTGAATTAACCCCCGTCTTTTTTGGTTCGGCGATTAATAATTTTGGTATTTCTGAATTATTAGATGCCATTGCCGATTATGCTCCCGCCCCTTTAAAAAGAGCGGCTGATCAACGTGAAGTTTTAGCCACAGAAGCGGATTTCTCAGGATTTGTCTTTAAAATACAGGCCAATATGAACCCCGCTCATCGCGATCGCATCGCATTTTTGAGAGTTTGTTCAGGAAAATTTGATAAAGGCATGAAAATAAATCATGTTCGCTTAGGAAAAAATATTCAAGTCGGTAATGCGATCACCTTTCAAGCCGATAGCCGTAAAAATGTAGAAGAAGCCTTTTCGGGGGATATTATTGGATTACATAATCACGGCACCATTCAAGTGGGCGATACCTTTACCCAAGGCGAAACCCTTAAGTTTGGCGGCATCCCTTATTTTGCCCCTGAATTATTCCGCCGTGTTATTTTAAAAGATCCGTTACGTTCAAAAGCCCTTCAAAAAGGCTTGGTTCAATTAACGGAAGAAGGCGCAACCCAGCTTTTCAGGCCCTTAAAAAATAATGAACTCATTTTAGGCGCGGTAGGGATTTTACAGTTTGATGTCACCGCGTCACGGCTTAAAAGTGAATATAATGTTGAATGTATTTATGATACGGTATCGGTTGCGACGGTTCGCTGGGTTAGTGCGTCTGATTCGGTTATGTTAGAGGAGTTTAAACGGAAAGCGTTTGCCAATTTAGCCGAAGATGGCGGCGGTTATTTAGTTTATCTTGCAGGTACGCGAGTCAACTTACAATTAACCGAAGAACGTTGGCCTGACATTACCTTTAGTGCAACACGCGAACTCTAAATAGATCGAAAAAGCGTCACTGCTTTTTTAACATTTGCCCCTTTCACGGAGTCTGTCATGAAAAAACTACCTTTATTATTGATCTTTTTTTTAACCGCTTGCGTTACGATTAATATCTATTTTCCAGCCGCTGCCGCTGATGAAGCGGCGGATAAATTAATTAAAGACATTCAAAAAGTTACCCCGTCTGCTTCCGAAAAACCGCAAGCGAGTTTGCCTCACTGGAAATTAACGGTTTATCAGTGGGTTGATGAAGGACTTAATATTATTATTAGTCCCGTTCAGGCAGACGAAGCCGATTTGTCCATTGATAGTACAGAAATTAGACGGGTTCAAGCTTCAATGAAAGCCCGTTTTGATACCTTGAAAGACTTTTATGAACAAGGCTATGTTGGAATTACAAAAGAGGGCTTAATTGCGGTCAAAGAAGCCTCATCCATTCCTTTAAAATCACGAAATAAAGTCAGTAAATTAGTCGAGGCCGAAAATACAGACCGTGACACGTTATATCATGCGATTGCCGATGAAAATGGACATCCTGATTGGTATCAACAAATTAAAACAACCTTCGCCAAACGTTGGGTCAGTAATGCTCAAGCAGGATGGTGGTATCAAAATGCTAATGAAAAGTGGACGAAAAAATAAATGGCACGCAGACGTATACGCAAGAAAAAATTATCTGAAACCCCCGTTAAGGTTGTTATTGAGTCCTTAGCCCATGATGGGCGCGGCGTGGCTCATGTCGATGGTAAAGTTGTTTTTATTGATGAAGCCTTACCCGATGAAGAATTAGAATTCATCTACACCGATAGTCGTCGTGATTATGCCGAAGGGAAAGTGGTTAATTTAATCACTCGTTCCGCTATTCGGGTTGAACCTGAATGCCCTCATTTTGGGGTTTGTGGCGGATGTAGTTTTCAACATGTGGCCGCAGAAGAACAAATTCTTCTTAAACAAGCGTTATTAAAAGAACAATTTTCAAGACTGGGTAAGGTTGAAATCGAACACATTTGGGAACCTTTAACAGGTGAACATTGGGGGTATCGGCGTAAAGCGCGTGTGGGGGTCAAATATGTGGCTAAAAAAGGACGGGTTTTAGTCGGATTTCGAGAACGCCGTAATCCATTTTTAGCCGACATGGAAAACTGCAAAGTCATGCACCCTAAAGTGGGAACAAAGCTGGTCGCTTTATCTGAAATGATTGAGAAATTGTCGATTAAAGATAAAATTCCGCAAATTGAAGTCGCGATAGGCGATGAAGACTGTGTGCTTGCGTTTCGAGTTTTAGAGCCTGCTACTGATGAAGATAAGGCGATTATGCGTGAATTTGGCCATCTGCATCAGTTCAGTATGTGTCTACAATCTAAAGGCCCAGATACGATTAAACCGCTAGAAGGCGAGCCTGAGATTTTCCCTGAATATCGCTTACCTGAACAGGATTTAACCTTTAAGTTTAAACCCGCCATGTTTACTCAAGTGAATTATGAAATTAATCGTAAAATGGTCACACGGGCATTAGATGCTTTAGAGCTGACAAAAGACGATATTGTCTTGGATTTATTTTGTGGTTTAGGTAATTTCACTTTACCTTTAGCGACCAAAGCTAAGCATGTGGTTGGTATTGAAGGTGATTTACCTTTAGTGAACCATGCACAAGAAAATGCTCAACTTAATAATATTGAGAATGTTGAATTTCATGTGGCGGATTTAACGAAAGAAATTAATCAATTTCCGTGGGCTAAACAAAAATTCACCAAAGTCTTATTAGACCCCTCACGCGCAGGCGCAAGTGATGTATTACCCCATTTAAAAAAATGGCAGCCCGAATTAATTGTTTATGTCTCGTGTAATCCGTCAACCTTAGCGCGTGATGCAGGCATTTTAGTTAATGACTTAGGCTATCAATTGGTTAAAGCTGGGGTTATGGATATGTTTCCACAAACAGGGCATGTGGAGTCAATCGCCTTATTTAAACGAAAATAAAAAGGCGGTCGCGATGACTATTTATCACCGCGATCTCTTAAATTTTATCGGGATCGCCTTGAATCAATTATGTTAAAAAAATTAGGGCTACTTGCCAGTTTGATCCTGATGATAGGCTGTGTTCATTCCCCGTCTCAATCGGAATCAATCACATATTACCAAGCCAGTACCACCAAGCCTTATGCTGATGTTTTAGCGGAATTAGAAATTGCAATTAGTGAGCATAATTTTAGAATAACAGGGCATAGTCGTGTTGGTAAAGTCATTCGTGATCGGGGGACAAAAAATTTCCCAAATTATGACACCCTTCAATTTTGTAATTTAACCCATGCGAAGACCTTACTTGAAATGTCACCTCATTCCATTCGTCACATGCCTTGTAATATTGTCACTTATGACTATCAGGGGAAAACCATTGTAAATACCGATTTATTACCTGTTGATACCGATAATCAAGCCCTTAATCATTTTTCAGAAAAAATGAATACGAGACTGAAAGCCATTGTTGATTTTGCAGTTGAAGAATAATAAGCGGTATCATGTGTCTCTTTTAATATTTTTACACTTTTTAGCTTACGTTTTATGAAAAAAATATCGACCGCTCTTATGACCCTTGTCGCGATCAGTTTACTTACAAGCTGTGCGGCTATGGATGCAAAAACCGTTAAAAAATCAAGCGTTCAGCCTGTTGAACCGCAAAGTTTCATTAATCAATACCCCACCCGTGATCGTGTTGACTACGTTTTAAAATGTGTGGCACGACATGGCGGGCTTACCTATATTTCTCAATATGCCTGTGGCTGTAAGTTGGATAAAATTGCTGAAAAACTAACGTTTAAAGCCTTTGAAGCGGCGTTAACCTTTGGTTATTTACGCAAAACACCAGGGGAAAAAGGCGCGGCTTTTCGGGATCCTAATCAGTCAAAAAATCTTAAAAAACAGTTACGAGAAGTCGAAACCTATGCTGAAAAAATGTGTTTTGTAAAATAAAAGGTGTAAGAGGCGATAGCCAATATTGGGGAGCGTGACTAAAAAGTCGCGCTCCCTTTTTATTAATTTCTGAATTCAAGTCATTGCGTTATCATTGAAACATATTACCTTCGTTAGCCCCATTCATATCACTCAAGGTCATGGCATCATCGGCATGATTCCCAAACGCATTTAAATTATTAGATGCCAGTTTAATCATCAAACGAACATCATTACGCGAATCCGCTGAATTTAATGCATCCTCATGACTAATTTTACCCGCTTTATAAAGCTGAAATAACGCTTGATCAAAGGTTTGCATTCCATGTTCGCTGCCTTCTTTCATCACTTCTTTCAGACGATGAATTTCACCTTGGCGAATAATATCAGAAACCAACGGCGTATTAATTAAAATTTCGATGGCAGGAAAACGTCCCGTGCCATCCGACCGCTTGATTAATTGCTGCGCGACAATACCGCGTAAATTCAACGATAAATCCATAAATAATTGTTGGTGCATTTCTTCGGGGAAAAAATGTAAAATTCGATCTAAGGCTTGATTGGCATTATTGGCATGTAAGGTGGTTAGACATAAATGCCCAGTTTCTGCAAACGTAATCGCATGTCGCATGGTTTCACGGGTTCGCACTTCACCAATCAAAATAACATCAGGGGCTTGTCGGAGTGTATTTTTTAAGGCCACGTCATACGACTCGGTATCTAACCCGACTTCCCGCTGAGTCACCATACAACCTAAATGGGGATGCTCAAATTCCATTGGATCTTCAATGGTAATGATATGCCCCTTGCTGTTTCGATTTCGATACTGAATTAAGGAGGCTAAGGTGGTTGATTTACCCGTTCCCGTCGCCCCGACAAACACAACCAGTCCCCGTTTTTGCATGATTAAATCTTTTAACGACGGGGGTAAATGTAAATCGTCCATTTCAGGAACTTTATTTTCAATACGACGTAAAACCATTCCAGCGGCATCACGTTGAGTAAACGCACTCACTCGAAAACGCCCTAATTTACCAACACTAATCGCAAATTGACACTCTTTCGTTTGTTTAAATTCTTGTCTTTGCGCATCACTCATAATCCCTAAGACCAACTTAAGTGTTTGCTCTGCGATTAACGGGGTTTTCGTTATTTCAGTCATGACCCCATCTATTTTCATAGAAGGAGGCATTTTAGCGGTAATAAATAAATCAGAGGCTTTTTTTTGAACCATCAAGGCTAATAAGGCCGCAAAATCCATCGCCATCTCCTTTTAAATAAATTTTGCTTTATTAACGGCTTTTCCACGCGCTTCTTCTTTTGAGACTAAGCCTTGTTCCACTTTTTCTTGTAAATCTTGATCTAAGGTTTTCATCCCATCTTTACGTCCTGTTTGAATCGCAGAATACATTTGCGCCACTTTAGCTTCCCTAATTAAGTTTCTAATGGCAGGGGTTCCCACCATAATTTCATGAACCGCGACGCGTCCGCCGCCTATTTTTCGGCATAAATTTTGAGAAACAACTGCTTGTAAGGATTCAGAAAGCATTGAACGAATCATCTCCTTTTCAGCGGCGGGGAATACATCAATAATACGGTCAACTGTTTTAGCCGCAGAGGTGGTATGAAGCGTTCCAAACACTAAATGACCGGTTTCAGCCGCCGACATTGCAAGTTCAATGGTTTCTAAATCTCGCATTTCTCCCACTAAAATAATATCGGGATCTTGTCGAAGTGCGGAACGTAAGGCTTCTTGAAAGCCGAGGGTATCTCGATGCACTTCTCGCTGATTAATTAGTGATTTTTTAGATTTGTGAACAAATTCAATGGGATCTTCAACGGTTAAAATATGTTCATAGCGCGTTCGATTAATATGATCGACCATCGCCGCTAACGTGGTTGATTTTCCTGATCCCGTAGGCCCTGTGACTAAAACCATTCCTCGTTTATGCTGGGTAACATCCCGAAAAAATTGGGGAGCATTCAGTTGATCTAAACTTAAAATTTCAGAAGGGATACAACGAATAACGGCGCCCGCCCCTCTATTTTGATTATACGCATTTACTCGAAATCGGGCTAAACCAGGAAGTTCAAAAGAGAAATCGACCTCTAAAAATTCTTCATACCCCTTGCGTTGCTTATCATTCATAATGTCATAAATGAGCGCGTGAACTTCTTTATGCTCTAAATCGGGAATATTAATACGCCGAATATCACCATCGACACGAATCATTGGGGGAAGTCCCGCGGATAAATGCATATCCGATGATTTGTTTTTAACCATAAACGTTAATAATTCTGTAATATCCATACCATCCCTTTATAAAGTTTTCAGTGTAAAATAGCCGATAATTTAAACGTGATTCCCATTTTTATTCTCGCTATAAGTCATGGTAGCATTATTTTATAAACTCATCTCCTATGAAGACACTTAAACAAAATTTTTATTCGGTACGCTCACAGATACATCAAGCTGAAATGATGGGGGGACGGGCCAATGATTCCGTTAAACTGATCGCAGTCAGTAAGACTAAACCTGCAAAGGATATAGCGACCCTACATCAATTAGGCCAACAGGATTTTGGAGAAAATTACCTTCAAGAAGCCTTGGAAAAACAACAACAATTAGCCACACTGAATCTCATTTGGCATTTTATCGGCCCGATTCAATCCAATAAAACCAAAGCGATTGCCGAAAATTTTAGTTGGGTGCATAGTGTTGAACGTTTAAAAATTGCCCAACGTTTAAGTCATCAACGTCCCGCACACTTACCGCCATTAAATATTTGTTTACAAGTTAATATCAGCAATGAACCGACTAAATCAGGGGTCGATTTACAGGCATTACCGTCATTAATTACCGAGGTTAATGCCTTAGAAAATATTCGTTTACGTGGAGTGATGGCAATTCCTGCCCCAGAAACAGATTATGATTTACAATGCCAACCCTATCGTAAACTTTATCAACAGATCAAAGCCTTAAACTTATCTACATTGGATACGTTTTCATTTGGAATGACAGGTGACTTAAACGCCGCTGTTGCAGAAGGGTCAACGATGATTCGCATTGGAACCGCTTTATTTGGTAAACGGGTTAAACCATAAAAATAAATGAAACAATCTAAATTACATAATAAAAAACCATCAGGCGTGGGTTATTTAATTAATCGCATCCAATCCTTATTTGTAGGGATTTTAAAAATTTGGACAATTCCCATTGTATTAATGTTAAGCCTTGCTTCAGGTTTTACTACCTACTATGGCTTATCACATTTTATTATTAACTGGATTGCCTTAGTTATCACCGTCGCTATTCAATCCATTGTTGTCATTTGCTCACTAGAAATTGCAGGGATTCACTGGAAAGCCAATCGAGTCCGTTATTTTTCAGTGGTCTTATCCTTATTGATTGCCTTATCCGCCTCTATTTCATTTTCATATTTTAAATTTTATGAAATATCGGAACAAGACACCATTCATATTGATCGTTTAAAAGCCATTAGCCAAAATGTCACCACCTATCTTAATGAGGCAATGGCCTTAAAAGCCACCGTATTAAACTTACAACGTCAAGAACTTGAACAGACCTCGAAGGCAGCTTCCAAAGCCTATTTAGGAACGCACCCTGACATGACTAAAAATTATAAAAACCAAGTCGGTGAAGGCCCTATTTGGCAACATTATAATGACCTTTATCAAACTAAAAAACAGCAACAGGTCGCGCTAGTTAAAGAGTTTAAACAACTTGACCAAGCCATTAATCAATTACAACAAAGCTTAGGGGCGTTAGATGTGGCAACGGATGTGGAAGCGGCGTATTACCGCTTTAAAGATAATTTTCAAGGGGTACAACGACAGATCAATCAATTAGCCAGTCAATATGGACAAAGTCTGAGTAACCCACAGTTATTATTAAGTTATAAAGAATTTACTCGTGAGGTCACTCCGACATTAGCCATGTGGCAAAGTTTTTCTTTATTTGCGTTTATTTGTGCGGCAATGGTTGATTTTTTTACCGTCCTCTTATCGTATCGCCTTGAATTTTCAGCCCCTGGGCCTTTGACGGCACAAGAAGAAGAGCTTGTTTTTGAAGGCATTCGACAATTCACTGAATTTCGGATTAATAATAATGACGAGCTGGAAATGGTGATTGAGAAGACTGAACTAGAAAAAGCGCGGCGTTATTCGGATTGGTCACGGATGTTTGTGGTGGGTTTATTATTAAGTCGGGGTTTTTTACGAAAAATAGATCACCGAACCGTTGAGTTTTCCCCTAATATTTACCCTTTAATTGCTGAAAAAATGGCCGATAAAATCCTAAAAATAAAAGAAGCAAGGCAGCGTGATGAAACAAATTGAGGGTGAAAATGAGATTAAAGCGATTTTTTCAGAGGATCTTTTTCAACAAGAAGTCGAGATAGATTCCTCTATTTGGGATGCGGGGTTTGATGTTAACCGACAATTAATTGTGAGTAAATTGGGGTTTTATGAAAAAATATTTTTACGCCCTGAAAAATACGTAAAACGTTTTTATCATAGATGCCATCCTATTTTGATTGAAGATTGGGAAATTAGTGAGCAATTGCAACTGTACGATGGTTTTTGTTCGATGGGGATTAAACTTGAAATACGTTTTCAAGCCACCTTAGATTACATTGAAAAGCACCGTAATTTTATAATTGAAATTAATCAGCAAATTAAAGCCGCGTATGAGGCTCAACTATTAAGCGTTGTCCGCAGTGAATTAAACGCCTTAACCGATGGTTCATGGTTAAAAAATGGACTGGGATCTATTGAGAAAAAAATTGGCCTATTGATTTCTGAAACCTTAATTTTGCATCATATACAAGCCCAAGCCTTGTGTTCATTAAAGCCTCATTTTAAAGAATTTCCACATATTGAACTAACGAAAGAAAATATTAACATTAGTTTGGCTAAAAAAGAATTTGATATGGAGAATCAAAAACAACAGGAAGTGTACCGTCAAGAAATTGAAACAGACACTAAGAAATATCGGCATAATCAACAGCGTTTAAAGCAGTTAGATTATGAGTTAGATATTGAACGACGAAAGTTAGCTTTAGAAGCGGAACATGAGCGATTAATTTTGGTTGAAAAAGAAGGGATGCAGATTGATTATTTTGCCATTGAAGAGCGTTTAAGTACCGATAAAATTGCCCATGAAAATCGGTTAAAAGAAATTATTTTAGAGGCTGATTTTAATCAACAACAAGCTCAACGTAAGGCGGATCATCGAGAGTTAATAGAATCATTAAGCTATCGTCATCAATTAGGTGAAAAACAATTACATGCGGACATTGTTCGTTATGAGCAGCAGCAAAAACAGTGGCTAGAGGCGAAAGAACGGGTTCATTCTAAAAAAATAGAGGCCGTTAAAAAACGTAAAAAATTATAAGGGGGGGTGGGATGATATGCCTGACCCTTTTTTGTTGGTTTTTGTGACAAAATAAAAAGCGTGCTTGGAAAATTTTAAATTTCAACAACCTTTGTAACAGATGCAACTTAAGCATTTAAAAAAGGAGCGTTTTTCCCACTCCCTCTTAAACTGGCTGCCTCCTCTCCATCAAATAACGCTACTTAATTTCATTCAATGAGTGACTGATTTTATAAAGACAATGAATTTAGATTTTATAATAAATAAACAAAAATAACACATGGATTTTTTTGATTTGAAACTAACCTATAAACGTATCTTGTATTATGACCTTAACGATTGAAACCTTAAGAAAACGCGCGACGAAGTTTGTTAAAAATTACGCAAACTCTCATTATGAAATGGGTGAGGCACAAAATTTTATCCGTGATTTATGTGAAATATTTAACTTAAATTATCGCCGTTCGGTTCGTTTTGAAGCACGGGTTAAAAAGTTAAAGGGCAGTGGTCGTATAGATGCTTTTTTTCCTAGCTTATTGTTAGTTGAAATGAAATCAGAGGGGAAAGATTTAGATAAAGCCTACCTTCAAGCAACCGATTATTTTCATGGTTTAAAAAATGAGGAGTTGCCGCGCTGTGTTTTGGTCAGTGATTTTCAAAACCTGCATTTATATAACCAAGAAAATAAAGGCGAAGTCTTAAAAATCAAGTTAGCAGAATTACCGCAATATATTGAGAGTTTTCGTTTTATAACAGGCTATGAAAAGTTATTTAATGAACGTCAAGAGCGGATTAATAAGGATGCGGCGGAAAAAATGGCAGGCTTACATGATGTCATTAAAGCCACAGGTTATAACAGTAAAGATTTAGAAACCTATTTAGTACGTTTGTTATTTTGCTTGTTTGCGGATAATACCAATCTGTTTGGTGAAAACACTGTTTTTTGGATTATTTAAAAAATTATACGCAGGTTGACGGTGAAAATTTACACGAACGCTTACAAACGTTATTTAAGGTACTCAATCAACCGACTAAGAAACGCTTAAAAAACTTGCCCGAACATTTAGCCGCTTTTCCTTATATTAACGGTTCTTTGTTTGAGGGCGCATTGGAGGATTGTTATTTTGATGAGGAAGTGCGGACTATTTTAATTGAGTGTTGTGAACTGGATTGGAGCGAGATTAGCCCCGCGATTTTCGGTTCTTTATTTCAAGCGATTATGCACTTTGATGATGAGAAAGCGGGCGGAAAGACTAAGAAACGTCGTGAATTTGGGGCGCATTACACCAGTGAAGAGAATATTTTAAAAACGATTGATCCTTTATTTATGGATGCTTTACGGGCTGAATTTGAGCATATTAGTCCTAAAGGTAGTCGTGTTGGTAAGGTTAAGACGGCTAAGTTGGCGGTGTTTCATCAAAAGTTAGCGGCTTTGAATTTTTTTGATCCTGCCTGTGGTTGTGGTAACTTTTTGATTGTTGCTTATCGGGAGTTACGGTTATTAGAATTGGACGTTATTCATGCTCAGTTTAGTAAGGCGAAATCGGCACAATTATCGGTTGAAACTTTAATTAAATGTGATGTTGACCAGTTTCATGGGATTGATATTGATGGCAGTGCGGTTAATATTGCGACGGTGGCAATGTGGTTGACAGATCATCAAATGAATTTAAAAGTGCAGGAATTGGGGAATTATTTTAATCGGATCCCGTTGATAAAAAAGGCGAATATTGTTCATGCTAATGCCTTACAGCTTGATTGGGAAACAGTGATTGCACCTGAAAAGTGTAGTTTTATTATGGGGAATCCGCCGTTTGTGGGTTATAGCTATCAAACGAAAGAACAAAAATTAGATTTAGCCTTAGTTTTTAAAGGTATGAAAGGCGCAGGTGTTCTTGATTTGGTCACGGCATGGCATGTTAAAGCGGCGCGTTATATTCAAGAAAATAAAAATATTTCTGTCGCCTTTGTTTCAACGAATAGTTTAACGCAAGGCGAACAAGTAGCAATTTTATGGACAGAATTATTGAGGTTAAATATTCGGCTTTATTTTGCTCATCGTACTTTTCGTTGGAGTAATGAAGGTAAAGGCGTTGCGGCTGTCCATTGTGTGATTATGGGTTTTGGGTTGCAAGAATTAGAGTCTTATCGCTTATTTGATTATGGGGATGATATTAGTGGTGAGCCAATTGAAATAAAAGCACAGCAAATTAACCCTTACTTTGTTGATGCACCTACAGTATTAATTCAAAAACGTCGCAAGCCAATAAAGCACAGTATTCCAGAAATGACAAAAGGAAGTCAACCTACAGATGGAGGTCATTTATTATTGTCAGAGGAAGAGGCAAATATTATTCGAGAGAATGACCTTATTGCTGCTAAATATATTCAGAAAATATTAGGCTCACATGAGTTTATTAATAATATTCCACGTTATTGTTTGTGGTTGGAAAATAGTACTATAAATGATAGAACAAACTCACCTGAAATTAAAACACGTATGGAGCTAGTTAAAAAAATGCGTTTAGCCAGCCCTAAAATACCTACTCAAAAATTAGCAGATACACCTTATCTATTTGGTGAAAATAGGCAGAAAGATAAACCTTATTTACTAATACCAAAGGTTTCCTCTGAAACTCGAAAATTTATACCGATGGGATATGTTAAAGCTTCGACTATTTGTAAGGATTCTGCATTCATGATTCCAGATGCAAGACTTTATGATTTTGGCATCCTAACAAGCCATTTTCATAACGCATGGATGAGAACCGTTTGCGGACGTTTAAAGAGTGATTACAGTTATTCAAATACAGTTGTTTATAATAATTTTCCTTTCCCAGAAAACCTAAAATCGGCACAAATAAAAAAGATAGAAACCGCCGCACAACAAATTTTAGATGCCCGAAAAGCCGAAGAAGATTTATGTGCAAAACAAAATCAAAAATGCTCATTAGCGATGTTATACGCTAAAGAGGGAATGCCCGCCGATTTAGTCAAAGCCCACAACGCTCTAGATAAAGTAGTCGATGCCGCTTATGGATATAAAGGCAAAAAAGACGATGCCGCACGGGTTGCCTTTTTGTTTGAACGTTATCAAGAATTGATTGATGGGTTAGAATGAACAAAACAGATTTTTTTTGTATATTGAGATAAATAAGGATAAAAATGAGTGATTTTTTTAACCAGCAAAGTGAATTAACAGCCGCTAAAATAAAAATATATCGTGAATATAGGCTACCAACTTAAGACGGGACATCCAGTAAAATCAACTACTGCACGATTGTTGATTTTCCTCACTTTGTAAATATTGGGGATTTAAAACTGTCCCGCCTTAAGTTGGTAGCCCTAAAATATTACAAGGTTTTGAAAGTTGTTTAATTGCTGATTTATTTTGTGGTGCAGGAAAAAATGGTAATCAAGACGGCAGTCCACTTGTGTTATTAGACCGAGCTAAATATATTTTAGACAGCCCAATAATTAAACGAACAAATCCAATAATTGAGATATTATTCAATGATAAAGATAAGAAAAACAGTGACAATTTAACATTACAACTTAAAAAATATTCACATCCATCTATAAAAATACACCCCATAAAAAATCTTGATTTTCAATCAATACTTTTCCAAATATTATCTAAATATAAAAATTACAGTACCCCAAAATTCTTTTTTCTTGATCCATTCACCTATTCTGATGTGACTCTTGATAATTTAAGAGATTTAATGTTTTTGCCAAAATCAGAAGTATTTTTATTTATACCTGTTTTTCATAGCTATAGATTTTCGAGTAATAAGGGTTTTCAAAAAGATCATAAAACAAGGCAATTTGTAGAGGAATTTACTACTAAAGGAATGGCAAACTATGATGATATTGATGATTTTATGCAATCTATTAAAGAAAAAATAAAAGAAGAATTAGGTTTAGATTATGTACGTCCTATTTTGTTGGATGATGGAACTTGTAAAAATGCTATTTTTCTTTTAACAAGACATCAAAAAGGGATGTTATTGATGAATCAAATAGCATTAAAAGAATCTAACGATGGAAAGGGAATAAATATTAAATCACAACAAACAAATGATTTATTTGGATACCAAGAAACTCAAGGAACTTTACGATTTGATGTTCTTACCCAAAAACTAGAGCAAGAATTAAAAAATAGAAAAATAATGACTAATAATGAAATAATAGATTTCAGTATCAAGGAAGAATTTTTACCTAAACACGCAAAAAACTCTTTAAAAGATATTTGTAAGAAAAATAAAATAGTTATAGAAGACGAAAATGGAAATAATATTACTGAGAAGCAAGGAAAATGGAATATTGCTGAGAAAATAACCAAAGAAATAAGGTTTACTTATGACAACTAAAAGCCAAATAGAATGGACAGAACAAACGTGGAATCCTACAACAGGTTGCACGAAAGTCTCAGCAGGTTGTAAACATTGCTATGCTGAGATAATGGCAAAACGTTTAAAAGCAATGGGAACAAATGGCTATCAAAATGGGTTTGAGTTAAGTTTGCTACCAGAGCGATTATCACAGCCCATTAAGCGCAAAAAACCGACAACCTATTTTGTTAATTCAATGAGCGACTTATTCCATGAGGACATACCTTTTTCATTTATTGATAAGGTATTTAAGGTAATTAAACAAACGCCACAACACCGTTACCAAATATTAACGAAACGAGAAAATCAGCTTGTAGCCTATTTTAAAGATAGAAATGTTCCTGATAATGTTTGGTTAGGCGTAAGTGTTGAAAATATTAAAGAAGGGTTGCCACGCATAGAAATCCTAAAAAAAATACCTGCAAAAATTCGTTTTTTATCCATTGAACCTTTATTAGAAGACTTAGGAGAAGTTGATTTTTCTAATATTCATTGGGTTATTGTTGGCGGTGAAAGTGGAAGTAAAGCGCGTCCAATGGAAGAACAATGGGTATTAAATATTCAAGAACAATGTGATAGGCAAAATATCGCTTTCTTTTTCAAGCAATGGGGTACTTGGGGTGCTGATGGTGTTAAGCGAAATAAACATAAAAATGGTAAATTACTTAACAATAAAATTTATCATAATTACCCTAAGATTCAACAAGGTAGGCTGGAGAGAGGTATAAATATATGAAAAAACGTGTAGCTATATATATAAGAGTGTCCACCGATGGGCAAACCACCGAAAACCAAAGACGTGAGCTTTTAAACGTTGCTGAACATGCAGGTTGGGAAATTACAGAAATATATGAAAAGGAAATTACAACAAAGCAGGCTTTGACAAAACAAGTTCGTACGCTTTTAAAAATGAACAAAAATGGTTAAAAATTGTTCAAGAAACTTCTACAGACCTTGAAAATCAACGATTGGGAGAAATCTCCCAATCGATGGGGAGAAATCCCCCAACCTATACCAGATAGAAAACACAGATATAAAACCAGATATCATCATCGTTAATGATGATAATTTTGAAAAGATTTTTTCACTTGAAGAACAACCTTCCGCAAAAAAAATTTTATCTCAAATATCAAATCAAAAACAAATCGAAGTATTAGCAGTTTTGCTCGTTAAGATTAAAACTTCAACAATTAAAAATAAAGTCTCTTATTTACGCGCTATGTTGAATAGTGTTAAAAATGATACATTTACCCCACTTTCCCCTAAAAAGCCTAAAGTCAAAGAAATGTGGGACAGACAAGGCTTTAAGTCTCAAAAAGAATATGACGAAGCAATGTTTAAAAAAACATTAGAAAAATACGCTAAAAATACAGGCTTTGACAAAACAAGTTGGTACGCTTTTAAAAATGAACAAAAATGGTTAAAAATTGTTCAAGAAACTTCTACAGACCTTGAAAATCAACGATTGGGAGAAATATCCCAACCTATACCAGATAGAAAACACAGATATAAAACCAGATATCATCATCGTTGATGATGATAATTTTGAAAAGATTTTTTCACTTGAAGAACAACCTTCCGCAAAAAAAATTTTATCTCAAATATAACTAAGCATGGCAGTAGTAGCTCAAAGACAGTTATAGCTTTAGCTGCATTAAATTATAATGGCGAGCATCCTACTGGAATAATTGTTAAGCTTGAGCAATTAGAGGGTTCAGCCAAGGAAAATAAAGAGAGTGCAAAGCGAGCTGTAGAAAGAATGTCAAGAAAAATGTCTACTTAAGCAGGTGAGTATGCTGAAGAATTAACAGATAATTTGGATAGATTTTTAACGAAAATGGAGTATTCATGGTAGTTAATTTATCTGCCGAATCAATTTTTAGGTAGGGTGCAATTTTTTAAAATAACCTAAAAAATAACTAAGTGGATGAGAAAAGGACATAAATATTTTACTTTTTTTATTATGTGCTTATTTTAGAGTTAGGTTTTTACACCTAACTCTAGCTTAGTTTAATTTTTACCAGTTAAGGTGTGATAAAAAAATGTATTATGGTTGAAAAAATAACTGAAAGTAAAATAATGAAAACGCTTGATTGGGCTTATGATAAAGCAATTAATGGTGTTCCTGGATTGGACTCCGCAAGTGAAATGGCTGAAAGCTATTTAAACGCTGAAGGTTCTTTAGGAAAAAAAGTTAATTCTTTAATTCGTTGGCAAAATACTAAAGCAGGGACATCTGGTTTTTTAACTGGTCTAGGTGGGATTATTACAATGCCCATAGCTGTTCCTGCAAATATCACAAGTGTAATGTATGTTCAAATTCGAATGATTGCAACAATTGCACACATGGGCGGTCATGATTTACATGATGATAAAGTTAAGTCTCTTATTTATATATGTTTAACAGGAAATGCAGCTAAAGATATTCTCAAAGATATTGGTATTCATATTGGAAGAAAACTTACTGAAAGTACAGTGAAGAATATTAGCGGGAAAACAATTGTAATAATTAATCAAAAAGTAGGATTTAGGCTATTAACTAAGTTTGGTGAAAAAGGAGCAATTAACCTTGGTAAAGCAGTTCCTTTGTTTGGGGGGATTATTGGAGCAACATTTGATTCTGTGGCTACCAATACAATTGGCAATATAGCGCGAGATACATTTATAGCTTCATCATAAAATATAAAGTGGATAAGGTGGGAGATTTATTATCCCTGAGTTTTTTACGTGTAAATAAAAGAGATTATGGTTTCAGATGAAATAGCTCATAAAATGTTGATAAAATTAGGGTATGTAGTTGAAAAAATCCCAGAATCTGAAAAGGAAGAAGCTGATTTCTTAGTAAAGTATCAAGGTTCTACGGCTTTACTAGAAGCAAAGCTCAAAAAGGATGACCCAAGTATTGTAAAAAAAAGGGAAGCAAGTTTATCTGCTGGAAAAGTATCTGTAGTCGAAGCTAAACTTGGAATAAATAGTAATCTATCTAAAATAATAGACAAAGCAAATAGTCAGCTTCTTTCGTCCTCTGATAAACCGCATGATTTCAAAATAGTTTCATTTATAGCATCTGGGATAAATGAAAAAACAAAAACAGACCAATTTAAAGATACAATTTATGGTAGTACTCTTGTTTCAAATGGAAATAATACAAAAACTTGTTATTTCTTTAGGGATAGTGCATTTTACAAAAGAAATAACATTGATGCTGCAATTGTAGGTTATGTCTTTAATAATGAAATAATTTTGGAGTTATGTCTAAATCCGTACTCTTTAAATTATAACTCTTTAAAAGAATCTGTGTTTTTAGAACCTTTTAAAGGTGCAGTTATTGACCCATTAAAACTTGAAAATAAGGGGCTAGCATACATTCCAGATCATAATATTGATCGTAAGTTAAATGAGTTCCAAAAAAATATTCCATCGCATAATCCTATTCTTATACACCTACAGGAAAAATATAAAACTGGTTTTTTGATTAATATAGACTGGGACTCTCCTGAATTAGCAATTAGAATAAAAACCTAACATATGAAAAACTCTATGAAATTTACAAGGCATAGCTTACAATAACAAATTTTTAAAATGAACTATCAATGAAAAAAATATTAGTAGGTTTTTTCTGTTTATTGTTGAAGTTAAAAGCCACCTTCGCGAAGAAAGCACTTCTCAACTCCAAAAAATAATCAAAAATTTCAGAACGTTTTTCCCAGAACACCGAGATAAAAAAGTCTTTGGAATTATTGCCGCGATTGATATGCCAAAAACCTTAAAAAAACGCGCTCTGGCATTAGGACTTTATACCGCGATCATTCATGAAGAGCTTTTTTCAATTGAAATCCCAAAACAGTTTAAAGCAAAAGCCTATTAATCATGAAAACCCCTGAAAAAGATTTAAATTCCTTAAGAAAAAAAGCCGAATACCAACAATTTTCACCGCTAAAAGAAGCCTGTCTCCTTTTTAAACAACATTTTTCCAGCCCTGCGATTTACCCCCTGTTGGCATTAGCCCATGCTCATCTAGGAGAATTTGAACAAAGCGAGAAAAACCTAGCATTCGCTCTAAAACACCGCGCGGAAATGGATGCCGAGGCTTTAATTGATTTAGCCGCTGTTTATATGCTAAAACAAGATCTTGATTTTACCGTTGAAATTTTACAACACGCCTTAAATCGACAACCCAAACACGCTCTAGGATTAGCGCGGTTAGGGTGGTGTCGGCTTCAACAACAACAGTTAAAAGACGCTCACAAATTATTTAGTCAAGCCGCAGAACTTGCCCCAGAGCGAATTTCTATTTTAACCTACTTGGCACAAACGCATTATCAATTAGCCGATTACCCACAAGCACAGTTAACCATAACCCAAGCGCTGCAAACCTTAGAACACATAAAAAAACAACTTCCCGACGTTCTTTTTCAACGCTATCAGCAACAGATTAATCAACTGCAATTACAGCTCTGGGTCAGTCAACAACACTTTGCTCAGGCAGAACATTGGTTACAACAACAAAAAGAAACGCTTGACGATGAAGACTCCTGTGTTGATGAATATATTCAGTATTCGGTTTTACTGGCAGAACATGATTTACATCAACAAGCCGTTGAAATTTTAAGCGAAGAATTAAAGCATTTTAAGGACAATATCCGCTTATTAACCCAGTTAGCTGAATTATCACAAATACAAGGGCATACCCTGCAAGCGATATGTTTACTTAAACGCGCCATAAGTCAAGATGAAGAAAATAGTGCGCTTTGGGTGCAACTTTCAAGTGTTTGCTTACATAATGCAAGCAATGAGGCGAGACACGCAGCCATAAAAGCGGGTGAATTAACCGATGATTTAAATGTTGATGAAACTCATCCACAACCCTTGATTGATTTATTAAAAAATCAAGCAAAAAATGCTTTGGCAATGGTTGAAAGTCAAGAACAAAACTACAGCATTGCTGAAAATTTATTTAACGAAATCATCCAAGAACAGCCTTATTTTTTACCTGCATTACAAGGTCTAGGGCAACAACAAATGCAGTGCGGCAATATTGATGAAGCGTTAGTATTATTTGAAACCGTTAAAAAAATTGATCCCGTAAAAGGCTATTCATCACTGATTAATGCCCGAAGCTTTCCCGATGATGACAAGGTTTTAGAACAATTAGAAAAAGTGGCTAATTTACCAAGCCTTGAAGGTTCATTGAGAACAGGCATTTTATTTCAATTAATCGCGGTCTGGGAAAAGCGGAAGGATTATAACAAAGCCTTTGAATTTGCAATACAAGCGAATCAAGCAACTAAACGATTACTTTCTTATAATGCTAAAGTGCATCGTCAACAATGCGCTCAAATTCGTAGTAGTTTTTGTAAAGCTCTCTATCAACATCGTCCAAATTATGGGCATAAATCAACCTTGCCTGTTTATATCTTAGGGATGCCACGCTCAGGAACAACACTGGTTGAGCAAATTATTTCAGGGCATAGTAAAATTTTTGGCGCAGGCGAATTAGGCGTTATTCCTAATATTGTTCAAGGATTAAATCGCTGGGAACGTCACGTTGGCTCAGAACGGAGTTACCCTGATTGCATTGACGACCTGACTCAACATGTTAGTCATGAGTTGGCAAATAAGATTCTAAAAGAGCTGCAAGAGTATGACCCCCACGCTCAACATGTTGTGGATAAATTACCGCATAATTTTGAAAATATCGGCCTCATTAAATTTTTATTCCCCAATGCAAAAATTATTTCTGTACGCCGTGATCCCCGTGATATAGCTATTTCTAATTATTTTACCGATTACCAAGCAAAACACGGCGGCATGGGCTTTGCTTATGATTTAACGCATATTGGTGAGCAATTGGCCGATCATAATCAAATGATGCAACACTGGAAAGATGTTTTTCCGAATCAAATTTTAGAAATTAATTATGAAGCGGTGGTGGATGATCTCGAAGGCAGTGCCCATAAACTGTTAGCGCATATTGGGGTTGACTGGGAGCCTGATGTCTTGCGTTTTAATGAGTTAAATCGTCCTGTTAAAACCGCCAGTGTTTGGCAAGTTCGCCAACCTGTTTATAAAAGCTCTAAGGCCCGTTGGTTGCATTATCAAAATTATTTAGAGCCGCTTATTAAAGGGACCAATGCAAAAATATCTTTTGATCCCGTTGAAATGATTACATTGCCAGAAGCGGGTTTTTTAACCCGTGGGGTTGATTTGTTTCGTCAACAAAAATTAGATAAAGCTGAAATAAGCTTTAAAAAAATGTTACACCACAACCCAGAACATGCCGCTTGTCATTATATGTTGGGGTTGGTTTATTTACGCAAAGGCTATTTGAATGAGGGAATTGAAAAGGTTGAGATCGCGTTGGACAAAGTTCCTTGGCAGGATGAATGGCGTGAGACGTTGATAAAAGCTTATGAAATGGCGGGCATGGATGATAAAGTAAAAAAACTCGATGGCACGATTAACCCAGCCAAATAGTCAACATTAAAACGAAAAAATATGTAGGTTACTTTAACCAATACTTCGGACAGTTTTAAAAAAGATAGCGGTCTTAATTCTATAAGGGATTGATTTTAAAGGGTTTTATATTTACGAGATGTGTTGATAAATTCTTTTTTAAATCAATGGGTTACAAAAACTGTCCGAACTATTGTTTAACAAGAGAACAGGTACTTTGTGGGAAGCTCGATACACATCAAGTTTAGTACAATCTGAATATTATTTGTTAGCAGTTTACAGATACATTGAGTTAAACCCTGTACGTGCTACTATGGTTGACGATCCTGCTGATTATAGTTTCTCCAGTTATCAAATTAATGCTTTAGGTAAACGTTCTGATTTATGGATGCCTGTCAATTCTCACCACGTTGTTCCAATTTTTCAAAAGCATTAGCTCTAAACTCATCAGGCGAAATCTTGAATAATTCAGGTTTAGTTTTAAACCAACTTTCCATAGCTTCGTAGGGAGTTCTGACTTTCAACTCTCTTCTTAGGCTTCCGTGTCTTCGTGTAAAAAGATAATATAGCAAAAACTTATTTAAACTTTCTTTGAGTTCTCCTATATTTTGATACTCTTCTACTTTAATTGTAGCATTTTTGATAGTACCATTCACTCTCTCTACCATTCCGTTGGTTGCAGGAGTATGTGGAGCTGTTAGTCTATGGTCTATATTGTCCTCACTGCACTCCTTATCAAATTTATGATTACCACTGACTACTCCTTTTCCTCTTGCCCATTTATCTGTGAACTCTAGTCCATTGTCTGTGAGTATATGAGAGAGATAAAAAGGAAAGAACTCTTTACACTCTGCTAGAAATGATACTGCATTATCAGCTGTCTTATTTTTATATACCTTGTAGTACATAAGCCGTGTAGCCCTATCTATGGCGACAAAGAGGTAATATTTGATTCCTTCTAGCTTTGGCATATAGGTGACATCTATATGGAGATACCCAGGTTCATATTCTTTAAACTTCTTTGCTTTCGCTTTTTTCTCTTCTGGAACTTGACTGATACTTTGTGCTTTTAATGTTCTGCTAACATTACTTCTATTTGCTTTTGGTATCACTGGAACTACAGTATCCACTACATCATCTAAGCTCATCCATGTTGTTGTTCTAACAAGCTCTATAAGCCTTTTTTCCAGTGGGTTAAGGGCATAGTGTATCGTATGAGGTATTGAGCTATCATCATCTGTAAAGTCTCTACCTCTCCACTTTGTAATTGTCTTCTGGCTTACTGAGAATTTTTCTGCTAACTCACTACTCTTTAATGCTGAGTTTTGTATAATAGCTCTTGAATGCTTGTTCAACCTCGCATTCGAGTGATAGACTTGTGACATATAAATCCTTTTTTCTGAAAGATTTCGTATGGTATCAAGCTATTGCTTTATTGGCTACCAACTTAAGACGGGACAAAATAAAGAACTAACTGCGATATTCTTGTATCATAGGTTAATGACTAAAAAAACAGAACAACACAGAAAATACGCGCAGCTAGTCACGCAATTATCGCTGAAATTACAACAACAGGCAAGCAAACTGTTCGTAACTTAGCTTCAATTGTTGGTCGCTCAAAAAGCAGTGTGCATCGTCATCGTCAAGCGCAAACAAAGCGAAATCGACATCCTGAATCATCATTATGGGAAACCGAGGCAGGTAGTTCTTGGCAAAGATTAATGGTGTTTTCCGCCTTGTATGTCTTTGGATTAAAGGCAGGCGTAGGTGCAGAGACTTTATCGCTGTTTTTTAAAATGATACGGATTGACACCCATGTGGGCGTATCACCCGACGCACTGCGGACTCAAATCAATAAAATGGAAGTCTTATTGCCGTAGTTTCAGCAAGAATGCGAAAAAGTGTGAAAAAACAAACACGTAAAGTTGTTGCTGGGCTGGATGAGACTTTTTTCGGCAACTTTATGATTTTAGTTTTAATGGACTTACGTTCTGGCTATCTTTTGTTGGAAGATATTAGCGATGATAGGTGCTACGATACTTGGTATAAAAAGGTTTCGCCACGATTAGAATCATTAGGCATTGAGGTTAATCATGCGATTAGTGATCGCGCTAAGGCGTTGATAAAAATGGCAGTGACGGGGTTTAAGTGCGAATCGGGGGCAGATATTTTTCATGCTCAACAAGATATGAGTCGCTGGTTAGGCGCGAAAATCGGCAGGCGTGCAGCAAGGGCTGAAAAACAGCGGCAAGCAGCGCAAACCGCAGAGTCTACTGTTTCTAAAACGGCAACGATGCAGAAAATTATTGGACTTAAAACAACACGGATAACGGCTGAAAAAGAGCTTGAAGAAGCCAAAAAAATACAAACAGATTATCACGAAAACTTACAAGGGATTGCGGATGAAGTTCATCCTTTTTCACTCAATGATAGTCGTATAAACGATGCGGAACAGGTTGAGAAGTTGCTAGAGTTAAGAGCGCGAGCCTTTGAAAAATAGCGGAAAAACAAGGGATTAACGATCATAAAGGCGTGATGAAAAAGTTTCGTAATCAAATAAAACCGTTAGCGGTATCCATCAGTTTTTGGTGGCTTTGGGTACGCGAAACCTTGCAAAATTTGGGGCTTGATGCGGATACCGAATATTGGTTGACCACAACATTATTACCCGTTGTTTATTGGCATCAGAAAATGGAACAAACTAAAAGCCGCAGGTCAAAGGAAAACTATCGAAAAGCTTGGGAAACCGCGTCTGATAAGCTCAAATCAGACCCATTTAGTGCAAAGTTATCAATCAGTGAAATGCAGCGATGGCTAACATTGGCGGAGCATATGGCAAGGCAGTTTCAACGCAGTTCATCTGCGGTGGAAGGGCGAAATGGCTGTTTATCGCAAATGTATCGCAATGGGCGAGGTTTGAATAAAAAGCGATTAAACGCGTTGACGGTCATTCATAACTACGGAATCAAACGTGAGGATGGCACAACCGCCGCCATGCGTTTATTTGATACCGAGTTTCCAGACTTGTTTTCATGGCTACTGAATGAAATGGGCGAGTTACCGCTTCCTAGAAATAGTCGAAAGCGTGTGTTTTCTAACCCTTTGAAATTGCTGGATGTCCCGTCTTAAATTGGTAGCCAAAATTTTTTCTACCCATAAACCTAATTGATCTTTATCAGCGGAATTGATTTTTAATCCTGCCCATTCAGGAAGCGAACCAAACGTATCTACTTTAAATCTCAGGGTAAAGATAAAATTTCTAAAATAGATTTGACAACATATCATAAAAGAACGAACATTTACATACTTTGAATATCCACGACCTACAGGCTGAAACTAACGCCATTTATCAAGAAATCGCTCAAATTGAAAGTAGCGAAGCGCAGGATATTGTCAAAAAAATATTCAATAGACTTGTTCTTTAAGAAGAAGTTAATATATCATGTTAAAATTCCATAGGATAGCCGCTAAAAAAGAAAATAAATCTTTTACACCTTCTTTTTTATTTCTAAACTTGTCAACTAGGCATCTATATCTTTTCATTCCACCGATTACATGCTCAACAATGACTCTTTCACGACTCATCTCTTTGTTTTCTTTTTTTTGATTTTCAGTTAATGTTGGGTTTGGATTATGCTTAGATTTATTTGGTTTTTTATGAGGAATATTTACCGAATTAGTTTTATATTCATTATTAAACCCCAAATAACCTAAATCAATAAATATATTAAAATTACTAAACCAATTTAATTCTGGATTAAATTCTTTTTAAACATTCCATAATCATGATTTTTACCGGAAAACTAACCCCAATATATAAAATTAAATGACCTAAAGAAGCTATAGTGGTATTTTTAATTGTATGCTGTTTTTTTTACCACTGTAAAATTCATTTTGTTCTTCATAGTCACTAGGGCGTTGTACAGCACGCTCTGTAGCATCTATTATCAATGTTTGAACTCCGCCAAAAGCCTGCTGCATTTCTTCAGGGGTTGAAAAACTTGTTGCAGGTAAAACATTAAATATATCTAACGTCTTTATTAAAATTGGAAATAATTTGTATACATGAGTATGGGCGCATGATTTATTCATATTAAAAGAAAACCCTAAGTGATCGAAAGTAGAATAACACTTCATATAATTTAATATAAATAATAATTTGTCTGCGGGTGTTTTTAATGTGCTATCTAAACCACTACCGTATTTTCTTTCTTTATTTTCATGTTTTTCTTTTTGATCTTCAATAAGGGTCTTTTCAAATAGAGATAATAGTAAAATAAAATGTTCTGTTTTTAATCCTGTTAAAGTTCTTAACTGTCTATCATCATAAATTCTTGGTAAAATTTCTTTTATTTTCATGTTATACTTTGATTTTTATTTTTTATAGAAATTTATTATAAAGCTTATTTATTATTTTTAATAATTTAATTTAAAGTTTATTTATTAGGCTGTATCAACTGATTGTGAGTGTTATCAAGTATATATAAGCAATTGATTTTAATATATTTTATTTAGAAGAACAAGTCTATTTATTAGGCTGTATCAACTGATTGTGAATGTTATCAAGTATATATAAGCAATTGATTTTAATATATTTTATTTAGAAGAACAAGTCTAATGTGGTGAGACCAGACAATTTTTAATATAAATAATAATTTGTCTGCGGGTGTTTTTAATGTGCTATCTAAACCACTACCGTATTTTCTTTCTTTATTTTCATGTTTTTCTTTTTGATCTTCAGTAAGGGTCTTTTCAAATAGAGATAATAGTAAAATAAAATGTTCTGTTTTTAATCCTGTTAAAACTCTTAACTGTCTATCATCATAAATTCTTGGTAAAATTTCTTTTATTTTCATGTTATACTTTGATTTTTATTTTTTATAGAAATTTATTATAAATCTTATTTATTATTTTTAATAATTTAATTTAAAGTTTATTTATTAGGCTGTATCAACTGATTATGAATGTTATTAAATATATGTAAGTAATTGATTTTAATATATTTTATTTAGAAGAATAAGTCTAATACCTGGGGAGGGAGTTACTGGTAAAATACTGACTACTTTAGGTGTCTTGATTAATTTTTTCGGTAATCGTATCATTATATTTATTTGCCTCATAAAAAACGTCTTCTGAAAGGTATATATCATCAATTTTTCTATCCTTGTCATTATTTTTGGCATATTGTGCGTATATTTTAAAGAGCTTAGGATTAACAATAATGCCTGCCATAACAATAAGATCAAAGAAAGCATAAAAAGATTTGCTTCCTATTGAATACCGTGTTGTATCATGAAAACGATGCGCTACGGCAATGTTAGTAGCCGTGGATTCATCATCATTTTCAACTTGATGCCACCAAAAACCAGGATTAACTAAGACATCCGCTTCTTTAAGATGTGCTTTTATTTTTGGAGCTTTATTAAAAAGTTTAAATTCAGAGACGGTATCACTTGTTTCCATATAAGGTATACGGGTACGCATAAGAAAAACACCAGGTGTCATTGTACTCGTTAACGGATAAAAACAAGGCGTATATTTTTGCTCTGAAAGTGTCCATTTTTTTTCACCTTTTAACATGGCAAAAATATTACCTACAGGTTCATAATGAAAACGGGTGCAATTTCGTGCAGTCCCCATAAAAAAATCCATACTCGTAATCTTTAATTTAAGAGCTTTTTCAAAACTTGAAAAGTTTAGTTCTCTAAGTAGGTTTCTATTGTTCGCAAAAATATTAGAAGCGCCTATAATATATTTGTTTGATTTTCCCGTTTTACTGTCATCAATAAACTTTCCTAACTTTTCAGGTGTAAATGTTCCTTGTGTTTTATCCTTTTTTGTGGAGTTTGAAAAAACATTAACCTCACAATCGTAGTAATTTTGTTCAAAATAATCAGCACTCCATTTTTCAAATGCTTCTATATGCTTACAGCCGCCTCTAATAATAAAAGGTTGCTTCTTCTTTAATAACGATAAGTCATTCGTCTTAATTAAGTCTTCCCACTCAATTTCTTCTATCGCTTTAACATTGTGATCAGGGATACCTTCTTTTTCAAGACGATTAAGTAAATTATCCTCAATCTTTGCCTCAAAACCTTTTAATAATTTATCTTTTCGGGTTAAAAACCGTAATGTCCAAATTAATTCATACGATAATTTTTCTTTTAACGTTAAGTTCCAGTCTAAATAGCTATCGGTTGTGTTTGTTGGAATAGCACTCATTATATTACCTTCTTATCTATATTTAATAATCAACACTTCGGATAGTTTTAATGCGAGATAACCCCGAAGCTACAAAGCTCCTCGTATTGAGAAGAGCATTTTATTAAACTCAGGTCTACCCCAGAGTTTAATAAAATACGTTCAATCGATAACTCATTGAAAAATCTAGTCTTCCAGCTACCTATTGAAATTGGTTTTCGTTTAGGACTTAAAAGTCGGTCATGCCATTTAATCAAATTTAGCGCAGTAAAACGTGCCTTAAAATGGCTGTGTAAAGCAGGTTCAGAACGTGCTTGGCAATCACAAAGTCCTGTAAATTGTTTAGCATCACGAAATAGAAATTCAATCTGAAACCGTGCCTTGTAATAATTATAAAGTGTCATTGCATCTATCTCTGTATCTGTTGAGAACAACAAGGCATAACGTGTACCTTGTGACGTTGTTTTAACTAAATAAGCGATGCGAATATTACATTTCAATGAGACAGAATTAACGATTGCTGTATAAATCTTAACACCACCCTGTTTACCTGCTAATTCTAATTTTCTCGTCTCACCCACAATCCATTTACTGTCATAACATTTATGGCGACCTTTTTCTTTTTGCACACCTTCGTAGAGTAAACGTAAATTAGCATCATAACGTAATTTTCCAATTTGATGGTAACCTTTAGCGATCACGCCATGGGTAAACTTTTGTTTAGAATCCCAAAACTTAGCTAAACCGTAAGTTTTTTCACCACTTTTGTTAACAAAGCTACACTCTAAAGCCGCTATTTTTTGTCCCGACGTTGAAAGAATTTCATTATTACCTACCTGATTAAATTTAAGAAAATCTAACTTTTTATTAAACCATCGACGATAGGTTTTTTCTGATAACTCATTGTAACGGCTGAGATTTGTATAGTTAGCCTTACCTCTAAAGCTTATCAAATTACTTAATAGGCTAGATAAAATTTTTTTGTGGTTTAGAACCACTAGACATTTTTTCTAAAATCGTTTCTATTAGTTGCATGGAAATCTTCTTTTCAGGAAATTGTTGCTTTAGAAACTACATTTTCCTATGAATTGAAGATTTCCTCTACTTTTAAAACTGTCCGAAGTATTGGTCCATAGGAATTGGACACTGAAGTAATTTAAATATTGGCTTTGCAACTTTACTCATATAAACTATAAGTACTTGATCAAAAGTTTTCTCACAACTATTGCTTAAATATCAAGTTGTTATAAATATAAAATATATGAAAACTTATGCTCAAGCACTTAGTTCCAATAGAATGATCTTGCAACGATAAGTCAGTTGCTAAAAACTTACAAGGTGAATTTTAGAAAAATATAACAACAGCCTAATAAGCCCTATGTACAATTAAAACATTATTTTTCAACCGTATGTCGTTTTTGCGTCCATGCGGCTATTTCTTGACGAATCATTTCTGTCATAGCGGCACGATCACCTCTATAAAATAAATTAAACGCTTCAAAAGGAATCAGTGTGCCATTCGCTTGTGCTATATGAACACATGATTTTTTTAAAGCACGAATATCAAGATTACGCGCATCCATAAATTGTACAATCAACACTCGAAAGACATGATCGTAATTCATACCCTCCCCTGCAATTTTAGGCAAACAACATAATAATTCAGATACATATTTTGCTTGTTTAAGCGGGGATAAGTTTGTTGAAAAAAGTTTAAACAGTTGTTTTTTTAACGCCTCATCACGCTCAAAAATAATCGTATTCTTATTACCTGCCAGTAAATCAGCAGGCTTTAACCAGCGTGTTAAAGGGAAGGTTTTATTCCCTTGTTTTAAGGCATACGCCATTGCTAAAGTATCAGGATTACAAGGGACGGGCATAATGTCATCAAGATTAAATAAGCCCGATTGTTCCGCTATTTTTCGACGAATTTCAGATACAGTTAATCTATTTTTAGTTTCAAAATCATCTACGCGACCCGCATTTTGTATCGGCTGTAAGGTTACACCACGAACACATGTCCATGTTAGCGCGTGTTGAATAACATCCCCTATTTCATGATCATTGAGTCCTTGCTTAACGGTCATCACCAAGGTCGTCGAAAGATTATAACGTTCCAATTGTTCTAACGCGGCTTGATGCGTTTCAAGTAAGTGCGCTCCCCGTAAATTTTGTAACGCAGGGTTCGCTAAGGAGTCAAATTGTAAATAAATTTCTATCCCTGGTTTATATTGACTTAAACGCTGTACAAATTCAGGGGCATTAGCAATGCGAAGTCCATTGGTATTAATCATTAAATGCCGAATAGGGCGTTCTCGAACCGCATCAAGAATGGCAAAAAAATCGGGATGAATTGTGGGTTCGCCACCTGAAATTTGTACAATATCGGCTTCACCTTCATGCTTTACCACCGTATCTAACATGGCGATGACTTCTGTAAGAAACGCATGTTTTCCATGATTAGGCGCGGATTCTGCGTAACACACAGGGCAACTTAAATTACATTGCTCAGTGACTTCAACGACACTTACGCAGGAATGCTGCATGTGATCGGGACAAAGACCGCAATCAAATGGACAGCCATATTCCATTGAGGTGCTGAACTGTTCAGGCATTTCAGGGGGTTTAACATAAACTTCACGGCATAAGCGATAATAGTTGGCATCATCACTGATGAGTACGCGCTCCGTTTTATGAGCGGGACACCATTTTTCTAAATAAACGTGATTCTCTTTAATTAAAATTTTCGCTTCGACAGGACGCAAACACGTTGTACATACTGAGGTCGTCGTATCGTAAAAAAGATAAGGACGGTTTTTTCGGCTCATAAGTCTTAAAATTGAAAATAGTATCGATATTGCCGTGATGGCGTGAAGGGTGAAAAATAGTTTTCTTAATCCTTATTTTTAGTCGAAAAAGAGAGCTAATCCATCAAAATCGTAAACAAAAGTATTGGCGCTCCCCCTAAAATGATTAAGCCATCTGCGGCTATCGCTAAAGGTGTTAACAGAATTTTTTTAACCACTCCTGACGCTGAAAGGGGCATTTCTTCAATCATGTGCAGCTTATATTTTTTGTTGAGAAATAATGTCTTAGGTAGTTTAAACGAATCGGCTGAATAACGCGTGCCTTCTAAAGAGCCATGATAGTTGAGTATTTTTAACGCCTTATTTTCAGTGAAGCCTTTAGCCATTAACAGAGCGTTGGTTTCTACGGATAAATCAGGGGATTTTTTAACGATCAACGTGTATGTACCTGAAACAGACTGTTCAGTATCAATTTTAAAACTTGAAAAGGAGGCTTTTATACGTTTTTTTTCAGGCCATTGAAGAATAAATTTTAAGGTGTTATCAGGGGCTGCAAAAATATAATGGTGTTTTTTTCCAATCACAACCAATTGGGTACCTTGCTCGGTAATTAAAAAGCTACGCGCTTCTTCAGTATAGGTTCGTGAATTTTTACCGTCATAGAGCAGGGGCGTAAAACACGCATTTCCCAATAATAAGAAAGCAAGTGTCATTACTAATATCAAACTTTTTTTCATTTTACTGGCCTCTAAAAGGAGTAGAGTTCGTTTATTCGCTAACTATTTGGCGTTAAAATCATTTCGATTGCTTCCGCGTTAAACGTATATTTTTGCCCACAGAATTCACAATCAACCGCAACGATTTCTTGCTCCTTAAGTGCAGATTCTAAATCATCACGCCCTAAAGTTTGCAATGTTTCTATAATTTTTTCGCGTGAACAGGAGCATTTAAACGTAACCGTTTGTGGCTCAAAAAGTCTGAGTTTGTCTTCATTAAAGAGGCGATAAAGCACGGTCTCGCAGTCTAAATTTAAGAGTTCATCCGCAGTAATCGTATTCGCAACGGCTGTAATTCGCTCCCAATCCAATTCCTCACGACCTTCCGTCGGAATTTTTTGTAAAAACAACCCTGCTACTTGGGTTTTATCACTAAATAACCATACACGCGTAGGCAGTTGTTCGGATTGTTGAAAGTAATTTTCAATCACTTCGGCTAATCCGTTCGCCTCTAAAGAAACAATGCCTTGATAAGGCTCTCCATTTTCTGCCTTCGTGGTTAACACTAACCGCCCTTCTCCCATCATTGTTTGTAAAGAGCCTTCGGCCATTTTCTTATCGCCTCTAACCAGCCCTCTAATTTCTTGTTGGTCACTGGCTTGGGCGACTAAGGTATGCAATGCGCCATTTCCTTGCGCTTGTAAAACCATGGAGCCTTTAAATTTGATGGTTGCTGAAAGTAAAGTCACCGCCGCTAAAGCCTCTCCTAATTGTGAAGCAACATGATCGGATAGCGATTGATAGTGTTTTGCGGCTTGGAAACTGGTTTGCAAATGCACCCATTCGCCCCGAACGCCTAGGTCGTCAAATAAAAAGCGGCGTAAGCAATCATTTTGGTTCATAAATTTCTCAAGCAAAAAGGATATAATCTAAATTCATTATTCCATAGTACAAGGGTTTGGAAAGGATTGCTTTAAAAATGTTTTTCTTCGCTTAATCCTAGTAAGAAACGCTTGTAAAATGGTACAGTCATACCCATTGATAATGATTACCAACCCTATCTCTTCAGGAAAAATTTTTATGACGATTAAAACACCCGCTATTCAATCCGAAGCCAGTATTTTAGAGACCAATAAAGTCCTTAAAAATACCTATTTGCTTTTATCTGCAACACTTGTTTTTAGTGGCTTTATGGCCGCTTTATCGCTGTATTTAGAATTACCCCATTTTGGAATGTTAATTACGTTCGGTGGTTACTTTGGTCTCTTATTCTTAACCACCAAATTTAGTAATAGCAGTCTAGGTATCTTATTTGTTTTCGCTTTAACAGGCTTTATGGGATTAACGTTAGGGCCTATTTTAAATGTTTATTTAAGTTCGTTCGTCAATGGCGGACAATTAATTATGACCGCGTTAGGCGGCACAGGCGTTATATTTCTTGGTCTATCCGGTTACGCCTTAACCTCTCGTAAAGATTTTAGTTTCATCGGTGGCTTTTTGATGATAGGAATTTTGGTGGCCTTTTTAGCAGGCATTGCCGCCGTCTTTTTACCTATTCCTGGTTTATCATTAGCCGTGTCTGCGATGTTTATTTTATTAATGTCAGGATTAATTTTGTATCAAACCAGCGAGATTATTCATGGTGGAGAAACCAACTATATTTTAGCAACGATTACCTTGTATATTACTATTTATAATATGTTCCTAAGTTTATTGCATATCTTAGGCGTTGTCGGCGGGAATGATTAAACGCTTCGGCTTTTATTATCACCCCCAAAAAAGCCCCGTCATTTTGATTGGGCTTTTTTGTTTGCTGTCCATGATTTCAGGATGCTGGCGAGAAACAGATCCTAGCGATGTCACTATTTTATTCTGGACTGCATTATCTGAAAAAAACTGGGATGAGGCTAAGGAATATAGCGTAGAGGGATCAGAGGCTTTATTTGATAAAACCCAAGGCTATGGTTATTTACAAACAGGGAACGTTGTTATTAATTATGATAACGCTACTGTTGAAACGATGATTAGCCGTAAAACTGCTGCAAAGGGTCACTCTTTTATAACTTATTTAGTGCGGGTTAAACAAAGTGATTTATGGAAGGTTGATTATGCACGAACCAAGGCTGAAATCAAACAAAGAGAGTTTAAAGATGCACTTAAAATTATTCAACAACTCAGTTCGGCAGTAAAAATAACAGTTAAACAAAAAATGTCATTGATTAAAAATAAAGCAATTTCATTATTCGTTACCGTTAAAAAATGGTTTAAAAAACAAACAAAAAAGTGGTTTAAATAAATTTTAGGAACGCTATTTGATCGTAAGTAGGTCGCCCAACTCAACGTATTTATCCCGCAAAATAACTAAAAGCGAGCTAAACTATAAAAATAAATATTCACATTTCAATAAAAAACTAAGAAAAAAGAGTCACTATGAATAAACTTATCATTATTTTAATTGTTATCGGATGTGGATTTTCCATCCTCTCAAAGCCTACGGATGAAGTGTTAGAGAAGCAAATTTTCTCACAAATTTTATCGGAGGTAAAATCACCAAAAACTGATGCAAACAATGGTATTGTAGATAGCTTCATCAATTTTTCTTGCAATCTTTTTCCAAATAAATGCGCTCAACAAATATACGATACAAGCGTAACCATCGAGATAGAAGATAATATCCTGTTTAAAACAGCCAATGTTAAAATAGGCGATAAGAACCAGTCCTGTATCGGGATAATTAATACGTGGAAATGTTAATACGACACAACTTCGCTTAACATTCATCAATAGTGTTTAGCGCATGTTATTTGGATCATAAACCTCGCCTTTCTTTAATTTAAAACGATGATTATAACCGCGATTATTACCCTCTTAATCATGCTGCTATTCGGAATGCCGCTATTCATTATTATCTTAGCCGCAACCTTGCTCGGATTTTATAACGCAGAGATTGATTTAGCGGTTATTAGCATTGAAATTTACCGCATTGCCGATACCCCTCTACTCGTTGCTTTACCCTTATTTACCTTCGCAGGTTATATTCTTTCAGAGAGCAATACCTCAGAACGTCTATTAAAATTAACACGGGTATTTTTTGGCTGGATGCCTTCGGGGTTAGCCATTATATCCTTGCTAAGTTGCGCCCTATTTACCGCGTTTACAGGCGCATCAGGGGTTACCATTGTTGCGTTAGGGGCATTACTATTACCCGCTTTAATCAAAGAGGGTTATCCTGAAAAATTAAGCTTAGGCTTGGTGACCACAACGGGGAGTTTAGGCTTATTGCTCCCACCATCGGTTCCTCTTATTTTGTATGGCATCATTGTTCAACAAATGAATTTGGGCATAAAAATTTCGTTATCCCAATTATTCATTGCAGGACTATTACCTGCGTTAGTCATGATTTTATTACTGGCGGCATGGCTGATTTGGACAACCCGAAAATTAAAATTTTCAAAAACCCCTTTTTCAATCACTGCGGCAAAATCCGCTTTATTCGATACAATATGGTTAATTCCCCTGCCATTTTTTATTTTTATCGGGGTTTTTGGCGGAATTTTTACAATCTCAGAAATAGCCGCTATCACCGTATTTTATATTTTAATTGTCGAAGTTTTTATCCATAAAGAAATAAAATTAGCCCAACTAAATAAGATAAGCTTAGACGCTATTCAAATGATCGGCAGTATTTTATTAATTTTAGCGGTTGCAATGGCCTTCACTAATTATTTAGTCGATGCTGAAATCCCAATGCACCTATTTACTTGGGTTAAAGCGCATGTCGAAACTAAGTTTACCTTTCTAATCTTACTCAACTTATTTTTACTCATTTTAGGGGCAATATTAGATGTATTTTCAGCCTTAATTATTATTGTTCCCTTAATTGTGCCTATTGCATTAGGCTATGATATTCATCCTTTGCATTTAGGGGTTATCTTTTTAGCCAATATGCAGATTGGTTATTTCACACCGCCTGTAGGGATGAATCTATTTATTGCCAGTTACCGTTTTAATAAACCCATCACTGAAATTTACCAAGCTACAATTCCTTTCATGTTAATCCTATTGCTTGCCGTGTTGATTATTACTTATATCCCTTGGCTCAGTACTTGGTTTTTATAACCTAAGGGCCGACTATCCAATTAAGAAAGTAACTCTTGAAATTCAAATATAAAATACGATTTAAAAATATTATTGATAAAACTAGGGGCATTTATATTATCTAGGATTTGTTGCTGTTCTTGTTTTTGGTGATTTTGCCAAACTAATAAATCGTAATAATTACGAATATTTTCAACATAAACAAGAGGCTCATGACCGCGTGCATAGCCATGTTTGGTTTGTTTATGCCAAGAGGGTTGCGATAATTTGGCTAAAAATTTCTTTACGTCTATCCATTTATCAGGACTTCCTCCATACCGTTTCGTGAGTATTCTAGCGTCTTCTACATGACCAAATCCCACATTATAAGAGGCCAGCGCAAACCATGTTCGATCAGGTTCTTGAACACGTTGAGGAATGACCTTTAATCGTTGATAAAAATATAAAGCCCCGCCCTGAATACTTTGTTTTGGGTCGATTCTATTTTTAACCCCCACTTGTTTTGCGGTGTCCTTGGTTAACATCATAATTCCTCGCACCCCTGTCGGCGAAATTGCTGACTCCTCCCAATGTGATTCCTGATAACCTATTGCAGCTAATAAACGCCAATCAATGTTATATTTTTTACCCATTTCAACAAAATACGGTTTGTATTCGGGCAGTCTACTTCGTTGACGTTGATCAAATTTTAATTTATCAAACGCGGTTAATTTTTCAGCATGACCATAGTGACGTTCTAATAGCTGGGCCAGAGTTTTATCTTTTTTGATTCGATCAAAAAAAGCGGTGACTTCGTTATATAAACTGTCATCTTTAGAAAGAGGTAAAGCCCATGCTAATGCTCTCGGTTTTGCAATTTCAAACGCAATATGTAATTTAGGATAAAAACGACGCATAAGAATCATTTGATTAGAATCCGCCACGGTGTAATCAATAAGTCCATCATTAACTAATCCTAACAACTGGTGACTATCTAACGTTTGACTGCTAATCCAGGTTAAATTAGGATGGTCCTTTTTTTGGAGTAACCTAAGGCTTTCAGTATGACTTGTTCCAAGCGTAACCTCCAAAATTCCATTTTCTAAATCCGCAATCGTCTTGGGTCGAGCGACGCGTGAACTATAGATAATTTGTTCACTCACTTTATGATAAAACGGAGAGAACCGTAGCTTTTTTTGACGTTCTTCGGTGACGGTAAGTCCAGCCGCTGCTATATCAACCGTGCCTGCAATCGTTTTTTTAAGAATAGATTCAAATTTTTGGGGAATTTGAAATTTAACCTTAACTCCAAGTTGTTTAGCAAATAACATGACTAAATCATACTCTAAACCACTATATCCTCCTGTAGGAAGCGGGTAATACGTGGTCGGGTCAACTCGGGTCGCCACCTGTAAAACCCCCGCTTGTTTTATTTTTTCTAATTTAGACAGTTTGTTTTTAGCAGGAGGGGTGCTCATATCATCACAAGAAATTAAACTCAGCGATGAAATAAACGCAATCAATAGTAAGCGAACTATTTTCAAGTAATCATTAACGAAGTTGTTTATACGCATTAATTAACCCATTCGTTGAGCTATCGTGACTATCAATAACCGCGTCATTTTTAAGCTCAGGTAAAATAACTTTGGCCAAAACTTTGCCTAATTCAACACCCATTTGGTCAAATGAATGAATATTCCAAATAACCCCTTGTGTAAAAATTTTATGCTCGTAAAAAGCAATTAAAGTGCCTAATGTTTTAGGGGTCAATTTTTTAAATAAAAAACTACTTGATGGTTTATTTCCTAAAAATACTTTAGACGCAATCAGTTTTTTATCTAATTTATCACTCCCCTCTAAATCTTGCTCAACTTCATTTGCATTTTTTCCGTGCATCAACGCTTCAGGCTGGGAAAGAAAATTAGAAATTAAAATATCATGATGTTTAGGTAAATCATAATGACTTTGTGCGGGGGCTAAAAAATCACAAGGAATTAATTTAGTGCCTTGGTGCATTAATTGATAAAACGCATGTTGACCATTAGTCCCAGGTTGTCCCCATATAATAGGGCCTGTGCTGTAGTCTACATGATTGCCGTCTCTATCTGTATTTTTACCATTACTTTCCATATCACCTTGCTGAAAATAATCGGCAAAAAAAGTCAGTGATTGGGCATAGGGTAAAATTACATGCGATTGCGCCCCTAAAAAATTGTTATACCAAACGCCGAGTAACGCCATGATAACAGGAATATTTTCTTCAAAGGGAGCATTATAAAAATGTTGATCGGCTTCAAATGCGCCTTCTAATAACGCTTCAAAGTTATCCATTCCAATATAAAGCGCAACCGATAATCCAATGGATGACCAAATAGAGTAACGTCCACCAACCCAATCCCAGAACGTAAATATATTGACTTCATCTATACCAAAGGCCGTCACATTTTCAGGATGCGTCGAAATAGCTACAAAATGTTTTTTAATCGCCGCTTCATTAGGTGCGGATTCTAAAAACCATTTTTTCGTCGAATGCGCATTAGTCATGGTTTCTTGGGTTGTAAACGATTTAGAGGTGATAATAAACAACGTTGTTTCAGGGTTTAATGGTGTTAAGGTTTCCACTAAATCAGCTTGGTCAACATTGGATATAAAATGAACCTTAAAATTCGCTAACGCATAAGGAACCAATGCGGTGGCAACCATTTTAGGGCCTAAGTCAGACCCCCCAATGCCAATATTAACAATATCCGTTACTGTTTTGCCACTGTAACCTTTCCACTGACCTGAGTGAACTTTTTGACAAAATGCGCGCATTTTTACAAGTTCCGCTCTTATTTGCGGCATAACATCTTTTTTATTAAAAAAAACAGCTTGCTGACTACGGTTTCGCAACGCCGTATGTAACACTGCTCGACGTTCTGTCGTATTAATCATTTCCCCTGAAAACATGGCCTCACGCTTCTTTTTTAGCTGGGTTGCCTTAGCCAAATTAAGTAATAGAGGTAAAGTCTCATCATTAATCAAATTTTTTGAATAATCGAAGAGGATGTCATTAAATGATAACGAAAATTTATCAAATCGCTGAGGGTCTGATAAAAAAATATCTCGCAAAGGAAATGGATGGTTTTTTTTATGGTGGGCTTGGATCGCTTTCCATTCTACCGAGTTTGACAAAGTTGACATTTTTCCCCCAAAAATTACAAAATAGTAAGCAGTCTACGAAAAGGTGACGAGGATAGCAATAACTGTATTATTATGTTCTAATATTGCAAAGCCTAGATAATTCTAAATTTGGCTTTCATTACGCACGGTTACCTTTATTTTTAAAGGGTAATATGCTACAGTCAAGTGTTATTTTTACAGTGACTTAAGTGTCTATTGTATTAGGCATCATGAGTGATTGAAAAAAATAAATAATAAAATGATAATAAAAATTTTGGAAGGTATTTTATGAATAAAACAACAACGTTAAGAAACACTTTCCTAGTTTTACTAGGTTTGTTTTTTTCTTCTGCATTATGGGCTCATGGTGGCGCGGCGGGTACCGATACAGATCAATGTAAATTCGAGTTAGAACCCAATCATTGGATTCATTACACGGCTTATCAACCGAAAGCCTACCCCGCAGAAGAGTTTTGCGGCAATATACCCAATGCTGACACGCTGATTCAATTAGTTTTTGACTATCAGGACATTCGTTACCGTAATATGAAAGTCTCCTTTGAAGTCACTAAAGAGCCAGAAGGCACGAGTATCTTCAAACAAGCACCTAAGAAACATAAATCAGGAACAGTCGTTTTATCCTTACCAGAAGGGGTTCCTGATCCAGGTAAATACTTAATTCATATTACCTTGGAGCCAGACGAAGGCGAAAGATTAGATGCGCATATGGCATTTAGAGCAGGCGCAGGTCAATCAACAACTACGGTTGAAATGTTATTGTATCTATTATTTGCGTGTGCAGGTGTTTATGTTGTGTACTTGTCACATGATGGTTTTAAAACAAAGGTGGATGAAATTTTAGGAAACGTTAAAGATTCATAATGTTTAATTAACACCCTAAAATAAAAACTAAGGTAAAAAAATGCGAAAACATCCCCTGATAATTCTTTTTGGCGTTGCAACGATTGCCGCTCCTATATTAGCCATGGCGACGGCGGGTAATTTACCGCCATCAGTCGAGGTTGATGTGGGTAAGGTTGAAAAAGTTTGTGATAATAAAAACCCTGATTGGCGCAAGGCTCAAACCATTGAAGGAGTCACCATGCAAGAATCATTGCGCTGTGACCCTGATAACCCCTCTGATATTTCAGCACAAGTTAAAGGGACGAATAATATTTCAATGGAAACATTGATGAATTCTGGTTTTGCAGCCGATGCCATTATAAAAAAGAATGATATGGATGGGGATGGGGATCCAGACCTGATTATTATCAAATTAGAAGTGATTGAGCTTAATGGTCATTCCCCTGATTTTAAGGGTTTGGTTCCTACTTTCGACATAGCACCCGGTATTCAACCTGGTATGTGGGTTTTCGCCCCTAAAACACGGGGGATGTCGACCAGTAGTTTTGTAGGCGTTGATGCCAACCCATTACTAAGAGCCCCCTCCCCTGTGATTCGTGTTGAACAAGGTGATGTGGTTTGGATACAACTTGAAAATAGTCATTACTTTCCTCACACCATTCATTTACACGGAGTTGATCATCCTTTTGTCGATAGTTCGGGCGAAGGCAATGATGGTGTCCCTGTGACTAGTGATAAATTTGTCATGCCAGGGCAAAGTAAAACTTACGAAATTCGACCGCGTGCCACAGGTACGTTTGTTTACCATTGTCATGTTCAAACTCATGTTCATTTAGCTATGGGCTTAGTTGGCATGTTTGTCGTTGAAGAAAACCGACCGAATAACTGGGTACAAACATTTAATGTTGGTGCAGGACAAGTAAGACATCCTTCTAAAGCGATTTTAGAAGAGTATGATAGTGAATATGATTTACATTATCATGCGATGGATAAAGAGCTACATAGTGTTATTCAAGATTATAATGATCCACGACTTATTGCTAAAAAAATGAATCGTGAGTATCGAAATGGCGATGCAACCGAAGATTACTTTACTTTAAACGGGCGTTCTTTTCCCTACACCTTACGCGAATCCCTTATCGTTGCTGAGCCAAATAAAAATATTAAACTACGAATGTTTAATAGTACGGGGGAAACCTTAGCCATGCACACGCATGGGCATAAGGCAACGATTACCCATTATGATGGCGTAGAACATAACCCTGCTGCGCAAATTATGCGGGATGTTTATAATATTGCTCCTGCACAACGTAATGATTTAAAAATAAGTACGGTCGATGATGGGTTGCATAGTTACGGTGAAGGCATTTGGATTTTTCATGATCATCGGGAAAAAGGTATTGCAACCGATGGTATGAACCCTGGCGGTAATATAAGTGCGATTGTTTATAAAAAATACCTCAATGAAATGGGCTTACCTAAAACGGTAGGGGAAGGCATAGGCGATGCCTTTACCCAAGCATTTTATCAACGTAAAGTGCCTGTGTGGCAAAATACGGATGCATGGAATAGTTTAGGGGAAGTGGATGCGACTGATTATGAAGCGCCTCTAGCTAGTGAAGTGATGGCTGCGGAAGAAGGACCTAAAGCTTTTTCAGAATTAGTTGATATTGAAACTGAGAATGTATTTATTAATTTCTTGGTCGGATTGCTCGGCGGTATTTTTGTTTATGTGTTAATTCTTAACCGTAAAAAAATACTCAGTCAGTTTTCATCAAAAAAGGATGGGAAATAGAGATGACTAAATTATTATCAGTAGGCGTATTAACATTCATTCTTTTTAGTCCCGTTTCGGCCAAAGAATTTCAAGATCATAACACCCTAATGGATCATGGTGACGGCCACATGATGGATATGGATGGCGGCATGATTATGGGAAATAATACGGAGACTTTACCCGGAGGCTGTACTAAAATAGCGGCCACTGAAGAGATTACCGTTCATGCTGGACATAAATATTCTGAAAAATTTCCTGGACGAATGTTTGCATTTGACCAACAAGAGTATCATTTTAAACCGTGTACCAAATTGACGATTAATTTTGTGAATGATGATGAAATTCGTCATCAATGGATGATGCATGGATTACCCAAGTATCTTTACCCTAAAGGGATGTTTCACTTAGAGCTTACAGGACCTGGTAAAATTTCAGGGACCCTCATTTTACCCTCAACGGATAAAACTTATTTAGTTCATTGTGATATCGCGCAGCACATGGAAAAAGGGATGAAAGCCCAATTGATTGTTGGAAAAGGCAGTGGTACCTTGCCGAGTATTCCAGGAATTAGTGCCTATGTGATTCAAGATGATTATAGTGATAGCATTCCTGTGTTACCCACCGCTGAAGAAAAAGCGTTAGCCAACAAAAAAAATAACCCCGCCGCGACTCAAGTAAATAATGCGGTGGTTTCAGGGGTTACCATTATTGGCTTAGCAATTGGCTTATTATTAACGCCCTTTTTAGTCAAACGATTTAAAGGTAAAACCTTTTCTCAAAGTATTGCTTATACGTTTGAAATAATAGCCGGTGTCCTTAATTTCCTTGTGAAAGGACTTAAAAGTATAATGAGCGTGTTTTCAAAGACGAAAACATTACCAAAAAAATAAGACTCAGTGAATCATAAAAGCCTCTGAAAGTAATTTCAGGGGCTTTTTTATGGATAAAAGATAAGGTTTTGTATGGACTCTATGTCGCTTTGGGGACTTTTTGGAAGTGCCTTTATTTCGTCAACGATAGCCCCTGGCGGCTCTGAAGCTGTTTTAGCCTATATGATTTCAGAGGCTAGTTTTCAAACGGAGTTATTGGTGTTAATTGCAACGATTGGTAATACACTCGGCGCATTAACCACCTGGGGACTGGGTGTATTAGCGGCTAAAAAATACCCCTTAGATTCCGTGTTATCTGAAAAAAAACAGGCGGCTATTAATCAAGTTAAAAAATGGGGCTACTTACCCCTATTTTTTTCTTGGCTCCCTATTGTCGGTGATGGTTTTTGTTTTGCGGGCGGGTGGTTGAAAATGCCGTTAATGATTTCAATCCTGATTATTTTTTTTGGTAAAGCCCTTCGTTATCTCTTTATTGCTTATTTATTCAATTTAGTTTGATAACGAGCCTATTTAAAAAAAATCAAATCAAATCAAAATAGGATAAAATAATAAACCCAGCCATGTCTTCTAGCCACTCTTCTCATAAATTAAATACAAAAAACTTAGATGAATATAAAGCGGATTTACATTGAAGAGGCCCTATATGAACACCCACGGGTTAAAAATATTTGTCAACAATTCCCTAAAGCAACCCTCATACCCTGTGATCGTTATGGTGAAGTATTTAACCCCAAAGCTCAAAATTTTCGTCTACAAAAACAACAGCCTGCTCTCATATTAGCTGAAAAACATAAGAATTTTGCATTACCCGCGCCCCTAGGTTATGGCATTGGCGCGGAAAAAAATTATTATTTTTCTCACATGCTTAATTGTTTATACGATTGTCGCTACTGTTTTTTACAGGGTATGTATCAATCGGCCAATTATGTTTTATTTGTGAATTATGAAGATTACCAGCAGGACATTAAAACGCTCTGCGCATCATCGCCTAATGAGCCGATTCATTTTTTTTCAGGCTATGATTGTGATAGTTTAGCCTTTGAACCCGTCACGGATTTTGTCACCCAATTTTTACCTACATTTATTGAAACGCCGAATGCGTGGTTAGAATTACGAACTAAAAGCACACAAATTAGAAGCTTATTGAATAACGAGGCATTTGAACGTTGCATTGTCGCCTTTAGCCTATCGCCTGATGAAATTGCGACGAAAGTCGAAGATAAAGCCCCGTCACTGGAAAAACGATTGGCCGCAATGGTTAAATTACAGCAACAAGGCTGGCCACTGGGTTTACGTTTTGACCCTTTAATTTATCAAACCGATTATAAAGAACTATATCAACGCTTATTTTCTCAAGTCTTTGCTAAAATAAAACCAGAAAACATACATTCGGTGAGTTTAGGGACCTTTCGATTACCTGAAAAATATTTTAAAAAAATTCATAAGCTTTACCCTGATGAGAAATTATTTAGCAGTCCTTTAAGCTGTAATCAAGGGATGGTTTCTTATAAAACGGAACTGGAACAACAAATGATCGCGGATTGTACCGCCATGCTATTAGACTTTATTCCTGATGATAAATTTTTTCCATGCAGCCTTTAAAGCGCAGCGTTTTAATCACGGGCGCAAGTTCAGGGATTGGACGAAAAATTGCCGAGTCCTTATTAAAGCAAGGCCATAAAGTCATAGGCATTTCACGGGACTGCCAACAATTTACCCATACTCATTCGCAATTTTTTCCCCTAGAAATAGAATTAGCGGATTTAAAAAAATTACCTCAACACGCGACTCAATTAGGAAAAAATCACCCTGATATTGATACCCTCATTTTTGCAGCGGGTTATGGACAATTTGCATCATTAGAAGAATTTTCTTATGCACAAATCGAAACCTTAATGACGGTTAATTTTACCAGTAACGTATTTTTAACCCGAGCCTTATTACCTCGATTAAAACGAAAATCACGCGCGGATTTAATTTATATTGGCTCAGAAGCGGCCTTACAAGGGTCGCGAAAAGGAAGTATTTATTGTGCCAGTAAATTTGCATTACGCGGATTTACACAGGCACTCAGTGACGAATGTGCAAAAAGCTCAATAAAAGTAGGGTTAATTAACCCTGGGATGGTTAAAACTGAATTTTTTAATCCCCTTAATTTTGAACCAGGCGATCAGCGGGAACAGCATTTATTACCTGAAGACATTGCAAAGACGGTCAATTACATGTTGAGTTTAGAACGGGAAAGTGTGATTGATGAGATTAATATCAATCCCTTACATAAGGTCATTCACTTTAAAAAATAAACACCCCCCACTTTCTAATCAACTAGCTCAGACTATTTATACACAACCACAGCTTAACGTTTAAAACCGATCCACTCCAAAAAAACACCCATGAAAAAACATTACGATTCGCTTCAAATAAAATTTAAACCCACCCGAGTGAGTTAATATGCCTCATTTTGATGTCATTATTATTGGCGCAGGAGCATCTGGCTTAATGTGTGCCATAGAAGCGGGAAAACGCGGGCGTAAGGTTTTAATCCTAGATCATGCGAATAAGGTGGGTAAGAAAATTTTAATGTCGGGCGGTGGACGTTGTAACTTTACCAATTATACCGTTGATGCTGACAACTATTTTTCATCTAATCCTCATTTTTGTAAATCGGCTTTAAGTCGCTACACACAGTGGGATTTTATAGCACTAATTAACCGCTATAAAATTCCCTTTCATGAACGTGAATTCGGGCGATTATTTTGTGATGACAGTGCTAAAGACATTGTTAATTTATTATTAACCGAAGCCAATTTGGCGCAGGTAAGCATTCAATTGAATACCGCGATTAAAACCATTTGCCGTTCTGATTCTCAACAGTTTAAATTAACTACGACAAAAAATAACTACAGCTGCGACTCCTTAGTAATCGCAACAGGCGGCTTATCTATTCCAAAAATAGGAGCAACCCCCTTCGGTTATCAAATTGCCCAACAATTTGGAATCAATGTGTTAAAAACACGCGCGGGTTTAGTTCCGTTCACCTTACAACCTAAAGATAAAGCCCTCTTTTCTCAGCTTTCAGGTATCGCCATTCCCTGTGTAGTGAGTAATAGTCGGCAACATTTCAAAGAAAATATCTTGTTTACCCATCGGGGTTTAAGTGGGCCTGCTATTTTACAAGTGTCTTCGTATTGGCACGCGGGTGAATCTATTCATATTAACTTACTTCCCGAGTTAAATTTAGTTCCATTATTAACCGATCAACGCGAACAAAAATCCCAATTAAAAGTTAAAACTTTTTTAAGTGATTATTTACCCAAACGTTTACTTACAACGTTATTAACAACCGCCTTATTAGACTTACCGATCACCGAGTTATCCGATAAAAAAATTGAATCCTTAAGCGAGCAACTCCATCAATGGCAAATAAAACCAAGTGGAACCGAAGGCTATCGAACCGCTGAAGTGACTTTAGGCGGCATTGATTGTAATAGCCTGTCTTCAAAGACCTTAGAAAGTAATCAAGTTAAGGGCTTATTTTTTATTGGAGAAGTCATTGATGTAACAGGCTGGCTAGGCGGATATAACTTTCAATGGGCTTGGTCATCAGGTTGGAGTGCAGGACACTATGTTTAAGATTTCTTCCTTAAACTAAATTTAACTGAATTGTGATATTTTTAATCTAACTGTCACCCAGCCCTGTTACAATCATCATCTAATGAATCGTATTTAAACCAAACGACTTTAATTGAGTCATCGCTAACATGATCCCCCTCCTTTTTAAACTGACTAAAATATTCACTCATATAGGTCTACTATGACTGAAAAGAAAAATCGTTCAACCACCCGCCATCTATTCGTCTTTAATGCCAATAAATTAGCGGGGTTGTTTTCATTTATTTTAGTCCTTTCTCTCATTGGGTTAAGCGTTTTAATTACTTTCAAGCAAACTCCTCTTATCGAAAAGCAAACCGCCATACTAAGAGAATCGCTCATTTACCAAGTTGCTTACACGCTGAAAAACCCATTACTGGCAAGTAATCACCTCGCCGTAAAAAATATTTTAGATAAACTGTATCAACAAGAGTCGATCATCGGAATAACCCTTTACAATAAAGATTATTCTGTCGCTAATACACAAGGCTTTACAACCGAACCAATAAATTTCCCAACGGAGCTTGCGACCTATCAACAGCAAACTGACATCTTAAATAGCACATTCATTAACAGTACAAACGCCACCTCTTATACGATGATGGTTAATTATGATGCTTTAGTTTTTGGTTATATATCCGTCTCTTTTAGATCGCAATTACTTGAAAATACTCAAAAAGAAATTTTACAAAACTTGCTTTGGGTTATTTTAGCCAGTGGGTCAATCTGTCTTTTAGCGCTTATTTACCTAAAAAAATATACTAATAACCCACTTGATGACATGATGAATACCAACTCTATTCTTAATAATGAAAAAAATTACGATGAAATGAGTACCTTTATTCAATCATTTAATGAGATGGATAAAGGGTTATTGCAAAAAGATAAAGTAGAAGCTATTTTTTCACGTTATGTCTCGCCTCAAGTTGCTAAAGAAGTTTTGAATGATTTAGACTCACTGGTAGAAACTGAACTGGGCGGCGAGCATTTAACGGCGAGTGTGTTTTTTGCGGATATTGTAGGATTTACAAGCTTATCTGAATCAATGGATCCACAAGATATTAGCGAGTTACTCAATGTTTACTTTTCTAAAGTGACCGAAGTCGTCAGTTTTTGTGGAGGACATGTTGATAAATTCATTGGAGACTGTGCGATGGTCGTCTTTGGTGTTCCCGTTAAAAAAGAACAGCACGCCTTTGATTGCATTGCCTGTGCTTGGATGGTCTTAGAATTACTGCATCAGTTAAATCATCAACGTGAAGCGGAAGGAAAAATAAGAGTTGAATTTCGTATCGGGGTTAATAGTGGCACCATGCTGGCTGGAAATATGGGGTCAAATGAACGAATGGAGTATACCGTCGTCGGTGATTCCGTTAATTTAGCCTCACGTTTATGTGGCAGTGCTGAACCGGGTGAACTTATCATTACAGAGGATGTATTTGCTGAACAAAACCTGAATGGCTTAATTGACGTGGATGACAAAGATTTCATTAAATTACGGGGCAAAAAGTTACCCATTAAAACCTTAGTGGTGAGTGATATTCTAACCCCCTTTAAGCAACAAATGCTAGCTGAAATTCCTTTGATTATCAAACGCTGTGAGCAGAGCTAATCAACATGAAAACAGAGCCATCCTACAATGACCTTTATAGTGGGCTACCCGATTTTAAGTAACCTTGAAAGTTCACGAAAATCGTTAATAGCAGGATAATGATTAATAATATGGGCCGCTTTTTGGCTATCAGGTTGACTCATAGCAATTAAATAACCGATACCAAATTGTTTAGCCGCCGCTAAGACCGTCAAGCTATCATCAATCATAACGGTATGTGATTTATCAAACCCTTGTTGTTGCTGTAATTTAGTCCAAAATTTTAGATTTTCTTTCGGGTAACCTAAATCATGCGAACAAATAATGCCATCAAAAAATAGATTTAAACAGGTTTTTTCCATCTTTAAATTTAAACTCTCAGGATGGGCGTTGGTCACTAACAATACCCGCTTATCAGTATTTTTTAAGGCCTCTAAAAATTCAACAACATGAGGAAGTACGCTAATTAATGCGGCTATTTCCACCTTAAGACCCACAATATCTAAGGCTAAAACCTGTGTCCAATAATCTAAACAATACCATTCTAACTTTCCTTCCATTTGTTTAAATTTCGGGGCTAAAACTTGCTTCGCGTTGAACAATGAAAGTTTATTTTTTTCAGCATATTTTAATGGAATGAACTCGCGCCAAAAATGGTTATCAAAGTTGAGGTCTAATAACGTACCATCCATATCTAACAAAACGGTATCGTATAAATTCCAATTTATCATCTATTATAGCCTATTATAAAATCGCCCTTTATTAACCCTTATCATAACATTATGCTAAAAAAACCAACTATCTTAAATCGTCAAGATGTTTGCCAGAGTCGTTTATTTGCCATTGAAAGTATGGATATTGTCTTTAGTAATGGGGAACAACGTCAATATGAACGTTTAAAGCGTAATGGAAGCTATGGAGCGGTATTAATTGTCCCCTTATTAGATGATGAAACCGTGTTATTAATTCGAGAATACTCAGCAGGCGTGGATCGTTATGAACTAGGGCTTCCCAAAGGGAAAATAGATGCGAATGAAGCGGTTTTAGAGGCGGCTAACCGTGAACTTAAAGAAGAAGTCGGTTATGGGGCAAAAAACTTACAACAACTCACCTCTTTAACGCTCGCTCCTGGCTATATGGAACATAATATTCATATCATTGTCGCTCAGGATTTATACCCTGAAAAATTAGAAGGCGACGAGCCTGAAGAATTAGAGGTTGTTCCTTGGAAATTATCCGATATTAAGGGACTCATCGCCACACAAGAGTGCAGTGAAGCCCGTTCCATTGCCGCCCTTTATATGACCGCTGATTACCTTCGTTCAATCAAATAAACATGTTCCTGCGTTTGATACTTTCAAATTATAAAAAAATGTACGCTTATAAAATCTTATTCATCTTAATCATCGGGCTGTTATCCGCCTGTGATTTAACCGAGCTTAATAATCCTTACCCAACCGAGGATGATTCGTTAAATAATTTATACGCCTCATTTTCAGAAAGACCCAAACATTTAGACCCAGCGGTTTCTTACAGTGCTAATGAATACACCTTTATTGCCCAAATTTATGAGCCCCCCTTTCAATATCATTATTTAAAACGTCCCTATCAACTGATCCCGTTAACGGCCACTCGACTGCCAACGATTCAGTATTTAAATAAAAAGGGCGAGTTATTAGCGACGGATGCCGATGAAAATGAGATTGCGTTCAGTGATTACATTATTGACATCCAACAAAATATTCACTATCAACCGCATCCTGCCTTTGCCAAAGATAAAGACGGGCATTTTCGCTATCATCAACTCAATGAAACGACCTTAGAATCCATTCATACTTTAAATGATTTTAAAAATACAGGCACTCGTGAATTAATTGCGGAAGATTATGTTTATCAAATAAAACGTCTTGCCCACCCTAAAATTCATTCCCCCATTGCTGAAATTATGAAGCAACATATTGAGGGATTTTCAGCCTTTGCTGAGCCTTTAAAATCATTACCAAAAACTGCCCTAAAAGAATTAACCTTAACAGGTGTCACCGCCTTAAGTCGCTATCAATATAAAATTCGGATCAAGGGAAAATACCCGCAATTTCGATTTTGGTTGGCCATGCCTTTTTTTGCACCGATACCGTGGGAAGCCGATACTTTTTATGCCCAACCCGAACTATTAACCCGAAACATTAGTTTAGATTGGTACCCTATCGGAACAGGTGCGTATTTACTCTCAGAAAACAACCCGAATCGACGCATGGTGTTATCTAAAAACCCTAATTTTCATGGCGAAAACTACCCCCTAGACGGTGAAAAACAAGACCGTCAACACGGGCTATTAAACGATGCGGGTAAAGCCTTACCTTTTATTGATAAAGTCGTCTACACCCTTGAAAAAGAAACCCTGCCTTATTGGAATAAATTTTTACAAGGTTATTATGATGCCTCAGGTATTGCCTCCGATAGCTTCGATCAAGCCGTGCAGTTTACAGGGGATGGCGATGCTCAATTAACCACAGCGATGCAAAATAAAGGTATTCAATTACAAACAACGGTCGCCACCTCTATTTATTATTTAGGCTTTAATATGTTGGATGATGTGGTGGGTGGCAACACGGAAAAAGCACGAAAATTACGCCAAGCTATTTCGATAGCGATTGATTATGAAGAATATATTTCTATTTTTAATAATGGCCGAGGTATTGCCGCTCAAGGAATGATTCCCCCTGAAATTTATGGATTTTTAGCAGGCAAAGAAGGCATTAACCCATATGTCTATCATGATTTAGGCCAACGAAAAACCATTAACGAAGCCAAACAATTATTAAAAGAAGCGGGGTATGACAATGGGATTGATCCAAAAACAGCCGAAGCCCTAACCTTATATTTTGACACCTCATCAGCCAGTGTTGATGAAAGACCTCGAATGAATTGGTATCGAAAACAATTTGAAAAACTGGGTATTAAACTAGTGATTCGTGCCACCGATTACAACCGCTTTCAAGAAAAAATGCGGACAGGACACGCTCAAATTTTTAGTTGGGGCTGGAATGCAGACTACCCTGATCCTGAAAACTTCTTTTTTCTTCTCTACGGTGAAAATGGCAAAGTAAATCATGGCGGGGAAAATGCAGGAAATTATAATAATACTGAGTTTGATGCCTTGTTTGAAAAAATGCGAAACATGGAAAATGGGGCCCCGCGTTATCAACTGATCCAGAAAATGCAAGCGATTGTTCGCCGTGATGCCCCGTGGGTTTTTGGCTTACATCCCAAAAACTTTGTATTAGCCCATCGTTGGTATCAAAATTTAAAACCCAATTTAATGGCGAATAACCGTCTTAAATACACCCGAATTAATCCGAATCTTCGCCAACAAAAACGCAAACAATGGAATAAACCCTTATTTTTTCCATTATTCATCGGTCTTATTGGATTGGTCTTATTACTTCTTCCCGCCATTCATGCTTACCGAAAACGTCTCAATAGGCCCCTAAAAGAACATCGCGACTAGCCGTTAATGCGAGTGTTTAGACGTGCTATTCTTGACATTTAGTGGGTACGTTATCATCAGACCAGTCTTTAAGCTTAATTTTTTGTGCGTTAATCTTAAACGCTTTATTATTTCTCAATCCTTTACCTGTGAAAAGATTAAGATCACAAGCAAATGAATGATCAGGCGCTAAGGTATCACGGCTATTATAAGTATAGCCACCGAGTGTAAACGCCTTTTCCCGATAGGCAATGGTTAAGGCTTGAGACCAGCGATTTCTACCAATGGAATCATTTCCAGACATAATAATAAAGGACCCTTTTTTTCCTTTTGATTCCAGATAGGGAACGGTCCCCTCCATTGATCCCATCCAGATAAAATCGCTTTTATAAAGTACCTGTTTTAAGGTATTATTTTGTTGCCCTAAAAAAATATAAATTTCAACAAGGTCATCATTTTTCATCAACACAGCCGCATCCGTTTTTTTATCTTGATTCCAATCACCTGTCACTACACTTAAAACATTGGACTCATCGGCGGCATAAGCGGGCGTGTTTATAGAGGTTAAAATAAGGGCCAGAGCGGTCAATAATTTATAGCTAGATTGAGTGGATGTTTTCATTTTAAAACCTTGTCTGTGATTAGGATACGAAAGGGTTAATCAATAATAAAAGTGTTTGATATTTTTTAACAGAGAAAGAATGCTAATAACCCTATACTATACCTTTTTATGCTCTCTTTAGCGTAGTAAAAATTAAATCTTATGAATAAAGCTCCCTATGTTGGCTTACGTCCCTTTCAAGCTAATGAACATGAATTATTTTTTGGTCGTGAAAATTGTATCAATGATCTATTAGGTTTATTAGAAACAACCCCTTTTTTTGCCGTTGTTGGAGAAGCCTATTGTGGAAAAACGTCTTTAATTCGCTGTGGACTTGAAGCACGATTAGTGCAAAACAATAAAAATGACAACCTAGTTCAATGGCATATTGCTAATTTTCGCCCTTACTCCACCCCTTTTTTACAAATGACGGAGGCCTTATTAAAAGAAGAAGCGTTAGGCGAATCCCTTTTAGAAGGCTTTGAAAGTAAAACTCAAGCTCAACGTTTTTTAAGACAAAATTTAATGCAAAGTTTAAGTTTACATTCGCTATTAGATCAAAAACCGTTAGCAAAAGGGCATAAACTATTATTAGTTTGCGACCAATTTGAAGATATTTTTCATCTTTGGAAGCACGATGAAAAAAAAGCCCATACCTTTGTTGATTTTTTAATTGATAGCAGTCGTCCACATCCCATAAAAGCGATTACCCCGAATAATATTCATGTTGTTCTCACCTTTCGTTCACGTTACTTAAATAAAATTCCGCTTTTCTCCAAATTAGAAGCCGCCCTAAAACAGAATCTCTATTTAACCCCTCATTTAACTAAGGATGAATTAAGACAGGTCATGATTGAGCCGATTCAAGTGATTAAGCGTCAACGGGCAAAGGAGGCATTCTTAAAAGAATCACAAGTCAATCAAAAACCTAAAGCCAAGAGTGACGATAAAAAAGTGGATACGACCGAAGAAATCAATCAGTTTTATAAAAATTTAGTGGCGGAATCAAATGAAAAATCACTCGAAAATATCATTGCGAATGAAAAGAAAAATAACAACTCTATAAAAAAAGAAATTATCCTTCCTTTCTCCCCTAAGTTAGCCGAGCATTTGCTTGAAAATATCAAGAATACCGCCGAGCAGCTACCGCTATTACAATATTTATTAATGCGAATTTGGGACGTTGGCTGTGTTGTAAAGACGCATCATTTAACTCTGGATGTTTATAAAAAACAGCGTATTCATAGTTTTGAGACCGCGCTTCCTCGGCATTTAGATGAAACCTATTACTCATTAAAAGAAGACCAGCTTAAAATAGCCGAACTCTTATTTCGCCAATTAACCACCGTAAAAGAATCAAGTATTCCCAAATTACTGCATTCGCCGATACGATTAAACGACATCGCCCAGCTAACCGAACGTTCTATTGATGAGGTTATTGAGGTTATTGAGGTTTTTAGACAGCCTGAGCGGGGCTTTTTAATTCCTCTACATCCTCAAAAATTAGAAGCGGATACATTAATCGAAATTAGCCATGATGTTATTGTTTATCATTGGCCTCGCTTAAAAGACTGGATAAAAAAAGAAAAAAAGGTTAAGCAAAATTATCAACAATTAGATCATTTAACCCATGAACATAATGAAAAGGGGGGAAGTTTACTTAAATCCTCACAATTAGATACCTTATGGCACTGGTCTAAAAATGAAGAGTTTAATGAAATTTGGGCCTCGCATTATGGGTGTAACTTTAAAAATAGTCAGCATTATTTATTAAAAAGTAAGTTACATGCCTCCCTTCTTAAATACGTCGCCCTTTTATTGATTGCAGGGGTGAGTATCGGGATTATTTTTGGATTAATTATCTTAAATAATAAAAATCAACAAAAAGAAAAGGTTTTAGACGTTCTTTATGTCATGAAAAAGGAGTTAGTGACTAAAAATAATAGCCCAAAACTTGAACAGTTATTTAAAAAATTTACCGATAATTCCCCTAATAATGCGAAAGGGTGGCTTTACTATGGCTTATCGTTAAGCTACCAAGAAAAAAGGGAAGAAGCAGAAATAGCTTTTCGTAAGGCCCGAGAAATTTCACCTAATGATAGTGAAGTATTATTGCATTTAGCCAAACAACTCATCCCCAAAAAAGAATGGGAGGAGGCATTATTTTTGTTAAATACGGCTCGAGTGATTGCACCTGCTAATATTGAAATCCTAGAAATGATAGGCGATGTTCTTATTCATAATGATCTCGTCAATAATAACAGCACTCAAAAAATAAACTTAGAAACGGCGGTGATTCATTATCGTGAGGCGTTAATCATTTCACCTATAAACGATCAGATTCTAACAAAATTAGGGCAAGCGTTAAGTTTATTAAATAAACATGTCGAAGCACTGACGTATTTAAATCAAGCGGTCGCCATAAATAAAGAGCGGGCTGAAAATTGGCGATTATTAGGCTTTGAGTTAATGCATAACGGGGAAAATCATAAAGCCTCTCAAGCTTTTGTAAAAGCGTTAGGGATCGAACCCAATAAGGATGAAAATTGGCGTAATGCAGGGTTAGCGTTAGCAGAGAGTGGTGATTTAAAAAAAGCGGCCGAAGCCTTTGAGAAGGCGGTCATGCTCAATAAACGGTATGATGGCAATTATCGAAATTTAGGAAATATTTACAGTCGTCTTAATCAATTAAGTGCGGCATTGAAAGCCTATAATAATGCCCAACTAATTAATCCCAGTAAAATTAATTTAATTCAAAAAGCAAAACTGTTAACTAAATTAAAAAAAATTAAAGAGGCTAACGCACTTTATCAAAAAGCATCTGCTATTAAGGACGCTAACTGGGACTAAGGAACAAGCACGAATTAAGTCATGCAACTTAAATTTATAAGCCTTGAGTTATCAACGTTTTTGAATCAAGTTGCCGAAGCTATTTCATGCACGTTCCTAACCTCATCGTGTGATATTTTATGGCGACCAACTTAAGACAAGGCAAGTTGAGGTTAAGCCATTCGTGCTGAGCTTGTCGAAGTATGAGCGACTTAAGTGGTTAATCAGTGATTTAAGACGGGTTTCAAACAAACTTAAAATTTTTAAACAATAGGTTCTTAAAACGTATGAAAAAAATCATTTTATCTTTTTTATTCTTCGTCAGTATTCAGGTTCACGCGGTTGATACCTTAAAAATGTCAACGACAACGAGTACTGAAAACTCAGGCTTGCTGGCGGTATTGCATCCCGTTTTTGAAAAAAAATATCAAGCGCGGATTGATGTTATTGCGGTTGGAACAGGAAAAGCTTTAAAATTGGCTGAAAATGGCGATGTGGATCTTGTTTTTGTCCATGCGCCTGCGGCTGAAATAGCCTTTGTTGAAGCAGGCTATGGGATTGATAGGCAGGCGGTGATGCACAATGACTTTGTTATTTTAGGCGCGAAAACCGATAGCGCAACGCTTAAATCATCGAAAACGGCGGGGGAGGCATTACGAAAAATTGCTGAAAGTAAATCTACTTTTATATCACGAGGAGATGACTCAGGAACCCATAAAAAAGAAAATTCATTATGGAAGATTGCTAACGTATCACCGAAAGGCGACTGGTATTTAGCGGTGGGTCAAGGCATGGGGGCTGTTTTAAAAATAGCGGATGAAAAACAAGCCTATACCCTAACCGACCGAGGAACCTATCTGGCGTATCAGGATAAAATTGATTTAAACATTGTTTTTGAAGGCGATAAATTTTTATTTAACCCCTATCATGTTATCGCAGTAAACCCTGCCCTTCATAAAACAGCTAATTATTCATTGGCGAAAAAATATATCGCATTTATCACCTCTGAAGAAGGGCAAAATATGATTGCTCGTTATAAAAAGAAAGAGCAGCAATTATTTACGCCCGATGCTTTAAGCACTAAGAAATAAGCGGGAAGCCTTACAACGCTATAAAATTAACCTTAACGAGCGTCCTCGTTGCTAAGAGACCAACACATGAAAAAATTTATTAATAGCCCAGAAACATTATTAGATGAAAGTTTAGCCGGCTTTGCAAAAGCTCATGCAAATCTCATTGATTATGATGTTCAAGAGAAACTTATTAAGCGGGCGGCCGTTAACAAACATCCCAAAGTTGCCTTAATTTCAGGCGGCGGAACGGGACATGAACCCTTACATTCAGGGTTTGTGGGCGAAGGAATGTTGGATGCCGCTTGCCCTGGTGAGATATTTACCTCGCCAACCCCCCTACAAATGATTGCAGCGGCAAATGCGGTAGAAAATGGCGCGGGAGTCTTATTTATTGTTAAAAATTATGCAGGCGACGTGATGAATTTTGAAATGGCCGCCGAAATGATTGATTATGACAATGCGCGTGTTTTGGTCTGTGATGATGTTTCACTTCCTAAAGATCATAGTACAGGACGACGGGGAGTGGCTGGCACGTTAATTGTGGAGAAAATAGTGGGCGCAGCGGCGGAACAAGGAGCGGATTTAGCCACCTGTAAAGCGTTGGGTGATAAAGTCAATCAGGCAACGGCTTCAATGGGGGTTGCGTTAAGCAGTTGCACGGTGCCTGCATTAGGGATGCCCACCTTTGATTTAGCGGATGATGAAATGGAAATGGGGGTCGGTATTCATGGTGAGCATGGGCGTGAAACCAAGGTATTGACGAATGCCAGTGAAATTGTAGATCAGCTGATGAAAGCAATTGATGAGGATTTAAACTTATCGTCAGGACAGCAAGTATTGCTACATATCAATGGTTTTGGAGCAACTCCACTGATGGAGTTATATTTAATCTATGAACTAGCCGCTCAATTTTTAGCTGCCCATGAGGTTAAAATAATTCGCTCCTTAGTTGGAAACCATACGACTTCATTAGACATGGCGGGGTGTTCCATTACATTAACAATTATGGATGACGCGTTAATCGCATTATGGGACGCGCCTGTGAGAACCGCTAATTTACATTGGGGATAAGTTTAATACCCCCGTCATTTCCTGTGTCGAATAAGCACTCTTATTTGCGTATTGATAACTCTTTAAAATACACTATTAATTTTATGAAAAATACACACTCTAATTTAGAAAGTTTCACGAATATTCGGGGTCTGATTATTGATATGGACGGGGTCTTATGGCATGGAAACCAACCGCTAGCAGGCTTAAATGAATTTTTTGACCTGCTTCGAGAAAAGAAAATTCCTTTTATCCTTGCCACCAATAATTCAACACTCACACAAACCGAATACGTCACTAAATTGCGTAAAATGAAGGTTGAAGTGAAAAATAATGAGGTGTTAACATCCAGCATGGTCACGGCACTTTATTTGGCTAAACATTATCCCCCGCAAGAAAATAAATTATTTATGATCGGGGAAGCGGGCTTAAAAGAAGCCTTACTCGCTCAAGGCTATTATTTGAAAGGCGTTGATGAAACAGCGGATGCAGACGTTGTTGTTTGTGGATTAGACCGACAGCTTGAATGGAAACAATTGGCAACAGCAACGTTAACGATACGCGCAGGCGCAAAATTTATTGCTACCAATGGCGATACCACATTACCCACTGAAAAAGGACTTGTCCCTGGAAATGGCTCTATTATTGAAGCCTTAAAAACGGCAACGGGTGGAATTAGTGCGCAAACACTGGGGAAACCTGAGCCGTTAATGTATCAAGATGCCCTAAGTTTATTAAAAACAGAAGCCGCTGAAACAATCACTATTGGCGATCGTTTAGATACCGATATCTTAGGCAGTGTGCGGGCAGGGATTCGTAGTGTCATGGTCTTAACAGGAATTTCATCTGAAAACGACATACAACATGTCGGTTATCAACCCACGTGGATAATGGATGATATTAAAGTTTTGACGCAAGCACTCGCTAATTTAACCTCTCATAATCCATAATAAGCGATGAATCATCGAATGCGATAAATTTTATAACGATTCAAAAAAAAGGGAGCCGAGGCTCCCTTTTTTATTCAAATCAATCTTAAAATGAATTAAGGCTGACTTTGATTTGCTTTTGCAATTTCAGCAATGGCCGCAAATGCGTCCATATCACGGACGGCAAGATCCGCTAAAACTTTACGATCAATAGCGACATTTGCTCTCGTTAAGCCATTAATTAATCGGCTGTACGAAATACCACACAAACGAGAGGCCGCATTAATACGTACAATCCATAACGCACGGAATTGACGTTTTCTTTGTTTACGGTCACGGTAAGCATACTGTCCCGCTTTAATGACCGCTTGTTTAGCAACACGATAGACGCGACTACGCGCACCATAATACCCTTTCGCTTGCTTTAAAATCTTTTTATGTCTTGCTCTGGCTGTTACACCACGTTTTACTCTAGCCATACTGTTCTCCTGTTAATTAACTGTAAGGTAACATCCGCGCAATCATGGGCGCGTCGTTAGGGTGAACAGTAGCCGCTGCGCGTAACTGTCTTTTACGCTTCGTGCTTTTTTTGGTCAAAATATGGCGACGATGTGATTGCCCACATTTAAAATTGCCTTTACCGTTTTTCTTAAAACGCTTGGCAGCACCACTATGGCTTTTCATTTTTGGCATTTGTTTTGCTCCTATTAATTAAAAACATCCCTGATAAAATAACGTATCAAGGCAAAATGCGTGGCTCTTGATTCGTTTACTTATAACCTTTTCCTAAAGGCCTTAAACAAGAAAACCCGACTGATTAACAATCAGTTGGGTTTGCCTACCTTATTTATTTTTTCTTTTTTGCGGCCATTACCATAACCATTTGTCGTCCTTCCATTTTAGGAAATTGTTCGACAATGGCCAATTCCTTCAAATCGCCTTCAATTCGTTTCAGTAACTCCATACCAATTTCTCGATGGGCCATTTCTCGGCCTCGAAAACGGACAGTAATTTTAGTTTTATTACCTTCATTTAAGAATTTAGTCAAATTTCGCAACTTAACTCGGTAGTCTCCTTCGTCAGTTCCAGGTCGAAATTTAATTTCTTTTACCTGAATCTGTTTTTGTTTTTTCTTGGCCGCTTGTAATTTTTTATTTTGTTCAAAAATAAATTTACCGTGATCCATGATTTTGCAAACAGGTGGATCTGCATTGGGTGATATCTCAACCAAATCCATATTTGCTTCATAAGCTCTTTGTTTGGCATCTATCAACGATACAATGCCAGCCTGTTCACCCTCTACACCAATTAACCTTACCCGTCTTGCAGTAATAGTATTGTTCATCCGTGTAGTTTCTTTTTTAGAAGCGATACCCTAATCCTCCGAAATAATAATTATTGTCGGCTTTCAATTTGTTGTTTTAACTTTAAAACCAGTTCATCAATTGAGAAGCTGCCCAAATCGTCACCTTTTTGTGAGCGCAACGTGATAGTGTCATTTTCTAGTTCTTTATCACCAATAATTCCCAAGTAAGGAATTCGTTGCATCGAATGTTCACGGATTTTAAAGCCTATTTTCTCATTTCTCAAGTCTATTTTCACTCTAATACCTTGTTTTTCTAATTTGGCATAGATTTTTTCCATATATTCTTGATGACGTGCGGCAATATTTAAGATAACTATTTGCACAGGAGAAAGCCATAATGGGAACATTCCAGCATGTTCTTCAATTAAGATTCCGATAAACCGCTCTAACGATCCTAATATAGCACGATGTAGCATAACAGGGGTTTTACGATGACTTTCTTCGTCAATATAAGTCGCATCTAATCGTTCTGGCATGGAAAAATCCACTTGAATTGTGCCACATTGCCAAACACGTCCAATACAATCTTTTAATGAAAATTCTATTTTAGGACCGTAAAATGCGCCTTCACCTGGTTGTAGCTCCCAGTTTAAATCTTTGTTATTTAATGCCAATTCTAGGGCAGTTTCTGCTTTATCCCAAACACTGTCATCACCCACTCGTTTTTCGGGGCGCGTTGATAGCTTAATAATGATATTATCAAAGCCAAAATCGTTGTAAACTTCAAATAATAAATCAATAAAGGTCGAAACCTCACCTTGAATTTGTGCTTCGGTACAAAAAATATGCGCATCATCTTGAACAAAATTACGCACACGCATTAAGCCATGTAATGTTCCTGACGGTTCGTTGCGATGACATGAGCCAAACTCAGCCAGTCGAACGGGTAAATCACGATAACTCTTTAAGCCTTGGTTATAAACCTGAACATGACAAGGGCAGTTCATTGGCTTAATGGCATAATCACGATGTTCTGAATGGGTGGTGAAAATCATTTCCCCAAATTTATCCCAATGTCCCGATTTTTCCCAGAGTGTCCGATCAACCACTTGAGGTGTTTTTATTTCACCATAGCCATTGACGCGTAATTTTTCGCGGATATATTGTTCAACTTGTTGATAAATAAACCAACCTTTTTCATGCCAAAAAACCATACCTGGGGCTTCTTCTTGCATGTGGAATAGGTTAAGCGTTTTGCCCAGTTTTCGATGATCGCGTTTTTCAGCTTCCTCTAAACGGTGCAAGTAATCTTTCAAATCTTTTTTACTCGCCCATGCGGTGCCATAAATACGTTGTAGCATTTCATTGTCCGAGTTTCCACGCCAATAAGCTCCTGCAATTTTCATCAGCTTAAAGACTTTTAATTTACTTGTACTTGGAACATGAGGCCCCCGACATAAGTCGATAAAGTTACCTTGTTTATACAAAGATAAGGCTTCATTCGCAGGAATAGAGGCAATTATTTCAGCTTTATAAGTTTCACCCTGATCTTCGAAGAAAGCAACCGCCTCATCGCGTGATAATAAAGAACGTGAAATTTCAATATTTTCAGAGACTAATTGTTGCATCTTTTTTTCAATGACTTTTAAATCATCGGGTGTAAAGGCACGTTTATAAGCAAAGTCATAAAAGAAACCATTCTCAATGATAGGGCCGATCGTAACTTGAGCTTCTGGAAATAATTGTTTAACCGCTTGGGCAAGTAGATGTGCGCTTGAATGACGAATGACTTTAAGCCCATCCTCATCTTTAGCGGTAATAATTTGTAAGGTCGCGTCGGTTTCAATTAACGTACTAGCATCAACTAAGGTATCATTAACTCGCCCCGCTAAAGTAGCCTTAGCAAGACCTGAACCAATAGACTGAGCAACTTCCATAACGGAAACTGCGTGTTGATATTCGCGTTGGGAACCATCGGGCAGCGTAATGACAGGCATGTTATTTTTTTAGTAGACTAGGGGACAAATAAAAAAGCACCGCCGAAGCAGTGCTTTAAGTGTTTGGTAGGCACGAGTGGATTCGAACCACCGACCCCCACCATGTCAAGGTGGTGCTCTAACCAACTGAGCTACGCGCCTTCAATTGCCAATCATTAAACAAACTTGGTCAAGTGATCGGGTCATTATAGTGGATTAGTTAGTTTGTTAGCAAGTAGTTATTTTATTAAAATCTTAACTTTTTTATGAAAAACAAATGAAACATATTATTGGTTTAGGTGAAATTTTGTGGGATTTACTACCAACAGGCAGGCAATTAGGCGGTGCCCCTGCTAATTTTGCTTATCATATTCAATCTATTGGCTTAAATACGATTCAAACCTATATTGCCTCTTGTGTTGGTAATGATAAAGAGGGACATGCGATTAGACGTGATTTAACCTCTTTAGGTATTAATCATGATTACCTTAAAATAGACCTCCAACATAAAACGGGGTCTGTTCGTGTTTACCTTGATGACCACGGCGCACCTGATTATGAAATTACGGGTAACGTTGCTTGGGATTTTATTCCCACCATTTCTCCACATTTCATGAACTCTATTGATGCCGTTTGTTTTGGAACATTGGCACAACGGTCGCCATTATCAGCACAAAGTATTATTACTTTTTTAGATACGGTTCCTAAAACAGCATTACGTTTATTTGATATTAATTTACGCCAACAATTTTATACCCCTGATATTATTCATCAGTCATTAAAACGAGCCACTATTTTTAAAGTTAATAGCGACGAATTGCACTGTATTGGATCATTATTTAATCTTTTAGGGAGCGAAAACCAAATGTTAGCCACGTTAAGTGAACGCTACTCTTTACAGTTGTGTATTTTAACGAAAGGGGCACAGGGAAGCCTGCTGTATACCAAATCACAAAAGTCAGTTCATAACGGTCTTAATGTTGAGATTAAAGACAGCGTAGGCGCAGGGGATGCTTTTACCGCTGCGATTGCTTTCGGGGTTTTAAATAATTTTGAATTAGATTATATCCACGCGTGTGCAAACCAATTAGCAGCCTTTGTTTGTAGTCAACAAGGGGCAACCCCTAAATTACCCCCTGAAATTATTAATTTATTTAACTAAGGCTACGCAAGAAAGTACACCCGCAAAACTTGCCTGTCACGCTGCGGTGTACTTTCCGTTGTTTATCTTAAATAGGACAAACTATTAGCCATTAAAATAACCACTTATTTTTTTGTATTTTTTTGTTTTTCTTTCTGGTTTTCTAATTTAGTAAAGACTTTTAATATATCTGTTGACGTTAAAATACCCACTAACTTTTCATTTTCAACAACGGGTAATGCTCCAATTCGATGCTCTGTCATCAAAGCCGCCGCTTCTGATGCAGGCGTTTTTGGCAAAACGGTAATAACGCCTCGTTTCATAATATGTCTTACTTTTTTAGCAACGACATGAAGTTCCGTATTTTCAGGGTTTGTTTCAATAATTTTAGAATTACTTTTAGGCCCTAAAGCTTTGTACATATCCCTATCAGAAATAATGCCCACCACTTTACCTTTTTCAACCACAGGTAAATGACGTAACTTTTCATAATGAATTAGAAAAAAGACTCTATCAAATCATTGGGGGTGACAGTGTACACTTTAGCGGTCATAAGGTCTTTTACTTGCATAGGTTATCTCCTGATAATATTAATCGGTTAAGAATAAGGAATTTTAAGAATTTTTACAAGAGATTACTCATTTAAAGCTTTTTAGGCTAAAATGAAAAGTTTTGTGGTTATTGCTTAATTTTTCATTAAAGCGATAACATTTAAATTTTAAATTTTTTTGGAGTCATTTATGCGTATTATCCTTTTAGGTAGCCCTGGTTCGGGCAAGGGAACTCAAGCTCAGTTTATTACTGAGAAATACGGGATTCCACAAATTTCTACAGGGGATATGTTGCGTGCGGCTGTGAGAGCTGGAACGGCTTTAGGATTAGAAGCTAAAAAAGTCATGGATGAGGGAGGCCTGGTCTCGGATGATATTATTTTAGGACTTATTAAAGAACGAATTACAGAAACAGATTGTAAAGACGGCTTTTTATTAGATGGTTTCCCACGTACCATTGCTCAAGCAGAAGGTTTGATTGAATTGGGCATGGTGATTGATGAGGTTTTAGAAATTGCTGTTGAGGATGAAGAAATTATTAAACGCATGGCAGGACGACGGGTACATTTAGCCTCTGGGCGAACTTATCATATTAAATTTAATCCACCTAAGAATGAAGGGTTTGATGATGTCACGGGAGAGGAATTGATTCAACGTGATGATGATAAGGAAGAAACGGTACGTAAACGTTTAGATGTTTATCATCAACAAACAAAACCGTTAGTTGATTTTTATGCAGCTGACTCACAAACTGCCAATTTTAATTCCATTGCAGGTGTCGGCTCAGTCAGTGAAATTACTCAAAAAGTCTTTTCAGCGCTTACAAATTAAAAAATACTTTAATCGCTAACTTAACGAATAAAAAAATTATGTCCGCACAAACTTTATACGACAAATTATGGCAAGATCATGTGGTTTCAACTTACGATGATGGCTCATGTTTAATTTATATTGATCGACAACTGATTCATGAAGTGACTTCGGCGCAAGCCTTTGAAGGGTTACGGCTAACGAATAGGAGTGTATGGCGATCTTCACGCAATTTGGCAGTCACCGATCACAATGTTCCAACTATTGATAGAGATAAAGGGATTACCGATCCTGTCGCAAAACTACAAGTTGAAACGTTAGATAAAAACTGTACTGAGTTTAATATTATAGAATATGGGATGAGTGATCCACGTCAAGGCGTAGTGCATATCATAGGACCTGAACAAGGGGTAACCTTACCAGGGATGACGATTGTTTGTGGGGATTCACATACGTCAACACATGGAGCATCAGGTGCTTTAGCCTTTGGGATTGGTACATCTGAAGTTGAACATGCACTAGCCACACAATGCTTGGTTCAGAAAAAATCTAAAAATATGTTGATTAAAATCAACGGTGAAGTTAATGCAGGGATTACCGCTAAAGATATTGTCCTTGCTGTGATTGGTGAAATTGGTACAGCAGGCGGTAATGGCTATGCGATTGAATTTGCAGGCGATGCGATTAGTGCCTTGTCAATGGAAGGGCGTTTTACTATCTGTAATATGGCGATAGAAGCGGGTGCGAGAACAGGCTTAATTGCGGTTGATGAGGTGACGCTTGATTATTATCGTGGTAAACCTTCAGTCCCTAAAGATGGCGATTGGTTTGCGGCGGAACGTGCGTGGAATAATTTGCATTCAGACAACAATGCTGTGTTTGATAAAGTGTTAAATTTTGATGCCTCAGAGATTAAACCGCAAGTGAGCTGGGGGACATCGCCAGAACTTGTGATTGCGATTGATGAATTTATTCCAGATCCTGCGAATGAAACCGATACGGTTAAAAAGCAAGGGATTGAGAATGCGTTAAAATATATGGGATTAAAAGCAGGGCAAGCGATCACTGATATTCAATTAGACAAAATATTTATTGGTTCTTGTACCAATGGGCGTATTGAAGATTTTAGAGCAGCGGCGGCTGTGGTTAAAGGTAAACATATTGCAGATACGATTAAGTTAGGGTTAATTGTTCCAGGGTCTGGTTTGGTTAAAGCGCAAGCGGAAGAAGAAGGCTTAGATAAAATTTTTATTGACGCAGGCTTTGAATGGCGTGATCCAGGTTGTTCGATGTGTTTAGCGATGAATGCCGATAAATTAGAAGCGGGTGAGCGGTGTGCCTCGACTTCTAATCGTAATTTTGAAGGACGACAAGGTTATGGCGGACGAACACATTTAGTGAGTCCTGCGATGGCGGCAGCGGCGGCGATTGCTGGGCATTTTGTCGATGTAAGAGCCTTGTAAATATTCTTAATAATGAGAGAAGAAGCTTAAGGGTATTTTTTAAGCTTCTCATAAAAATTAAATATTAGCATGATTGAATCTATTGAAATTAAAAACTTCCGTTGTTTTAAAGACACTAAAATAACCCAATTTGGAGGGGTGAATCTTTTGGGTGGGTTGAATAATTCTGGAAAAACTGCTTTATTGGAAGCGCTTTTTCTTACTGAAACTGCAGATGCCTTTAGTATTTTATTTTTACAAAAACAGATAAGAAAAGCATCTTATGAATTTAATAAACAAATGCCCGAGAGAACTTGGGATACTTTATTTTTTCAGCAAATTAAAGATCATGAAATTGAATTAAAAAGCATTGATAATAAATTGAATGAAAATACAATTACATTAAGTTGCGATGAAAATAAGAAGGAATTACTTAATTTTTCTGATAAAGAAGAAGTTAGCTCAAACTTCCCCAATAAGGAAACCTCAAAATCAATTTTGAATGTAAAGACAAAAGAATTGGGACAAGATTTTTCTTTAGTTTCTAGTCGAGAAGGTATTGTTGGACGTAGCGATAAGACCAACTTAAAACTTAATAAAGCACATTTCATAACCACGTTTTCTTCTTTGTCTCCATCTGAATTAGCGAAAACATATGATGCTGTTCGTTATGATAACGATATGAATGAAGAGATTCTTTTAGACGCTTTTCAAATAATAGATAAAACGATTGAAAAAATTGATGTTTTTTCAATAGGAGAACCTTGTTTATATCTTCAACGGAGAAATGAAAAAAAAATGCCGATTAGTTTATTTGGTGATGCGATTAATAAAGTAGCCGAGATTATTTTGCGTATTATTAATAACGAAAATTCTATTGTTTTAATAGACGAAATTGAAAATGGCATTCATTTTACTAATCAAGAAAAAATATGGGAAATGTTGTTTAACTTGGCGATTGAATACAAGGTACAAATTTTTTCGACAACGCATAGCTTAGAAATGATTAAGGCATTTACTTCTGTTGCTCAAAAGTTCCCTGAAGATGCCGCTTATTTTGAAATGGTTAGAAGCCAAAAGACACAGAAGATAAAAGCGATAAAACATAATTTAGACACACTAAATTTTGAACTTGAACGAAATATTGGAATTAGGGGGGATTCATAATAATGAAGAACCTTTTACTTGTAGAAAGTGAAAATGATAAATTATTTTTTGAAGCAATCATTAAAAATTTAGGGAATGAATATCGGATAGATGACTGGATAAATATAGATTATGAATGTTTAGGCGGCGAGGGAAATCTTAAAGAATAGACTTGTTCTTCTAAATAAAATATATTAAAATCAATTACTTACATATACTTGATAACACTCACAATCAGTTGATACAGCCTAATAAATAAACTTTAAATTAAATTATTAAAAATAATAAATAAGCTTTATAATAAATTTCTATAAAAAATAAAAATCAAAGTATAACATGAAAATAAAAGAAATTTTACCAAGAATTTATGATGATAGACAGTTAAGAGCTTTAACAGGATTAAAAACAGAACATTTTATTTTACTATTATCTCTATTTGAAAAGACCCTTATTGAAGATCAAAAAGAAAAACATGAAAATAAAGAAAGAAAATACGGTAGTGGTTTAGATAGCACATTAAAAACACCCGCAGACAAATTATTATTTATATTAAATTATATGAAGTGTTATTCTACTTTCGATCACTTAGGGTTTTCTTTTAATATGAATAAATCATGCGCCCATACTCATGTATACAAATTATTTCCAATTTTAATAAAGACGTTAGATATATTTAATGTTTTACCTGCAACAAGTTTTTCAACCCCTGAAGAAATGCAGCAGGCTTTTGGCGGAGTTCAAACATTGATAATAGATGCTACAGAGCGTGCTGTACAACGCCCTAGTGACTATGAAGAACAAAATGAATTTTACAGTGGTAAAAAAACAGCATACAATTAAAAATACCACTATAGCTTCTTTAGGTCATTTAATTTTATATATTGGGGTTAGTTTTCCGGTAAAAATCATGATTATGGAATGTTTAAAAAGAATTTAATCCAGAATTAAATTGGTTTAGTAATTTTAATATATTTATTGATTTAGGTTATTTGGGGTTTAATAATGAATATAAAACTAATTCGGTAAATATTCCTCATAAAAAACCAAATAAATCTAAGCATAATCCAAACCCAACATTAACTGAAAATCAAAAAAAGAAAACAAAGAGATGAGTCGTGAAAGAGTCATTGTTGAGCATGTAATCGGTGGAATGAAAAGATATAGATGCCTAGTTGACAAGTTTAGAAATAAAAAATAAGGTGTAAAAGATTTATTTTCTTTTTTAGCGGCTATCCTATGGAATTTTAACATGATATATTAACTTCTTCTGAAAGAACAAGTCTAATCATTAAACGTACTTAAAAATACAGCCATTAAAAATGACGACATAAAAAAAGTTGGAATAATTCTTGATCAAGATAAAAAAACACAAGCAGAGCGGCTAACAATAATTAATGGTTTTATTCAGGATATTTTTCAAAATAACTCAAAAACTATGGCTACCAACTTAAGACGGGACAAAATAAAGAACTAACTGCGATATTCTTGTATCATAGGTTAATGACTAAAAAAACAGAACAACACAGAAAATACGCGCAGCTAGTCACGCAATTATCGCTGAAATTACAACAACAGGCAAGCAAACTGTTCGTAACTTAGCTTCAATTGTTGGTCGCTCAAAAAGCAGTGTGCATCGTCATCGTCAAGCGCAAACAAAGCGAAATCGACATCCTGAATCATCATTATGGGAAACCGAGGCAGGTAGTTCTTGGCAAAGATTAATGGTGTTTTCCGCCTTGTATGTCTTTGGATTAAAGGCAGGCGTAGGTGCAGAGACTTTATCGCTGTTTTTTAAAATGATACGGATTGACACCCATGTGGGCGTATCACCCGACGCACTGCGGACTCAAATCAATAAAATGGAAGTCTTATTGCCGCAGTTTCAGCAAGAATGCGAAAAAGTGTGAAAAAACAAACACGTAAAGTTGTTGCTGGGCTGGATGAGACTTTTTCGGCAACTTTATGATTTTAGTTTTAATGGACTTACGTTCTGGCTATCTTTTGTTGGAAGATATTAGCGATGATAGGTGCTACGATACTTGGTATAAAAAGGTTTCGCCACGATTAGAATCATTAGGCATTGAGGTTAATCATGCGATTAGTGATCGCGCTAAGGCGTTGATAAAAATGGCAGTGACGGGGTTTAAGTGCGAATCGGGGGCAGATATTTTTCATGCTCAACAAGATATGAGTCGCTGGTTAGGCGCGAAAATCGGCAGGCGTGCAGCAAGGGCTGAAAAACAGCGGCAAGCAGCGCAAACCGCAGAGTCTACTGTTTCTAAAACGGCAACGATGCAGAAAATTATTGGACTTAAAACAACACGGATAACGGCTGAAAAAGAGCTTGAAGAAGCCAAAAAAATACAAACAGATTATCACGAAAACTTACAAGGGATTGCGGATGAAGTTCATCCTTTTTCACTCAATGATAGTCGTAGAAACGATGCGGAACAGGTTGAGAAGTTGCTAGAGTTAAGAGCGCGAGCCTTTGAAAAAATAGCGGAAAAACAAGGGATTAACGATCATAAAGGCGTGATGAAAAAGTTTCGTAATCAAATAAAACCGTTAGCGGTATCCATCAGTTTTTGGTGGCTTTGGGTACGCGAAACCTTGCAAAATTTGGGGCTTGATGCGGATACCGAATATTGGTTGACCACAACATTATTACCCGTTGTTTATTGGCATCAGAAAATGGAACAAACTAAAAGCCGCAGGTCAAAGGAAAACTATCGAAAAGCTTGGGAAACCGCGTCTGATAAGCTCAAATCAGACCCATTTAGTGCAAAGTTATCAATCAGTGAAATGCAGCGATGGCTAACATTGGCGGAGCATATGGCAAGGCAGTTTCAACGCAGTTCATCTGCGGTGGAAGGGCGAAATGGCTGTTTATCGCAAATGTATCGCAATGGGCGAGGTTTGAATAAAAAGCGATTAAACGCGTTGACGGTCATTCATAACTACGGAATCAAACGTGAGGATGGCACAACCGCCGCCATGCGTTTATTTGATACCGAGTTTCCAGACTTGTTTTCATGGCTACTGAATGAAATGGGCGAGTTACCGCTTCCTAGAAATAGTCGAAAGCGTGTGTTTTCTAACCCTTTGAAATTGCTGGATGTCCCGTCTTAAATTGGTAGCCAAAACTATCAGTGATACACATGAGTTTATTACGCTTGTAGCAGATGAAGATACAGAATTTGAATTGGCTTGTTATTTTGTTAATTTAAATGGACAAGGTGAATTAGAAAATATTTTAAAGGAAATAAAATCTAAGGACTCACCTCATGCAGATTGTTTGGATAAATGGGTTAATTGTTTAAAAAATAAAAATGAAATTTTTAAGGAAAAGGATTTATTAAAAGAATGGGTTAGGTTTTATATTCGCTATGATACTTGTCAAGGGCGTGATAGAAATCAAGCACATCGAAAATGTGATATGAAAGCAGCATTAGGAAAATCTATTTGGGATTTTGAGCATAAATGTTTAAATGAATTAAAACGTTTTTTAAAATCATTTAAAAAAGAACCCCATATTTTGGAGTAATTTTTAGTGTCCTATAAAAAATTCACCCTAGAAAAACTTAAAATCCAGTTTGAAATTGAAATCCAAAAACAGTCTTTATTTACGAATATTGAAAGTTTAGAGCAAAGCGCGTGGTTAATCGAAAGTTTAAATATAGCTAACTTAATTCCGCTTACGAGTGAAAAGGCTAAATCTGAATTAGTTATTATGCCGATTTTAGCTGAAATTTTAAAAAAAAATCAGCATAAAATTTCACTTTATTCAGGTATTTTATTAAATGCAGATAACAAACAAGGCTTAAATGGTGAATGTGATTTTATTTTTAGTAATAACCCACATTCTTATTTCTTAGAAAGTCCCATTTTTGCTTTGGTTGAAGCTAAAAATGACAACATTGATTATGGTATGGCGCAATGTATTGCTCAAATGATAGGGGCTGACCTCTTTAATCAAAAACATGATATTTCTATTCCTTGCATTTACGGTTGCATTAGTAATAGCGATGCGTGGCAATTTCTTAAACTGGAAAATAAGCAAATTATTATTGATAATAAACGCCATTATTTAGATAATGTCGGTGGTTTATTAGGTATTTTTCAACATATTATTAACACTTATTCTTAAAATAAAGACATAAAAATGCGAGCATTTACAACATTAACTTCAATCGTAATGCCATTGGACAGAGCAAATATTGACACCGATGCCATTATCCCTAAACAATTTTTAAAATCCATTCATCGTACTGGTTTTGGTGTTTTTTTATTTGATGAGTGGCGTTATTTAGATCGTGGCGAGCCTGATATGGATTGCACAAACCGCCCTTTAAATACGGATTTCGTGATGAATCAGCCTCAATATAAAGAGGCGCACATTTTATTAACACGCGAAAATTTTGGCTGTGGCTCATCCAGAGAACACGCGCCTTGGGCATTAGATGATCATGGATTTCGGGTAATTATTGCCCCAAGTTTTGCAGATATTTTCTATAATAACTGCTTTAAAAATGGGATTTTGCCGATTGTTTTACCTTCAGAACAGGTTGAACGTTTATTCAACGAAGAAAAAAAAGGTTATCAACTCAGTGTTGATCTAGAAAACCAAACCCTTATAAACCCTGATAATCAAGTCATTACCTTTGAGATTGACCCCAGTCGCAAAGAACGTTTATTACAAGGTTTGGATGATATTGCCTTAACCTTACAACAAGCCGATGACATTAAAGCCTACGAAATCCAACGTGCAAAGCGCGCACCTTGGCTATTTGCATAAAAATTAAGGAATCAAAAAGAATGACAAAAAAAATAGCAGTCTTAGCAGGCGATGGCATTGGCACAGAAATTATCGCAGAAGCCCTTAAGGTTTTAGATGTCCTCAATGTAGATATGGATTTAGGGTTCACCTTTGAAGACGGTTTGATTGGCGGCGCGGCCTATGATGTTCATAAAACCCCTTTTCCTCAAGAAACGATTGATTTAGTTAAAGTGGCGGATGCGGTTTTATTAGGGGCTGTGGGCGGTAAAAAGTGGGAATCTTTGGAAATTGCTTTACGTCCTGAAAAAGGCTTATTAGGCTTACGTTCAGAATTAGAATTATTTTCTAATTTACGCCCTGCATTGTTGTACCCACAGTTAGCCGATGCCTCAACCTTAAAACCAGAAGTGATTTCTGGCTTAGATTTAATGATTGTGCGTGAATTAACAGGCGGCATTTATTTTGGTCAACCACGCGGAGTTAGAGTCTTAGAAAATGGCGAAAAACAAGGCTTTAATACCTTAGTTTATACCGAATCTGAAATTCGTCGCATTGGACATTCTGCCTTTAAAATTGCTCAAAAAAGAGATAAACGCTTATGTTCCGTTGATAAAGCCAACGTATTAGAATGTACAGAGTTATGGCGTGAAGTTATGGAAGACGTTGCGAAAGACTATCCTGATGTTGAATTAAGTCATCTTTATGTTGATAATGCCTCCATGCAGTTAGTTCGCGCCCCTAAACAATTTGATGTTATGGTAACGACTAATATGTTTGGCGACATCTTATCTGATACGGCAGCCATGCTCACAGGGTCATTGGGAATGCTTCCTTCGGCTTCCTTAGATGTGAATGGAAAAGGCATGTATGAACCCATTCACGGTTCTGCCCCTGATATTGCAGGACAAGGGATTGCGAATCCTTTAGCTACTATTTTATCGGTTGCCTTAATGTTGCGTTATACCTTTAATAATGAAACAGTGGCAGGTAGAATTGAAAAAGCGGTGAATGACGCGTTAGATGGTAATATTCGTACAGCTGATATTTATTCAGAAGGCATGACAAAAGTGAGTACCTCAGAAATGGGTGATGCGGTTGTTGCGGCTTTAAAATAACAAAAATTAAGCGATTAAGACTTAGTAAGTTTAATACCGACTAAGTCTATCGTATTTATGCTAAAAAGTGGAGATGTAAAAACGTGAGTAAAACTTATAATGTTGCTATTGTTGGCGCAACAGGAGCGGTTGGCGAAGCAATGCTGGCTATATTAGAACAACGTAATTTTCCTGTTGGCGAAGTTTATGCTTTAGCCAGTAGTCGTTCAGTCGGTAAACGCATCCCTTTTAAAGGGGGTTCATTAAAGGTTGAAGATTTAGCAGAATTTGATTTTTCCAAAGCTCAAATTGGATTATTTTCACCAGGGGCATCCGTCTCTGCTGAGTACGCCCCTAAAGCGGCAGCGGCTGGCTGTATTGTCATCGATAATACCTCACAGTTTCGTTATGACGATGATATTCCGTTGGTTATTCCTGAAGTGAATCCTGAAAAAGTCGCTGATTATAAAAATCGTGGCATTATTGCTAACCCTAATTGTTCAACGATTCAAATGTTAGTGGCTTTAAAACCCATTTATGATGCAGTAGGTATTGAGCGAATTAATGTAGCAACTTATCAAGCGGTTTCAGGTACAGGTAAAGAAGCGATTAAAGAACTCGTTCAGCAATGTGGTCAATTATTAAATGGAAAATCCATTACAACCGAAGTTTATCCTAAGCAAATTGCTTTTAATGTCTTACCTCAAATTGATGTTTTTATGGATAATGGTTATACCAAAGAAGAAATGAAAATGGTTTGGGAAACTCAAAAAATATTAGGGGATTCGACTGTAAAAGTAAATGCAACTGCCGTTAGAGTGCCTGTTTTTTATGGACATTCTGAAGCCATTCATATTGAAACCAAAACTAAAATTGATGCTAAAACAGTCACAAAATTGTTAAAAAATTCAGCAAATATTACGGTTATAGATGAACATAAAGACGGCATTTACCCTACTGCAGTCACCGAATCATCAGGTGAGGATGATGTTTTTGTAGGTCGCATACGAGAAGATATTTCCCATCCTAAAGGCATTAACTTATGGGTTGTCGCTGACAATATAAGAAAAGGGGCCGCACTAAATAGCGTGCAAATAGCAGAAGAGCTGGTAAAAAACTACATCTAGTCTAAGCTTAGAAGGTGTATATTTTGACTGTTCGCGGAAAAAAACTGTGGTAAATACTTGGAAGGAGAGCAAACGTGCGTAATTTGACTAAAGCCTTTGCGGCTATATCATTACTAGCACCCGCAACTAGTTATTCATTAGGCGTAGGTAATATTAAATTACACTCATCGCTTAATCAAAAATTAAGGGCTGAAATTGCTTTGGTGGTTTCTGCATCGGCAGGTGAAGATATTGATGATATTAAAGTTCGTCTTGCTCCTCCCGAAAAATTTGATGCCGCTGGGGTAAAGTGGAGTTATTTTCTTTCAAAAATAAAATTTGCAACCAAAAAAAAATCGAATGGCGCCGTTGTTATTCAATTAACATCCACTGAAGCGTTAAGAGAACCCTTTCTTGATTTTTTGATTGAAGTTAATTGGTCAGCAGGCAGTCTTTATCGCGAATTTACCGTTTTAGTTGATCCTCCCACAGCTTACGCCCAACCGATTGCCGTTGCAGAAGCCCCCAAGCCGCAATCCGTTAGTGTAAACAAAGTATCGCCAACCAATACAATCGCTCAAACAACCCCTTTCACAGATGAAACAACATCAACCCCCGCTAATTTAAATGGGATTATTATTGAAGATTTGAGCAAAAAAAATACCGCTCAAAAATTTGATAAAGATGGGTCAATTCAAAAAGCCCCTATTATTGCAAAAACGAGAAAAACGAGAACAGCGAGAAAAAAGAATAACGCTAAAAAATCCCGCCCTCGTATTACTCAAACGTATAATCTTAAAAAGCCTCTAAAATACAGAGGTAAAAAAACAAAAAAGTATAACCCAAAAAGTAGCCCTAAATATAAGGCTAAAAGAACACCGAAAAAGAACGTTAAAAGAACACCCAAATACGTGCCTAAATCGGCTAAAGCAACTGGTAATAAGTATGGACCAACCGCTAAAAACACATCACTATCGCTTATTGCTACCAAAATAAATAGAGGGGCGGGTATTTCAAATGAGCAGAAGATGCTCGCTATTTATGAAGCGAATCCTCATGCTTTTTATCAGCAAAACATTAATGCACTTAATGCGGGAACACTATTAACCATCCCAAGTCGTCAAGTAATTTTAAAAATTTCTCGTCAACAAGCCCTTGCTGAATTTAAACGACATACGAATGAATGGAACGGGGTTGTTTCGAGGGAAACAACAAAAATAACCCCTAAAACAAAAAGTAAACGTCCAGAGATTACTTTAATTGCCCCTGATGAAGAAAAAATATCAAGTAAAAATAAGGACGCTTTAAAATCTAGTACACCAAACAATGAAGAGGCCAAAAAGCTTGCGGATGCCAATCAAAACTTAGTTGTTCGTTTAGAAAAATTACAAGAACAATTAACCAATGTTCGCAAGATGATTGCATTAAAAGATCAACAACTAGCGTTGTTAGAAAAAAGGTTATCCGCAAAATCAGCAAAAGAAAGTGATGCCGAAAAAGCAAAGCGGCAAAAAATTGAAGCTGAACTAGAAAAAACAAAAGCAGAAGCAATTAAAGCAACCAAAGCTCAAGAAAAATCAGTGGCTGAAGCTAAAGCAGCTAAAGCTAAACTAGATGCAGAAACTAAGGCTAGAGAAGCTAAAGAAAAAGCAGCGTCTGAAGCTAAAGCGGCGAAGGCAAAACTGGATACAGAAACTAAGTCTCAGGAAGCAAAAGAAAAAGTAGCTGCTGAAACTAAAGCGGCTAAAGCTAAACTAGAGGTAGAAACTAAGGCTAAGAATGCAAAAGAAAAAGCAGCTGCTGAAACTAAAGCGGCCAAAGCTAAACTAGAGGTAGAAACTAAGGCTAAGAATGCAAAAGAAAAAGCAGCTGCCGAGACAAAAGCTAAAGCAGAGGCTGAAACGGCCAAAGCTAAACTAGAGGTAGAAACTAAAGCTAAGAATGCAAAAGAAAAAGCAGCTGCCAAGACCAAAGCTAAAGCAGAGGCTGAAACGGCCAAAGCTAAACTAGAGGTAGAAACTAAATCTAAGAATGCAAAAGAAAAAGCAGCTGCCGAGACCAAAGCTAAAGCAGAGGCTGAAACGGCCAAAGCTAAACTAGAGGTAGAAACTAAATCTAAGAATGCAAAAGAAAAAGCCGATGCTGAAATCAAAGCCAATGCAAACATAGAGAATACGCTCGCAAATAATGAGGGAACGCCTTCTGACGCGACTAATGAAGCATTAGATCAAACAACAGTGAGTTCTGACGTTTTAGATCCTGAAACCGCTAAAAATAAATTAGTGGCGTTAGAAGCCGCTGTTGAACTGAATGAAGTCACTGAAGCAGAAGAAAATTTAGCCGCAACAACCCGCGCTGAAGAAAAAAATGATAAATTAAGCGAACTTGAAATAAAAACGTCCAAATCAGATGCTGATAAAGAAGCCATCAATTCATTAAAGGCCGAAATCAAAGCCGATGAAGAGGCTCGAGATTACGCTGAATTTGAAGCGATGGAAAAATCAGATGCGAATGCAAAAGAAATAGAAAGACTGAAACAAATTATTGCATCTGGTTCTGTAAATGATAACGCCCCTGAAAAAGATGAAACCTCAAATGATGAGTCTAGTATTTTTTCAGATCCTTATTATTTAGGTGTTGCCGGTGGGTCTACCTTATTTTTAATTTTACTCGGCTGGCTCTTTTGGCAGAAACGAAAAATACAAGACTCAACCGAAGTTGAAAGCATGTTCACCGAGTCAAGTGAAATCAATTTGCCCAGTGATGATGATGATGATGAATTTGGAGTAGAAAGTTTAGATGATAACTCCTTATTTATGTTTGGCGGTGAAAGCTCTTTCTTAAGTGATGATAATGATTTTGATGCTTTTGAAGTTGAACAGGACGATGTTGATCCTATTTCAGAAGCCGATGTTTATTTAGCCTATGGTCGTTATCAACAAGCCGAAGAATTAATGCGTCAAGCCATTGATGATCAACCTAATAGAGATGAATGTAAACTTAAATTATTAGAAATTTTAGCCGCTAATGAAGATAAAGAAGGCTTTGAAAAATATGTTCAGGAATTATCAGATAGTGGTAAAAATTCAGAGGGTATTTTTTGGATAAAAGTGGCTGAAATGGGTCATGAGATTATTCCTGATTCCCCCTTGTTAACCTTAACAGAAAGCTCTAATACTGAGTTAGCAGATGATACGGCTGAAGAAACAGAAGAGACACTATCAGCAGACGATGATCTTGACTTTTCTACATTCGATGACAACACGGAGTCCCTAGAAACTGATTCTGATAATTTAACGGATACCTCTCTAACGGAAACATCAAGTTCAGAAGAAGATGACTTGTCTTTGTTTGATGACCCTAGTTCAGATAACGCCACTGTTAGTTTGGATAAAACAGACACCTTAGACGATGATTTATCAAGTTTTGATGATGGTATTGTAGAGCCTGAGTCGGTAGAAAATAATGTTGATTTTGACTTATCAGCGTTTGATGATGAGACAACAGAGCCTGCTCCTGTGGATGAACCCATAGAAAATAATGTTGATTTTGACTTATCAACGTTTGATGATGAGACAACAGAGCCTGCTCCTGTGGATGAACCCATAGAAAATAATGTTGATTTTGACTTATCAACGTTTGATGATGAGACAACAGAGCCTGCTCCTGTGGATGAACCCATAGAAAATAATGTTGATTTTGACTTATCAACGTTTGATGATGAGACAACAGAGCCTGCTCCTGTGGATGAACCCATAGAAAATAATGTTGATTTTGACTTATCAACGTTTGATGATGAGACAACAGAGCCTGCTCCTGTGGATGAACCCATAGAAAATAATGTTGATTTTGACTTATCAACGTTTGATGATGAGACAACAGAGCCTGCTCCTGTGGATGAACCCATAGAAAATAATGTTGATTTTGACTTATCAGCGTTTGATGATGAGACAACAGAGCCTGCTCCTGTGGACGAACCCATAGAAAATAATGTTGATTTTGACTTATCAACGTTTGATGATGAGACAACAGAGCCTGCTCCTGTGGATGAACCCATAGAAAATAATGTTGATTTTGACTTATCAGCGTTTGATGATGAGACAACAGAGCCTGCTCCTGTGGACGAACCCATAGAAAATAATGTTGATTTTGACTTATCAACGTTTGATGATGAGACAACAGAGCCTGCTCCTGTGGATGAACCCATAGAAAATAATGTTGATTTTGACTTATCAACGTTTGATGATGAGACAACAGAGCCTGCTCCTGTGGATGAACCCATAGAAAATAATGTTGATTTTGACTTATCAACGTTTGATGATGAGACAACAGAGCCTGCTCCTGTGGACGAACCGATAGAAAATAATGTTGATTTTAATGATTTGTCAGAATTTGAAGACGGGTCTATAACAGACATTGGATTAGATGATGAAAGCCCAATAGAGGATGGTTTTGATGATTTATCAGAGTTTGAGGATGGCTCAATTACTGAAATTGGATTAGATAATGAAAATTCAATCGAGGATAATGACGATTTATCAGAATTTGAAGATGGTTCGATAACTAAAATTGGATTAAATAATGATGATACCGTAGACGATAATTTTGATGATTTATCGGAATTTGAGGATGGATCAATAACAAAGATAATACCTAGCAATGAAATGCCATTAGATGATGACTTTGATCTATCGAGTTTTGATGCTGAACCTGTTGACTCAGCGGTTACCGATGAACAAGGCACTGTAGAAGATAACTTTGACCTATCAAGCTTTGATAGTGACCCTACTGATTCAGCCGTGACTGATGAACAAGAATTAACAGAAACTAAATTTGATTTATCTAGCTTTGAAGAAGACGCGGTTGCTGGAATACTTTCTAACGATCAAAACTCATTAGAGGATAGCTTTGATCTCTCTGGTTTTAATGATGAGGCCATCGCAACAACGTTTACTGACGAACACGATACCGTAGATGATGAGGTTGATTTTGATTTATCAGGGTTTGAAGAAGAGTCTGAATTAACCTCTACGGATAGTCCTAATTTAGGCATAGAAAGTTCAGTTTCCCCTGAATTTAATGAAGCGAATGCTGATATTATTGATTTATCAAATGTAGCTCCCCTAGATGATGTTAGCTTGTTGAGTGATAATACCGCGCCCTTGGGTCTTAATAACGCACTCTCACTTAATGATGAAAATGAAGATTTCAGTGGTTTAGAAAAAATGAATACTGAAGATACCAAACTTGATTTAGCGCGGGCCTATATTGATATGGGTGATTTAAATGCAGCAGAAACCATTGTTAATGAAGTGTTAGCCGAAGGAACGGATGAGCAAAAGGTACTCGCTAAAGAATTAATGAGTCGTTTATAACCTGATTCACTCAACAAGGACGCTTTAAAATCCTTTTTTAAGATGAAAATTCTTGTTTTTGAATATGTTTGTGGCGGCGGGTTATGTGCTGAGGATTTACCGACAGGACTAGCCAAGGAAGGTCTGTTGATGCTTAGTGCAATGATAAAAGATTTATCCGCTCTACCCGAACATTCCTTTTCTGTTTTAATAGATTGCCGGTTTACTCATCATTTTAAGGCCGATTTTGAAATGATTTCTATTCAGAAAGAATCGGATATTTTAACAATTTTCAAGCAGGCTTTAGTTAAGGTTGATTCGGTATGGTTAGTTGCCCCTGAAAGTGAAGGGATTTTATTTAAATTTACTCGGCTTGTTGAATTAGCCGATAAGCAACTCCTTTCACCTCCCAGTGATAGTCTTGTTAAAATGACCGATAAATGGCAAACGTTTCAAGCGTTATCTTCCCATCATATTCCAACCGTCACCACCGCTATTTTAACTAAAAATATGCCGCCATTCACAGGTAAAGTCATTATAAAAAAACGAGATGGTGTAGGTTGTGAAGACTGTTTTATAATGGATTCTCCTCTCGATTTAAGTCAGCAATTAGAATACTTAACCCCGCCTGAAAAATATATTATTCAACCTTTTATTCACGGTGAAAATTTAAGTCTTTCTGCCATTTTTAAACACGGCAATGCCGAATTACTTTGTGTTAATCGTCAACACATTCAGATAAAAAATAAACACATTAAATTACAGGCTTGCGAGGTCAATTATGCAATTGAACCCACTGAATTTAAGCTCCTGTTAAATAAAATCGCCCTCGCTTTTCCGCGTCTTTGGGGCTATGTGGGTATTGATCTAATTAGTCATCAGCAGCAATGGCTTGTTTTAGAAATCAACCCACGCTTGACCAGCTCCTATGCAGGCATAAGCCAGGCATTACACATCAATGTTGCCGCTGCTATTTTAAAATTATCGTATTCTGAACTCGAACCTTTTCCTATTTCTAAACACTCAATCCGTATTAATTTACATTGAATAAAAGCTAGAGACCTCTCGCGTTTAAAATTCACTCAACGTGAGCGTCTCCTTCTCTAAAATTGAACTGACCTTACTTCTTATGAATAATAAAAATTCTGCCACCATCTACTTAAAAGACTATCAAGTCCCTGACTATTTAATTCACACGGTAGCGTTAAGTATTACTCTTGATGAACAACGAACACGAGTCGTCTCAACCTTAACAATGCAGCGTAATCCTGCCAGTGATAATCCGTCACCGCCACTGGAACTTTTAGGCGAGCAGCTTGACTTAGTGAGTCTTACTTTAGATGGGCAACCCTTAACCGAGGATAATTATAAAGTCACGGATGAATCATTAACCCTTGCATTCGTTCCCCTGACGGATTCGTTTACATTAGTGGTTGAAACTATAATTAACCCAAAAACGAATACCGCCTTAGAAGGGCTGTATTTATCCAATGAAATGTTATGTACACAATGTGAAGCCGAAGGTTTTAGGAAAATAACCTATTATTTAGATCGCCCTGATGTGATGGCCAAATTTACCACCACTTTAATTGCTGATAAACGACGTTACCCCGTTTTACTCTCAAATGGAAATAAAATTGCAACGGGTGAATTAGATAATCACCGTCATTGGGTCAAATGGGAAGACCCTTTTGCTAAACCGTGTTATTTATTTGCCCTCGTTGCAGGCACGTTAGAGCCGATTGAAGATCATTTTACCACGATGACAGGGCGTAAAATAACCCTACAAATTTTTGTCGAAGCCCATGATAAAGCAAAATGTCTTCATGCGATGGCCTCGTTAAAAGAGGCGATGACATGGGATGAAAAGGTTTACGGTCGCGAATATGATTTAGACTTATATATGATTGTTGCGGTGAGTCATTTTAATATGGGCGCAATGGAAAACAAGGGCTTAAATATTTTTAATACCAAGTTTGTACTGGCGAGTCCTGATACGGCAACCGATACCGACTACGAACATATTGCGGCCGTCATTGCTCATGAATATTTTCATAATTGGTCGGGTAATCGCATTACCTGCCGAGATTGGTTTCAATTAAGTTTAAAAGAAGGGTTTACTGTTTTTAGAGATCAGTCTTTTACCGCCGATCATACTTCTCAAGGGGTCAAACGTATTGAAGATGTTAATTTATTACGAATGCGTCAATTTGTAGAAGATGCAGGGCCTTTAGCCCACCCTATTCGTCCTGAAGCTTATATTGAAATTAATAATTTTTACACCTTAACCGTTTATGAAAAAGGGGCGGAAGTGGTGCGAATGTTGCAAACGTTATTAGGGAAAGCAGGTTTTCGGGCGGGAAGTGATTTATATTTTGAACGGCATGATGGTCAAGCGGTAACCTGTGATGATTTTATTCAAGCAATGGAAGCGGCGAATACGATTGACTTAAGTCAATTCAAACGCTGGTATTCACAAGCGGGAACCCCTGAAATTGATGTTTCTCAACAGTATGATGAAACGGCTAACACATTAACCTTAACGCTTGAACAACACAGCCAATCTCATGAACCCTTACTCATTCCTTTAAAAATGGGGTTATTAAATCATCGCGGGGAGCCTGAAAAAATTAAGTATCAAGGGACGGAAACCGTTACAGATGAAATAACATTACAACTGACTGACACTAAACAGCAATTTGTTTTTGAAGGGTTATCTGAAAAACCTGTCTTATCATTACTGCGTGATTTTTCTGCACCGATAAAATTAAATCTAGCTCAACCACTGGATGAACTCGCTTTTTTATTACGCTATGATAGCGACCCTTTTAATCGCTGGGAAGCGGGACAAAAATTGGCCGCGTCGCTCATTTTTTCATTAATAGAGGCTATTCAACAAGGACAAGAGCTAACGTTAAAGCCGATCCTTATAGAAACCTTTACGCATTTATTAGCTCAAGAGTGGACGGATTTATCCTACTTATCATTACTCTTAACCTTACCCGCTGAACTTTATTTAGCCGAACAAATGGTTGTTATTGATGTGGATGCCATTCATCAAGCACGTGAATTTGTTCGTACTCAATTGGCTGAAAAATTACACCCGCAATTTTATCAGTTGTATCAAACGCATCATCAACCTAATTCTGACATTATTGATGCCATCGCTATTGGGAAACGTCGTATTAAAAACAGTTGTTTGAGTTACTTGACTCAACTTGAGACTGAAAAAAGCCAACACTGTATTGGCCAGCAATTTAAAACCGCGACTACAATGACCGATCAAATTACAGCGTTGGGATTAATGGTTAATAGCCAACATCCCGAAAAAACAGAACATCTTGAGGCGTTTTATCAGCAGTGGCAACACGAAGCACTCGTCATTGATAAATGGTTTTCTCTACAAGCGAGTTCCCCCTTAGCTGAAAGTTTTACCCAAATTCAGAATTTAATGACGCATCCCGCGTTTGATTTGAAAAACCCGAATCGAACTCGTTCGTTAATTGGGGCTTTTTCTCAAGGAAATCCTGTTTGTTATCATGCTAAAAATGGAGAGGGCTATCAATTTTTAGCCGATAATGTGATTGCGTTAAATGCAATCAATCCCCAAGTTGCTTCAAGAATGGTCACAGGACTCACGCAATGGCGACGTTTTGATAAAGAACGTCAACAATTAATGAAAATACAGTTAGAGCGGATTGTAAAAACAGCGGGGATTTCTAAAGATGTCTATGAATTGGCCAGTAAAAGCCTGTCTTAGCGCATAAATAACCTAAAGAGCCGTGTTGAAAACGGCTCTTTATCAAAAAATATTATCCAACTAAACTCAATAAAACCCCAGCGGCAACCGCTGAACCAATCACGCCTGCAACATTAGGCCCCATAGCGTGCATCAATAAAAAATTATGCGGATTACTTTCAAGTCCTATTTTATTCGCAACGCGTGCTGCCATAGGAACGGCTGAAACTCCAGCGGCCCCAATTAAAGGATTAATCGGGGTGTCACTAAATTTATTCATAATTTTAGCCATCATGACCCCGCAAGCCGTACCGATACAAAAAGCAATTGCTCCTAACGCTAAAATACCTAACGTTTCTACCTTTAAAAAGGCTTCTGCACTTAATTTAGACCCGACCGCTAATCCTAAGAAAATCGTCACGATATTAATGAGTTCATTTTGAGCCGTTTTGCTTAACCGCCCAACGACACCACAACTATTCATTAAATTACCCAGACAAAACATACCGACTAAAGGGGCCGATGAGGGGAGTAATAAGGCACATAACGCTAATAGCATTAAAGGAAAAATAATTTTTTCAGATCGACCGACATGCCTTAACTGCGTCATTTCAATTTTACGCTCATCCTCACTGGTTAATGCACGCATAATCGGTGGTTGAATTAAAGGAACTAAGGCCATGTAAGAATACGCAGCCACCGCAATCGCCCCTAATAAATCGGGGGCAAGTTTTGAGGCGACATAAATAGCCGTAGGCCCATCTGCTCCGCCAATAATAGCAATGGCTGCTGCATCTTTAAGGGTGAAATCTAAACCGGGAATCGCATTTAAAGCCAAAGCCCCTAACAGTGTTGCAAAGATTCCAAATTGTGCCGCCGCGCCTAAAAATAAAGTTTTGGGATTGGCCAGCATCGGCCCAAAATCCGTCATTGCGCCCACCCCCATAAAGATCAATAAGGGAAAAACGCCTGTCTTGATACCCAAATAAAGGTAATGAAGGATTCCCCCTTCATCCGCAATGCCTGCAATCGGAATATTACTTAAAATTGCACCAAAACCAATCGGTAATAATAATAAAGGTTCAAAGCCTTTTCTTATGGCCAGAAAGAGTAATAAAAAGCCAATAAGCATCATGAAGGCTTGAGCAGCACTAAAGTTATATAACCCCGTACTGTGCCAAAGTGTAATGATATTTTCCATCAAATATCCCTTAAAGTTTAAATTATTTTTTTAACGAAAAAAAACACGCTAGCATAGATGATAACCATCCTAACGTGTCTTTAAAAGGTCGATTGTGTCGTGTCTTAGAGGTTAATTAAACGTTCATTAACGCTTACCGCATCCCCTTCTTTTATATTAATAGCCGTCACAGTGCCAGAAAATTTTGAGCGTACCTCAGTCTCCATTTTCATCGCTTCCATCATTAAGACAATATCCCCTTCATTAACCTGACTTCCAACCGTCACATTAATTTTAAGGATATTGCCCGCCATAGGCGATTGAATGGCGATGTCACTACTTGATGCAGGGGCCGCTATTGTTGCAGGTGATGATGCCGCTTGAATAGTCAATTCAGTATTTCCAGCCCCCACGGCCACATTAAAGTTTTGACCATTCACGTTAACCGTATAAGTTTCGGTTGGAGATACTTTATTTTCTATTTTAGCGTCAATAACCGCATGAGGATTAGGCGCGGGTTCAAATGCACTTGCATTCCCTCGATTGGCAATAAACTTCCAACCTACTTGAGAAAACAACCCCTTAATAAGGGCATCTTCCTCAACATGCTCAGATAAGGTGACCCCTTCTTTTTTGGCTCTATCAACAACGTCACTAATTAAAGTATCCATTTCCGCCTCAATTAAATCGGCGGGGCGACAAGTAATTGCAGTCGCGCCATCTAAAACACGCTGTTGCAGCTCCTTATTAACCGCAGCAGGCGTTGCGCCATATTCGCCTTTTAAAACGCCAGCGGTTTCTTTAGTAATTGTTTTATAGCGTTCCCCTGCAATAACATTTAAGACCGCTTGAGTCCCCACAATTTGAGATGTCGGGGTGACTAACGGTAAATAGCCTAAATCTTGACGGACACGAGGGATTTCTTTTAAAACCTCATCAAACTTATCAGAGGCTCCTTGTTCTTTTAGTTGGCTTTCCATGTTGGTCAACATACCCCCTGGAACTTGCGAAACTAAGATACGCCCATCAACCCCTTTTAAGCTGCCTTCAAATTGAGCATATTTTTTACGAACCCCTCTAAAATAATGGGCCACTTCTTCGAGTTTAATTAAATCCAGTCCCGTATCACGCGTTTGATCCTTAAAGCTAGCCACAATCGTTTCCGTTGGGCTATGCCCATAAGTCATACTCAAAGATGAAATAGCCGTATCGACATTATCAACCCCAGCTTCAATGGCTTTAATATAGGTTCCTACACTTAATCCCGTGGTTGCATGACAATGCAAGTGAATAGGAATATCCACGATGTTTTTTAACTCGCTGATTAACTCATACGCATCATACGGGGTTAATAAGCCCGCCATATCTTTGATACAAATAGAATGCGCGCCTAAATCTTCAATTTTACGTCCTTGCTCGACCCATTTAGGAAGGGTATGAAAAGGACTGGTGGTATAAGAAATTGTTCCTTGTGCATGAGCATCCGTATTTAAAACTGCTTTTACCGCACGTTCAATATTTCGCATATCATTCATCGCATCAAAAATACGAAAAACATCCACCCCATTAATGGCACAACGCTCTACAAATTTATCGACAACATCATCCGCGTAATGACGATAGCCTAAAATATTCTGTCCTCGAAATAACATCTGCTGCGGCGTATTCGGCATCGCTTTTTTAAGCAGACGTAATCTTTCCCAAGGGTCTTCACCTAAGTAACGGATACACGCATCAAAGGTAGCCCCTCCCCAAGACTCAATTGACCAATAACCTATATTGTCTAATTTTTCACAAATAGGCAACATATCTTCAATGCGTAGACGTGTTGCAAGAATGGATTGATGGGCATCCCGTAAAACGAGTTCGGTAATACCTAGAGGTTGATTAGCCTTTACCATTATTGTTTCTCCTGTAACCTTTATAGGGTTGTGATGGTTTACCTTTGTAAGGTAAAGAAGTCATTCTATAATTTATATTTAGAGCGTTTGTCATGGGTTACAATCAAACGCTGTGTTTTTTTCTATATTGATGGACGGCGGTACTAATTGCGGCAACAACTTGAGGGTTAACGCCTTTTACTGCGGTCGTTTCGGTTGTTTCGGTCGTTTCTTCAACGACAAAACGTTCAATCAATTTTGACATTCCATTGACCGTAACAATTAACATGGCTAGAAATAAAAACACCGTTCCCATTCCTACCAACATTATTTCTACCCCTACTGACATCATTTCATTCATAATAAAACCAACTCATTTCAAATACCAAGACATTATGCCATTGTAATAATACAATGGCTAATAATACCACATTGTCCATTTGCTTTAGTCAGGAATTCTATGTTATTTAATAGCTTAAAAGCTATTTTTTGGTGTACAGTAACCTCCTAAATTTTACAAAATTTAGCCTCCTTTAAAACCCAATTATCTCTCTATTAGCAAGGTTATTTATGTTAATTAATATCGGTATAGCTGCTTTATTTATGATTGCTCTTGGCATTGTGCTAGCGATTATTTTAGCGGTTGCCAATAAAAAACTTTTTGTTTATGAAGACCCTCGAATTGAAGCGGTTGATGACATGCTTCCACAAGCACAATGCGGTGCCTGTGGAACACCTGGTTGCCGTCCCTTTGCAGAAGCTGTGGTTTCAGGGGTTAAAAATCCAGCGGCCTGTACCGTTAATAGCCCCGAAGGAAATGCTGAAATTGCCGATTTTATTGGTGTGAACATGGGCAATCATGAAAAGGTAGTCGCCCGTCTAGCCTGTGCGGGAGGAACTCATGTTGCTCGAACACGGGCAAAATATGAAGGGATGCAATCCTGTCAGGCAGCGGCTGCGGTTGCAGGGGGCGGTAAAGGCTGTAACTGGGGCTGTTTAGGGCTAGCGGATTGTGCCGAAGTCTGTGATTTTAATGCCATTTTCATGGATGAACATGGATTACCGATTGTTATTGAAGATAAATGTACCGCCTGTAACGATTGTATTGTCGTGTGTCCTAAAGATTTATTTTCACTGCAACCCGTCAGTGAACAACTGTTTGTTGCCTGTAAAAGTCTTGCCGAAGGTGATGTTGCCGAAAAAGAATGCGATGTTGCGTGTACGGCTTGTGAACGCTGTGTGAAAGATGCCCCTGAAGGCTTAATTGAAATTAAAAACAATCTTGCCGTGATTAATTATGAAAAATACGCTGATTTTGAAGTCAATAGAACCCCTATCGAACGTTGCCCAACAGGCGCTATTGTCTGGATAGATAGCCCGCTAGGGACAACACGCTCCAGTACAGGAAAAGAATCTAAGAAAATTTTACGGACCGAATCGCTCCCTCTAGGTTAGTTATACTTTAAATTCGAGAATAATAATGACTCCAATTACCCACTTATCCCAACTTGATTTAACAAAAAGTTATTCGTATGCCGATTATTTAACAGGGCAGCTTGATGACGCGGTTGAATTAATTAAAAGCAAGATTATGTTAATGTTACCTGCGCCAGATTGGATCATTGAAATTTTATCTAAAGGAAACTCTAAAAAAGAAATGCAGCTTAAATATGACTTATATGAAGAAAGCGGCGTTTTGGAGTATTGGCTCGTTTACCCTTATGAAAAAGCCCTTCATCAATTTATTCTCAATACCAAATCAAAAAAATACGAATGGCTTGCCATGTTTTCGGAGAATGATAACGTAACACCGCATACGTTTCCAAATTTAAAAATTGATTTAAATGATGTTTTTAATACTTAATGAATGTTGATATTTCGATTGTTTCGGCCCTATTAGTTATTACATTAGCTTTTCTTGCAAGTAACCGCTATTCAGCCGACATCATCTTGGTGTCAGCCCTAAGTTTTTTATTGGTTTCAGGTATTTTATTACCGAGTGAAGCGCTTGTTGGCTTCTCTAATCCTGGTATGTTTACCATTGCCGTACTTTATATCGTCGTTGCAGGCCTGCGTGAAACAGGCACGGTTGCGTGGTTAAGTCGCTTATTATTAGGAAAACCCCGCAGTCAATCCATGGCTTTAATACGGCTATTAATTCCTGCGGCAACCATGAGTGCCGTAATTAATAATAGCCCTGTGGTTGCGATGTTTATTACAGCAGTACAAATTTGGTGTAAACGTTCAGGCTTTAAAGCATCACGCTTTTTACTCCCCTTAAGTTATATCTCAATTTTAGGAGGCACCTGTAGCTTAATTGGAACCAGTACGAATTTAGTTATTGATGGCTTAATGCGTCAATCAGGCTTTCCAGGCTTTAGTTTATTTGAATTATCCGCCGTAGGCATTCCTATTACACTGGTTGGCGGACTTTATTTATTAACCGTAGGACAAAAAATACTCCCTGATAACCCAGGTACCATTGAACAATTTCAAAATACGCGTGAATATCTACTCGAAATGTATGTTGAAGACGGCTGTGAGTTAGCAGGACAAAGTATTGCTGACGCGGGTTTACGAAATTTATCCAGTCTCTATTTAGTTGAAATTATTCGTGGTGAACAATTATTTCCCGTTATTTCACCTCACACTATGATCGAAGTTGACGATCACCTTGTTTTTGCAGGAGCGGTTGAATCCGTAGTTGAATTACGTCGCATTCGAGGCTTAACCGTCGCCACCAAACAACTGTTTAAATTAGATGGGCAACAACATGAGCGACGTTTATTTGAAGCCGTTGTTTCAGCAGAATCTCCCATTGTTAATATTAATATTCGTGAAGCCCGTTTTAGACACCGCTATAATGCGGTCGTTTTATCCGTTTCCAGAAACGGACAACGTATCAAAGGTAAAGTGGGGAATATTTGCCTACAAGCGGGTGATACCTTATTAATTGAAGCGGAAAAAGGCTTTTTATTTAAATACCGCAATAACCGTGATTTTTTATTAATTAGTAAGCTTGAAAATTCAGCGCATGTTCGTCATACGCACGCCTTAAGAGCCATTATCATCCTATTTTTAATGCTCACGTTAACAGTCACAGGATTAATGAGCATCTTACAATCCGCCCTATTAGCAACAGGGGCAATGTTATTAACAGGCTGTTTAACCCTAGAAAATGCTCAAAAAGACATTAACTATTCCGTACTCATCGTTATCGCCTGTGCCTTTGGTGTCGGCGCAGCGGTACAAAAAGTAGGCCTTGCAAGTTTACTTGCAAGTCAGGCATTACACTTAGCGGATAATAATCCTTGGATTTTATTAATTCTGATTTACCTTGTCACCAGTATTTTAACCGAAATGATTACCAATAATGCCGCCGCCATTATTATGTTTCCCATCGCAATGAGTGGGGCAGAAACGTTAGCGGTTAACGAAACGCCTTTTGCCGTCGCAGTGATGATCGCCGCCTCAGCAAGCTTTTTAACCCCGATTGGCTATCAAACTAATTTAATGGTTTATGGGCCAGGCGGTTATCAATTTAGTGATTATATAAAATTAGGTCTTCCACTGAGCCTAATCACCGCAATAACCGCATTATGGTTAATTCCCCAACTATGGGCTTTTTAAACTAATTAGGATCAATAAAATGACAGTAACTGCACAGGGTGGTCAATTAATTAATTTATATATTGATGATAAAACACAGCTTGCCCTTGAAAAAGAAAAGACTAAAAATAGCCCCTCATGGACGCTAACAAAACGTCAGCTTTGCGATGTTGAATTATTACTTAATGGCGCGTTTTCACCGTTGCAGGGATTTTTAACCGAAGCGGATTATAATTCGGTTTTAAGTACAATGCGTCTAAACGATGGCACGCTATGGCCGATGCCGATTACATTAGATGTCACCGCTGATTTTGTAGCCCTTATTAGCAACGAAAAGACCCTTGCTTTAAGAGATCCAGAAGGGGTATTAATTGCCACTATGGAGGTTACGGACTGTTGGAAAGCCAATAAAACCTACGAAGCAGACGCTTTTTTTACCACCCTAGATCAATCGCACCCCGGTGTTCACTATTTATTTAATGAAGCCAATGAGTATTATTTAGGTGGACGTTTAACAGGGATAACGCCGCCCTTTCATTATGATTTTCAAGAATATCGACAATCGCCCGCCGAATTACGAGCGTATTTTGAAAAAAATGCGTGGACGAACGTCATTGCCTTTCAAACCAGAAATCCTGTCCATCGCGCCCATGTCATTATGATGAAACGCTTAATGGCAGAACACCAAGCCAATGTCGTCATTCATACTGCGGTTGGCCTGACAAAACCAGGTGACATTGATCATTACAGTCGAGTTCGATGTTATAAGCGAATTTTGGACTATTACCCTAAAAATTCAGCCCTCTTACGTTTATTACCGTTAGCCATGCGAATGGGCGGGCCTAAAGAAGCCTTATGGCAAGCGATTATTCGTCAAAACTACGGCTTTAGTCATTTTATTGTTGGGCGTGATCATGCAGGCCCTGGACGTAGTAATCGTGGAGGAACCTTTTACGATGTTAAAGCCGCTCAACAATTAGTTGCAGAGTATCAAAATGAATTAAACATAAAAATTTTACCCGCCCCATTTCTACTTTATTCACCTGATCGGGGGGAATTTTGTGAAGAACATCAATTATTAGAAGGGGAAGAGGGGCTGTATTTATCAGGCGCAGAACTCAGAAAAATTTTACAAAAAGGCGGAACCATTCCGAGTTGGTTTGCTTACCCCTCCATTATTGATGAACTGCATATCACCTTACCCCCGTATTCTAAACAAGGCGTGACCCTTTTTTTCACAGGGCTTTCAGGTTCTGGAAAATCAACCTTAGCCAATGGTATTTTAGTTAAATTTTTAGAATACGGCGGACGAAAAGCCACCTTACTGGATGGTGACGTGATTCGTAACATGCTCTCCAGCGAATTAAATTTTACCAAGGCTCATCGAGACTTAAATGTTTTGCGCATAGGCTATGTTGCCAGTGAAATTACAAAAAATGGAGGAGTCGCTATTTGCGCACCCATTGCGCCGTACGCACGAACACGGCGAAAAGTTCGACAAATGATTGAGGAACTCGGCTCTTTTATTGAAATTCATGTTTCAACTCCCTTAAACATTTGTGAATCGCGTGATCGTAAAGGCCTTTATGCCCAAGCACGAGCAGGAAAAATAAAAGGATTTACAGGAATAGATGATCCTTATGAAACCCCTGAAAACCCCGAGTTATGCATTGATACATCCCTTTATTCAACCGAAGAGGCTGTAACTAAAATATGGGAAAAAATTATTGAAATTGGGATTATTCAACCCTAAGAAATAAGCGAAAATTAACCTTCTCATGACAATGGCGGCTAGGGGTAAATTCTTCCCACCTAGCCACTGGATTTTTTCACAAAAATCACCAACCCAACGTGCAGTTTTCCGTAACGTCAGTCATCAACAAAATATAACCGAGGCAAAAAATGTTTGGATTTCGATTTATAAAACTTCAGCCGACAGATTATGTGCTGCAATACCGTAATGGGCAATTGGTTAGAGAAGGCGCAGGATTTCTTTCTTTTATTTTACGCCGACCACCTCCTTAGTACGTATTCCTGTTGGCAGTGTTGATACCCCTTTTATTTTTAGGGAAATGACATCGGATTTTCAAGAAATTTCGTTGCAAGGGCAGCTAATGTATAAAATTCTTGAGCCTAATAAGTTATCTCAATTAATGAATTTTGTTTTAACCCCGAATGGCAAAGATCATACTTCCGATGACCCGCAAAAATTAGCGCAACGTTTAATTAATCATACCCAAGTTTTAACCAGTTCAGCGGTTAAAACGATGCCTTTACGCGACGTATTAATGGGGTCAGATACTGTCTTAAAAAGCAACTCTATTTTACTTTTATTTATTAAAAATTAAGCTTATTTTGATTTACTCTTTAAAACCCTAGCTCTTAATTTGGTAATTTATATCAAATGGTTTTTCTGACTTTAAGACACCATAGGACAAAATTAATAATTTTCTCATGACAGCGATTATCGCTACTTTTTTAGGCTTACCATTATTAACTAAACGCTCATAAACAAGCTTCAGCATTGGGTTGTATCGAATAGCGACAAGTGCTGGCATATAAAGTGATTTACGCAATCGTTTATGCCCAAGCTTAGATAAGGATGATTTATCAATGCTTGTACCTGACTGTATGATCTTAGGCGTTAATCCCGCATAACTGGCAATTTGTTTTGAACTTGAAAAGAAATTAATATCACCAATATACGCTAAAATACTCCATGCAGTACGCTCACTAATACCGTTAATGCTTGTTAATAATTTGACTTGCTGACTGAGACATTCATTTTTTTAACAATGTCCGCAATGTGTTTTTTAACCCGATCAATTTCATTATTAATCGCTTTTTGTAATCATTTGATAGAACGCGATGTCTGTTTATTTACACTAGCTTCTAAATGATTATTTTGTATCTACTTTAAATTTCAGGGTAAAACAAATATCAGACCTGCAAACTTTGCGCTTTTTGAGCGATAAGATTCGCCATAGACGGCATTTTGAATTCACCACTAACTCGGTCATAAACATAATCATAAAAACTCACGGCTAGTTTTTTAGCCGTTTCAGCAAGACTCATAAAACTGTCTTTGATTTTCGTGCCTTTCTCATTTCGAGTCTGGAAGCTTATGTCTCGCGCACGCGCTTGTCTTCTTGATTCATCACTGTATTAACAGGTATTTGAGCATCAACTTTTACCCGCGCTTTATCAGCTAACTTGAACTCGTCAAGCAAGGATTGAGCTTGTTGATTGTAGATATAATGGCGTGGCGCATAATCGGTCAGCACGTCCAGAACCGATAAACGGTTTTTGTGTTTGGTGGTGAAATAAGCGGTAAACAAGTCATTGCAGACCACCTGACAATAGTGGTTATCACCGTTGACTCGCGCACTGGTATCATCAATATGACCGTATCACTGTTGAGAATACCGCTGCGATAAAGCTCGCTTTTTTCCTGAGACTTAAGCATGGGAATTAAGCTACGAAAAAGCCTTTAGATACTAAGTCGCTAGGCAAGCCAGTTTTGTCGAGTAGGCATTTTAGCGTTTGGTCGATTTTAACTCGTGGGATCTTGGGTTTACGGCGGCGTTTTTTCTTATCCGAGTCCGTATTTTCAGTGTCGTTATTAGTTTCTTTTTGCGCGTCAACTTGTGCTTTTTTACGTTCGTCTTCGGATGAAATATCATCACCCTTATTATTTTTATTGGGTTTGATATCAGGCTTTCCCTGCTCACCTTTCAAGCGATTAACCTCGTCACGAAGTTGCTGTAATTCAGTTTCTAAAGACAATTTATCACTGGCTAAGCGTTCAATAAGATTGAATATTTTTTTGACAATATCCTGCGCTTCGCTACTTTCCATTTGAGCGATTGCTTGATAAATGGCGTTAGTTTCAGCCTGTAGGTCGTGGATATTCAAAGTATGTAACTGTTCGTTCTTTTATGATATGTTGTCAAATCTATTTTAGAAATTTTATCTTTACCCTGAGATTTAAAGTAGATACGAATAAACGTATCCTTCCCCGTATTCCGCAAGCTACATACGGGCTACAACTACCTGAGTAGTTACTGGTTTTTTATAATAAAAGGAAAAAGATGACCGATAATGAACTCAAACAACTGGTTGCCAGTTTAGCCATCGCACAACAAAAACTGATACGCAATTAAAAGAAACGGATCGAAAGCTTGATAAAATTGCTAAAATGATTGGTGGAGTCAGTCGAAACCAAGGGGATATTTTTTGTTACAATAATTCTAAAATCAAGCAAGGAAAATATCATGACAGATAATGAACTGAAAGAATTGGTAGCAAGTTTGGCTATTTCTCAAAAAGAAACCGCTCTTCAAATTAAAGAAACTGGAACTCAGATTAGAGAATTATCTATTTTTCGAAAAGAAACCGATGTTTTAATTAAAGCGCTTTCGTCTTCTCAAAAAGAAACCGATAAACAACAAAAAAAACTGATAAACAACTTAAAGAAACTGACAGAAAATTAGATAAAGTTGCTAAAATGCTCGGGGGAATTGGAGCGAATCAAGGGGATATTGCAGAAGATTTTTTTTATAACAGTTTGATTGTTAATAATTACCTAGGACAATTACAGTTTGATGATGTCACTAAAAATATGGAAAAGCACCGTGGAAAAATTCACGAAGAATATGATATATTTTTAACTAACGGTGAATCTATTGCCATTATTGAGGTGAAATACAAAGCGCATTTGCAAGATGTTAAAAAATTAGAACGAAAAATTCATAATTTTAAAAAATTATTCCCTATTTATAAGGACTATAAATTATATGGTGCAATGGCGTCATTTTATTTTAATCAAGAGACTAAAGATGAATTATTGGAACAAGGGTATTTTGTCCTTGAACGCTGTGGTGATTTAATTCAATCGTCAAACCAAACGTTTTTAAAAGTCACTTAATTGGTTGTGTAGCCTACCAACTTTAGACGGGGTGATTGATAGTTATCGTTCAATTCCTCAAAAGAAATTATTTTCTAGTTCCCAAGATCCAGCTTGGGAGACACTGCGATTAATAAAATGGTTTTTGTAACTCTCAGATTATTATTTACTGTAGCCCGTATGTAGCTTGCGGAATACGGGATGTTTGGCAAAGTATTTTATGATATTTTTAACGAATAAACGTATCCTTCCCCGTATTCCGCAAGCTACATACGGGCTACAACTACCTGAGTAGTTACTGGTTTTTTATAATAAAAGGAAAAAGATGACCGATAATGAACTCAAACAACTGGTTGCCAGTTTAGCCATCGCACAACAAAAAACGGCTACCAATTTAAGACGGGACATCCAGCAATTTCAAAGGGTTAGAAAACACACGCTTTCGACTATTTCTAGGAAGCGGTAACTCGCCCATTTCATTCAGTAGCCATGAAAACAAGTCTGGAAACTCGGTATCAAATAAACGCATGGCGGCGGTTGTGCCATCCTCACGTTTGATTCCGTAGTTATGAATGACCGTCAACGCGTTTAATCGCTTTTTATTCAAACCTCGCCCATTGCGATACATTTGCGATAAACAGCCATTTCGCCCTTCCACCGCAGATGAACTGCGTTGAAACTGCCTTGCCATATGCTCCGCCAATGTTAGCCATCGCTGCATTTCACTGATTGATAACTTTGCACTAAATGGGTCTGATTTGAGCTTATCAGACGCGGTTTCCCAAGCTTTTCGATAGTTTTCCTTTGACCTGCGGCTTTTAGTTTGTTCCATTTTCTGATGCCAATAAACAACGGGTAATAATGTTGTGGTCAACCAATATTCGGTATCCGCATCAAGCCCCAAATTTTGCAAGGTTTCGCGTACCCAAAGCCACCAAAAACTGATGGATACCGCTAACGGTTTTATTTGATTACGAAACTTTTTCATCACGCCTTTATGATCGTTAATCCCTTGTTTTTCCGCTATTTTTTCAAAGGCTCGCGCTCTTAACTCTAGCAACTTCTCAACCTGTTCCGCATCGTTTCTACGACTATCATTGAGTGAAAAAGGATGAACTTCATCCGCAATCCCTTGTAAGTTTTCGTGATAATCTGTTTGTATTTTTTTGGCTTCTTCAAGCTCTTTTTCAGCCGTTATCCGTGTTGTTTTAAGTCCAATAATTTTCTGCATCGTTGCCGTTTTAGAAACAGTAGACTCTGCGGTTTGCGCTGCTTGCCGCTGTTTTTCAGCCCTTGCTGCACGCCTGCCGATTTTCGCGCCTAACCAGCGACTCATATCTTGTTGAGCATGAAAAATATCTGCCCCCGATTCGCACTTAAACCCCGTCACTGCCATTTTTATCAACGCCTTAGCGCGATCACTAATCGCATGATTAACCTCAATGCCTAATGATTCTAATCGTGGCGAAACCTTTTTATACCAAGTATCGTAGCACCTATCATCGCTAATATCTTCCAACAAAAGATAGCCAGAACGTAAGTCCATTAAAACTAAAATCATAAAGTTGCCGAAAAAAGTCTCATCCAGCCCAGCAACAACTTTACGTGTTTGTTTTTTCACACTTTTTTCGCATTCTTGCTGAAACTGCGGCAATAAGACTTCCATTTTATTGATTTGAGTCCGCAGTGCGTCGGGTGATACGCCCACATGGGTGTCAATCCGTATCATTTTAAAAAACAGCGATAAAGTCTCTGCACCTACGCCTGCCTTTAATCCAAAGACATACAAGGCGGAAAACACCATTAATCTTTGCCAAGAACTACCTGCCTCGGTTTCCCATAATGATGATTCAGGATGTCGATTTCGCTTTGTTTGCGCTTGACGATGACGATGCACACTGCTTTTTGAGCGACCAACAATTGAAGCTAAGTTACGAACAGTTTGCTTGCCTGTTGTTGTAATTTCAGCGATAATTGCGTGACTAGCTGCGCGTATTTTCTGTGTTGTTCTGTTTTTTTAGTCATTAACCTATGATACAAGAATATCGCAGTTAGTTCTTTATTTTGTCCCGTCTTAAGTTGGTAGCCCAAAAAACTGATACGCAATTAAAAGAAACGGATCGAAAGCTTGATAAAATTGCTAAAATGATTGGTGGAGTCAGTCGAAACCAAGGGGATATTACCGAGGATTTTTTTACAATAGCCTCATAAAAAATAATCAGTTAGGGCGAATAAAATTTGATGATATTACTAAAAATATGGAAAAACATAGGGGAAAAATTCAGGAAGAATACGACTTATTTTTAACCAACGGAGAATCCATTGCCATTATTGAAGTGAAATACAAAGCGCATTTCAATAATATTGAAAAATTGGAACGCAAATTTAATCATTTTAAAAAATTATTCCCTATTTATCAAAATTATAAACTTTACGGCGCAATGGCCTCTTTTTATTTTAATAAAGAGACAAAAGATGAATTATTAAAGCAAGGTTATTTTATTTTAGAAAGATGCGGTGAGCTGATAAACACTGAAAATAGTGACACTTTAAAAGTGGCTTAATTGATTATAATAATACCTCATCACCCCAGCTTTTAATATGTATTTGCTGGATTTCGCCATCGCTTATTTTTAAATTAAAAATCTATTTAAACTATTATATGATATAAATGCGTCATCTAATAATATTTCACTTACATTTCATCCAATCACGATTTTCTTATCTGATTGATATTTATAGATATTTTTGTGGGAGCGGGAATTGCTGTCCGCCACTTTACGCCCTATTTCAAAGGTTGTATTGAGAATGCTCGAAAATACTTTTAAGCCTGTAGTAGTTTTGGCTTTTGCCATCAAATTATTAACCAATTCAACATTTTTAAAAACAACGCCTTTGCAAGCTCTTGTAATATGCGGAAATAAGCGATGTTCTATTGGGTTATATTTCGATGTATACGGCGGATAATGGGCGATACGAATATTAATCTTTAATTCCTCTGACAATTTTTCCAAATCTTCTTTGAAAATATAATAGCGTGCATTATTACTACCACCGCAGTCACATAGTAGCAATAAATTTGTCGATCCCTCATACAATGCCTGTCCATGCTCTAACCACCATTGACGAATACATTTGCAGGCAAACTCAGAGGTATCATGACTGACTCCCAGAGTGATATAACCTACGTTACGATTAATATCATACAATCCCATGAGGTACAACTTTACCTTTGGCATAGGATGGAAAATCATGGTCATTTACACGGATAATTTCTTGTGTGTAAAGCGTACCTGCACGAAAGAAATTACCGATTAATTCTTTTTTTTAACATCCATACTCAAAACAGGATCTCCCTGTGTTGTATATTCCTGCTTGAGGCGTTCAATATTCTTAAATTGTTCGTCTCGATAAGGGATATTAGACTTTCCTGCCTCGGCTTTAAAAGCTTGCCGTGGACGAAAATTATGTTTTTTCAACAGTCTATCAACAACCGTTACACTCATTGGAAAGCCTTGTTCCCCAAGCTTTTTCGCGATAGCAGGGCGCGATAAATTTGTCCATTTTATCGTTTCATCCATGGGAGATCCCGCCGTGTTATTTTTCAATACGTCTAAAAATACCTCATCTATTCCATCAAGGGTTGGCAGTAAAAAGTTACGTCCTCCTCCTGATTTGCGAATGCGTTGCTTTTCATTAGATAGGTCGGTTTTTAATTCCTGTTGACCGCGAGTAATGGCGACGGTCTTTTTCCGATAAGCTATTATAAAAATTGCGCATTTGCGCTTCAATGTTTACTGGATAATTTTGTATTTTCATAACAATAGAGCATACTTGATTCAAAGCTTGTTATCAACTAATATAATTTATTAATTTTTGGGTTTTATTAAATCCGCATTCCTAAGTGCTATGATTTTTCCTTAATTTTAAACGGACTTGAATTAATCTGATAAGTTTCAAAGCAAAAAAAAGCCGATGCTTATCACATCGACCTTGATTTTTAAACAGCCTTCATAAGGAAGACTATTTATTTTTATTAAACGCTTATAATGAATCCGTTGCGTTTAAATCAGCAAATGTTTGCGCTAAACGGTTTGCCATACCTACTTCACCAGCACGTTGCCAAACACGAGGATCATAGTATTTTTTATTTGGACTATCTTCCCCATCAGGGTTACCAATTTGACCTTGCAAATAAGCTTCATTTTCTTTATAGAAATTCATCACTCCTTCCCAAGTGGCCCATTGTGTATCGGTATCAATATTCATTTTGATAACACCGTAACCAATCGACTCTTTAATTTCTTCTTCGCTTGAACCTGAACCGCCGTGGAATACAAAGTTTAAGCTGTTCGCAGGAAGATTGTATTTTTTTGAAACGTAAGCTTGAGAATCACGCAAAATAGTCGGCGTTAATTTAACATTACCTGGCTTATAAACACCGTGTACGTTACCAAAAGAGGCTGCAATGGTGAAACATGGGCTAATTTTGCTTAATTCTTCATAAGCATAAGCCACTTCTTCTGGTTTCGTGTATAAATCAGCTATATCCATACCTGAGTTATCAACGCCATCTTCTTCACCGCCAGTACACCCTAATTCGATCTCTAAGGTCATCCCCATTTTAGACATACGCGCTAAATATTTACCGCAAGTCTCAATGTTTTCTTCTAAGCTCTCTTCGGATAAATCTAGCATGTGTGAGCTAAATAAAGGCTTACCTGTTTCTGCAAAGTGTTTTTCACCTGCATCTAATAAACCGTCAATCCAAGGCAATAATTTTTTCGCCGCGTGATCAGTATGTAAAATAACAGGAACGCCATAATGCACGGCCATGTTATGAACATGTTTTGCACCCGAAATGGCACCTAAAATTGCATTTTGTTGTCCTTCTAGTTTCAGACCTTTGCCTGAAAAGAAAGCCGCCCCCCCATTTGAAAACTGAATAACAACCGCAGATTTCGCTTTTGCAGCCGCTTCTAAAACCGCATTAACGGAATCGGTGTTAATGGTATTAACAGCAGGTAAAGCAAGGGAATTTTCTTTACAAATTGCAAAGACTTTTTGTACATCGTCACCCGTGATAACACCAGGTTTAACAGCATCTAAAATTTTTTGAGACATATTCTTTAAAATTAAGAGTTTAACAACACCATCGCGCTCATAAAAACGCGATGCTCAGTATAGAGTTATTTAGGCTTCTAAGCTTGTTAGGCGGTCAGCTAATAATTCTTCTAAAGTAACTAATGCTTTAGAAAATCCATCAATGCCTTCAGCTAATTTATCGGTTGCCATTTGGTTTTCAGCGTGCATTTTGTCAAAAGTGGCTTTATCAATCGTGATCTTTTCAATATCTGCCGCATCTGCATTTTCTTGCGTTAATTTACGTGGCAATTCCGCTTCAGTTTCTTGTAACGTCGCTAATAATGCAGGCGAAATAGTCAATAAATCAGAACCTGCTAATTCGGTAATTTCACCGACATTACGGAAACTCGCGCCCATAACTTCAGTTTTATAGCCAAATTTTTTGTAATAGTTATAAACAGCCGTCACTGAAACAACACCTGGATCTTCGTGAGCTTCATAAGAATCACGACCGCTGTCTTTTTTATACCAATCAAGAATACGGCCTACGAAAGGTGAAATAAGTGTGATTCCACCTTCCGCACACGCAATCGCTTGATGTAAACCAAATAATAACGTTAAGTTACAACTAATGCCTTCTTTTTCTAAAACTTCAGCCGCTTTAATCCCTTCCCACGTAGCTGCAATTTTAATTAAGATACGCTCTTTAGAAACACCCGCCGCTTCATACTGAGCAATTAACTCACGACCTTTTGTAATGGTCGCTTCGGTATCAAAAGAAAGACGTGCATCAACTTCGGTAGAAACCCGACCTGATACAATTTTAAGAATTTCAAGACCAAAAGAAACTGCAAGTCGATCAAATGCTAAGGTAACAACCTCTGCTGCGCTTGCCGCAGCCCCTAAAGTGGCTCTTGCACTTGTCAGTGTATTATCTACAATCGCTTGATACTGAGGCATTTGAGCGGCCATCGTAATTAACGAGGGGTTTGTAGTGGCATCACGCGGTGTAAACTTTCCAATTGCTTCCAAGTCACCCGTGTCGGCAACGACAACAGTCATTTCTTTTAGTTGATCAAGTAGATTTGCCATAATTAGAAAATACCTTTAGGTTATTAATATAAAATGAATGCAAATAAATAACCTTTTACAGTTACCTAGCGCTATTGGGTTATAAAAAATATTTTTCATAATCCAATAAGGCTTGCGATGATTATAATTTCTATCTGGACCCGCTAACGCGCATCCAGATAAAGAATTTAATGAGTTAGCTTTTAGCCTGCAAATATTTTTCAACCCCTGTTACGGGTTCTAACGTAACCGTTGACTCAACAACAGCGGCGGTTTCAGCCACTATTGTTTTAGCCATTAAAACTTGCTTTGCCATATATTTACTTACGCCCGTTGCTAACACTTCTTTACGGTTTTCTAAATATAAAGCCACACCACTCGTTTTAATGACAGGCGGGGCATTCCTTGCTGCAATGATTCTTCTGGCCATATATTTAGCTACACCACTTGCAGAGTGTTGGCTTTGGTTTGCTAAATACTTAGCAACTCCACTGGCTTTAGGTCTGTTTTCGTGTGTTTTTAAATATTTTTCGACCCCTGTGGCAGAAATTATTTCAGAAACATCACTTTCTATTTTTTGTTTTGATGCAATCGCCTGTCTCGCCAAATACTTAGCAACGCGACTGGGACTGTGTTGTTCTTTTGTTTTTAAATATTTAGCCACACCTGTCGCAGAAGCGGGTGTTTTTTGACCTTGTAAATATTTAGCAACGCCTGTTAAATCACTCGCGCCATATTCATTAACGGTTGTATTGTCAACGACAACATCATTATCGTTTCTATAAACTTGAGCTTTCGGTGATTCTCCGAATATAAATCCAAATAAACCTGCCATATTCTATCCTCGGTCACGCAAATATTTTTCAACACCTGTTCTTTTTGCTACGGCGGCTGCTTTTGCCGCAACAATTCTTTTCGCCATATACTTAGAAACACCTGACGCTTGAACATTGTTTTTATTTTTTAAATAAACAGCGACGGATGAAAGTTCGGGCATATTTTTACTTAAATACCGAGCAACTCCAGTTGCGCCATTTGCTTGAGGCCTTGCCCTGTTGTTAGAGGCTGCACGCGCTCTTACGGTGGCTTTTTTAGGCTCAGATGATGATTTTTTTCTTAAAAAGACAAATCCAACGGCTGCTAATGCAAATAAACCTAGCAAAGTCACCATAGACTCATCTTCTGATGCTTCGGAAGATTCAGCTACGGTTTCAGATGAGGAAGACGAACTAGAACTTTTACTCGCTGATGAACTAGGCGACGCACTTTTCTTGTAATCTGAATCACTATAAATAACAGTCGGTTGAAAATTAGCCGCAGGATAATTAGAATCTGGCTGGCTGGTTTCACCTTTACTCTGGCTTGTTGATGATGTTGCCGACGATTTTCTGGCTTCATCAGCATCAATATAAATAACTTTTGGTTGAAAATTAGCTGCTGGATAGTCTTCTGCCCCAACGATAGGACTCGCTAATACCATTGCAGCAATCAAACCACTGGTCAAATGTTGTATCTTCACGTTTAAATTCCCCTCATATACGTTATTTTAATACCTATATCTACGCATGAATTAACTTTAAAATTACTATCGTAACGCAACTTGTTAAAAATTGACACTTTTAAAAATATCAATAGCTTAAATTAATTTAGCGTAGATAAAGTCCTTCGTGTTTTAAATGACTGTCTCAACAGTAGCCACAACATTTTCAACGGTAAAGCCAAAGTGATTCAGGACAACGCCGCCAGGTGCTGATTCGCCAAACGTATCAATACCAACAACACCGCCTTCTAAACCAACATATTTACGCCAGTAATCCGTCACACCCGCTTCAATAGCAACACGTTTAACACCCGGTGTTAAAATGCTGTCTTTATAAGTTTGCTCTTGACGATCAAAAACATTGGTTGATGGCATAGACACAACGCGAGTTTGAATGCCTTTTTCAGCAAGGGCTGCTTGAGATTGTAAGGCTAAATTAACCTCTGATCCTGTTGCAATCAAAATAGCGGCTGCATCGCCTTGTGCTTCTGAAACAACATAAGCACCTTGACGAATCGCTGCAATTTGCTCATCCGTACGGGCAATAAACGCTAAACCTTGACGACTTAGAACTAAACTTGTAGGTCCGTCCATCCGTTCAACAGCCATTGTCCACGCAACTGCTGTTTCAGTTGAATCCGCAGGTCTCCACACGTCCATATTAGGAATTAAACGCATTGCCGATGTATTTTCAATCGGTTGATGCGTTGGGCCATCTTCGCCTTGACCAATAGAGTCATGCGTTAACACGGCAATGGTACGAATTTTCATCAATGCAGCCATGCGTAACGCACTTTTTGCATAATCAGAGAACATGTGGAATGTGCCACCGAAAGGAATTAACCCACCATGCAGTGCCATACCATTCATGATGGTAAACATTCCAAATTCACGAACACCGTAAGAAATGTAGTTGCCCATTTCTTTACCGCTAACATGTTTGAAATCGGCACAGCTTGTTAAGTTAGACCCTGTTAGATCAGCAGAACCGCCTAAAAATTCAGGTAATGTCGGTGCTAAACCTGCAATACATTTTTGTGAAGCTTGACGTGACGCTAGGTTCGCTGCATTTCCATTGGTTTCTGCAATAAGCGCATCACTGGCTTCTTTCCAGTTAGCCGGTAATTCATTCGCCATACGACGTTTAAATTCGGCGGCTAATTCAGGATGTGCTGCGGCATACGCATCAAAACGAGTATTCCATTCCGTTTCAACATCCGCTCCTTTAGCTTTTGCATCCCAACCTGCATACACATCATCAGGAATAACAAAAGGTTCAGAATCCCAACCTAATTCTTTACGAACCAAGGCCACTTCTTCATCCCCTAATGCAGCGCCATGACAGTCATGGCTTCCGCTTTTATTCGGTGAACCAAAACCAATAATTGTTTTACAACAAATTAAAGAAGGTCGTTCGGTTTCTTTTTTCGCTAATTCGATAGCCGCATTAATCGCTTCTGAATCATGTCCATCTACAGAGATAACATGCCAGCCATAAGACTCAAAACGTCTAACCGTATCATCGGTATACCAGCCATCAATATGACCATCAATAGAAATGTTGTTGTCATCCCAGAAAGCAATTAAGCTTCCTAAGCCCCATGTTCCCGCTAATGAACAGGCTTCATGAGAAATACCTTCCATCAAGCAACCGTCACCCATAAATACATAGGTTTTATGGTCAACAATGTTATGTCCAGGACGGTTAAATTGGTCAGCAAGTAGCTTTTCGGCCATTGCAAACCCAACACCATTGGTAATCCCTTGTCCTAAAGGCCCTGTCGTTGTTTCAATACCAGGAGCATAACCGTACTCAGGATGACCCGCACACTGTGAATGTAATTGACGGAAAGAAGCCAATTGATCCATTGCTAAGTCATAACCTGACAGATGCAATAAAGAATAAATTAACATGGAACCATGACCATTTGATAAGACAAAACGGTCACGATCAGCCCATGTAGGGCTGGTAGGGTTGTGCTTTAAATGATTATTCCACAATACTTCTGCAATATCTGCCATTCCCATAGGCGCACCTGGATGACCTGATTTTGCTTTTTGTACTGCATCCATGGTTAAAGCGCGTATTGCGTTCGCTAAGTGTCTGCGCGAAGCCATATTCTTCTCCTAATTTGGTTATGATTGCAATGACTATTTCCTGACCCCGTCACGCAGTCATTTAAAATATTTATTTATTCTTTCGGTAAGATTTAAATCGTACACATAGAGATGTACGTTTTTTGTTAATTGATTTATCTGGGGTAGGTTCAGGTTAATCACGTTACGACAAAAATTTAACCGATAAGCTGATTTATTTGTTTATTTTTTTAAAGCATTCAAATAAAAACGAGTGGTTTGACCCACTCGTTTTTTAATAATACTTATTCCATGTTGGCGTGTCGTTCTCTCATTTTTTCTTCTGGGATTTCTTTTTCCCAAACTAAATGAGAAACTAAGGCTTCCAGAAAACATAATGTTGATAGCTCAAATACGGTTCCCATAGGCATTCCCTTTACCTTCTGGTAAAGTTCTTGTTTACCTATTTGAAATACACCATCTGCAATGTCACCAATGGTTGATTGCGCCCTAGATGAGATTAAAACAATGCGTGCTCCGACATCTTTAGCTTTATTAGTAAAAGCAATTAATTGTTCCGTTTCACCTGAACCTGAAATTACAATTAATAAATCACCTTCTCTAATGCTAGGCGTAACAATTTCACCTACCATGCTGACATCATAACCACTATGCATTAAACGCATACCTAGAAAGTTGCCTACAAGTTTTGAGCGACCTGCTCCTGATATAAATATGCGTTTGGCTCCATCAAACATTGCAGTTATTTTTTCAGCATATTCATTATCAGTTGCATCAAGAATTTCTGAAATTTTATCAATGACTAAACGTTGATTTTTTTGTTGCCACATTATATTTATACTCCGTATTTATTTATGCTGCATCAACGAGTTCACGAATTTCACGAGCTGATTCAGCAGGAGAAGGTGCGCCATAGATCGCTGCGCCAACAACAATAATATCAGCCCCTGCACGAACAACGTCTTGAACTGTTGATTGGTTAATACCGCCTGCAACTGAAATACGAACATCTAATTCTAAACCAGCGATTAAGCTTAAGTCATTGAATGGTGTGTCACCAGCGGCTTGTGCATCAAGACCTGTATGAATACCAACAATTTGTGCGCCCGCGTCAACCATATCTCTTGCGCAAGCCACTTTATCGTCAACATTGATTAAGTCAATTTGAGTTTCAGCGCCGGTTGCATTGCTCGCTTTAATTACGCCAACACACGTTGCAGCACCTGAAACACCTAATACAGTACAAATATCCGCGCCTGCTTCATAAAATGGGGTTGCTTCATACTCACCCGCATCCATTGTTTTAAGGTCAACTAAAAGTAATTTCTCAGGAAATCTAGCTCTTAGTTCTTTCACTAAATTGATGCCATTATGTTTAATGCAAGGCGTTCCGATTTCAAAAATATCGACGTGAGGGGCGACTTCTTCAGCAAGAGCGATAGTTGCGTCAAAATCTAAAGAATCTAATGCCATTTGAATTAATGGTGTTGCCATGTTACTTACTCCAATTGATTATAATTTTTTTGCATACTTAATATTACGCGAGTCGCACTTTAAAACAAAATAGGGGCGAATGTCAATGCCCAGCGTTGGTGCGTATAAAAAAATAGGCTCTATTTTAGTTTTTAGAACGGTAAAAATTTCACCTAGCGAATCAAGCTAACCCTTACAAAGAGTTTTCTTTTGTATTTTTTTACCCTGTAACTAGTTGTTAACTATAACTAATTTGTTTTTTTAGTTGGTTTTATACTAGAATTTAATTTTCTTCTGGAATCAAAAGAAGACGATTGAAAATAAATTCAAAGTGGGTAAGAATATTTTTTTTTAACTAAGCCTAAATGAATATTTTTCATTTTTATAAAAATGCCCCTTAATTTACTCAATAATGCACTTAAATATGGCATTCTTACTTAATGGATAAAATTGAGTGAATAGTTTAAGGAAGCTATGCGCAATCACTCGTGTAGATGTAAGTTTAAACGTTAAATTATGGGGTTACTTAAAAATAAAAGGACTCAGTTTTCCAGCGTACAATTTTTGGTTGTCGTTTAGATTTTCAAATAGCTGAAAACTTACCAAAGCAGTGTGGTTAATTTAGAATCCGAATTATATTGATCACTCATGACCTCATAATCAATTCCAGATAAGGGTAAGTAGCTAATATAAAATGTAAATTTAGCTGTATTTTCATCGCCTTGGTAATTAATTTTTAAAATACCATGATTTGTTTTTTTAGGGGTAATCAAAACATCTGGAATTTCAAGCAGGTAGTCAGGGACAAGTGCTTCTAAATACCGAGGAAACCGAAAATGATCCGTTTTATAATTTAAAAAAGCAGGGCGTATTTTTTTAAAAGCAAACCGCCGTTGTTGATTAAGCTCACGAATATCTTTATCAATGACCAGAAAAAAATAGGCGACGGGGCTACTAAAAATAACAAAAACAATGACGAGTGCTAAGATGTTTTGTATCAGCCGACCCGTTTCTGCTTTATAAGCGGCCTGTGCATCGTTAAATTTTAATTTAGCCCATAACTTGAGGTCATAAACGTTATAACTTCCACACTCAGAACACGTTCGTGTCTGACTATTCTCCAGTCGCTCATTGCATTCGCCACAGACTTTAGGAAACCATTTAAGCGTTAATCGGGAAAGAAAAAGCACAAATAAGACGATGGAACCTGTATAAAATAATTCTTGAGGCGTTTTATCAAGCTGAGTAATCACTATCGCAACGGCAAAAATATAGACCAGTTGAAAAATACTAACCAGCGTTTTACTGGTACACGTTTTTTGGGCGATTATGGTTTTTATCGCAACAATCTTTATCATTAATTTTACCTAATTGAGGGGCTTACCCTTTAAACTCCAACACCAAGGTATCAATGCCATTATTTCGTAAACGCGTTTTAATTGCCATTATTGAACTTAGTCCCGAAAAAGGGCCTATTTTAATTCGATGCCAAACCACTTTTCCAACCATTGCTCGCTCAATATGGGATTCAACGCCGAAGGCTGTTAATTTAACATGAAGTTTTTTGGCTTCTAAAAAATCCCGAAACGAACCTGCCTGCATGACATAACGCCCTCCTTTTTTTAAAGTCCCTGTTTGCTCTTCTCTAATACGCGTTTTAATTTCATATTCAGGAATAACGACTTCAAGTTTTGGCAAAATGGTATAAAAATCAAAATGAGGTTCTTTAGGAATTTTATCTTGTTTACTGGGCGAATCAGCCTTTTGTTTAATTTTAGCTTGTGCCTTAGCGGCTAAAGCCTGTATGTTTTTATTTTGTAGCTGTTTTTTTATTTTTAATTCAGCATTTTTTGCATCACTGATATTATTCGTTGATAATAAGGTGTCTAATGAAATTTTTGTATCGGGACTGTCTGGATTCAAAAAGGAGACCCCAAACAAGGAGGCCACAACAATAAAGGCTAAAATTAAGAGTCCGTCAAAACGATTAAACCGTGATTTATTGGATTTATTACCTCGGCTAGGTTTTTTAGTGTAACTACGGTTTTTATAATCTTTAGGCATTTACATCGCCTCAGGTGAATGAATACCTAATAAGTTTAGACCATTGTTAAGAACTTGTTTAGTTGCGCTGATCAAATTGAGCCGCGCATTTCGCAAATTAACATCATCAACCAAAAATTGATGCGCGTTGTAGTAGCTATGAAAATTAGTGGCAAGCTCTCGGCAATACTGAATTAATTGATGAGGCTCATAACTTAAGGCGGCTTTTTCTAAGACTTCTGGGTAGCGCGATAAGGTTGTTAAAAGTGTTATTTCATACGATTCTGTTAAGACGGTTAGGCTTTTCATGCCTAAATTTATATCACGCTCTAAACTTTTTTCATCTAACTGACGTAAAACACTGCATATTCGGGCATGAGCGTATTGTACATAAAACACAGGGTTTTCATTGGTTTTAGAGGTCGCTAGTTTTAAATCAAAATCCATGTGCTGATCGGAGCGACGCATCAAATAAAAAAACCGCGCCGCATCTTTACCCACTTCACTTCGTAATTGCCGTAAGGTAACAAATTCACCTGAACGTGTAGACATCGGCATTTTTTCATTCCCCCGATATAAAACAGCAAACTGGACTAACAAGACCGTAAGCTTTTCAGCATCCGCCCCCAGTGCTAATAAGGCCGCTTTAATTCGTGGGATATAGCCATGATGATCCGCTCCCCAGATATTAATAATTTGGTCATAGCCTCTTTCCAATTTATTAAGGTGATAAGCAATGTCTGAGGCAAAATAAGTCGTTTCGCCATTATCACGCGTGACAACACGGTCTTTATCATCCCCAAAATCAGTTGATTTAAACCACGTGGCTCCCGCTTGTTTATAAAGAAAATTCTTTTCGTCTAATTGACTAATGACCCCATCAATTAATCCCTCTTCCATGAGCTTGCGCTCAGAAAACCAGTGATGATAATCAAGACCAAATTCGCTTAAATCAACTTTGATATCTTCTAAAATAGTCGCTAACCCTATTTGAAAAATATCTCGATATTGAGCGTTACCCAATAAGGTTTTTGCACGTTGAATCAGGGCATCAATATGGGTGTCCTTATCCCCGCCTTCAGGCTCATCACTCGGAATACTTTCTAATACTAATTCAGCAGGATGACGATATTCATTTTGTACACTGTTATGAATTTTTCGGGCAATTTCACGAATATAGTCACCTCGATAAGCATTCGTTGGAAAAACAACGACCTCACCACATTCTTCCAAATAACGTAACCAAATGCTGGCGGCTAAAATGTCCATTTGTCGCCCTGCATCATTTACATAATATTCTCTATCAACTTCAAAGCCAACCGCTTCCAATAAATCAGCAACCGCTGATCCATAAGCTGCTCCGCGTCCATGCCCTACATGTAAAGGCCCAGTGGGATTAGCGGAAACAAATTCAACTTGTACTTTTTTCCCCGCGCCGAGTTTGCTTAAGCCAAACTGCTCACCTTGTTGATGAATTTCGGAAACAACCTGATAAATAGCGTCAGGATGAATAAAAAAATTAATAAACCCTGGCCCTGCAATTTCAACATTCACAATTGCAGTATGCTGGGGCAGTGCATCAACAATTTGTAGGGCTAATGTTTTAGGATTAATCTTAGCCGATTTAGCCAATACCAAAGCTAAATTTGAGGCAAAATCCCCGTGTGAATTATCACGAGCGCGTTCAATCGTAATCGTTGGGGTGAGTGTGTTATCTAAAACCCCCTCTTTTTTAAGACTTTCAACAGCTTGCTGAACAAGTGTTTTCAACGTTTGTTTCATTATTTCACAGCATCTAATGGATTCAAAATATTCTGCATTATCCCTGAATTTTTAAGGATTAGCTATAAGGTACAAGCTAAAAACATGATTCAATCCTAACTTTACAGGGCGTTATTTCTTTTCAGCCCTGTTAGGCTGCTGTAAACTAGTGGATTTTTAAGGGATAAACACTGATGACCTCATCAAAACCTGTTCAACGAATTGCCTTAACAGCAGGAGAACCTGCAGGTATTGGACCTGATTTGTGTATTCAATTAGCCCAGCATCCGCAAGTGTGTGAGTTAGTGATTATTGCTGATCCTGATATGCTGGCATCACGTGCAAAAATACTTAATTTACCGTTAACAATTAATAATTTTGATCCCCTGGCTCCTGCTAAACCGCAACAAGCAGGGATAATCACCGTTTTCCCTACCCCCTTAAAAAAACCCGTTGTCTGTCAGCAACTTGATAAAAACAATAGCCGTTATGTATTAGAAACCATCCGTTTAGCAACCCAAGGCTGTTTAGATGGCTTATTTGCTGCGATGGTAACCGCCCCTGTTCATAAGGGCATTATTAATGAAGCACGGTTAAAATTTACAGGACACACGGAATACATTGCGAAGATTGCAGGCGGGGGAACACCTGTCATGATGCTAGCAACGAAGGGGTTAAAAGTTGCCTTAGCAACGACTCATTTACCGTTAACTAAAGTATCCAAAGCAATTACCAAAAAAAGTTTAACCACCATTATTCAGGTGCTGGAACGGGATTTAAGACAGCGTTTTGGGATAAGTAAACCGACTATACTGGTTTGTGGGCTTAATCCTCATGCAGGCGAAGACGGGCATTTAGGCTCAGAAGAAATTAACACCATTACGCCTGTGTTGGATAAATTTCGAGAGGAAGGCTTTAATATACAAGGCCCTTTAGCCGCAGATACGGTTTTTACCCCGAAATATTTAGATAATGCCGATGCGGTTTTGGCTATGTATCACGATCAGGGGTTACCCGTTTTAAAATATTTAGGCTTTGGAAAGGCGGTTAATATTACCTTAGGTCTCCCCTTAATCCGAACATCCGTCGATCATGGCACGGCATTAGAGCTTGCAGGCACAGGCACTGCAAATTATGGCAGTTTAGAGCTTGCCATCACCACCGCATTAGATATTGTTAGTAGTAACACACTTTTATTTTAATTATGGCACATCAAGCACGTAAACGATTTGGACAAAATTTTCTTGAAGATCACGGCATTATTTATCAAATAATTGCCTCTATTCAAGCCCAAAAAGGTCAACATTGGGTTGAAATAGGCCCAGGACAGGGAGCCTTAACGCACCCTTTATTAGAAACGGGGGTAACACTGGATGTTGTTGAACTCGATAGAGATTTGGTTACCTTGCTCACCCAAAAATTTGAGCCACATCCTCAGCTAACAATTCATAGTGCGGACGCGCTTAAGTTTGACTTTCAAGCCTTGGTTAATTCCGATGAAAAACTTCGTATCATTGGGAATTTACCGTACAACATTTCTACCCCGCTTTTATTTCATTTACTGAGTAATGCTCATTCAATTGCGGATATGCACTTCATGTTACAAAAAGAAGTGGTTGAGCGAATTTGTGCGGTCCCTGGCAGTAAAAAATACGGGCGTTTGACGGTGATGATGAATTATTACTGTGCAAGTGAGCATTTATTTGATGTTCCGCCAGAAAGTTTCAAACCTATTCCGAAAGTAAACTCGGCCATTGTCCGTTTAATTCCACATTCTACCGCCCCTGTTACCCTTAATGAACGAAAGACTTTAAATACAATCGTTACAGCGGCCTTTTCTCAGCGACGTAAAACGATTAGAAATTCGCTTAAAAAACATTTAAATGAAGATCAAATAAAACAGTTAGGGATTGATCCTAAAGTGCGGGCCGAAGAAGTGGGTTTAGAGGACTTTGCAAAACTAGCCAATTTTTTTAATGAAATTAGCGAATAAACTGCGACAGTTTGCCACATGTGACAATTTACCACATTCCCAACACAATAAAGAGTCCGTAAACTAGACACAACTTCAAGCAAAAGCTCTTCCCTCCTAAAGAAAGCTAGTGTTTTTATATCTCCTTAAATTACTCTCTTTTGCGGCTATTTAGCCGCATTTTTTTTGCCTGTCGAAAAGGTACCGCTGTTTGTTCAAACAGTTTCATGCCCCTGCTTAACGATTCATTATCTGTAAACATAAGACTGGACTAAGTTCCTTGAGTATTGTTATTATTCCGCTCGTTACACCGTTTGTCTTATACCAATCAAAGAATTACTTTGCCCGCTTGATTTAAACGAATGGGTCGATGTTAAAAAACAATTGATAATTATTTTTAACCCAATTCTAATCGATTTTTTCAATTATAAACTCAAAAATAATGAGCATGACTAACACAAATTATTACGCTGTCGTTCCCGCCGCAGGGGTTGGTAAGCGAATGCAAGCGGATAAACCTAAACAATATTTACCCTTACTCGATAAAACGGTGATTGAGCAAACGTTATTGCAGCTTTTAAGTACGGATGTTTTTTCTGCCATTGCCGTGGCGATTTCAGACGGTGACACGTATTGGCCAGCCTTAAAAATAGCAAAACATCCCCAAATAATTCGAGCCAAAGGCGGTAAAGAACGAGCCGATTCAGTGTTATCCGCCTTAAGTGCATTAGAAAATAAAGCGGTGGATGATGATTGGGTACTCGTTCACGATGCCGCCCGTCCGTGTGTGAGTTCAAAAGAGATACACCAGTTACTTAAATCACTACAAAATGAAGCGTGTGGTGGAATTTTAGCGTTGGCTTCCCATGATACCTTAAAACAAGTTGACGGCGATGTGATTCAAAAGAGTGTTGATAGACGGACTATCTGGCGCGCCTTAACCCCTCAAATGTTTCGGTACGGGGTTTTAAAAAAATCCTTAACACAAACGATTGGAAACCCTGCCATAACTGATGAAGCCAGTGCCATCGAACTTACAGGGGGCGTGGTTAAAATAGTGGAAGGTTCGACTGAAAATATTAAAATTACGCGCCCTGAAGATTTAGCTTTAGCACAATTTTATTTGGAGAATCAACGTGATTAGAATAGGTCAAGGGTATGATGTCCATCGTTTCAAACACGGTGATGAAATTATTTTAGGCGGAGTCACGATTCCTTATGAAAAGGGACTTGAGGCTCACTCCGATGGTGACGTTGTTTTACATGCCTTAGCGGATGCTTTATTAGGCGCGGCGGCTTTAGGGGATATTGGTCAACACTTTCCTGATACGGATCCTAATTTTAAGGGGGCTGATAGTCGCGTCCTTTTACGCCATGTCTATAAAATAGTTAATGAAAAAGGCTATCATCTGAATAATGCCGACATCACTATTGTTGCACAAGCCCCTAAGATGTCCCCTCATATTGTTGCTATGTGTGAGAATATTGCGGTTGATTTAAAAACCACCGTCGATAGAATTAATGTGAAAGCGACAACCACTGAAAAATTAGGCTTTGAAGGCCGTAAAGAAGGCATTGCTGTTCATGCCGTTGTTTTGATTGAGTCATCCCCTCTTGACTGAGTTATTGACGCTGCCGCAATGGAGTTATGCTTATGGCTCACCTGCATCAACCGGCGTCATTAAAACGCAGCCCGATGATTTTATTGTTGAAGAACAGTTACCTTTTGAAGCGGATGGCACGGGTGAACATGTTTTTGTTCAGATTCAAAAACAAGGTGAAAATACAGACTATGTTGCCCGCGTATTAGCCCGAGTTGCGAAGGTTAGGCAACGTGATATTGGGGTTGCAGGCTTAAAAGATCGTCATGGACTCACGACACAGTGGTTTAGTGTCTGGTTACCTGGTAAAGCCACGCCTGATTGGTCTGAAGTGGAAACCGAAACCATTAAAGTCCTTCAAAGCACGCGCCATACACGAAAGCTTAAGCGGGGGGTTTTAACAGGAAATCAATTTCAGCTATTAATTCGTGATTTCTCAGGGGATCGTGAGGCGTGTCAGCGACAACTGAATCAAATAAAAATGCTAGGTTTCCCTAATTATTTTGGGTCACAGCGTTTTGGTTTGCAAGGGAAAAATATTGATACCGTATTGGCGTTATTTGCAGGAACACGAAAAATTAAACGCCCACAACGAGGTATTTATTTATCCGCTGCCCGCTCTTATTTATTTAATCAGATTCTTAGCCATCGGGTTGAAAATAATAGCTGGGATTCCGCGCTTGAAGACGATATTTTAATGTTTGCAGACTCCAATAGTTATTTTAAAGTCACCGCGTTAGATGATGAACTCAAACAACGCATTAGCCAAGGCATCCTTCACCCTACAGGCTGTTTATATGGAAAAGGGGAAGTTTTAGCGAATGAAATGAACCTTCTAACCCCTTATGACGCATTAACCACAGGATTGGTTAAGTTTGACCTTGAAAGTGATCGCCGTGTCTTACGTGTCATTCCTCAAAACTTACAATGGCAATTTTTAACCCCCGAACAACTACAACTCCGTTTCTTTTTACCCGCAGGTGGTTATGCAACCGCTTTGTTAAGAGAAATCATTAATTTTTAATCTTCAAGTGAATCTTCATGGATATTATACAAGCGATTGCATTAGCAATATTGCAAGGGTTAACCGAGTTTTTACCTATTTCAAGCTCAGCTCATTTAATGCTATTACCGATATTAGTCGGCTGGGAAGACCAAGGGCTTGCATTTGATGTAGCCGTACATATAGGAACCTTAACCGCCGTTATTATTTTTTATCGCCGTGATTTAATACAAATAAGCCAATCTTGGGGAAAGTCACTCTGTGGCGGGGAATCAAATGAGGATTCTAAACTCGCGTGGTACGTTTTATTAGGCACCATTCCCGTCGGACTGGTGGGTATTTCCTTACCTGATAGCGTCGAAGAAATGATTCGATCGCCTATCGTTGTGGCGATTGCAACCATCATTTTTGCAATCCTATTATGGTTTGCAGAAAAAAAAGCCACGGAAAAGCGGGATACGATTACCTTAATGGATGCTATTGTAGTGGGACTCTTTCAAGCCATTGCCTTAATTCCAGGGACATCACGTTCAGGCATTACCATTACAGCGGGGTTATTAACAGGCCTAAAACGTGAACATGCAGCACGGTTCTCGTTTTTATTATCTATCCCTGTTATTAGTCTCGCAGGTATGCTTAAATCGTATGAACTTTATCAGACTATAGAGCCTGTTAATTGGGAATTTATGGCCATTGGCGCGTGTATATCCGCGTTGGTTGCTTATTTAAGTATTGCTTGGTTTTTGAAATTTTTAAATAAAGTAGGAATGATGCCATTTGTCTATTATCGGTTTGCATTAGGTATTTTTTTACTCTGGCTATTTAATCCATTCCTTTCAATTTAAACGTTAAATTAAGATCAGAGGTTATTTATGAATAATTCAAAATTTAGAGCTATTCCCGAAAATAATAATATTAAAATACCTTTTAAATTAGAAAAAAAGTTATTACTCGAATGGTTAAACACTCGGTTAGAACAGGACAGTAAAACGGCGTGTTTAGAATTATTACGCTTATTACAAGCCTTAAATATAGCAAATATAAGCTCTAAAAAGCGCATTACTTTTTTATGTATTATTGCGGATTATTTAAAAAAATATATCAATGATCTTGAAGGTGTTTGTTGGGATGTTGGGTTTCCCTTAACAGTTGACGAAAGAATCTATGCCGAAGCCGTTACCTGGAATTATTTACTGCTCAGTGAAGGCTTTTTTATTGCCGCAGAAGATACACAGGTCAAACAAGATGCCGCATTTGCATTCGTTGTTGCTCTGCAAGCAAAACGACAAGCCCAATTACATATTGCGGCCATTTATTCATTACCGACGGATGGTTTTTGGCGTGATATTTATGAAATGTTTCATATTGCCGAAAAAAGAAACCTTTTAAAAGTCCCCGTTAAACAATTAAATGATATAACACCTGAAACTATTTTTAACAAAATATTTATCTTTCAAGCCTGTGACACCAATCAGTTTCGCGCACGCGATATGCAAACTATTTTTTATTTTCTGGATATGGTTTGTGAAAATATTGTTATTAAGGTAAAAGCGGATAAAGAACACACTGTTTTTGTTTTTGATTTAGAAACGGATAATCCCCCCGTTAACTGTACGGATTATCATGAGGCTAATTTGATTGAAACCTGTCGTTATTTTTCAACCGTTGATATTGCCCATGAAATTTACGATAAACTTAAAAAAGGAATGTCATGGAGCGGTACCTTAAAATCAATTAATACCGCTCTGTTTTTACGGGTCATAAAAACATTGGGATTAGGGCAAAAAAGAAAATATACGCGCTTAGATGATGGTCATCAAATGTTAGGAATTATTGGCTTCGATGATATTGTTAACTTTTTACGTTACAAAGAACGACCCCTTACGGATGGGCTTGAACCTAAAAATGACATTCAAAAAGCAAAAATTGCCTCAGAAGAATTAAAACTCTATATTAAAAATAAGCATATTGAATCACTGAATTCTGATCATGACGACGATTCATGGCAGCCTCCAAGTACTTATAATACCAAAGAAATAAACGAAATAAATGTTAAAAAAATACATATTTTTGATAGTTCAGCAAAAGGCTATTCTGTTTACTGGAGTGATTCTAATACCAAGCTTAAAGCTAAAATAGGGGATGTTTTTGGTATTATTTCGGCGGATAAAACCCGCTTAGAGATCGCCCTTATTCGTCGAATTGCAATGAGAACAGGGGGATAGTTTTCGCTTTGGTGCCGAAGTTATTGGCTTTGAATCTGAAATTGTTTATATTTGTCATTTACATGACAAAGAACGTTCTACATGGGCTATTTTTATTCCAGGGATTAAAGCGTTAGAGCAAGCCGATACCTTAATTTTTTCAATGGGATGTTTTAAAGCAGGCGATCAAATTTACATTTATAAAAACAAAGAAAAAAACCAAGGACTCGTCGTTAAGGAGCTGCATTCAACCTCGGGTATTATTTTAGTTGAGTTAGCATATCCGTCTAATGATGAATAAGGCACTTAAGTGTTATTAAATTTTTGGACGTAAATCAAAGCAGCTCGTTAATAGGTAACGACTTCCCATAAGCGCGAAAGCAAAAGGAATAATGATTTCACACAGCCAATTAGGAACGCTAGCAAATGCAATTCCTCCATCTTGGTAATCAGAATAGATTAATAGACTGCTGTGATAACTCACAACAAAACAAATAAGGCCGCTAAATAAATCATTAAAACGATTAACCCAACGTTGAATGGAGGGAGTTAGTTTATTAATCAAAACATCAATGGCAAGGTGACGATGATGGCGACAAGCCAGCGTCGCACCGAAAAATGCAAGCCATAAAACAGCAATCCGAACATAGGACTCCCCCCATAAAATCCCTACGCCCCAAAAATTACGCATAATAATTTGTAAGGTTGCGATCATTATCATCGATAACAATAAGCCAACCGTAATAGCCACTTCAATTTTTAAAAGAAACTGATGGGTTTTAACTATCCAATGAGGTGATTGCATTATTTATAGAAAGATGATGGCTTGAAAAACCGTTAAGGGCATAAACTAAAATGACTCATGCTTTTTTATTCGAGTTTGGTTTTGTTTGACTAATGACCATTTCAAACAATAATAAATGACAATCAAGCTAATCGCAATCCATAAGCTCCCCCATAAAACAGTGGAACCTCCCGTATGCTGAGCCAACATATAAGCATCGGATTCTAAATGCGCTCGAAAAATAGTATCACTATAAATATCTAAGGGGACATAAATCATACTGGTTAAGCCTAATAATCGTAACAAAAAATCATTATAACTATTAGCTAAAAAGCGAGCGATAACCAGCATTCCTATTCCAGAGGTTAAACCAAATAACCAACTAAATTTAGAACTTGAAAGCAAAACGGTAATTAAAATAATACTAACCCCTAAGCAGCCCATCAATACTTTATCGTATAAAATTTGAACGCTCGCAACATAAATAATAACCCCCCATAATAATGAGCCTAAATAGCCCGAACTCAAAATTATAAAACGATTTCCACCCAAGGACACCACATGCCCGCCTTGTTCATAATTAATCACAAACTCTTTAACCTGCCCACCTGTTAAAACGGTTGCCAGTGCGTGAGAGGATTCGTGAAAAAAAACGACCAGTAATTTTAAAGGATAAAGAACGGGGTGTTCCCAAAAATAAGTAATCAACCCCATTAAAAAAATTAAATAAGCAAGCTGTTTCATGAATTATGACTCAGGGACATGGAAATCTCTTAAAGCGGTTTTAAAGCTATTAATCGGGGAAATAATCGCATTAATCATGACGATGGCCAGACCAATACCATAAATAAAAGGTAAGCCATGTTCCGTTCCCCACCACAAATAACTACTAAAGCCACTGGCCATTGCAACGGAGGTGGTTGAGCGAATAATTAATAAGGTAAAGTTATGGTGTGAAATATTAGAACTATTAATAAAACCAAAAACTAAGGCGCATAAAAATAGGACAAATAAGCTTTGTTCAATTACCCCTTCAACAGGAATTTGGCTTTCATAAAGTCCAATAAGTGTAACAACAATGACAAAATTCCAAGGTAGAGCTGTAATAAAACGCATAGCGTAATTCCTAAAAAAACAAATAAACTATCGATTATTATAGCAACTGCGACACAAAAGGTTATTTTTCTAACGAGATCAAGGACTGAGAGCCTTTTTTGAAATCTTAGGCGGTTTTGTAAGTGTGAGATGATAAAGGACATTTGAAGGTATCTACTTTAAATTTCAGGGTAAAATAAATATCAGACCTGCAAACTTTGCGCTTTTTGAGCGATAAGATTCGCCATAGACGGCATTTTGAATTCACCACTAACTCGGTCATAAACATAATCATAAAAACTCACGGCTAGTTTTTTAGCCGTTTCAGCAAGACTCATAAAACTGTCTTTGATTTTCGTGCCTTTCTCATTTCGAGTCTGGAAGCTTATGTCTCGCGCACGCGCTTGTCTTCTTGATTCATCACTGTATTAACAGGTATTTGAGCATCAACTTTTACCCGCGCTTTATCAGCTAACTTGAACTCGTCAAGCAAGGATTGAGCTTGTTGATTGTAGATATAATGGCGTGGCGCACCGTCGGTCAGCACGTCCAGAACCGATAAACGGTCTTTGTTTTTAGGGGTGAAATAAGCGGTAAACAAGTCATTGCAGACCACCTGACAATAGTGGTTATCACCGTTGACTCGCGCACTGGTATCATCAATATGACTGTATCACTGTTGAGAATACCGCTGCGATAAAGCTCGCTTTTTTCCTGAGACTTAAGCATGGGAATTAAGCTACGAAAAAGCCTTTAGATACTAAGTCGCTAGGCAAGCCAGTTTTGTCGAGTAGGCATTTTAGCGTTTGGTCGATTTTAACTCGTGGGATCTTGGGTTTACGGCGGCGTTTTTTCTTATCCGAGTCCGTATTTTCAGTGTCGTTATTAGTTTCTTTTTGCGCGTCAACTTGTGCTTTTTTACGTTCGTCTTCGGATGAAATATCATCACCCTTATTATTTTTATTGGGTTTGATATCAGGCTTTCCCTGCTCACCTTTCAAGCGATTAACCTCGTCACGAAGTTGCTGTAATTCAGTTTCTAAAGACAATTTATCACTGGCTAAGCGTTCAATAAGATTGAATATTTTTTTGACAATATCCTGCGCTTCGCTACTTTCCATTTGAGCGATTGCTTGATAAATGGCGTTAGTTTCAGCCTGTAGGTCGTGGATATTCAAAGTATGTAACTATTCGTTCTTTTATGATATGTTGTCAAATCTATTTTAGAAATTTTATCTTTACCCTGAGATTTAAAGTAGATACCATGAGTGGTTACCTTTGGATTGTTATTTAAGTTATGAACATTTAAAAAAATCAGTTTTAGAGATATTAGATAATTTCGGTAAAAAATACTTAATAACTTTTGTTGGAGTACTTACTTATTGATACTTATCACTAACCTGCAATAAAACTAAAACCGCCCCCGTTCCACCGTCTTTAGGTGAGGCGGAACAAAAAGCCAGCACATCATTGTGTTGTCTTAACCACATATTCAGATTATTTTTTAAAATCGGAAAATTATTTTCTGAACGATAGCCTTTACCATGAATAATATGAACACATTCACAACCCTCTTTAACGGTATCACGCAAAAAATGCTGTAATTGTCGTCCTGCTTCTAAACTACTTAACCCGTGTAAATCTAACTCAGCATCAACCCCAAAATAGCCATTGCGTAATTTTTTTAATACTTTTTTATGCAAACCTGAGACTAAAAAACTTAAATGATCTTCGGCACGTAATTGCTCAATAACCGCAGTCGTTTTTTGCAAAAAATGATCCGTTTTATTCGGTGGTGACTTAATCGTAACTTTAGGGCTTAAAAGTACCGTATCTTGTTCAATGACCGTTACTTTACCGATGGTTTGTCGAAATAATGCTGAATCTTCGTCTGAGAGTATTTTTTTTGCCACGTCAGTTTAATGTTGTCTACAGTGTTTATAGGATAGAATGAGCTAATTTTATAGCTTTTTTAAGCACAGGGCTAACACTATGCACATTTTGTTGAGTAATGATGATGGTTATCTTGCAAAAGGTTTGCAAGCATTGGCGGAATCACTGGCTAATTATGCAAAAATTACCGTGGTGGCTCCCGATAAAAACCGTAGTGCCGCAAGTAATTCATTAACACTCGAAACCCCCTTAAGAGCAAAACGTTCTGAAAATGAGTTTATTCGGGTCGATGGGACTCCCACGGATTGTGTTCATTTAGCCTTAACAGGTTTGTTAGATACGGAACCCGACATGGTGATTGCAGGGATTAATCATGGGGCCAATTTAGGGGATGATGTCTTATATTCAGGCACGGTTGCCGCTGCAACAGAGGGGCGATTTTTAGGTTTGCCTGCCATTGCAATTTCGCTAGCCGCCTCTGATCCTCATCATTTTGAAACAGCGGCCTCTGTGGCGGTGACGTTAATGCAGCAAATTATAGCGAACCCTTTACCCTCAGACACCTTATTAAATGTAAACGTTCCTGATCTGCCGTTAGATGCACTTAAAGGCTATCAATCAACACGATTAGGACAACGTCATAAAGCGGAAGCGATGATTAAGGCTCAGGATCCTCGTGGTAATGAAATCTATTGGGTTGGCCCACCTGGAGCGGCGCAAGATGCGGGCGAGGGAACTGATTTTTATGCGGTTAAAATGGGCTATGTTTCAGTCACCCCATTGCAATTAGATTTAACCGCACATCAACGGATTAAGTCATTAGCGACATGGCTGCCTTAAAAATCTTGAAAAACTAACTCGGTTTGACTTTCAAGTAAGTAATCCCCTAAATCATGACGTGCTTTGTCAAACATAAGCCCATACGTTTTTTCGGCATAAACTTCTTCCCGAATAACTTTAGAGAAAACTTCAAATTTTTTTTGTCCTTTAAAAATAAGCGTTAAGATAATTTTTTTATCCATACGAATTTTTTTAGGACTAGAAATTAAGGCCCCTTTTGTACTAATATCCAATAGCTTTACTTTAATTGGACGATTATAACTAAGCGATCGATAGCCGCCAAAAATATTAGCTAAATTAATACTGGCCTCTATATCATTCCTAATATAACGTACGGTTTTACGTTTGTTATCATAGCTCTCCATTGTGGGGTCAATGCCTAAATCATCATGCTTTAACCACGTATGTAGCGATAAGTTTTCATTAGGATAATCAAAAAAATCATCATCTATATCGACTTCTTCTGGGGAATCACGCATTTTTATAAGTAGAGTAATTTAAGATAAAAAGGTATCTACTTTAAATCTCAGGGTAAAGATAAAATTTCTAAAATAGATTTGACAACATATCATAAAAGAACGAACATTTACATACTTTGAATATCCACGACCTACAGGCTGAAACTAACGCCATTTATCAAGAAATCGCTCAAATGGAAAGTAGCGAAGCGCAGGATATTGTCAAAAAAATATTCAATCTTATTGAACGCTTAGCCAGTGATAAATTGTCTTTAGAAACTGAATTACAGCAACTTCGTGACGAGGTTAATCGCTTGAAAGGTGAGCAGGGAAAGCCTGATATCAAACCCAATAAAAATAATAAGGGTGATGATATTTCATCCGAAGACGAACGTAAAAAAGCACAAGTTGACGCGCAAAAAGAAACTAATAACGACACTGAAAATACGGACTCGGATAAGAAAAAACGCCGCCGTAAACCCAAGATCCCACGAGTTAAAATCGACCAAACGCTAAAATGCCTACTCGACAAAACTGGCTTGCCTAGCGACTTAGTATCTAAAGGCTTTGCGGAAGTGGTGATTCAAGACATTGTCATCAAAACCAATAATATTAAGTATCTCCGTGAGATTTTTTATTCACCTTCTGAAAATAAGTATTACCGCGCCCAATTGCCTGAAGGCGTTCGAGGTCAGGGCGAATTTGGTATTGGAATTCGTAGCTTGATTCCCATGCTTAAGATGATGGGCGTGACCGAAAAACCCATGGTCGGTTTTTTGAAAATATTGGCATTGTGGTGTCGCCGACTTATGTTTCTCAGCAATGGACAGGCGGTTATGACTGGGCGCATCAGGAAAAAAGCGAACTTTATCGCAACGGTATTCTCAACAGTGATTACGGGCAGATTGATGATACCAGTGCGCGAGTCAACGGTGATAACCACTATTGTCAGGTGGTCTGCAACGACTTGTTTACCGCTTATTTCACCACCAAACACAAAAACCGTTTATCGGTTCTGGACGTGCTGACCGATTATGCGCCACGCCATTATATCTACAATCAACAGGCTCAATCCTTGCTTGACGAGTTCAAGTTAGCTGATAAAGCACGGGCAAAAGTTGATGCTCAAATACCTGTCAATACAGTGATGAATGAAGCGCAATTTAAGTTGCACTTAGCGATCTTAAATACGCTTAGGCGTGAGACAGGTAGCGCATGTCACCGAAGCTTGTGCCATTGCCTATTATCAGCAACAAACGGATTTTCCTGTTATTGAAACCTTGCTTGCAGACGATGCGCCGCAATTCAAATTACTGACGGAACATTTGGGGTTATGCTGGGTTCACGATGCTCGCCACTACAAAAAACTCCGTCCAATTCTGGAAATACATCAGCAAGCATTAGCCGATTTTCGAGGGCACTATTGGGAGTATTATAAGGAGTTGCTTAACTATCAAAAAAATCCCTGCCCCGATAAAAAGGCATGGTTGTTAACGCGATTTAATGAATTGTTTGCAACCACAAGCGATTATGAAGACCTCAATGATCGCATCGCCAAAACACTGGCGAAAAAGACTGAATTATTGCGAGTTTTGGAGCTTCCACAATTACCACTCCATAACAATGCAGCCGAACTTGGCGCAAGAAGACAAGCGCGTGCGCGAGACATAAGCTTCCAGACTCGAAATGAGAAAGGCACGAAAATCAAAGACAGTTTTATGAGTCTTGCTGAAACGGCTAAAAAACTAGCCGTGAGTTTTTATGATTATGTTTATGACCGAGTTAGTGGTGAATTCAAAATGCCGTCTATGGCGAATCTTATCGCTCAAAAAGCGCAAAGTTTGCAGGTCTGATATTTGTTTTACCCTGAAATTTAAAGTAGATACATAAAAAGGATCTTTTTTAGGCATGAAAAACGTATTTTTCGTTCCATTGCGTAACATCAATTAATGATAACCTATAAACCGTTAAAATTTATGATACAACCTAGAAACCATGAATGAATCAGGCATTGACTTTATGAAAAAACCATTAACCTTACTCTTTTTATGTCTTATTTTCACCCTATTTCAGGTTAAAAATGGTGTTTCCGCACCTAAACAACGAATAAAAATTGCCTATATTACCCAAGAGAAAGCGGTTCCTGCGGCTCTCTCTAATCTTGATGACTTCATTCAAAATAAAGGGATAATAGGTGCAGAACTTGCAATTAAAGATAATAATACAACAGGACAGTTTACCGCTCAACAGTATGAGTTAATTAAAATCGTTGTTCCGTTAACCTGTGATGCAAATCAGTGGTTTATTGACGATATTACGGATGATATTAATTTTATCGTGGTGAATTTACCTGCGGATAAGTTAAAGCAGTTAGCTGATTTACCGCAAGCGAAAACTAAATTATTGTTTGATGTCGCGACCCGTGATGATGACTTGCGAGGGTCAGAATGCCGTGATAATATTTTACACCTACAACCCAGTCATGCGATGCGTGCGGATGCGTTAGCCCAGTTTATGCTTAAAAAACGTTGGAAAAAATGGTTTCTAGTCACAGGTACGGATGAAAAGGATGTTTTATTTTCTAAAGCCCTTAAGCGTTCGGCCAAAAAATTTGGTTTAAATGTTGTTGCTGAAAAAATATGGAAACATACCTACGATGCTCGCCGCACCGCCCAATCGGATGTGCCTGTTTTCACTCAAGAGGTCACCGATTATGATGTCTTAGTGGTGGCGGATGAAAAAGGCTTGTTTGGTGAGTATTTAAATTATCGAACGTGGCTGCCACGGCCTGTGATTGGCACACAAGGTTTAATCGCAACCGCTTGGCATAAAACACATGAACAATGGGGTGCAGTACAAATTCAAAATCGTTTTAAAGAAGCGGCTGGACGCTCTATGGAAGAAGTGGATTATGGGGCGTACTTAGCGGTTCGTGCGATTGGTGAAGCGTCAGTACGCGCTAAAAGTAATCAACTGGCGCCCATAAAAGCTTATTTATTAGGCGATCAACTGGCCTTACAAGGCTATAAAGGGAAGCCGCTCTCTTTTAGAGCGTGGAATGGTCAATTAAGGCAACCTATTTTATTAGCTGCCCCTCGTTCATTAGTGACTGCGGCCCCTATAGAGGGATTTTTACATAAAAAAACCGAACTCGATACATTAGGTATTGATTTTCCTGAATCAACTTGTGGAAAAAAATAATGAAAAAATGGCTGTTAAACACGAGCTTATTACTCCTTTCGCTTTCTTCGGTACACGCAGAAACCGTTTTTGTAACTTTGGAAAAAGATAATGCGTTAGCGATTGTTGATCCCATTAAAGGCACGCTTTTAAAAACGGTGGCAATCGGTCAACGACCACGCGGCCTTACTTTAAGTTCGGATAAGACCCAATTATTTATTGCCACTAGTGATGATGATACGATTAGCATTATTGATACGCAGACCTTAAAAGAAGTTGGGCAGCTCCCATCAGGGGAAGACCCTGAAACCTTTGCGCTTTCTCCCAAAGGCGATCGACTTTATGTCTCCAATGAGGATGATAATTTAGTGACGGTGATTGATATTCCCTCTAAAAAGGTTATAAAATCTATCAAGGTCGGCGTTGAACCAGAAGGTATTGCGGTCAGCCCTGATAATAAATGGATTGTTAGCGCCTCTGAAACCACGAATATGGTTCATTGGATTGACAGTCAAACCCTAGAAATTGTTGAGAATACTTTAGTTGATCCACGTCCTAGAGCCGCTCATTTTACAGCCGATAGTAAACAACTTTGGGTGACTTCAGAAATGGCAGGGACGTTAATGATTTTAGACGTTGCCAGTCAAAAAATTATTAAAAATATTCCTTTAGAGATTCAAGGAGTCAGTCGTGACAAGCTACAACCCGTGGGAATTGCGATTGATAAAGAGGGAAAATATGGGTATGTGGCAATGGGGTCGGCTAATCGAGTGGCGGTTATTAATGCAAAAACCTTTGAGGTGGAAAAATTTCTATTAGTGGGCCAACGCGTTTGGAATTTAGCGTTTTCTCCCGATGAAAAGCGACTTTATACCACCAATGGCCTCAGTAATGATATTTCTATTATTGATTTAACCAATCATAAGGTCACAAAATCGGTCGGTGTCGGTCGTTATCCGTGGGGAATTGTGGCAAAACCATGAAAACAGCGTTAACCGTTAAAGACCTCAGTTTCGCCTACGGTAAAAAAAAGGCCCTGGATAAAATTAATTTTAACGTTAATCAAGGGGAATGCACTTTATTACTCGGCCCGAATGGCGCGGGAAAAAGTACCTTATTTTCATTAATAACCCGTCTTTATGAAAGCCGTGAGGGGTCGATTCATTTATGTGGTTTTGATATTAAAGCCCAATCCAGACAAGCGTTAATGCGTTTGGGGGTTGTGTTTCAACAAACGACTTTAGACATTGATTTAACGGTCTTACAAAATTTACGCTACCATGCGGCCTTACATGGAATGAGCCGTAAACAGGCTAATCAACGGATTCAAGAAGAATTAGAACGTCTAAATATGTATGAACGACGGAGTGAAAGTGTTCGTCAATTAAATGGCGGACATAAGCGTCGTGTGGAAATTGCAAGAGCCTTATTACATCGTCCTGCGTTGTTATTGCTTGATGAACCGACCGTTGGTTTAGACCTTCCCAGTCGTAAAAGTATTGTTGAACATGTCCATCAATTAGTCAACGGCCATCAATTAGCTGTTTTATGGGCGACTCATTTAATTGATGAAATTTATCCTGATGATAATGTCTTAGTGTTACACCAAGGACAAATTAAAGCCAATGGGTCAATTCCCCATGTCTTAAAAACAAGTGAAAGCAAAACGATTAGTGATGCTTTTCATAAGTTAACGCAAGGTATATCTGTATGATCCTTATTTATTTTTTACGCGTTATGTGGGGCATTGTTCAACGTGAATTATTACGTTTTTTAAACCAAAAAGAGCGATTTGTTTCCGCCCTCGTACGCCCTTTAATTTGGTTATTTGTTTTTGCCGCAGGGTTTAGAGCCGCGTTAGGGTTAGCCATTACGCCGCCTTATGAAACTTATATTTTATATGAGGTCTATATTGCACCAGGGTTAATTGGAATGATCCAACTATTCAACGGGATGCAAAGCTCATTATCAATGGTTTATGATCGCGAAATGGGCAGTATGCGAATTTTAATGGTCTGTCCGTTGCCACGTTGGTTTTTATTGGTTTGCAAGCTGATTGCAGGAACGGCAGTTTCAATTTTACAAGTGTATGTTTTTTTAGTGATTGCTTGGTTTTATGATATTCAAGCCCCTGAAATAGGCTATTTATTACTCTTTCCTGCGTTAGTGTTATCAGGGTTAATGCTGGGCGCATTGGGCTTATTGCTGTCATCCTTTATCAAGCAATTGGAAAATTTTGCAGGGGTTATGAATTTTGTTATTTTCCCCATGTTTTTTATGTCTACCGCCCTTTACCCCTTATGGAAAATAAAAGAATCCAGCCCTTTATTGCATAACCTCGCCCTTTATAATCCTTTTTCTCAGGCCGTTGAACTCATTCGTTTTGCGTGGTATGGACAGTTTAATCATTATGCCTTTTTTTATACCCTTGTTGCATTTTGTCTATTTATGTTCGCTGCAATCCTAGGTTATAACCCGTCTAAAGGAATGATGAAACGAAAAGGGAGGTAAATAAATTAACCACCAATAAATCGTTATTTTAACGATTTTAACTATTTTTTTTACGATTAATCGACACTAATCGTATTTAAAATTGACGAAATAAAGTCGTTACGCTTAAATTTATCACTATCTAAATTCATTTAAATTATAACGAGAAACGTGTGAAAAACTCTTTTTTTCTAGTTCTTCCGTCTCAACAAAAAAGTTCAAAACGCTTAAAGCTTTACGAAGAAGAAACTTTAAGCCAATGGATTGTTGATCTACCTACAGCAAACCAAGGGTTAACCACCCGTTTGTTCCATGATTTTATTAAAGAATTAAATCGAACCTGTATGAGCGTACAGCTTCGGCTTGAGACCCTTGAAGCCTTGAAACCGAGTTTTCTTGAAATAGAAGATTATTTACGCATACGGTTAATAAAAAGAGGATTTCCTAAAGGCGAAAATGAGCAAAAAATTCTTAACGTCGTGGTTTCACTAGAGAAAGAATTTTCTTTGGGGTATTGGATTGCCGCTAAAGAATTAACCCTGCGTAGTGGCGGGTGGTTTCAAGGTAAAAATACGGCTTTAGCGATTCAACGTACAGTAAAAGGCTTAGGCGATATTATAGTCACGCACTATATGATGTATTTAACCGTTCCTGATTGGGTCTGGATAGATTTACATTCGCTTTATAAGTTGAGTGTGAAAATGAAGAAAAACAACACCCGTGTTCCTGATGATTTAGATAATCCGAGTGATGAAAGCTCCATTACAGAAAGCTATCTACAAATTTTATTATTAAGCCTCACCGACGCGTGTGGGCTGATGCAAAAAGAAGTTCAACAGGTTTATCGTTTTATTGGTAAATTTACTAATCTAGCCGCGTTACAAAAAACACCAGTGACGACGCATAAAAGACAATGTGTCGTTCGGGTCGATGAAGATGCCCCGCCTGAGTTTGAACGTGAAGGTCATGTCACCAATACTGAAAAGCTGTATCTTAATTTTACCGAGCTTTATAAAGTGATAGCGCAACCTGATAAAATGATTGATAAAAATAATCACCGTTTTAACTCAATAAATATTGTTAAGAATCCAACAGAAAAATTATCAACCGAATTAGTGGATTATTTAGCGCAACGATGGATAGGAACAACCCACCAAGGAATGCCGTGTTTTGTTGATCGTTTAGATCGATTTTTTTCGATTGGGCTTGAAACGACCCATGAATTACAACAGTCATCCGAGTTACAACAAAATAAAACATTGGAATATCTGGCACAATCGGCTTCTGAAAAAGCGTTATCGTGTTGTTTCGATAAAGAAGGGCTTGTTTCAACGGGCAGTTTAATTAGCTTTAGAAAAATAGATACGCCTCAAAACCAACGCGCTTTAGGGGTCATTGAAAAAATTAGTATGCCTAAACGCAAGAAAAACCAATTAGATTTTGAAATTAAATTAATTGCCTCTAAAATCTATGCTGTTTCTTACGTTTTGAAAGATAAAACGGGTCAAAATTTCCCTCAAAACGCGTTGTTTTATAATGAAAAATCCGATAATACCCCCAAACAGTTTATTATTATCGAATCCTATTTATTAAAAGAAGGTGATGTTATTCAATTAACGTTACTCCCTGATAAATTTTGGGTGGAACTTTCAAATAAAAAAAATGTCGGTTTGGGGTATTGGCAGTTTGAATGCAAACGTATTGTTGAGTTAAAAGCTAAGCCTAAAAGGGTTAAGAAGACCGAAGAAAAAAAAGGCTATGATTTTATTTAATTTTTTTTGCTTGAGACACTTGACGTTTTAAAGCTAAATTGTGATAGTGGTCTAACAACACACGGTTGTATTTTACATTCACGTAAATGTAATTACGTTATCCATTAAGGATACCTATAATAATAATTAATATGTAAAAGGAAATGAAATGAGCAATTCTGAAACACCTGAAACACCTGAAACATCTGAAACATCTGAAACATCTGAAAACGAAAATACCACGTTAAGCAGTGACAGTGTAGAAACTGCAATAGACGAAACGGTTGATACGGCTGAAATAATGGATACCACTGAAAGTAATTTACTTTCGAATATCAAAGACTTAAAAGAATCTAACCCTAAAGTTTTTTTCGGCGCAATCGGTGGGGTTGTGGCGTTAATCGTTATTGCTATCATGATGATGTCAGGGGGCAGTAAAAAAATGCCACATACCTCGTTTAAAAGCCTTTCTGTTGGGCAAGAATATGTTTTAAAAGGGGCCAATAGTATGGAAGGGCAAAAATCAACGGTAAGTATGGTTGGTGCGCCTGGGGCTATTACGGCCTTTGATGATACGGTTGAAGAGGGTGATAAATCGGTCTGTAAGCAACAGCCTGAAGGAACCACTGTTAAAGTGATTAAACTTCAAGATTTTGCAGGAAAACAAGGGGCCTTTGCTCAGGTTGAAATATTAGCCGAAGGTGCTTGTCAAGGTAAAAAGGGTTGGATACTTTCAATTGATATTGATTAAAATAAAGGGTTGACAAGAAATTACTTTAACGTCATAATGACTGGATAAATTGAAATGCGGGAATAGCTCAGTGGTAGAGCACAACCTTGCCAAGGTTGGGGTCGCGAGTTCGAATCTCGTTTCCCGCTCCAGAATTTTAAAAAGCCGCGATCTTCGCGGCTTTTTTATTAATCCTATAAGGGCTGCGTAGCAAAGTGGTTATGCAGTGGCCTGCAAAGCCATCTACACCAGTTCGATTCTGGTCGCAGCCTCCATTTATTTAAACCGTTTGGAAATTTCTTATTTCCCCCCCTCTCATGGTTTAAAATCTCTATTTATACGTTTCTAAATTTCATTCAAAGCGATTTTTTTGTTAGCATTTCGATTATTGATGCTTACCTTAATTTATTATGCTTAATATTATCTGGTGTTTATTTTTCATCATCGCCTTTATCGTTGCACTTTACAAGTGGCTCATTTTAGGTGATTCGCACGTTTTTGCTGAAATAATGAATGCGATGTTCAGCTTATCTAAGACGGCGTTTGAAATTTCATTAGGCTTAACAGGCGTATTGGCTTTATGGCTAGGAATTATGAAAATTGGAGAACGCTGTGGATTTATCCAATTATTAACCCGTGGTTTAACCCCCTTATTTAAACGGTTAATGCCCGATATTCCTGAAAATCACCCTGCTTTAGGGGCCATCGTGATGAATATTTCAGCGAATGCGCTCGGTTTGGACAATGCTGCAACTCCGTTTGGAATTAAAGCCATGCAAGCGTTACAATCACTCAACCCAACACCTGATACCGCAAGCGATTCACAGATCTTATTTTTAGTGATTAATACCTCAGCGGTCACCTTATTCCCCGTAGCTATTTTCACTTATCGCGCCCAATTAGGGGCGGCAAATCCAACCGATGTTTTTATCCCTCTATTGATAGCGACGTATACTTCAACGTTAGTCGGATTAGTGGCCGTCGCGGGAATACAAAAAATAAATTTATGGGATAAAGTCATCGCAAGTTATTTTTTGGGTTTTAGTGCCTTGATTGCATTGCTGGTTTATTATTTTTCACAACTAAGCCAAGCGGATATGCTGGCTCAGTCAGCATTAATCAGTAATGTCGTTTTATTTACCTTAGTCGTTGTTTTTATTTTAACGGCTATTTATAAACGGGTTAATGCTTACGACGCTTTTATTACGGGGGCTAAAGAAGGCTTTAATACCGCAATCACCATTATTCCCTACCTTGTCGCGATGCTCGTTGCGATAGGCGTGTTTCGTGCGAGTGGGGCATTAACGATTGTTGAGGAAGGGTTACGTTATTGGGTTCAATTAATCGGACTCGATGCCCGTTTTATTGATGCCATGCCAACCGCGTTAATGAAACCTTTCAGTGGAAGTGGCGCAAGAGCAATGATGATTGATACCATGAAAGAACACGGTGCGGACTCCTTTGCAGGGCATCTAGCTTCCATTGTTCAAGGCAGCACAGAAACCACTTTTTATGTTTTAGCGGTTTATTTTGGGGCGGTTGGCATTAAAAATATACGTCATGCTGCGGTATGTGGGGTCATCGCCGATATAGCAGGCATTATTACAGCTATAATGGTCGCCTATTGGTTTTTTGGTTAACGATAATCTTGTGCGTTATTTAAAATCCAAACTCATTTATTTTATTATTATCAGTCTCTTCAGTCTTTTATTGTTTGATCGCTTATTTCCAATCAGTCTACACGCCTCTCAACGGCACTATGCTCAAATTATTGTCGCAGAAGATGGCACTCCTTTACGTGCCTTTGCCGATAAACAAGGCATCTGGCGTTATCCCGTGACCTTAAAACAAGTTTCCCCACTTTATATTGAAGCCTTACTCAATTATGAAGATCGTTATTTTTGGGATCATTTTGGCGTTAATCCCTTTGCCTTAATACGGGCCAGTTTTCAATATCTTCAATACGGTAAAATCATCTCAGGCGGATCGACCTTAACCATGCAAGTGGCTCGTTTAATTATTCCGCGAAAACGAACTGTTATTGGAAAATTCTTACAAATATTACGCGCCTTACAATTAGAATGGCAGTACAGTAAGATCGAAATCTTAAACTATTATCTCAATCACGCCCCTTTTGGCGGCACCTTAGAAGGCGTACAAGCGGCCAGTTATATTTATTTAGGAAAATCCGCTTTAGAGTTAAGTCATGCCGAAGCTGCCTTATTAGCGGTTTTACCTCAAGCCCCTAGCCGTAATCGTCCTGATCGACATCCTAAAAAAGCACAGTTTGCGCGTGATAAAGTAATTAGACGCTTACAGGATTATCATGTTTGGACCAACGAGCAAGCCGAAGAAGCCATCATTGAAATAGTCTATGCACAACGTAATACGCCGCCTGTTATCGCGCCTTTGTTTGCACGACGTTTTAGAAAATTAGTCACCGATAATCAGCCCCTGATAACGACATTAGATTATGAAATGCAGCGAGGATTAGAAGATTTAGTGAGTAGTTATATTAAACGATTACCCCCTAAAACCTCCGCCGCTGTTTTAGTGGTTGAAAATGAAACCTTAGCGGTTAAAACCTACCTTGGTTCGGCTGATTTTAGCGATAATGAACGCTTTGGCCATGTCGATATGATTACCGCATTACGCTCACCTGGTTCAACTTTAAAGCCTTTTTTATATGGTTTGGCCTTAGATGAGGGCTTAATTCATTCAGAATCTTTATTGACCGATGCACCCATTACCTTAGAGGGTTATCGGCCCAAAAATTTTAGCCGTGGTTTCATCGGCCCTGTGAGTGTCAGTAATGCCTTAAAACGCTCGCTAAACGTCCCAGCTATCCAAGTGTTATATCATTTAGGAGCCGATAAATTTGTCAGTCAACTTAAAAACTCAGGTTTAAGGCTCCAGTTTGATTATCACGCAAAACCTAATTTATCCGTGATTTTAGGCGGGATAGGAACAACCTTAGAATCGTTGGTTTCCACTTACACTGCATTAGCCAATGAAGGGTTAACAGGACAACTGCGTTTTGTTAAACAACAACCCAAACAATCGCGTTATTTATTATCAAAAGGTTCGGCATGGATTATTCGTCAATTATTGCAAAATGAACATCAAAATAATAACCAATTAGCGTGGAAGACAGGAACGAGTTACGGGCATCGAGATTTTTGGAGTATCGGCGTTACGAACAAGTATACGATTGGAGTTTGGTTAGGACGACCTGATGGCACATCAACCGCAGGACATTATGGCGCACGTACTGCATCGCCATTATTATTTGAAATTGTCGAACGCTTGTTACCGCAACACACTTACTCGCCCCCGAAAAAACACCCTAAATCGGTAACGCAAGATTTTATATGCTGGCCACTCGGTAGTTTACAATCTGCCACACCGCCAGAATTGTGTCATGAAAAAAAACAGGCATGGTTATTAAATCAAACTGTCCCGAAAACACTTCCTGAGGTCAATACTAGTCGCTGGGAAACCAACCCCGTAAGCTTGCTTATCAATGTAAAAACAGGGCGTTTAGTGGATAGATCCTGTCAGGCAAAAAAAATTGCACGTAAAAGGGTCGCATTGTGGCCATTAGAAGTTGAACCGTGGATTCCCCCGAACCAACATCGCCGACAACAAATAGGCACGTATGATCTAAGCTGTGAACATCCGCCACAATTTCAACAAGGTGAGCTTAAAATAGAGGGTTTGGATAATCTAGCTAAATTACGTTCTGCGGGGGCAGCTAAAAATTTACCGACGGTGAAACTTGAAACAACAGGGGCGCAAGGGATCGTTTATTGGTTTATTAACGGTAAACTGCTTTATAAAGTTCATCCAGAGAAACATTTAAAGCATCAATTTCAAAAAACAGGACGTTATCAAATTGCGGTGAGTGATGAAATGGGGAAGATCGCGAGTATTCGTATTGAGGTGTTAAAAGGTGAATAAAAGGTTGTTTTTTGAAATTTAAAAGAAAAAATAGAGTTTTATTGGTAACATAGTTTATACATGAAAGTATTGAAAATCAATACTTCGGACAGTTTTAAAAAAGATAGCGGTCTTAATTCTATAAGACATTGATTTTAAAGGGTTTTATATTTACGAGATGTGTTGGTAAATTCTTTTTTAAATCAATGTGTTACAAAAACTGTCCGAACTATTGGAAAATACAGAATAAAATATTAAAAGGTTTATTTTGCGTCTTGATGTGTAATTAGGTATGAGTTATTAAAATTTGCTTGAAACTATTGGAGTTAGCGATTATGTTACATTTACTCAATATTAAAAAAGAGGGGGGCTTTCAAAATACGACTATTGATCAGAATGAAAAGGAGGATCTTTTTTTAATGGCAAATTTTCGAGAAAAACCTACAGGATTACCTATGGTCATTTGGGTAAGCGAGAGAGGTAATACCAAACATGCGCCTAGAATTAAAGTAAGTACTAATAATAATGATAAAATGATTGAAGGTCAGACCGTCTCTGTTTCAATTACTGAGCCACCTGAAATAATGGCTGAGTTTGGTTTAAGAAGTAAAGACTTACAATTAGTTATAAAGTTTATTGAGCTAAACCGATCACTTTTATTGGATTATTGGGATAGTAAAATAGATACGACTGATTGGCTACCAACTTAAGACGGGACAAAATAAAGAACTAACTGCGATATTCTTGTATCATAGGTTAATGACTAAAAAAACAGAACAACACAGAAAATACGCGCAGCTAGTCACGCAATTATCGCTGAAATTACAACAACAGGCAAGCAAACTGTTCGTAACTTAGCTTCAATTGTTGGTCGCTCAAAAAGCAGTGTGCATCGTCATCGTCAAGCGCAAACAAAGCGAAATCGACATCCTGAATCATCATTATGGGAAACCGAGGCAGGTAGTTCTTGGCAAAGATTAATGGTGTTTTCCGCCTTGTATGTCTTTGGATTAAAGGCAGGCGTAGGTGCAGAGACTTTATCGCTGTTTTTTAAAATGATACGGATTGACACCCATGTGGGCGTATCACCCGACGCACTGCGGACTCAAATCAATAAAATGGAAGTCTTATTGCCGCAGTTTCAGCAAGAATGCGAAAAAGTGTGAAAAAACAAACACGTAAAGTTGTTGCTGGGCTGGATGAGACTTTTTTCGGCAACTTTATGATTTTAGTTTTAATGGACTTACGTTCTGGCTATCTTTTGTTGGAAGATATTAGCGATGATAGGTGCTACGATACTTGGTATAAAAAGGTTTCGCCACGATTAGAATCATTAGGCATTGAGGTTAATCATGCGATTAGTGATCGCGCTAAGGCGTTGATAAAAATGGCAGTGACGGGGTTTAAGTGCGAATCGGGGGCAGATATTTTTCATGCTCAACAAGATATGAGTCGCTGGTTAGGCGCGAAAATCGGCAGGCGTGCAGCAAGGGCTGAAAAACAGCGGCAAGCAGCGCAAACCGCAGAGTCTACTGTTTCTAAAACGGCAACGATGCAGAAAATTATTGGACTTAAAACAACACGGATAACGGCTGAAAAAGAGCTTGAAGAAGCCAAAAAAATACAAACAGATTATCACGAAAACTTACAAGGGATTGCGGATGAAGTTCATCCTTTTTCACTCAATGATAGTCGTAGAAACGATGCGGAACAGGTTGAGAAGTTGCTAGAGTTAAGAGCGCGAGCCTTTGAAAAAATAGCGGAAAAACAAGGGATTAACGATCATAAAGGCGTGATGAAAAAGTTTCGTAATCAAATAAAACCGTTAGCGGTATCCATCAGTTTTTGGTGGCTTTGGGTACGCGAAACCTTGCAAAATTTGGGGCTTGATGCGGATACCGAATATTGGTTGACCACAACATTATTACCCGTTGTTTATTGGAATCAGAAAATGGAACAAACTAAAAGCCGCAGGTCAAAGGAAAACTATCGAAAAGCTTGGGAAACCGCGTCTGATAAGCTCAAATCAGACCCATTTAGTGCAAAGTTATCAATCAGTGAAATGCAGCGATGGCTAACATTGGCGGAGCATATGGCAAGGCAGTTTCAACGCAGTTCATCTGCGGTGGAAGGGCGAAATGGCTGTTTATCGCAAATGTATCGCAATGGGCGAGGTTTGAATAAAAAGCGATTAAACGCGTTGACGGTCATTCATAACTACGGAATCAAACGTGAGGATGGCACAACCGCCGCCATGCGTTTATTTGATACCGAGTTTCCAGACTTGTTTTCATGGCTACTGAATGAAATGGGCGAGTTACCGCTTCCTAGAAATAGTCGAAAGCGTGTGTTTTCTAACCCTTTGAAATTGCTGGATGTCCCGTCTTAAATTGGTAGCCGACTGATTTAGTGCTTGATCTTAAGAAAATTACTTAAAAATATTTAATAATGAATGTTTTTATAAAATAAATAATAATAGCAATGCACTGTTGCTTTTATCCTTTTACATAAAATTTGGAAAAAATTACATGACTAGAATCGTTGATATTAAAGCGAGAGAAATTCTTGATTCACGCGGAAACCCAACTATTGAAGCCGATGTTATCTTAGCTTCTGGACATATCGGTAGTGCGATGGTTCCTTCAGGTGCATCAACAGGTGAACGTGAAGCGATTGAATTGCGTGATGGCGATAAAAGTCGCTATTTAGGTAAAGGTGTTTTAACAGCGGTTAATAACATTAATACTGAAATTCGTGATGCTGTTATCGGTATGGATTCAGCCGATCAAGCGGCGATTGATCAAAAAATGATTGATTTAGATGGCACTGAAAACAAAGGACGTTTAGGCGCAAATGCTATATTGGGCGTGTCTATGGCCGTTGCTCATGCACAAGCAAAAGATGCGAATATTCCTTTATATCGTTCTTTAAATACCAGTGGTAAATTTGTATTACCTGTGCCGATGATGAATATCATCAATGGCGGTTCACATGCGGATAACAGCGTTGATTTACAAGAATTCATGATTCTACCTGTTGGCGCACCAACTTTTCGTGAAGCGATTCGTTATGGCGCAGAAGTTTTTCATAATTTAGCGAAAGTTTTAAAATCAAAAGGCTTGGCAACGACAGTGGGTGATGAAGGGGGTTTTGCACCTAACCTTTCTTCAAATGAAGAAGCCATTAGCGTTATTTTAGAAGCGATTGAATTAGCGGGCTATAAAGCGGGCGAAGATATTTATTTAGGGATGGATGCAGCGGCTTCTGAGTATTACAAAGACGGTCGTTATGTCTTGGCTGCTGAAGGAAAAAGCTTAACGTCGGAAGAAATGACGGACTTCTTTGTTGATTGGGTTGAAAAGTACCCAATTATCTCAATTGAAGATGGTTTAGATGAAAATGATTGGGACGGTTGGAAAATTCATACTGAAAAATTGGGTGATAAAATTCAATTAGTCGGGGATGATTTATTCGTAACGAACCCTAAAATTTTGAAAGAAGGTATTGAAAAAGATATTGCTAACTCTATCTTAATTAAAGTGAATCAAATCGGGACGTTAACTGAAACTTTAGAAGCTATCAGTACTGCGTCTGCTGCGGGTTATAGCGCAGTTGTTTCACATCGTTCCGGTGAAACTGAAGATACCACCATTGCTGATTTAGTGGTTGCTACAGGCACAGGACAAATCAAAACAGGTTCATTAAGCCGTTCTGATCGTATTGCAAAATACAATCGTTTAATGAAAATTGAAGATGAGTTAGGCGATGACGCAAGCTATGCAGGTCGTAGCGCATTTAGAATGCTTAACTAGTTTTAACCGTTAAAGCTTTGTTTTATTAGGACACAAAAAACATTTAGATTAAATGGGGTTTGTGTCCTTTCTCGTTTTAAGGAGAGCGTTATCAAATTTTTTCTAGTCGGCATTATTACGGTATTCATTATGCTGTTACAAACCCGTCTATGGTACGGCGATGGGAGTATCACACAGGTCTATGAGTATCAGGAACAATTAGACGCGCTTAAAAAGGAAGAATTAAAAAATAAAGAGCGCAATGAAATTCTTTATGGTGAGGTGTTGAATTTAAGAAGTGGAACGGAAGCCTTGGAAGAACGCGCTCGGCATGAGCTAGGGATGATTAAGAAAAATGAAACGTTTTTTCAGATTATTGAGTGATTTTTAACGGTAAAAAATAAGGTTATGAGATTAAAGTTAGAAAATATTGGGATGATTTCTCATGCGGATATTAGGCTAGATGGGCTAACCATTATTGCGGGTGAAAATGACACGGGGAAAAGTACCGTTGGTAAACTTATTTTTTCTTTGATTAATGCTTTAAATCGTTGTGAGGGTGATTTTAATAAAAATAAGGATATACAGAGTTTAGAGCTTATAGAAAATATTTATTTTCAATTAAGAAAAATTTATAACTTTGATAAAAATAAAGAATTACAAATAGAATTTAATCCAAAAAAATTCTTTAGTGAAATAAAAATAAACAAAGGAGCCGAAACTCAATTATTCGAAAAAAAAATTAATTTATTAAAAAAAGAAAAGGACGCTAAAGTAATAGAGAATCTTGAATCACTAAAGATAATTTTTCAAAAAAACATAGAACAAAATACAATTATAAAAACAGCCTTAACTTATGTCCTTAATTCTGAATTTTATTTTGATTTAAGTCCTAAAAATTCAGATATTACTTCTTTAATTAGTTTGTCAGAAGGATTAAATGATATATTAAATATTAAGATTAATAATAAAATAAATGCACTTAAACTTTATGATACCTTACTGTTTAATGATGTTACTTTTATTAGACTTGTTCTTCTAAATAAAATATATTAAAATCAATTGCTTATATATACTTGATAACATTCACAATCAGTTGATACAGCCTAATAAATAAACTTTAAATTAAATTATTAAAAATAATAAATAAGCTTTATAATAAATTTCTATAAAAAATAAAAATCAAAGTATAACATGAAAATAAAAGAAATTTTACCAAGAATTTATGATGATAGACAGTTAAGAGCTTTAACAGGATTAAAAACAGAACATTTTATTTTACTATTATCTCTATTTGAAAAGACCCTTATTGAAGATCAAAAAGAAAAACATGAAAATAAAGAAAGAAAATACGGTAGTGGTTTAGATAGCACATTAAAAACACCCGCAGACAAATTATTATTTATATTAAATTATATGAAGTGCTATTCTACTTTCGATCACTTAGGGTTTTCTTTTAATATGAATAAATCATGCGCCCATACTCATGTATACAAATTATTTCCAATTTTAATAAAGACGTTAGATATATTTAATGTTTTACCTGCAACAAGTTTTTCAACCCCTGAAGAAATGCAGCAGGCTTTTGGCGGAGTTCAAACATTGATAATAGATGCTACAGAGCGTGCTGTACAACGCCCTAGTGACTATGAAGAACAAAATGAATTTTACAGTGGTAAAAAAAACAGCATACAATTAAAAATACCACTATAGCTTCTTTAGGTCATTTAATTTTATATATTGGGGTTAGTTTTCCAGGTAAAAATCATGATTATGGAATGTTTAAAAAAGAATTTAATCCAGAATTAAATTGGTTTAGTAATTTTAATATATTTATTGATTTAGGTTATTTGGGGTTTAATAATGAATATAAAACTAATTCGGTAAATATTCCTCATAAAAAACCAAATAAATCTAAGCATAATCCAAACCCAACATTAACTGAAAAACAAAAAAAAGAAAACAAAGAGATGAGTCGTGAAAGAGTCATTGTTGAGCATGTAATCGGTGGAATGAAAAGATATAGATGCCTAGTTGACAAGTTTAGAAATAAAAAAAGAAGGTGTAAAAGATTTATTTTCTTTTTTAGCGGCTATCCTATGGAATTTTAACATGATATATTAACTTCTTCTTAAAGAACAAGTCTATTGAAACCCCTATTTTTTTACAGATGTATAATTTAATTAGTTCAGCCTTTTCTTTAATTGAAATACTCTACGATAAAAATAAATTAGAACGTCCAAAAATAACATTACACAATAAAGATTTACTTTTAAAGCTAGAAAGTTTTTCATATCATAAATCAAATTTATCAGAGAAAGATAGAAAAATAATTAAAGATATACTTAGCATAACAAACGGAAATGGATTTTCCTTTGAAAAAGATAAAAAGGATTTTTATTTTAATAAAGATGATAACACGCAGTTTAAGTCTATTAATACAGCAACAGGCTTAAAGTCATTTGGTATTATTCAATTACTTATTCAGGCTAATGTTTTGAGTGAAAGAAGCTTACTCATTATTAGACTTGTTCTTTAAGAAGAAGTTAATATATCATGTTAAAATTCCATAGGATAGCCGCTAAAAAAAGAAAATAAATCTTTTACACCTTCTTTTTTATTTCTAAACTTGTCAACTAGGCATCTATATCTTTTCATTCCACCGATTACATGCTCAACAATGACTCTTTCACGACTCATCTCTTTGTTTTCTTTTTTTTGTTTTTCAGTTAATGTTGGGTTTGGATTATGCTTAGATTTATTTGGTTTTTTATGAGGAATATTTACCGAATTAGTTTTATATTCATTATTAAACCCCAAATAACCTAAATCAATAAATATATTAAAATTACTAAACCAATTTAATTCTGGATTAAATTCTTTTTTAAACATTCCATAATCATGATTTTTACCTGGAAAACTAACCCCAATATATAAAATTAAATGACCTAAAGAAGCTATAGTGGTATTTTTAATTGTATGCTGTTTTTTTTACCACTGTAAAATTCATTTTGTTCTTCATAGTCACTAGGGCGTTGTACAGCACGCTCTGTAGCATCTATTATCAATGTTTGAACTCCGCCAAAAGCCTGCTGCATTTCTTCAGGGGTTGAAAAACTTGTTGCAGGTAAAACATTAAATATATCTAACGTCTTTATTAAAATTGGAAATAATTTGTATACATGAGTATGGGCGCATGATTTATTCATATTAAAAGAAAACCCTAAGTGATCGAAAGTAGAATAACACTTCATATAATTTAATATAAATAATAATTTGTCTGCGGGTGTTTTTAATGTGCTATCTAAACCACTACCGTATTTTCTTTCTTTATTTTCATGTTTTTCTTTTTGATCTTCAATAAGGGTCTTTTCAAATAGAGATAATAGTAAAATAAAATGTTCTGTTTTTAATCCTGTTAAAGCTCTTAACTGTCTATCATCATAAATTCTTGGTAAAATTTCTTTTATTTTCATGTTATACTTTGATTTTTATTTTTTATAGAAATTTATTATAAAGCTTATTTATTATTTTTAATAATTTAATTTAAAGTTTATTTATTAGGCTGTATCAACTGATTGTGAATGTTATCAAGTATATATAAGCAATTGATTTTAATATATTTTATTTAGAAGAACAAGTCTATTGATGAACCTGAAATCCATCTACATCCTAAATGGCAAGTGGAGTATGCTAAATTAATTGTTGCTTTAGTAAAAAATGATATTCCTGTTTTAATTACTTCACACAGCCCTGAAATAATACAAGCAATAGATGTCTTTAGTAAAGAATATGGCATTCAGGATAAAACCGCGTATTATTTAACAGAAAGTGATGGAATTAGTTCTGAGATTAATGATGTCACTAATGATATTAATAAAATATTTGCTAAATTGGCTGAACCTTTACATAACCTAGTTTGGGGATAACTAGCAATGCTTGAAAAATTAATAAAGAAGGGTATTGAGAAGGAATTTTTTAAATTAAGTGAACTAGGACAATTGAAAAGTAGTTGTTGTCCTAATTCAAGATTATTTGTAATTGATTATGATAAAGCTAAAGAAAAAATAATTTATGAAGAGAAGGATAAAGAATTACAAGAACCAAAATCTGCTGATGCACTTAAAATATTACCTGAATTAAATCGTGTGGACTTTATAGAATTAAAAGGTTTTAAGCTTTTTTTTAAGTATGATAAAGGAAAGAATTTTGATGAAAAAATAAAATCTTTCAATCTGGAAAGAAAAATAATTGATAGTCTTTTTGTTTTGAAATGTATTATTCAAAACAATACGCTTCATTTTACCAACGAAGAAAAGCAAGAATACCATAATGCTGAAAAAAATTATTTTATCGTTGTTGATATTGAGCGACCTAAAAAACCGATAGAAGACAGATTAATTTCACTAATATTTTTATCTTTAAAAAAAACTGTCAATAATATTCCAACTTCTTCTCTTGATAAACTCAATAAATCTAAATTATTTACTTGCACTGAAATAGACAATTACTATCAACAGCTGCTTAATGAAAAAAAGTGAAATGGTTTTATGAAAATAAATAAAATTGAAATAGAAAAAATTAACAAATTCTAAACACGTTAAATCCTTTAATCAACCATAGATAGACCATTCAACAAGTTATTTTTTGTTATATACAGCGTAAATTTTTCCGTTTAAACTCCATATTATTAAAAGCCCATTTCAATGAACTCTCCTGCTCCAATTAATCGTTTATTCAGTGTTGCCCCTATGCTTGACTGGACAGATCGTCACTGTCGTTTTTTTTACCGACTGATGTCACAACAAACCCTACTGTATACTGAAATGGTCACAACAGGGGCCTTAATTCATGGGAATTATCATCGACATTTGCACTTTAACTCTGAAGAATCGCCTTTAGCCTTACAACTCGGTGGCTCTAATCCAATTGATTTAGCGCAGTGTGCCAAAATGGGCGAAGATTATGGCTACGATGAAATTAATTTGAATGTAGGGTGTCCTAGTGACCGTGTTCAGAATGGTTTGTTTGGCGCGTGTTTAATGGCAAAACCGCACTTAGTTGCCGAGTGTGTTGCCGCAATGCGGCAAGCTGTTTCTATTCCTGTCACTGTAAAATCACGCATTGGCATTGATAATCAAGACTCGTATGAAGAGTTACAGTATTTTATTGAAACGGTTGCTAAAGCAGACTGTCAAACCTTTATTATTCATGCACGTAAAGCATGGTTACAAGGGCTATCGCCTAAACAAAATCGCGATATTCCACCTTTACGTTATGACCTTGTTTATCAACTTAAACATGATTTCCCCGATTTAGACATTATTTTAAATGGTGGGGTCACGCAATTAGAAATCGCTAACGATCATCTACAACATGTGGATGGCGTTATGCTCGGTCGTGAAATTTATCAACGCCCCTTTTTATTAACCGATGTTGATGAAGTTATATTCAAACACCCTAAAAATAATAAAACGCGCGAACAAATAGTTGAGGATTTAATTCCCTATGTACAACAACAACTCAAACTAGGGACGCGACTTCATAGTATTTCGCGGCATATTTTAGGTTTATTTCATGGTGAAAAGGGGGCTAAAAATTGGCGGCGTTATTTGAGTGAGCAAGGAACACAAACAGGAGCGAGTGAACATGTCTTACGAGAGGCATTAAAATTTACTCGTTGACAATGGTATACTAGCCCCCATTATTTTTTATTTTTTGAGGATATTATGGAAGCGTATTTTTCTAAAATTATTGAAGCAGTCGGTGAAGATCTCAATCGTGAGGGACTTGTTGATACACCAAAACGAGCAGCAAAAGCCTTTAAGTTTTTAAACAATGGTTATGAAAAAAACCTAGAAGATGTTTTAAATGGAGCTATTTTTCAAGCAGATACAGAGGATATGGTGATTGTAAAGGATATAGAACTCTATTCTTTATGTGAGCATCATTTACTGCCATTCATTGGTAAATGTCATATTGGGTATTTACCGAATGGCAAAGTCATTGGATTATCTAAAATGGCGCGTGTGGTTGATATGTATGCCCGTCGTTTACAAATTCAAGAAAAATTAACCAAAGAAATTGCCAATGCGATTGAAAAAGTCACGGGTGCGCGTGGAGTTGCGGTGGTGGTTGAAGCCAAGCATTTATGTATGATGATGCGGGGGGTTGAAAAACAAAACTCAGTGATGACCACCTCGGTGATGACGGGTGTTTTTAGAGAAGAAATTAGTACTCGTGCTGAATTTTTAAATTTAATTAACCGTAAATAATGGAAAAGAAGACTAAAATCGGGGTGTTATTAGTCAATCTCGGTTCACCTGCCTCCACAAAAACGTCGGATGTTAGGCGTTTTTTAAAAAAGTTTTTAGGTGATCGGCGGGTGGTTAATATCCCACGCCCTATTTGGTGGCTTATTTTAAACGGTTTTATTTTACCTTTTAGACCTCGAAAATCAGCAAAAGCGTATAAAAAGATCTGGCAGAAAGCAGGATCTCCCTTAGTTTTATTGACCAAATCCTTAGCTGAAAAGGTCGCCTTGAGGTTTTCAAATACGCAGTGGCAGGTGGATTATGCCATGAGTTACAGTGAACCTGCGATTGAAAAAAAATTAACGGAATTTAAACCAGACTGTGATGAAATTATTGTCATTCCTTTATACCCTCAATATTCATCAACCACGACAGCCTCAGTTTATGATGAAGTGGGTCGCGTTTTAGGAACATGGCGACATATTCCTTCTTTACGCTTTGTTAGTGATTATCACCAGCATCCGCTTTATATTAAAGCCATTGCCCATTCCGTACAGAAATTTTGGAAAAAAGATCGAAGTGATTTATTGTTGATGTCTTTTCATGGGTTACCTCAAAAACTAACGGAATGGGGCGATCCTTATTTTCATCAGTGTCAAACCAGTGCGCAATTAATTGTTGATGAATTAGGGTTAAAACCATCCGAATGGAAATTAGTGTTTCAATCACGTTTTGGAAAAGCGGAGTGGTTAAAACCCTATTGTATTGAAGTATTAAAAGAGCTTCCGACTCAGGGCATTAAAACGATTGATGTTATATGCCCTGGTTTTGCAGCGGATTGTCTTGAGACTTTAGAAGAAATTGCCATGACCAATAAAGCTATTTTTATGGACGCAGGTGGCGAAAAGTACCACTATATTGCAGCCCTTAATGACAGCCAAAAACAGGTTGATTTAATGGTGGATATTATTAATTCGTAAGTTTTTTGGCTCGCAAGGAAAATTTATAAAGGATAAGAAGGGCTAATGACGCTCCAAAGGTATCAGCAACCCAGTCCTTTATATCCGCGTGACGACCGTCAATAAAGGATTGATGCCACTCATCGGTCAGGCCATAAGCACTACAAAAAATAATGGAAAGGCTGATAATCCAAATAGGCTGCCGTAAAAAATGGCGTAGCGCACGCCAAGTAAGCATGGCCATAATAAAATAAGCCGTTGCATGATGTAGTTTATCTTGATGAGAAAATAACATCGGTACAGGAAGTGCAGGTTGGTGTGATAACCAAAAAATTAAGCCACAGTAAAAAGTCAGTCCGATAAAATCGAATAGTTTAATCATCGTCATTTTTAAAAAACTGTTGAACGGTTATCACATCATTTTTAATTTGTTGTTTAAGTGCGTTTAACGAGTCAAAACGCATTTCATTCCTAATTTTCTTTTTAAAATGTACGTTGACATAAGCCCCGTAGATTTCTTGATTAAAATTAAATAAATGGGTTTCTAAAATAATTTTAGATCCGCCATCGACGGTTGGGCGGGTTCCGACATTGGCGATGCCTTGAATATCACGCGTTCCTATCCCTGACATGGTTATTGCAAACACACCACTGATGGGCGTATTTTTTCTCAATAGCTGAATATTTGCGGTTGGAAAGCCAATCGTTCGCCCTCGTTTATGACCGTGTGCGACCCGTCCACAAATCGAATAATCACGTCCTAATAATTGTTTAGCGAGTTTTAAATCGCCTTTTCCTAGGGTATCGCGAATGAGAGTACTGCTAATGCGCATTCCGATTTTTTGATAAGGCTGAGTATTTTCAACTTCAAATCCTAATTCACGTCCTTTCTCTTTGAGTAACGCAAAATTACCTTGGCGTGCTTTACCAAAATGAAAATCATCGCCGATGACTAAATGGTTAACATTAAGGGTTTCAACCAGTAATTTTTGAATGAAGGTATTGGCATCATAGTCCGCAAGACGACGATTAAACGGTAAGATTAATAGGTCATCAATGGGTAATTGTTTGAATTGCAGTACTTTTTCACGTAAGCGCATTAAGCGTGACGGGGCGTTATCGCCTAAAAAATATTCTAAGGGTTGGGGTTCAAAAATTAGAACGACGACGGGAAGTTTTAAGCGTTGTCCTTGCTTAACCAGTTTATCAATAACAGCCTGATGACCTAGATGTAAGCCATCAAAATTACCAATGGTAAGAACACAGCCCTCGTTTAAAGGCTCTAGGTGGGTTAATCCTCTAATTACACGCATTAATCAACGTCAATAATAAAATTGCTTATTGTACGCGGATTCAAAGGCTAACGATACGTTGCTTAGGAATAAGCATTTAATAACATTAGAAATTTATGGTAGGCTCGGTAGGGTGATAGCGAAACCCAGCAGAGTGTTGCAAAAATCTGGGTTTTCGTAATCTGCAACTCACCTTACGAGTTATCTTATTTTTTGCGCGCTACCTGAGTGGATGCTTAATAAATGTTAAGATAACATGAGTCATCGACCCTGCTTTGTTGTTTGTACCTTTCTTTGGAAATTGATAGGCATGATTGCGTTTCTTAGGTAACTCGTAATAAATAATATAGCAGCAATTCCCGCTCCCACAAAAATATCTATAAATATCAATCAGATAAGAAAATCGTGATTGCATGAAATGTAAGTGAAATATTATTAGATGACGCATTTATATCATATAATAGTTTAAATAGATTTTTAATTTAAAAATAAAAGGAAAAATAATATGCTGTCATTAGACTTGTTCTTTAAGAAGAAGTTAATATATCATGTTAAAATTCCATAGGATAGCCGCTAAAAAAGAAAATAAATCTTTTACACCTTCTTTTTTATTTCTAAACTTGTCAACTAGGCATCTATATCTTTTCATTCCACCGATTACATGCTCAACAATGACTCTTTCACGACTCATCTCTTTGTTTTCTTTTTTTTGATTTTCTGTTAATGTTGGGCTACCAATTTAAGACGGGACATCCAGCAATTTCAAAGGGTTAGAAAACACACGCTTTCGACTATTTCTAGGAAGCGGTAACTCGCCCATTTCATTCAGTAGCCATGAAAACAAGTCTGGAAACTCGGTATCAAATAAACGCATGGCGGCGGTTGTGCCATCCTCACGTTTGATTCCGTAGTTATGAATGACCGTCAACGCGTTTAATCGCTTTTTATTCAAACCTCGCCCATTGCGATACATTTGCGATAAACAGCCATTTCGCCCTTCCACCGCAGATGAACTGCGTTGAAACTGCCTTGCCATATGCTCCGCCAATGTTAGCCATCGCTGCATTTCACTGATTGATAACTTTGCACTAAATGGGTCTGATTTGAGCTTATCAGACGCGGTTTCCCAAGCTTTTCGATAGTTTTCCTTTGACCTGCGGCTTTTAGTTTGTTCCATTTTCTGATGCCAATAAACAACGGGTAATAATGTTGTGGTCAACCAATATTCGGTATCCGCATCAAGCCCCAAATTTTGCAAGGTTTCGCGTACCCAAAGCCACCAAAAACTGATGGATACCGCTAACGGTTTTATTTGATTACGAAACTTTTTCATCACGCCTTTATGATCGTTAATCCCTTGTTTTTCCGCTATTTTTTCAAAGGCTCGCGCTCTTAACTCTAGCAACTTCTCAACCTGTTCCGCATCGTTTCTACGACTATCATTGAGTGAAAAAGGATGAACTTCATCCGCAATCCCTTGTAAGTTTTCGTGATAATCTGTTTGTATTTTTTTGGCTTCTTCAAGCTCTTTTTCAGCCGTTATCCGTGTTGTTTTAAGTCCAATAATTTTCTGCATCGTTGCCGTTTTAGAAACAGTAGACTCTGCGGTTTGCGCTGCTTGCCGCTGTTTTTCAGCCCTTGCTGCACGCCTGCCGATTTTCGCGCCTAACCAGCGACTCATATCTTGTTGAGCATGAAAAATATCTGCCCCCGATTCGCACTTAAACCCCGTCACTGCCATTTTTATCAACGCCTTAGCGCGATCACTAATCGCATGATTAACCTCAATGCCTAATGATTCTAATCGTGGCGAAACCTTTTTATACCAAGTATCGTAGCACCTATCATCGCTAATATCTTCCAACAAAAGATAGCCAGAACGTAAGTCCATTAAAACTAAAATCATAAAGTTGCCGAAAAAAGTCTCATCCAGCCCAGCAACAACTTTACGTGTTTGTTTTTTCACACTTTTTCGCATTCTTGCTGAAACTACGGCAATAAGACTTCCATTTTATTGATTTGAGTCCGCAGTGCGTCGGGTGATACGCCCACATGGGTGTCAATCCGTATCATTTTAAAAACAGCGATAAAGTCTCTGCACCTACGCCTGCCTTTAATCCAAAGACATACAAGGCGGAAAACACCATTAATCTTTGCCAAGAACTACCTGCCTCGGTTTCCCATAATGATGATTCAGGATGTCGATTTCGCTTTGTTTGCGCTTGACGATGACGATGCACACTGCTTTTTGAGCGACCAACAATTGAAGCTAAGTTACGAACAGTTTGCTTGCCTGTTGTTGTAATTTCAGCGATAATTGCGTGACTAGCTGCGCGTATTTTCTGTGTTGTTCTGTTTTTTTAGTCATTAACCTATGATACAAGAATATCGCAGTTAGTTCTTTATTTTGTCCCGTCTTAAGTTGGTAGCCTAATGTTGGGTTTGGATTATGCTTAGATTTATTTGGTTTTTTATGAGGAATATTTACCGAATTAGTTTTATATTCATTATTAAACCCCAAATAACCTAAATCAATAAATATATTAAAATTACTAAACCAATTTAATTCTGGATTAAATTCTTTTTTAAACATTCCATAATCATGATTTTTACCTGGAAAACTAACCCCAATATATAAAATTAAATGACCTAAAGAAGCTATAGTGGTATTTTTAATTGTATGCTGTTTTTTTTACCACTGTAAAATTCATTTTGTTCTTCATAGTCACTAGGGCGTTGTACAGCACGCTCTGTAGCATCTATTATCAATGTTTGAACTCCGCCAAAAGCCTGCTGCATTTCTTCAGGGGTTGAAAAACTTGTTGCAGGTAAAACATTAAATATATCTAACGTCTTTATTAAAATTGGAAATAATTTGTATACATGAGTATGGGCGCATGATTTATTCATATTAAAAGAAAACCCTAAGTGATCGAAAGTAGAATAGCACTTCATATAATTTAATATAAATAATAATTTGTCTGCGGGTTTTTTTAATGTGCTATCTAAACCACTACCGTATTTTCTTTCTTTATTTTCATGTTTTTCTTTTTGATCTTCAATAAGGGTCTTTTCAAATAGAGATAATAGTAAAATAAAATGTTCTGTTTTTAATCCTGTTAAAGCTCTTAACTGTCTATCATCATAAATTCTTGGTAAAATTTCTTTTATTTTCATGTTATACTTTGATTTTTATTTTTTATAGAAATTTATTATAAAGCTTATTTATTATTTTTAATAATTTAATTTAAAGTTTATTTATTAGGCTGTATCAACTGATTGTGAATGTTATCAAGTATATATAAGCAATTGATTTTAATATATTTTATTTAGAAGAACAAGTCTAATTTCTAAAGATTTGTCAATTCCAAATCTGCTGACTATAGTACGTTCTATTTTTTCGGCTATTCCTGAACATCAAAAAAAAAATATCCGTATCTCTTTATCAGATGTACTCATGTCTGCATTAGCCATGTTTTTATTAAAACATTCATCATTGTTACAATTTGATGAAGAGCGTAATGAAGAAATAATAAAGCAAAACTTAAAAAATCTTTTTGGAATTAATAATACGCCTTGTGACACACAAATGCGCGATAGATTAGATCCAATAAACCCATTAGAATTACGTCCTGCATTTGTATCAATAGACTTGTTCTTCTAAATAAAATATATTAAAATCAATTGCTTATATATACTTGATAACACTCACAATCAGTTGATACAGCCTAATAAATAAACTTTAAATTAAATTATTAAAAATAATAAATAAGCTTTATAATAAATTTCTATAAAAAATAAAAATCAAAGTATAACATGAAAATAAAAGAAATTTTACCAAGAATTTATGATGATAGACAGTTAAGAGCTTTAACAGGATTAAAAACAGAACATTTTATTTTACTATTATCTCTATTTGAAAAGACCCTTATTGAAGATCAAAAAGAAAAACATGAAAATAAAGAAAGAAAATACGGTAGTGGTTTAGATAGCACATTAAAAACACCCGCAGACAAATTATTATTTATATTAAATTATATGAAGTGTTATTCTACTTTCGATCACTTAGGGTTTTCTTTTAATATGAATAAATCATGCGCCCATACTCATGTATACAAATTATTTCCAATTTTAATAAAGACGTTAGATATATTTAATGTTTTACCTGCAACAAGTTTTTCAACCCCTGAAGAAATGCAGCAGGCTTTTGGCGGAGTTCAAACATTGATAATAGATGCTACAGAGCGTGCTGTACAACGCCCTAGTGACTATGAAGAACAAAATGAATTTTACAGTGGTAAAAAAAACAGCATACAATTAAAAATACCACTATAGGTATCCACTTTAAATTTCAGGGTAAAACAAATATCAGACCTGCAAACTTTGCGCTTTTTGAGCGATAAGATTCGCCATAGACGGCATTTTGAATTCACCACTAACTCGGTCATAAACATAATCATAAAAACTCACGGCTAGTTTTTTAGCCGTTTCAGCAAGACTCATAAAACTGTCTTTGATTTTCGTGCCTTTCTCATTTCGAGTCTGGAAGCTTATGTCTCGCGCACGCGCTTGTCTTCTTGCGCCGAGTTCGGCTGCATTGTTATGTAATGGTAATTTCGGAAGTTCCAAAACTCGCAATAATTCGGTCTTTTTCGCCAGTGTTTTGGCGATGCGATCATTGAGGTCTTCATAATCGCTTGTGGTTGCAAACAATTCATCAAATCGCGTTAACAACCATGCCTTTTTATCGGGGCAGGGATTTTTTTGATAGTTAAGCAACTCCTTATAATACTCCCAATAGTGCCCTCGAAAATCGGCTAATGCTTGCTGATGTATTTCCAGAATTGGACGGAGTTTTTGTAGTGGCGAGCATCGTGAACCCAGCATAACCCCAAATGTTCCGTCAGTAATTTGAATTGCGGCGCATCGTCTGCAAGCAAGGTTTCAATAACAGGAAAATCCGTTTGTTGCTGATAATAGACAATGGCGCAAGCTTCGGTGACATGCGTTGCCTGTCTTACGCCTAAGGTATTTAAGATCGCTAAGTGCAACTTAAATTGCGCTTCATTCATCACTGTATTGACAGGTATTTGAGCATCAACTTTTGCCCGCGCTTTATCAGCTAACTTGAACTCGTCAAGCAAGGATTGAGCTTGTTGATTGTAGATATAATGGCGTGGCGCATAGTCGGTCAGCACGTCCAGAACCGATAAACGGTCTTTGTTTTTAGTGGTGAAATAAGCGGTAAACAAGTCGTTGCAGACCACCTGACAATAGTGGTTATCACCATTGACTCGCGCACTGGTATCATCAATCTGTCCATAATCACTGTTGAGAATGCCGCTGCGATAAAGCTCGCTTTTTCCTGATGCGCCCAGTCATAACCGCCTGTCCATTGCTGAGAAACATAAGTCGGCGACACCACAATGCCAATATTTTCAAAAAAACCGACCATGGGTTTTTCGGTCACGCCCATCATCTTAAGCATGGGAATCAAGCTACGAATTCCAATACCAAATTCGCCCTGACCTCGAACGCCTTCAGGCAATTGGGCGCGGTAATACTTATTTTCAGAAGGTGAATAAAAAATCTCACGGAGATACTTAATATTATTGGTTTTGATGACAATGTCTTGAATCACCACTTCCGCAAAGCCTTTAGATACTAAGTCGCTAGGCAAGCCAGTTTTGTCGAGTAGGCATTTTAGCGTTTGGTCGATTTTAACTCGTGGGATCTTGGGTTTACGGCGGCGTTTTTTCTTATCCGAGTCCGTATTTTCAGTGTCGTTATTAGTTTCTTTTTGCGCGTCAACTTGTGCTTTTTACGTTCGTCTTCGGATGAAATATCATCACTCTTATTATTTTTATTGGGTTTGATATCAGGCTTTCCCTGCTCACCTTTCAAGCGATTAACCTCGTCACGAAGTTGCTGTAATTCAGTTTCTAAAGACAATTTATCACTGGCTAAGCGTTCAATAAGATTGAATATTTTTTTGACAATATCCTGCGCTTCGCTACTTTCAATTTGAGCGATTTCTTGATAAATGGCGTTAGTTTCAGCCTGTAGGTCGTGGATATTCAAAGTATGTAAATGTTCGTTCTTTTATGATATGTTGTCAAATCTATTTTAGAAATTTTATCTTTACCCTGAGATTTAAAGTAGATACCACTATAGCTTCTTTAGGTCATTTAATTTTATATATTGGGGTTAGTTTTCCAGGTAAAAATCATGATTATGGAATGTTTAAAAAAAGAATTTAATCCAGAATTAAATTGGTTTAGTAATTTTAATATATTTATTGATTTAGGTTATTTGGGGTTTAATAATGAATATAAAACTAATTCGGTAAATATTCCTCATAAAAAACCAAATAAATCTAAGCATAATCCAAACCCAACATTAACTGAAAATCAAAAAAAAAGAAAACAAAGAGATGAGTCGTGAAAGAGTCATTGTTGAGCATGTAATCGGTGGAATGAAAAGATATAGATGCCTAGTTGACAAGTTTAGAAATAAAAAAGAAGGTGTAAAAGATTTATTTTCTTTTTTAGCGGCTATCCTATGGAATTTTAACATGATATATTAACTTCTTCTTAAAGAACAAGTCTATTATTTGATAAAGGGTATTTTTTTAAAAATCTGCCGCTAAACGAAAATAGTAAAAACCACCACCATAACCATAAGGCGCACGGATTAATAAATCTCCATCATCTGTTTCACGTTCTGGATTCGTATTAAATAAATTATGAACGCCAATAGCAATATTAAAATTCTGGTGAATTTGATATGATAAATCTATATCAGCTAACCATTGACTATTTGGTCGCTGTCCTTCTTGAGAAAAAGCCCCTGATTTAATTAATTTAAGCATACTATCAAAATTTCCTCTTTTGTAATGCGCCATTAAAATTAAGCTATCATTAGGCTGACCTAATTCTAAACGCTCTCTATCTATTTCACTAAATACAAGAGCTGCACCATTACTGCCAAAGATAGCTGGCACGCGAACTTCTCCTATCGCTTTATTTTTATTATAGTGATAAGCTGCGGTTAATTTTAATTCTCCTTGTTGCTGAAAATCTAACTTATAATTTGCACGTAAATCATAGCCTTGAGTTTCTGTATCAAGTGCATTAAGAAAAGAACGAATAGCAAATATATCGCTAGATTTTAAAAAATCTCCTATTGCTGGTGAATTAAATCCCCCTATATCTCCTGATAATACGATTCTATCAGTAATTTTAGTATAAAAATAATCCGCAGTTAATGAAAAATTAGTTATCGGCTCAAAAACAAGTCCTATAGTAAAATGTTGAGATTTTTCAGGTTTTAATGGACTACCATTAATTTTTTTAGAAAATTGCGAGTTTCTTGAAATTGTTGCAACAGTAACAATTGACTCATCCACCTCAAGCGACGAGTTGGTATTAAAAAAAGACTGCTGTAATGATGGCGCTCTAAATCCTGAACTCACCGATCCACGTAATAACAGGCTATCAACGACTTGATAACCCAATGAAAACTTACCATTTAAAGTCGAGCCAAAATCACTGTAATATTCATATCTACCTGCAAGACCTAGGGATAATTTATCAAAAAATTGGGTGTTTAAATCAATATAGGCAGCAAAATTATGCCGATCTTCGTTTATTTCATTAATATTACCAAAACCTGGAAACCCTTGCGCGCCTGCCACCTCCTTTTGCCCAAAATTAGGTCCATCTAAAATAGGAACGTTACCCTGAATAAATGCACTTTCATCACCGGCATTAATGGCAAAAGTTTCATAACGCCATTCTAACCCTGCTGCTATTTTAAGCGGTTGTTTAAACCACCAATCAAAGTTTTTAAAGACATCTAAACTTGTAGTATGTTGCCTTGTTCTTAAATCTCCTGCATCAAATGAAGTTGGGCTATTAGAACCTAAAGAAGTATTCAGTGAGTTGTTAACATCATAATGGATATAGTTACCACCCGCAGTATGACTAAAATCCCAATTGAAGCCAGTCGAAGTTTCCCCTTTAGCTCCTATTGTTGCCGAATAATCAAATATTTTCGGGGCAATTAAAGGTAAGAAACCATTCGGATAAATACTTCTTACATTTCTATTATCTAAAGGTCGCCTATAATCAGCTCCTGATTCACTTTCACGGTAATTAGTTGTTCCATAAAAATATAGGATAATATCATCTGATAACGGTAACTCTGAGTTAAGCGCGAATAAAAAGTCTTGCGTATCGGGGTCGCCTCTTAATACATTTCTTTGGGGGGGATTATTATTTCTAAAATCTCCTTCAAAATATTGTTGCCGCGTATCAATAGCAGCCCTATTAAGAGGGTTACGATCCCTAAATTCAGCAGTAATATCAATAAACCCATCTAAAGGTAAAGTAATACCGTAATGTAAATCTGTCTGATAAAGCTCTCCGTCACCTTCGTAAGTTTGACCAATAGTAGTCGTTAAGCGGCGTTCTTCACCCCCTGATTTAAGAATAATATTAATGATTCCTGCAATTGCATCGGAACCATATTGAGCAGCCGCTCCATCTCTTAAAACTTCAACACGCTCTATAGAATGTAACGGAATCGTATTTAAGTCAACACCTGTTGACCCACGCCCTATGCTGTCATTAATATGTAAAATAGAGCTACTGTGAAAACGTTTACCATTAAGCAAAACCAGCACTTGGTCAGGTGCCATCCCCCTTAAAGTAAAAGGGCGAACATGATCTGTACCACCTTTAATACTCGCTCTGGGGAAATTAAATCCTGGAATAAAGCGTTGTAAAACCTTACTCAGTTCGGTATAACCTGAGTGTTCAATTTGCTCGGCAGTAACCACATCAATGGGGGTTTTGGATTTTAATAATTCGACCGCCTTACCTCGGCTACCAACCTTAGCCTCAGCATCAATTTCTTCGTTAAACAATGCCTCTAATGAGGTGTTATATAAATTTTCTGTTTCATTATCAACTACTTCTTTAGCAAAAACTTCTATAGTGAAAAAACATGGAGCTAATGAGAACAATACAAGTAGGAAGAATATCTTCATTAAAATTACCGATTAATAACTTTAGAATATTTTAATAGTGATGATTTAATCTCAAAACCATGATTAAGTGTTACCTGATAATTTATCTTAACATCCAATCGTGAGCCATTTTCATAAAACTGAATCATGCCTTTTTTTTCAGCAAAACCACGAATTAAACTTACAGTTAAAATAGCTTTACCGTCAATAAAGTTAAAAATTTTAGCTAAACTACCGCGTTTAGATTGACCAATAAAAACCAGCTGGCAATCAGCGAGATTTTCAATTTCTTTAGGGTGTAAAATTTTTACAGGTTTATTTTTAATTTTTTTATTATCATATAATTTTAGATAACCACCAAAGCTATCATCACCAAAAATACAAATATTAAAAAAAGAGCTTTCCTGCTGCTGTATTGCTGTATTAGTTAACCAAATAACATGTTTAGAGACAACACCTAAATAAACTGCCTTCATTTCTTCTCGATCAACAGAAAAACTAGGGGTAGAAAAAAATAACATGGAAAAGCAACATAAAATTAGATAGAATCTAATCTTATTAGTTTTTTTTCTAGTAACCTTATTTAAAGGTAAAGTTACTGATTGTTTATACACAATAATCTCATATAAATTCTATAAATTAAGAAGGGCTTAACAAAATGCTTATAAAGTATACCTAATCTCAACAAAATTTTAAACAACATATTTTCAATGATTAAAAAATTTTCTGATTTATCAATTCGTACTAAATTAGTGCTTATTTTAAGTTCAACGGCTGTTATTGCCCTATCCATTGCCTGTAGTTTTATTTTTTATACCTACCTTATTGATGTTAAACAAAATGAAATAAAAACGATTACACAAATAGCTAATGTAAGTAGTATTAACATTGCAACGGCACTTAGTTTTAGTAAAAAAGAAGATACTAAAGAAATGATAGCCTCATTGGCGGATAATTCTAGCATGGTAGCTACCATAATTTACCAAGAAAATAGCGAAGTATTTGTTAGCTATTTTCATGAGCATCTTAGTGTTAATGAAAAAAATAAATTAATGGAGAATTCCAAAGCTAAGTTACATAATTACCAACATAATAATTTACCGAGTGAACCAAATTTATTTTATTTTTGGGAAAATTTTGACGCAATTGTATCTATTAAGCTTGAAAACAGGGAAATAGGAATACTACATATTATTGCTGATACTAAAGATTTAAAAGCAAGAACTATTAATTTAGCTTACTCATTACTTGCTGTTATTGTTGTAACACTATTGATTATTTTTATCCTTACTTATTTTTTCCAAAGAATTTTTTCAAATCCTATTTATGCCTTATTAAATATTATGAAAAAAGTTCCAGAAAATAGGAACTATAGCCTTGCCAAAGAAATACAACGCAACGATGAATATGGTGCTTTATTTAAAGGTTTTGCAACGATGATGGATGAGTTAAAAACCATTGAAAAAGAACTAATCATTGAAAAAGATAAAGCCAATCAAGCGAATCAAACTAAAAGCAATTTTCTAGCTAACATGAGTCATGAAATTCGTACTCCCATGAATGCTATTATTGGACTCAGTGAATTAGCCTTAAAAAATGATCTTAGCTCTAAATTACATGATTATTTATTTAAAATAAATCATTCGGCCGCCGACCTACTGGGAATTATTAATGATATTTTAGATTTTTCAAAAATTGAAGCAGGAATGTTAGAAATTGAAAATAAAAAATTTCATTTATCAGTAGACGTAATTGATAAAGCACTTAATCTTGGCAATGAGCGTGCTTTAGAAAAAAATATCACTTTATCCTGTTCTATTAACCCTAATGTGCCACAATTTTTAGTCGGTGATGCGTTACGTTTAAGACAAATTTTGATTAATTTAATTAGTAATGCCATTAAATTTACCGAACAAGGGGAAGTCATCGTTACCATTAAAAAAGGTAATAGCACTGATAACACAATTAAGCTAATTTTTAATGTTCAAGATTCAGGTATAGGGATTACCCCTGAGCAAATAAAAAAGTTATTTAAACCCTTTACCCAAGCAGATACATCAACCACCCGACAATTTGGAGGGACAGGATTAGGGCTGGCTATTTGTAAACAACTCACAGAATTAATGGGGGGGAATATTTCTGTCGAAAGTGACTTTGATATAGGAAGTACCTTTACATTTACAGTGAACCTAGGTTTTCAGGATGAACAATCACCTATTATCGTCAAAGCACAAGAAGAGGTCGTTCAAAAACCTGAAAAGGTTAATATTTTAGAGAATGCTCACATCTTATTAGCAGAAGATAATAAAATTAATCAATTAGTCGCCACTGAATTTTTGAAAACAGCAGGAATTAAGGTTGATATAGCCAATAATGGTAAGGAAGCGGTTACCAAAGCACTTGACCCTGAAAACCATTACCATGCTATTTTAATGGATGTACAAATGCCTGAAATGGATGGAATAGAGGCCACTAGAATTATTCGTCAACAGCTTAAAAATATTCCCATTATAGCCATGACCGCCTATGCGATGGATGAAGAAAAACAAAAATTTATTGATGCGGGGATGAATACCCATGTACCCAAACCTATTGATTCAAAACTTCTTTATGATACGTTAGCGCATTGGATTAAAAGATAGGGAGTAAAAATACTACGCCAATTTCATTTGCTTAAGTTGATAATGCAATACGCCCCATGAACCCAGTACCCCCTAATGAAGATGAAATAAACAATAAAATAAGACTTTCAGAAAAGTTTAAAAATAAAACTTCATAACTATTATCGTAAAGCTCAGACAAATGTTCCATTGGACTTTTTAATATCAGCGTAATAACCGTAACAATTGAAAACCAAGGGGTCTGAAAACCAAGGAAACCAAGGGGTCAGCCAGCTTTGAACCAAGGGGTCAGCCAGCTTTGAACCAAGGGGTCAGCCAGCTTGCAAACCAAGGGGTCAGATACTGTCTTAAAAAGCAACTCTATTTTACTTTTATTTATTAAAAATTAAGCTTATTTTGATTTACTCTTTAAAACCCTAGCTCTTAATTTGGTAATTTATATCAAATGGTTTTTCTGACTTTAAGACACCATAGGACAAAATTAATAATTTTCTCATGACAGCGATTATCGCTACTTTTTTAGGCTTACCATTATTAACTAAACGCTCATAAACAAGCTTCAGCATTGGGTTGTATCGAATAGCGACAAGTGCTGGCATATAAAGCGATTTACGCAATCGTTTATGCCCAAGCTTAGATAAGGATGATTTATCAATGCTTGTACCTGACTGTATGATCTTAGGCGTTAATCCCGCATAACTGGCAATTTGTTTTGAACTTGAAAAGAAATTAATATCACCAATATACGCTAAAATACTCCATGCAGTACGCTCACCAATACCGTTAATGCTTGTTAATAATTTGACTTGCTGACTGAGACATTCGTTTTTTTTAACAATGTCCGCAATGTGTTTTTTAACCCCGATCAATTTCATTATTAATCGCTTTTTGTAATCGTTTGATAGAACGCGATGTCTGTTTATTTACACTAGCTTCTAAATGATTATTTTCTTGTGTTTTAGACTTTTCTAATTGGTCACAGCGAGTGACTAAACTATTCGTGCTCTTGCTTAGTTGCAGGCACAAGATACTGTTCGCATTTAAAGGCGTTATAAAAGAGAAGTAGGCACTAATCTGACCCACGACTTTCTAATCAAGAATAATTACAGTGTCTCTACCTCTCATCCAACCGTCATTGGATAGTGCCATTTATTTAACTAAATTAACACTGGAATCTAAGATACAAGTGTTAATTATATTTTCTATTTCCACTTGAACTGAGTAAATAGTTTGATCCTACTAATGCGGAAAAAGAAGGTATTTGCATTAAAATGTACAATACGTTTTATTGTGTTAAAACGTATTGTACATTTATGATTCTTACTTGGCTATTCCCAAAATTGGGGATATTTAGAATATTTTTCATTAAATAATTGATTTTATTATTAATTTAAAACGAGCTTCTAATTTAGTCGTTCCCAACGAAGACGTTGGGAGCAAGCACCTTTACCTAACGCGAATTCAAATCGCATTAAATCCTCCTACAAATCACGCTTTCTTTTTTGACGAATTTTATTAAAAACCTTACGCATCATACCGCTTATTTTAAACGATAAAATAATACCCGAAAGAACCAGCGTAATTGAATTTGCCCAGATTAACGCCGTATCTTCTTTATAAATACCATAGATCAACCAAAGAAATACCCCAATCGTAAATAAGCTATACATCCCTAATGAAAGCGATTCTGTATCTTTAGTACGAATCGTTAAAATAGCTTGCGGTAAAAATGAACTGGTCGTGCAAAAAGCGGCAATATAACCAATGGTTTCAAGAGAGAGTTGCATAATTTAGCGTTCTTAAAAAGTGAGGGTTATTGAGACGCAAAACCTCGCGCCTCTATCAACGTTATTGATTAGCGCGATGCTCAATAATATCATCAACCACCGCAGGGTCAGCCAGCGTTGAAGTATCACCTAAACTCTCAATTTCATTGGCCGCCACTTTACGCAGAATACGACGCATAATTTTTCCTGATCGCGTTTTAGGTAACCCTGTTGCCCATTGAATCACATCTGGATTTGCAATCGCTCCAATTTCTTTTCTAACCAAATTAACCAATTCCATTCTAAGAGCTTCCGTAGGTTCAACCCCGACATTCAACGTGACATACGCATAAATCCCCTGCCCTTTAATATCATGAGGATAACCCACCACCGCAGCCTCGGCAACATGGTGATGTAGAACTAAAGCACTTTCAACTTCCGCTGTTCCCATTCGATGACCTGAAACATTAATCACATCATCAACACGACCTGTAATCCAAAAATAACCGTCTTTATCACGACGCGCGCCATCCCCTGCAAAATAATAATTAGGATAACTGGCAAAATAGGTATCAATAAAACGTTGATGATCCCCATAAATCGTCCGTGCTTGTCCTGGCCAAGATCCCTTTAATAATAAAATACCACTGGCTTCCCCTTCCATAATAAGACCGTCATTATCAACAATTTCAGGTTTAATTCCAAAAAATGGTAACGTAGCCGACCCTGGTTTTAAATCAATCGCACCTGCTAATGGCGTAATTAAAATACCCCCCGTTTCCGTTTGCCACCAAGTATCAACAATCGGACAACGACTCTCACCAACACTGTAATAATACCATTCCCACGCTTCGGGATTAATAGGCTCACCCACTGAACCCAGTAAGCGTAAACTCGAACGGTCGGTACAGGTAACAAACACATTGCCTTGCGCCATTAAGGCACGAATAGCGGTCGGCGCAGTATAAAAAATATTAACTTGATGTTTATCTATAATTTGCCAAAAACGTGAGGCATCAGGGTAAGTCGGGATGCCTTCAAACATTAATGTCGTTGCCCCATTACATAAAGGCCCGTAAATAATATAGGAATGCCCCGTAACCCAGCCTATATCCGCCGTACACCAATAAATATCCCCGTCATGATAATCAAATACATATTTATGTGTCATCGCTGCAAATAATAAATACCCGCCCGTGGTATGCACTACGCCTTTAGGTTTTCCTGTTGAACCCGAGGTGTACAGAATAAATAAAGGGTCTTCTGCATCCATAGGTTCTGCGGGACAATCAAGTGCTGCATTGTCCATTTCAGCAAAATAATCAACATCACGTTCCGAATCCCACGTTATTTCCCCGCCTGTTGATTTAATGACAATCATTTTTTTAAGATTAGGACTTAACGCAGCCGCTTTATCGGCATTGGCTTTAATCGGAATTTTTTTACCACCACGCACGCCTTCATCGGCACAAATTAAATAACGACAATCAGCATCATTAATACGATCCGCTAAGGAATCAACAGAAAAACCACCAAAAACGATGGAATGAACCGCGCCTATTCGGGTACACGCTAAAATAACGGTAGCCGCTTCGGCAATCATCGGTAAATAAATACAAACTCGATCCCCTTTTTTAACCCCTTGTGCTTTTAAGACATTGGCAAATTGACAAACCTGTTGATGTAATTGCCGATAGGTTATTTTTTTAGCCTCATTAGGATTATCGCCTTCCCAAATAATAGCCACTTGATCGGCTCGCGTCGCTAGATGACGATCTAAGCAATTTACACTGACATTAAGTTGTCCGCCTAAAAACCAGCTGATTTCACCTTTCGGAAAATTAACTTCACTGACTTTATCCCACGGTTTTATCCAATCTAAAAAATTAGTCGCTTGTTCCGCCCAAAATACATCAGGTTCATTAATCGACTGTTGATACAAAGTTTGATACGTTTCGCGATTAATATGCGAATGCTCAGCAAAACTGGCTTTGACGGGATAGAGTTTAGTCTTTGACATAATGAGGTCTCGATACGATGGCTTAATAGACGATGAAGAAGAAATATATCACTTAAGACAATAGCATAAAACAAGCGTTTTTTATACTGTGCCACCGTAAACTTAAAGGCCGTGTGCGATGATAAAATCAGTTTTAGTCACGATCAAAGACCGCCGCTAAGGCATTCAATGTTTCTAAGTCAGGTAATGTTTCATAAACTCCGCTCAACGGCTCTTCGGCAATCATCCCACGAACAAATAAATAACGCACGCCCCCAAAATGCTGTTGATAATTATAATGGGGTAATCGAGCCTGTAAATAAAGATGTAAAACCACACTGTAAAGCCAATATTGCAAGCCATAATTATGTTCACGCATCGCGTCAATTAAGCTTACCTCTTCATAATTAGCTAAATAATTAGTTTTATAATCCATCACATAATATCGCCCGTCGTATTCACAGATTAAATCAATAAACCCTGTCAAATAGCCTTCCAGTTGCTTTGAATTTAAGGGCTGATAACTCAAACAAGACTTTAAATGTTTATTAATTTCGGTCACATTAAATACGTTAACCGCTAAATAAAACGGCATTTCTTTAATACATTGCCACGGTTTAAGGTTTTTTAAACAAAATTCCTCATCTGTCAATGAAAGCGGCGTACTTACAACTGCTTGCAAAAGCTGATTAATTACGTCAGGTTGCGCTATTGTTAGCCCATAACGCAAGCAGGTTTTATCCCGTTGTTCACTCATATCCCTCTCAGGATCGGCTAAATTTTTGAAATAATTAAACTCCAATAAACTATGAATCACATTCCCTGTATGCGCCCCTCGGGGTAAAGCCAGAATAAGCGGAGTATCGGGCTTATTAATGTCATTTTCCGTTTCACTCTCATTAGTATCAAAATGCTCAGTTTTAGTTAACGTCGCTAAGGCCGTATAACTACTCAGTTGCCAAGAATTGTTCAGTGACCGTTTTCTTAATTTGACTTTAAAATCAATCATGGGTGAGTTTTCGTTATAAAAACCCGATAAAACAGCCTCTCGATCCAGTAAGGCATAATCAAACACCTCATCCTGTTCATGCTTAAGATGTTGTAATTTTTGTTGCTGCGCCTCAAAATTATCGTCATCAAAATCCATCAAATAAGCCAATGCTGAATTATTAGGCGATTGTTTACTCCGCACATTGGCCCACGTCATGTAACAACGGTATTTTGCCCGCGTCACCGCAACATATAAAATGCGTAAATCTTCAGCTAATTGCTCATTTAACGCCATTAATTTATGCTTCTCAAATTTTGATGACCCTAAATCGGTAATCATTCTCCCCGAAGTATGACAGTTAATTAATTCCTTTTCTTGCTTGAGTCGCTCATTGCTTTGCCATAAAAAAGGACAAAAAACAATTTGATATTCCAAGCCTTTAGAACGGTGCATCGTGACAATTTTAACCGCGTCGTCATCACTCTCAAGACGTAATTGTTGCTCTTCCGAACTTCCGTGTTCTGCTTGTTGAATCGCATGGGCTAAATAATCCAAGGTTTTATGGACGCCTAATGTTTGCTCCATTTCAACTTGCTGCACTAATTCGATCAAATGATTTAAATTACTTAAACTACGTTCGGCTAACGGGTGGGTCGATAAATGTTGATAAACACGTTCGTGAGCTAATAAGCGGGACATCATCACCATTAAACCGTGTTGTTGCCATAATAAATGGTAATCATTAAACCGTGAAACCCAGCCATCTAATTCGATTTCATTATTCATCAAGGCATAGAATGATTGGCCCTGTAAACCAAACCAATCTAAGGCTAATGCTTGTTTTAAACGTGAAATATCGGTTATTAAGGCAACCGCTTCTAAAAGCTGGTACAACTCAAAAGCTTGTGGCGATGCAAACACCGATTGCGTGCTATTAATAACCGCTGGAACACCCCGCTGTTGTAAGGCCAATTGATAATCACTGGCTTGTTGATTGCTTCTCACTAAAATAGCGATGGCTTTAGGGGCGATCTTTATTTTTTCAGCCTTTTGTTTCAAAAAATAATCATTTGTTAATAAATCAACCACTTCATTGACCACCGCAATTTTAATCACTTTCGCCGCTTTGCCACTGGTCCAGTCCCCCGTATTACTGTCACTTTCACCGAGCTGCCATAACATCATCGGCGCACAGATTTCTTGCTGATAATAAATCTCACCTGCGGAGGTTTCAAGGGCAGGATCAACGTTATAAAAAGAAAGTTTTTCAAATACAAAAGCCTCTTTGCGGGAAAAAAGTCGATTCACCGCGTTGACTAAGTTAGGATGAGACCGCCAATTACGCGCTAAGGTAAAGGGATGTTGTGCTTGATCTTTCGCCGTAAAATACGAAAATATATCCGCCCCTCGAAATTTATAAATAGCCTGTTTAGGATCACCGATTAAATACATAAAATGAGCGGATTCTGCAAATAACGCGCTAAAAATTTGCCATTGCTGTTCGTCGGTATCCTGAAATTCGTCAATTAAAGCCACCTGAAATCGTTGCCGTAAAAGATTAATTAACTGCTTTTGTTTGTCATGACGAATCGCTGTGGATAAATGGGTAATTAAATCATCAAATGTCAGCTGATTTAACGGCTGTAAATACACATCAAGCCGTGTCTGTAAATCATTCACCAAGCCTAAGCGAAAATGTAAGCTTACCTGATTAATGGCATCAAACAATTCATTAAAAGCACTGTTTTCAATCGTGAGCGTTGCAATGTATTCTGCTTTACGTTCATCCGTGCTTTGTAATTTTGTTTTTCTAAATTTAGCCCCATTTAAGGCCTGATAAATCATCTGATCGCTGAATAAATCTAACGCGTCAATTTCAGGTAGTGCGAGTGCTTCGCCCTTTAGCCAAGAATGTAAGGTTTTCGCTAAGGTTTCAAAAATTTTCACATAGCTTTTTTTAAATTTTTCATCCTGAAAAGCCTGTGTTAAAGTTTTATAAATAGACTCAAACTGAGACTCTGCTTGATTAATAAGTTGTTCACAGTGCGTTAATAACGCCTCTAAATTCCCCCCTTTTGGAATAACATCAGCCGATGAAGAAACGGTAGCGACACTGGCTAATAATTCACTCGGCGTTTGATAATACGCCGTTAACAATGAAACCTGCAAGGCTGTCCGTGGATAGAGTTGTTTTCGCCAATAATCATCAGCACAGCTTTGTTTAATCGTTAAACTATCGGTTGTTAATTCAAACTTAAATAATTGACCGCTTTCGAGTGCATACTCTGTTAAAACACGCTGGCAAAAACCATGAATAGTAAAAATTCCTGCCTGATCTATATTTAATAAGGCTGTGTCTAAACGCGCTTTTGCTGATAATTTATCGTTAGCACTTAAACCTTCCCACCATTCATTCAACGCACTGTTTTTTTCACGGCCTTCGGTGAGTCTTTTGGCTTCCGCTAAACGTAAACGAATGCGGTCTTTTAGCTCTTCAGTGGCTGCTTTAGTAAACGTCACCACTAATAATTGCTCAATCTTAATATTTTTTTCAACGATAAAACGTAAAACTAACAGAGCAATCGTATAGGTTTTTCCTGTCCCTGCACTGGCTTCAATTAAATTAATGCCCGTTTTTAATGCGGTTGATTCGGGCTGAAAGTTTTCAATATCCATCATTAATGTCCTTTATTTATTAAAAAGCTGAAATCATTAGCGGTGTATAATAGTCAGCTTATTTTGATTTTAGGTAACAAAATTTTGCAAAGGCCCCGAATACTATCCTCTTCAGTCCGATTTTATAGCCTACTTTTATTGCTACTCTTGGCAAGTTTTAATCTTTTCGCGCATGGTGTTGATAGCCATACCGAAGATTTTTTGCGTAACCAGCAAGGGCTGGCGATTGCACCTTTTTTATATATTGGTGCAAAACACATGGTGACAGGTTACGATCATTTATTATTTCTAGTTGGGGTTATTTTCTTTTTATTTCGCCCAAAAGATATATTAATCTATGTCAGCTTATTCACCCTCGGACATAGTATTACCTTACTCTTTGGCGTTTTAGAAAATATTGCCGTCAATGCGTATTTAATTGATGCTATTATTGGCTTATCTATTGTCTATAAAGGCTTTGATAATTTAGGTGGCTTTAAACGATTACTAGGCTTCCAACCCAATACGAAAGTAGCGGTGGTTATTTTTGGCTTATGTCATGGCTTTGGCCTAGCGACTAAATTACAGGATTTTAATTTACCGCAACAAGCCCTATGGAAAAACTTGATAGCCTTTAATATCGGCGTAGAACTGGGTCAATTTATCGCTCTCTTTTTTATTTTAATCGCGCTTGGATTTTGGCGACGACATAAAAGTTATTATCATTTTTCAACGACAACGAATACCTTGCTAATGACAGGGGGTTTTGTTTTATTCGGCTACCAATTAACAGGCTATTTGATCTCTACTTAAATGATGAATGAATTTACTCCCCCAGTACACTCCCTTAAAACACTGTTTATTTCTACGGCATTGGCCAGTCTATTAGCCCTTATTATACTCGTGGTTGCAGTGTTACCCGCCGAATATAATATTGACCCCACAGGGCTGGGAAAAATAATGGGGCTAAACCAGCTTGCCCCGACAAAAAAATCAACGCCTGCTATTTCGGGGCATCCTAAATCCCATATACCCGATGCGATTAATATTACCGTAGTTGACCCCAAGCGCGTTGAAGCACAAATGGCCGAAATTAAACGTGATTTGGAAAATATGTGGATAGATACGGTGACTATTATCGTTCCTGCAATGAAAGGATTAGAATATAAATTTTATCTTGAAAAAGGTGAAAATTTAGGTTTTGAATGGCAAACTGAGGGTGAAAAGCTGCATTTTGATTTTCATGGTGAACCCAAAGGCAATACCACAGGCTATTTTAAAAGCTACAAACTCACTACCGATAATAAATCCAGTGGAACATTAACCACACCCTTTGCAGGATCACATGGCTGGTATTGGGAAAATAAAACCCAATCGCCCATAAGACTCATTTTAAAAACCAAAGGAAATTATAAAATTTTAGGATTAATGTAACGTGCCTGAAAATTTACATGATAAAGGTTACAAGCGATTATTTTCTAATAAACAATTTTTTCGTGAACTCATTGAAACTTTTGTTACCGAAGATTGGGTTAAAGAAATTGATTTTACCCATTGCCAAAAAATTGATAAATCCTTTGTTTCTAAACATTACAAAAAAACTGAATTGGTTTAAACAGCTTGTTTTTCGCGGTAAAAAATCATTGGATGATTACCAACAACTCGAGCATATTTACCAATCAATTAATGAGGTAAAAACCATGATAGATGCAACTAAAGAGCCGTATGCTCAAAGTTATTTTATTAAAGGCCAAGCGGAAGGAAAAATAGCGGGGCTAGTAGAGGGGCGTACTGAAGGACGCAGCCAAGGGCGTACTGAAGGGCGAACCGAAGCAACGTTAAGTTCTCTCATTATTGTTTTAGAATCTCGTTTTGATCCCCTGTCCGTTCAACAAAAACAATTATTATTCAACCTCAATGAACCGTCTCTCTTTCCCTTATTAAAAAAAGCTGCAACCATTGAAAGTTTGTCTCATTTTTTTCAAGATATTAGCTAAAAACTATTTTTATTTTTATATTATTTACCCACAAAAATTATGCCACACATTAACATTATTGAAGGAAACCTCACTATACAAGGGAGTAAATTTTGCATTGTCGCCTCCCGTTTTAATAGTTTTATTGTCCAACAACTTGAAGGCGGAGCTATTGATACCTTGGTCCGTCATGGTGCTAACAAAGATGATATTGATCTTATCAAAGCCCCTGGTGCGTTTGAATTACCGATGGTGGTTCAACGAGTTGCGGCCATGAAAAAATATGATGCCATCATTGCTTTAGGCGCGGTTATTCGCGGGGGAACACCCCATTTTGAATACGTTGCAGGCGAATGTGTTAAGGGCATTGCCCAAGTTTCTTTACAGTACGACATTCCTGTCAGTTTTGGAGTTTTAACCGTGGATACAATAGAACAAGCCATTGAACGTGCAGGGACAAAGGCAGGTAATAAAGGTGGAGAGGCGGCGATGTCGGCGATCGAAATGGTGAGTTTATTTAATAACTTGGAAGCCTTGTAAATGAGTCAAGCAAAAACCAATGCTCGAAAATGTGCCGTCCAAGCACTTTATCAATGGCAAATGACCGGTAATAACCTTAACACCATTGAAATGGATTTTCTTGAAGAAGAACGTTTAAAAGGCGCGCAAAAAAGTTACTTTAAAGAAATCTTTCATGGAGTCCCTAAACAAGTAGACGTTATTGATGACGCGCTTGCTGAATTTGTAGATCGCGAGGTCAATAAAATTGATCCTGTGGAACGAGCTATTTTAAGGCTGGGCGTTTATGAACTGATTAATTTTCTGGATACTCCCTATCGAGTAATTATTAATGAAGGGGTTAATTTAGCCAAACATTTTGGCGCGGAAGGCTCGCATAAATACATTAATAGTATTTTAGATAAGGTGGCCAAAAAAAAACGCTCTGCCGAAATAAAGTCGCCAAAAACTAAAAAATAACCTTCAATTTATTGATTTAAAAAAATGGCACTTTCAGAATTTGGCCTCATACAGCGGTTTTTTACCCAACCCTCGTTAAAAAACCCTATCAATCAATTGGGGGTTGGGGATGATTGTGCCTTAATGGACATTCCAGACGGGTATCAGCTTGCAATTACCACCGATACTATGGTCGAAAATGTACATTTTTTTAAAGAGGTTGATCCCTATCATTTAGGGCATAAATTACTTGCCGTTAATCTAAGCGATTTAGCCAGCATGGGCGCAAAACCTGTTTCGGTTACTTTAGCCTTAACCTTGCCCCATATTAATGAAAACTGGCTGGCTAAATTCTCTAAGGGCTTTTTATCCTTAGCCGATCACTATAACGTCGATTTAATTGGCGGCGATACAACCCGTGGCGCGTTAACGTTAACCGTTCAAGCCTTGGGAGTTGTTCCAAAAAATAAAGCCATGACCCGCTCAAAAGCACAAATCGGTGATTTAATTTATGTCACGGGAAAGATAGGCGATGCAGGCTTAGGGCTGAAGATAAAACAAGGCTATTATTGTGAGAACCCAGCACACGCCCTACAACAATTTAATCAACCGTTACCGTGTATTAATGACGGTTTAGCGATTAGAGACCTTGCTCATGCGTGTATAGATATATCGGATGGCGTGGTCGCCGATTTAGGACATATTTTAGAAAAAAGTAACGTAGGCGCGTTAATAGAGTTTGATAAACTGCCTCTTTCTAATGACGTAAAAACCTATATTAAAAAGACGGGGGATTGGCAACTTCCCCTTATTGCAGGGGATGATTATCAGCTCTGTTTTACCCTTCCTCCCGAAAATGCGGCTCAATTAAACATTGATTGCCAACAAATTGGAATGATCACGGCGGATAAAAAAATGTCTATTCAATACCAAGGCAAAATAATAAACATGAATGCTCAAGGTTATGAGCATTTTTCATAAAAAATAGATAAAGTAAGAGCCAACAAATCATCGGCTCTTCCATTCATTAAAGTCCAGCTAAGACACGAGCAACCGTTTCACCCATTGCTGCGGGCGTCGGTGCAATCGTCACACCCAGTTCAGTCAGCATTTCAACTTTTTCAGCCGCAGATTCCCCTGATTCCGAAATAATTGCTCCTGCATGACCCATACGCCGCCCTTTAGGCGCTGTTAATCCAGCAATATAAGCCACCACGGGTTTACTCATACTTTCTTTGGCGAATAACCCCGCCTCCACTTCTTGAGGCCCACCGATTTCACCAATCATTAACACCACTTTCGTTTCATCATCTTGTTCAAATTGTGCCATGATGTCACGATGAGAGCTGCCATTAATGGGATCACCCCCAATACCGACTGATGTTGAAATACCAATGCCTAACCGTTTCATTTGGTCAGCCGCTTCATAACCTAAAGTGCCTGAACGTCCAACAACGCCTATATTACCTGCCGTATAAATATGCCCTGGCATAATACCCAGCATTGATTTTCCTGGGCTAATCGTTCCTGCACAATTAGGCCCTGTTAAAATCATCCGTTCTTCAGGTGAAAATTTGCGTAAATATTGCTTCACTTTCATCATATCTTGCGTAGGAATTCCATCCGTAATCGCCACACAATATTTAATACCCGCTTCCGCCGCCTCCATAATGGAGTCAGCCGCATAAGCAGGCGGAACAAAAATAATACTGGCATCCGCCCCTTCTTGCTCCACCGATTCTTTAACCGTATTAAAAACAGGTAACTCTAAATGGGTTTGCCCTCCTTTGCCTGGCGTAATCCCACCCACGACATTAGAGCCATAATTAATCATGTCTTGAGCGTGAAAAGTACCAATTTTTCCTGTAAAACCTTGAATGATAATCCTAGTTTTTTCATTAATAAAAATAGACATTATGCCACTTCCTCAGCCAGCTCTTTAGCCACTTGTTGATTACGCGCCTTCACTGCAAGTTCCGCCGCTTCTGCCAACGTTTCCGCCGTTAAAATAGGTAAACCACTCTCAGCAATAATTTTTCGTCCTGCTTCAACATGAGTGCCTGACAAACGAACAATAAGAGGAATTTTCATATCAATTTTTTGAACCGCATGAACCACACCTTCTGCAATCCAATCACAACGATTAATTCCTGCAAAAATATTAACTAGCATGGCTTTAACATTTTTATCGGCTAACACTAATCGGAAGGCTTTTTCAGTTCGTTCGGGTGATGCACCACCGCCCACATCTAAAAAGTTAGCTGGCTCGCCCCCTGCCAATTTAATCATATCCATTGTGGCCATTGCCAAGCCCGCTCCATTAATCATACAGCCAATATCACCGTCTAAGCCGACATAACTTAAACCCCGATCAGAGGCCGCCATTTCGCGTGGATCTTCTTGCGTTTTATCGCGTAACTCAGCAATTTTTTGTTGGCGAAATAAGGCATTATCATCAAACCCCATTTTGGCATCAAGGACTACTAACTCACCATTAGGAGTCACCACTAAAGGGTTAATTTCTAACATATTGGCATCTAAATCACGCATAGCATGATAACAGCCCTGAATTAATTTAACCGCTTGACTAATTTGAGAGGATTCTAAGCCTAAAACAAACGCCATTTCACGCGCTTGAAAATCTAATAAACCCACAGCGGGGTCAATATAAATTTTAGTAATGGCCTCAGGGTTTGATTCGGCTAACTCTTCAATTTCCATCCCCCCTTGAGCAGACCCTACCATCACGATACGCTCAGAGACCCGATCAACTAAAAAACAAAAATAAAGTTCTTTAGCAATATCCGTCCCCGCTTCAATATAAAGCCGACCGCAAATTTTCCCCGCAGGACCTGTTTGATGGGTCACTAATTTACGCCCTAGCATATAATCAGCCGCCGCCTCAATCTCATCATGCGTTTTACAAATTTTAACGCCCCCTGCTTTACCGCGTGCGCCCGAATGAATTTGTGCTTTCACCGCCCAAAGATCACCACCAATTTCATGGCTTTGTTGTATCGCTTGTTCAGGACTATAAGCCAAACCACTTTCAGGCGTTTTCACCCCATAACGGGCTAGAATTTCTTTTGCTTGATATTCATGAATATCCATAGCATCTCTCTTTATCTAAATAAAAAATAGCGATTAATTATTGCTTAGCTGCAATCGCTTCGGCTGTTTTAACTAAATTACTCGCCATTTTTTCAGAAGCCGCATCAATTAAACGCCCGTCTAATGCCGCCGCCCCTTTACCTTGTTCCGCCGCTTCTTTCAGTGCCTCTAAAATACGATGAGCTTTTTCTATTTCAGCTTTCGGTGGCGTAAAAACTTCATTCGCTAAAGCAACTTGCGAAGGATGAATCGCCCATTTTCCTTCACAGCCTAAGGCAGCAGCACGTCTTGCCGCGTCTTTATAACCGTCAGGATCTTTAATATCCCCAAAAGGGCCATCAATCGGACGTAAACCATACGCACGACACGCAACCGTCATTCGACTAATGGCAAAATGCCATTGATCGCCTGGATAATCAGGGTTTAAGCCTCCAATATTAGTGGTTCTAGCCCGATTACTCGCCGCATAATCCGCTACACCAAAATGCAGAGCTTCCAAACGTCCGCCCAAAGCCCCTTGTTTAGCAATATCTTCAACATTCGCCATACCCAATGCCGTTTCAATTAAGGCCTCAATACCAATACGGTTTTTCAAACCTTGCTGCATTTCAAGTTGATTAAGCATCGCTTCAACCATATAAACATCCGCATAAACGCCGACTTTAGGAATTAAGATGGTTTTTAATTTATCACCACATTGCTCGACTAAATTAACCACATCTCTTACCATATACTGCGTATCTAAGCCATTGATACGCACTGAGATCGTAACCCCATGGCCTTCCCAATCTAAATCATTAATGGCTTCGATGACATTTTTACGGGCTTGTAATTTATCATCAGGGGCGACCGCATCCTCTAAATCTAAGAAAATAAAATCGACACCACTTGTAAGGGCTTTTTCGAACATTGAAGGGTTAGAACCCGGTACGGCAAGCTCACAACGTTGCACACGCTGTGCATTAGCTTCATATAAAGTATGACTCATAATTGCTTTCTTCTGTTATGTAATTTAATAATGAAGGATATTCTTTAAATTTAGGGTTAATTTAAGAATTGAAAAAACCCACCATTATACAGCCTAATTTTAGGCTCGTTCGCTTAAATGGCGTTATCATTGTTTATATTTTATTGATTTCAAAGCTAATTTAAGTTAGAAACTTCAAGCTCTTTACTCATAATTTTTTGAGGAATTTAAAAAGACACTTATTTTTCAACAAATAGCCCGTTTATCAATATAGGATTAACACAGTCTCATAGAGATACGATGTTTCGCATCTCAATAAAACGTAAGATTAGACTAAAAGTCTGGCGTACAAAACATGTTTTATATTCCAAACTTTTTTATAGATTAGCTAAGACCAGTAATACCCATCATTTTATTTAACAATACTCGGATCTTTTATCGTTGGATGGGCGGTAATCATTGATGTTCGTCCCACCATAATATCAATCGCTTTAAATAAGCGTTTAAAAACCAAATCCTGACAATAGGGAATCCCATGTTTTTTACACACTTCAACGACTTTAGGTTGTGCATATTGGTATTGATTTAAAGGGATGTCAGGCCATAAATGATGCTCAACTTGATAATTCAACCATCCATAAAAGAAGTCATTCGCATCCGATCCTGTCGGATAATTAACCGAACCTAGTATTTGTCTCAAATAAAATTCTCCCTTGCCTTTGCCCCGTTCATCAAACATCATCACATCATCCCCCGCATGATTAGGAATAATGACTAAAAAGGCGTGCATGTTGGTAAAAATTTCAGCTAAAACCGAGGTTAATAACACACTCATGGCGGCAAAGGAGCTAAACGGTAAAAATAATAACGGTAAAAATACAAATCGAAACGTCACATAAGGAAGAATACTCTGTGACCATAAGGCTCGTCCCTGTTGGGTAAATAAGCTCCATGCGCCTATACGCGTCATTTTAGGAATGGTTTCTCTTTTTTGTCTTGCCCGACTCAGGTGTAATTCTTTATGCGCTCTTGGGGCATAATAAAGTACCTTCCAAATCGTGGTAAATAACCCAATAATGACAAACCGTAAACTCATCGGTATGTTTGATTCACGCAACCATTTTAAATTATGTTGTAAATGATCGGGGTCAATTTTTTCACCTAAATTATAATGATGTAAAATATCATGTTCTTGATGCCAACCTTCGGGAGTAATCCAATCGGGCCAATCCAAAAAACGTCGCCACCCTTGTGCAAATTTTTTACTGGTATAGCTATCAGGGATTTTAGAGATTTTATCATAACCTTTATGAATAATCGGGTGCGTCATTTGTGTCCAGCGGGTAAAACTTCCTTGGCTTATTAATAAGGCCGAAAATGGATTAGGAAAAATCCATGCGGTGCCATAACCCAGTATTGAACAAATACGCCCCCAGCGTTCCATTTTTTTTAAATGTTTAAAATCATTTTCACCCACACGCGCCAAAATATCACGATGAATTTCATCTAAATCTTTTGCTAATTGCTCTCTATCAACCGTTTGATAACTCTTCAATTTCAACTTTCTGTTACTCCTAAAAATAATAAGTCCACGACTCAAATATATGGGTTACGTTAGGAACGTAAAATTAAATAACATTCCAAAAAATAATTCGCTTTAAACGACCAACTCCCTCTTACGCCGCTAAGTTTTGGATACTTCATCCCTTATCGGGCTAAGCTGTTTTAAAAGTTGCTTAATAAAGAGAACCTTTTCTTCCAGATCGGTAAGTTTTTTCATTATTTTTAACTGCTCCATCCCTTTCAACTGATAGCATGTCGCCTGTGTTTGCACTAATATAATTAATTGTTCGCTATTAATCGTCGTTTTTTTACTAAAAACAAACCGCCCGCCGTCACTATTAAATTCAATTTTTTTCAAATTCAATGCCTTAGCGCGTTGTTTAATTTCACTGACAAAAAACAAGGCTTTTACAGCCTCCGAAAACAGGCCAAATCGGTCGATTATTTCAATTTTTAACGCCTGTAATTCTGCGTGTGTTTCCATACTTGCAATTCGTTTATATAAAACTAATCGCGCATGAATATCAGGCAAATAATCATCAGGAATTAACGCGGGAACGTGTAAATTAACTTCAACCCCCGTGTCTAAAGAAAGTTCGAGTTCAGGTTGATGACCTGATTTTAAAGCACTGACCGCTTTTTCTAATAATTCAGTATACAGTGAAAATCCAACCTCTTGAATTTGACCACTTTGTCCATCGCCTAATAACTCACCCGCCCCACGGATTTCTAAATCATGAGAGGACAACATAAAGCCCGCCCCTAAATCCCCAGATGCTTCAACCGCTTCTAAGCGTTTTATGGCATCTTTAGTCATCAAACTTTTAGACGGAACAACAAAATACGCATACGCACGATGATGAGAGCGTCCGACTCTTCCCCGTAATTGATGTAATTGTGCCAACCCTAATTTATCCGCGCGGTTAATAATAATGGTATTCGCCGTTGGTAAATCAATGCCACTTTCAATAATTGTCGTACTCAATAATAAATTAAAACGCTGATGATAAAAATCCAGCATAATCCGTTCTAATTTTCGCTCAGGCATTTGCCCGTGTGCAATTTCGATGCGCGCTTCTGGAATTAATGCTTCCAATGTTAACGCCATTTTTTCCATGGTTTTAACGTTATTATGCAAAAAGAAAACCTGCCCTCCGCGTTTAATTTCTCGCTGGCAGGCTTCTTTTATTTGAGCATCAACCCATTCACTAATAAAGGTTTTAATCGGATGACGATTAGGCGGCGGCGTGGCAATAATTGAAATATTACGCAACCCTGACATCGCCATATTTAAAGTACGTGGAATAGGGGTGGCGGTTAATGTTAATAAATCTAATTCACTTCTTAATTTTTTAAAATGTTCTTTTTGACGAACACCAAATCGATGCTCCTCATCAATAATGACTAAGCCTAATTGCTTGTATTTAATCGTTTTTAAAAGTAATTTATGCGTGCCAATAATAATATCAACGGTCCCTATCGCTAATTCATCCTTCACTTTTTTTTGTTGTTTAGCGGTCACAAAACGCGAGGCCACTTCAACCCGTATCGGCCAATCCGCAAAACGGTCACGAAAATTTTGAAAATGTTGCTGCGCTAATAAGGTCGTTGGGACTAAGACCGCGACTTGTTTCCCACTTTGTACCGCAATAAAAGCCGCCCGCATCGCAACTTCTGTTTTACCAAACCCTACATCCCCACAAACCACCCGATCCATCGGTTGAGCATTTTGCATATCCTCTAAAATAGTTTCAATGGCTGTTTGTTGATCGGGCGTTTCTTCAAAAGGAAAGGCTTCCGAAAAGGATAAATACTCATCTGCATCAATTTTAAATGCATGTCCTGATTTTAAGGCGCGTTGGGCATGAATATCCAATAACTCTGCGGCCACATCCCGTACGCGAGCAATCGCTTTTTGTTTTGCTTTCGTCCATTGATCGGCCCCTAATTTATGCAAAGGCGCGGTTTCTGCACCCATCCCTGTATAACGACCAATTAAATTTAATGAGGTAACGGGAACATAAATTTTGTCACCTTTTGCATACTCAAGGCTTAAAAATTCAGCCTTAACGCCACCCACCGTTAATATCTGTAAACCCAAATAACGACCCACCCCATGCTCCCTATGGACAACGGGATCACTCAGGGTTAATTCATTCAGGTTATTAACCATATTTTCCAGCTCTTTAACCGCAGACTTCCGCCGTTTTCGCTGCTGGATTTTTTCGCCTGATAATTTATTTTCAGGAATAATCGCAATCGCTGGGTTTTGTAAATAAAGGCCTAAATATAAAGGGGCAACCAATAAACTTACGGGATGTTCTGACTCTAAAAATTGCGCCCAGTTTTTTACTTGTTTAAAACGGAACCGATAGTGCGTAAGTTTCTCGATTAAGGCTTCTCTATGCCCCGCAGTTTCCGCAATTAATAACGTTTTTCCATCAAAATTTTTAATAAAATTTTGCAACCGCTCCGCAGGCTGCTTTAACCGACCATCAATCATCAAATCAGGTAAATTATCACCACTAAAACTAATCCCTTCATTTTCAAGCTCATTACTTAAAATAATACGTTTAAAAACATTAATACGCTCTAAAAAAATCGCTGTTTCTAAAAATAAGTGTTCTGGGTTAAGAATCGGGCGTTCAAGATCATATTTTCGTTGTTCAAAACGAACCTGTGCCTCGTCATAAAAATGGGTAGCAATCGCTTCAAATTCAGCGGGTAAAACTAAAACACTACTCTCAGGTAAATAATCAAATAAGGACTCGGTATGATTCACAAATAAGGGTAAATAATACTCGATTCCACTGGGCATAATCCCCTTACTCACATCAACGTATAAACTATTTGATGCAGATGTTTTTGGAAATTTCTGCCTAAATTGTTGACGAAAGAGTTTTATTGATTCATCGGTTAAAGGAAATTCACGTGCAGGAAATAATTCAATACGCGCCACCTTTTCAAGTGACATTTGAGTTTCAACATCAAAGGTTCGTATTGATTCAATTTCATCATCAAATAATTCGATCCGATAAGGTTTAGAGCTGCCCATCGGAAATAAATCAACAATGGATCCACGTACCGCAAATTCAGCATGTTGATAAACTTGGGAGACACATTGATAACCGACACTTTCAAGCTTTCGACGGTTTAATTCTAAGTTAAACGTTCCACCCACCGCCAAGACAAAGCTATGAGCAAGAACATGCTCTCTTGGGGCTAAACGGTGCATTAACGTCGCTAATGAAATAACAACCGCGCCACGCTTAGTTTGCGATAATAACGCTAAGGTTTTTAATCGTTCTGAAATAATTTCAGGTAACGGAGAAAAGACATCATACGGTAACGTTTCCCAGTCAGGAAATTTTAAAATCGGGTATTCATCGTCTAAAAAAAAAGCTAACTCATGTTCTAATCGTAAGGCAGTCTGAGTATCGACCGTAATAATAATAAATAAACGATTTTCATTTTTAATCGCGGACGCTAACGCTAACGCATCACTGCATCCTTTTAATCCTGACCAAACAACGGGTAGTTTTGGTTTATGAGGAATTTTAGGCGAAAAAATAGAATAATTTTGATTGAGCATGAGAATCAGTTAAGCAGAACACAAAGGGAACCGTAGGCAAAAAAAGAGGCGTTAATAACTATAGTCTTCATTATTTAAAACCATCACCGCATCCATTTCGACTTCAACCCCTTTAGGGAGTGCAGCAACCCCAATAACCGCTCTTGCAGGATAAGGCTTATCAAAATAGCGTTCCATAATTTCATTGACCATCGGAAAATGCGATAAATCCGTTAAAAAAATGGTTAACTTAACAATATTGCTTAAATCCCCATTAGCCGCCTGAGCAACTGCCATTAAATTATCAAATACCTGCTGAATATGTGTAGAAATATCACCTTGAACAAGCTCCATTGTTGCTGGCACTAAGGGAATTTGTCCTGATAAGTAAACGGTATTATCTACTCGCACGGCTTGTGAATAAGAGCCTATTGCCTGTGGAGCCGCTGTTGTCTGAATAATTTCTTTTTTCATTTTACGCTTTAATTCGGGTTAATTTTAAAACAATAGGAAGTTTTTTCAGTTGCCGCATAATGGCCGCTAAATGCACTCGATCTTTTACCGAGAGCATAATTAAATCAACTGAAATTTTATCATCCTGATTAGCAACATTGACATTTTCAATATTCGATTCCATTTTAGAGATAATAGCCGAAATGGTCGCTAATGTCCCTCGCTGATTCATCACTTCTAAGCGAATTCCCGTGGAAAAATCGCCACCCGCCTCCTCACACCATTCAACGTCTAACCATGTGGTTTGTTTTTTTCTAACCTCATAACTATTACGACACCCGTGATGATGAACCACAATCCCCTTACCTGGGTTAAAATAACCGACAATAGAATCACCTGGAATAGGATGACAGCACTTAGCTAAAGCAACAACCATTCCTTCTGTTCCTTTTATCGTGAGCGGCGTTTTATTCCCTTCATTATTATCCAATTTTACAGCCGCATAAATATCATCCTGTTTAATACGTTTCGCCACTAAAAAAGGCATTTTGTTACCCAGCCCAATGTCTTCAAATAGCGCATCCACCGACTTTAATTTCATCACGGTTAATAATTCCTCCATTCTTTCCGTAGGAATTTCATCTAATGACGACTCTAAATCGTGTAATTCTTTTTCTAATAAACGCCGTCCTAATTGAATGGCATCCTGTTGCTTAAAATGTTTTAAATAATTACGAATACCCAATCGCGCTTTTGCAGTCACGACATAATTAAGCCATGTTGCATTCGGTCTTGCCCAACTCGTGGTAATCACTTCAACGGTAATTCCATTTTCTAAGGGCGTTTGGAGTGAAACTAATTGTTTGTCGATACGGGCCGAATTACAATGCGTTCCAATATCGGTATGAACGGCATAAGCAAAATCAACCACTGTTGCCCCACGCGGTAACTTTATAACCTGCCCTTGAGGCGTAAATACAAATATTTCCTGTGGAAATAAATCTATCTTTAAATTTTCTATAAACTCTAAAGAGTTTCCTGCGGCCTGCTGCATTTCAAGTAATTCTCGCAACCATTCATTGGCTTGCGCTTGAAAATTATAATTACTCTTATCTTTATATAACCAATGTGCCGCAATACCTGATTCGGATATTTTATGCATTTCATAGGTTTTAATTTGAATCTCTATAGCAACACCATAAGGGCCACTTAGCGTTGTATGCAACGCTTGATAACCGTTGGCTTTTGGCAAGGCGATATAATCTTTAAATCGTCCAGGTATCGGCTTATATAAATCATGTACCCCCCCTAAAATACGATAACAGCTATCAACTTCTTCCGTAAAAATTCTAAAGGCATACACATCAAAAACATCTGAAAATGATATTTTTTTACGCTGCATTTTTTTATAAATACTGGGAAGATTTTTCTCGCGCCCGTGGGTATCACAATCTAAATGAACTTCCGTTAAACGATTTTTAATGGCATTTTCAATCGTTTCAATAATCTCTTTACGATTACCTCGCGCTTTTTTAACCGCATGTTTTAAAATTTTATGGCGCAAAGGGTACATTGATTTGAAACTTAATAGCTCCAATTGATGTCGCATTTCATTCATGTTCAAACGATTCGCAATGGGAACATAAATATCCATTGTTTCTTTGGCAATTCGTCGTTTTTTAACTGCGGGCATCGACTCTAATGTTTGCATATTATGCAAACGATCTGCAAGCTTTACCATAATGACACGTAAGTCCACCGCCATTGCCAAAAACATTTTACGCACACTTTCTGCTTGAGTTTCGGCACGCGACTTACCATCAATTTTAATTAGCTTCGTTACACCATCCACTAACTCAGCAACTTGCTGCCCAAATTCTACTTCAATATCCTCTTTAGTTATGGAGGTATCTTCAATAACATCATGTAAAATAGCTGCAATAATGCCATGCATGTCCATTTGCATTTCCGCTAACAAAATAGCGACTGAAACGGGGTGACAAATATAAGCTTCACCACTTTTTCTAAATTGTCCCTGATGCGCTAAACGTGCATAATCATAAGCCGCAACAACATTATCTATTTGCGGCCGCTCTAGATAACGCTCTAAAATTAAACTTAAAAGCCGAATTAATTTACATTCGGGTTCTTCAATTTTATTATCCTTGAGACTTATTTGCATAAAAAACTCGTTTCGTTAAATATTAATACCCGATAAATGCACTTCGCCCACCTGGTGTAATAGCGCGATGTTATCATCCGTGACTTCGCCTTGAGCAATTTCTCGCAATGCAAGTACGGTATCTTTATCTTTACCTCTTTTTACAAAAGGCTCTGCCCCTTTACTAAGCTGACGCGCCCGCTTACTTGATAATAAAACCAGTTTAAAACGATTTTCTACATGCTCTAAACAATCTTCAATAGTTACTCTAGCCATATTTTTAATCTCTTTATTATAAAATTTCAATCATTTATTATTCTTTTATCTAAAGAATAATCCTTCATTATATAAAAAAACCATCGTTTTCACTAATGGATATTTTTATTTTAATCATTTCCCTCTTCCAGCATAAAAAAAACCCTCACTACCTTACGATAGTGAGGGCTTATCCCTATCTAAAAACAAATGTCCTTAGATATTTTCCATTAGATGAAAGATGGGATTAATGGTGCGTCAACCTGAACCATTTGACGGTTACCTTCTTCATCAAAGAAGAATAGTAAACCAGCAAAACGGCTGTCTGGATCATAGATCAAGTCAGCTAAACGGTAAACTTCCCATGCAGCATCAGAAGCTGTTACTTCAACAGTTCTAGTCTCACCTGGAGCTAGAGGGCTGTTATCAGAAACAGTTAAACCTTCTTCTGCTAATAGGTCATCAGGATAACCTGATTCGTCTTCATAAACACCAGCATCTAAGAAACGTACAGAAGCTGTCATGAATTCGCCTAATTGAACCGCAACATCACCGTTATTAACGATTGTCAAAGTCATTTGCATAGCACGACCTGGAACACGGTAAGTAGCATCATCAACTTTAACAGATACTGTAGGTGTAGGCATTTCGATAGGCTGAATACCACGCATCAAGCCTGCTTGAAGAGGCGTTGTTACAGGGTAGTTATCATTTGTAGAGCCCATAGACGCTGCAACAATAACAACAGTTGCTAAAGCAAAAGCCATACCAACTTTCTTATCAGTAGCTGAAATTAAAGTATCAGCTTTGCCATCAACGATTGCGAGGCTACGAGGAATAAACATTGGGCGTTTAACCCAAAATGCCAACCATGCTAAGCCAATCGCATACCAGAAAGCATGCCAGAAATAGATATTATCTAAGGCATAATCTTCTAAGTTAATTGTTTCGCCAGTCAATGTTACGATTGGGTTAACAAATTCGCCCATAGATCCAGTAATAGTTACCCATTTACCTGGACCAATAATTGGACCACCACCTTGAACGTTCATCATCGTATGAACATGCCAGTCACCAGGGCGACGAGCTTTTAGTAATACTTTAAATTCATAAGTATCACCTAGTTCTAAACTTACTGAACGAGGAACTAACTGCCCACCGATCCAAGAACCCGCACGTATAAATACAGGTCCTGGAATACCGATGTTCAAGAAAGCAACTTCTGGTTTATCAACTGTTTCAGGCCAACCCGCGAAAACGTGGAATTTACCTGAAATTGTCATTGTCTCGTTAATAGCCACTTCGTCTTTTGACCAGTCAAGGTCAAACCAGTGAATCGTACGCATACGCATAAAAGCGGCCTGCGACTTTTCACCGTGAGCCGAAGCTGTTGGCGTATATAACATCGCTGCTGAAAGTGTTGCCAACAGCGCGACAAAGGATAGTTTAGAAACTTTGTCTTTGATTATTTTCATATATCCTCCTCTATTACTAGAGAATCTATTTGTAGATTATATAACTGGTAGTAAACAAAATAACACTACCAGCTCTCAATTTAGCTTTATTTATTACTTATTTCTATAGTTCGTCATCAGCGATGAAGTCTGTTTTAGAGAACCATCTGCCGAAGAAATGCCACAAGAAATAAATAATGATAGATACAAAGCCAGAGAAGAACGCTGATACAGGAGCAACGTCTTTACCGAAAGTTCTTAATGTACCTTTTTCAACCATTCTGATGTACTCAGGAGTACCAGTACGTACGTAATGGTAACCTTGTAAATCAGCTAAAGTCATCATCATACCATTGTACTCAACAGGTACGTGTAATGGTGCAATGATTGGCCAGTTACCTGGGTAGAATAATAAACCCCACGCTAAACCACCAACAACAGCAGTTAACGTCATGCTTCCACCAAGCATTAAGATTACGTCAAGAACAATAGCTCCTGGAATCAAGTTAGATGGGAAACAAAAGTTTACTGGGAAATAAGTCCATCCCCAGAAGTTTAAGTATCTGTTAATCCACTCACCTAACATCAAAGCAACAACAGAAATTGTTGCACCGATAGGCAAGCGATAACGCCACCATAACATAGATTGAACGGCTGCTGGAAAAGTAATCGAAACGATAGGTGCTACAGTTACCCATAAACGTCTATCTTTCCAGTCACTCCAAAAATCCCAGTCACCACCAGTCAACATATAGTGGATGTGATACCCACCAAGAACCGCGGTGAATAATGTAAAAAGAATCATCCAGTCAAACGTGCGAGAAACTTGTACCGCTTCCGCACGAGATCGTACAGCTGATTGAGATGCGCTCATTAGCTTACCTCCTAAAAATTAAAATTATATATTTTTTTATTTTAACTATCTCTTTTATTTCTACACGTTTCAATCAAAGATTGAAACGTGCGGAGGAGATAGTTTATTACATCAAAAAGATATTAACCGATTAAGCTAAATCTTTCTTAAGTAATTTTGAAATTGCCATAACTTCTGTATTTACAACACCCATGATAGCAAGAGCTGCCCATCCAAAGAATACGAAACCGTAATGCAATGGAGCAACAAATAACTCTTCCATAAACCAAAAAGTGTGTCCCCATTCGTTCAAGCCAACATTTGGAAGAATCATGAATGGACCAATTACAGCAACAGTATACATTAAATGCATACCTTGTTGATATGTAGGCAATCTTGTTTTTGCATACAAGAAAGCTGATACACCAGTAATGATGTAAATTGGGTATGACAAATAAAATTCGATAATATGACTTGGAGTGAAATCAGTATCACGAACGATTGTTTGATGCCAAGTACCGTCTTGCTCTGTAAAATACGAAGCGCCCCAGTAAATTGCCCAACCGTACATTACCAACCATGTCCAATGAGTAAAATGTCTTCTTAACTCTTCACGTGGAGTAATAGACATTACTTTACGATCACGAGATTTCCAAATATATCCCCATAATATAGAAGCAGTTAATACTTCTAATACTATTTCAATATATAAAAAATTCATCCAATATGTTTCAAACTCTGGTGCAAATGAATCTAGACCTGCAGACCATCCGTAGACACCTTCGTACCAACGAACCCAAACGTAAAAAACAAAATACAACATCAAACCACCAAATAGGTTCTTTTTGTTTAATAACGGTGCTTCTGCAGCATCAGCCTTAACTGACTCAGTTGTAGCAGCCATTTCTACCTCCTAAATATTATTAAAATTCTTAACTAGTTAACTAGTTAAGAGCTTCTTTGTCTATTTCCCTATATTTAAATCACACAATACTGCTGCAAGCAGAATTGAGACCACAGCATCCTTGTGTGGGGTTCGAGTTTACCAGTTCGAGCTACTATGTCAAGATAAAAAAAAATCTTATACATTTGTATAATTTTCTTTACCTTAAGTCTTACTAAAAATTTTATAACTCACTGAACTGGGGTAATGTTTGTACGACTCATTTCAACATGATTAATTCATTTTTGTTAAAATCTTTTTTTTAAATCCAAACTCGCTTTAATCATGAATCCAAAACTTAAGTTTCCTATTCTCATCATTGGTATAGTTCTCTTGCTTGTCTTTCAAGCAAAAGGCGTTATGCCTGTTGTTTATGACGTTGTTTCCTCTGATATTTTTCTCGAAGACTCACCCGATGAAGCAAGCCAAATGAGTATTTCCAATGAAATGACAGCATTTGCCTTTAACCATTGTAATACTTATATTAAAGAGGATATTGATACTGATTTTTCAGTGAATTTTTCAGAAAAACCCACCAACGTTTGGTCAATGGGAAACTATCAATACATTGTTAATGCCGAAATTGAAATTACACCTGCAGATGGGGTTAGTTTTATGAGGACCTACGTCTGCCGTATTAATTATTCTGAAAAAGATGATTTATCGGCTGCTAATACTCTTGATAACTGGTCAGTTAACGGTCTTTCTGGATTAGATAACCTCTAAGAGTTCATTATTTAACCTCAAGGGTTAGGAGTAAATAGCCCATATTTACTCCTTTTCAATCGTTAACCTTGCTTGCATAATAAGCAGCACCCAACAAGGCCGCTTCCGCATTCGTACAAACCTTAACAGGCATTTGCGCTAAAAGCTCATGGTAACGCCCTTTTGCCAAAAAACCTTTCATTAGCACGCCTTGCTGAATAATAGGCAATACTTTAGCTGCAATCCCTCCCGCTAGAACCACCCCCCCATAAGGCAGACATTTAAGCGCAAGGTTTCCAGCTTCCGCGCCATAAATTCGGCAAAAAAGAGTCAAGGCTTTGACACATAACGGATCATTACCCTTGATTGCATTTTGGCTCACCACCGCTGCGGAATCAGTTGTTTGCATCTGTAATTCCGTTTCATCATTCACTGCAAAATCACTTTTTTGTTTTAAAAATTGATAAATTTTGACCAATCCATCTCCCGAGACAATTCTTTCATAGCTTACATGTTCGGGATAACACGCCATTAAATAGCGCAATAATAAAATTTCTTCTTCATTTGTCGGTGCAAAATCGGTATGCCCACCCTCCGTTGCCATCACATGGTAGCTTTGTCCATTCCAAACAATAACCGCCTCACCTAGCCCTGTTCCCGCCGCTAAAATAGCAATATTACCCGGTCGTGCAACAGCTTGAGGATTTAAACTTACAAAATTTTCAGCTGATAAATTAAGTATACCCCATGCGGTTGCCTCTAAATCATTCAACAAAACAACATGTTCTACACCAACTTGTGCTTGAATTTGTGATGTTTTTAATACCCAAGGCAAATTAGTCGCCTTACAAACACCTTCCATAACAGGCCCTGCCACTCCAATGCAGACAGCAGTAATTTTTTCATTATTTAAAAATTCTACTAACAATGACTCAAAGGTTTTAAACTCATCACTAACAAAGCGTTGTTTTTTAATACATTTTAAGTCATCCCCTTGCTGCTGATATAAGGCTAATAACGTTTTTGTCCCCCCTATATCCCCCGCAAGAATCATTCTTTTGCCTCATAATGATTAAATACTTGGCTTTCATTATTTTTATCAAACCCAATCACTTTATAAGCATCTACTTTCGTTCCCATTTCCATTCCGGGTGTACCTACAGGCATTCCAGGCACAGACAAACCCACAATATCCGCCTTAATGTTTAATAACGCTTTAATATCTGCGGCAGGAACATGACCTTCTATCGCATAACCATTAACAATGGCCGTATGACATGAGGCCATATTTTTAGGCACATGATATTTATCTTTAACCGCCTGCATGTCATGACTTAAAACATCACTGACTTGAAAATTAGATTTTTTTAAATGCTTAATCCATCGTCCACAACAGCTACAAGAAGGGTCTCGATGAACCGTAATTTCAATTGGGTTAGCCATCGAAGGTTCAGATATAGTCGTTGATGTTTCCGCATAACTTCCAAAACTTAAGGCCCATAAACCTGCTATTAATACTGCTTTTATCATTAGAATCCTCTTAATTTATTATTATCATTTACCTATTTTATAATAAAATGGCTTACCTTATCCAACCAACATTAAGGGGATTAAGAGGTAGCAGACTAAACTAATTAATACAATAGCGATTAAATTAAGCCCCAACCCAACTTTTACCATCGCTAACACTTTCACCTTACCACTTCCAAAAATAATCGCATTAGGCGGAGTTGCAACAGGAAACATAAAAGCACAAGAAGCGGCAAGTGTTGCGGGTAACATTAACCAAATAGGTGAAATATTAAGAACGTTGGCTGTCGAAACTAAAATCGGCATAACTAATTGAGTCGTTGCTGTATTAGACGTAAGCTCCGTTAACAAACTCATCCCTAAAGTTACGGTTGCTACCAATACAGCCAAGGGTACGTTATTAAGATCTTCGAGCTGTGAAGCCAAATAAGTCGATAAACCACTTTCAGAAAACCCATAAGCTAACGCAAAGCCGCCTCCAAATAACACAACAACCGCCCAAGGTAACTGACTAAAAACAGCTTCATCCAATAAAAATGTCTTTTTTATCGGAGTTTGAGTCGGAATAATAAATAAGATCATCGCCATGCCAATAGCAACGCTCCCATCATCAATCAACGAACCAAAAGTTAAAAATTCGCCCCAGCCTGTTAAAACAACCTCGCCTAGCTGTAAACTTTTACGCGTAATCCATAATACTGTTGTTATAACAAAAACAATTAATACCGCTTTTTCTTCAAAACTTATCAAACCTAATCGGTTTTTTTCTTCTGCAACCCAGTGTTGTAACTGATTTGAGCGGGGGTAATTTTTGTAAATACATGATAAAAATAATCACCAAAAGACTTATCAGCATTAACAACAACCCAATAGGCACCGCAATGAGCATCCACTCAAAAAAACCCATTAATTCCCCCATTGTCATTTCATAAAAACGCGCAAAAACTAAATTGGGAGCCGTTCCAACTAAGGTCATCATGCCACCTATAGATGCGGAATAAGCAATGGATAACAAGAGTCCTACACTAAATTTATGTAATTCTTCAACCGTTAAAATCGTTTCACAACGTGCAAGAATGGCCAAGGCAATCGGTAACATGACTAAGGTTGTTGCTGTATTTGAAATCCACATTGACAACATCGCCGTTGCCATCACAAACCCACAGACTAACCGAGTAGGATGCCCTCCAAATAAAACCAAAATAGTCAGGGCAATCCGCCGATGCAAATTCCAACGTTGCATCGCCAAAGCAATCATAAACCCACCAATCAGTAAAAATACAATAGAGTTCATGTACTGCCCTGCCGTCGCTTTAGTTGATGCAATTCCTAAAATGGGAAATAATACCAACGGTAACAAGGCCGTCACTGCAAGTGGAATTGCTTCTGTCATCCAAAATACCGTCATCATGAGCGCGACGGCCGTCATAGATTTAATCGATTCTGTTTCACCAAAATCAGTAAAACCTATGACTAAAACAGGTAAAATACTTCCAACAAATAAGCCTATTTTTTTCGATAACAAAATTAGGTTTTATGATATTGAGGACTATAGTGATGGACTGCATCAACCATGGCTTTAACATGATCGGGGTTCATATCAGGCAAAATACCATGCCCAAGATTAAACACATGTCCCGAGCCATTCCCATACTTATTTAAAATTAATTTTACTTTTTTGGCAATAACATCAGGTTGGGCATATAACGCAACGGGATCCATATTTCCCTGTAAGGCTACTTTTTCGCCCACTTTAGCCCGCGCTAATCCTATATCTGTCTGCCAATCTAAACCCAACGCATCAAATCCGACCTGACTCATTTCTTCTAACCATAAGCCCCCGCCTTTCGTAAAAAAAATCGTTGGGATTGTTTGACCGTCCACCGTTGTATTTAATAATTCGCGAACTTGTCGTGCATAGGCTAACGAAAATTGTAAATATTCTTCCGTGGCTAACATTCCACCCCAAGTATCAAAAATCATCACCGCTTGTGCGCCTGCGGCAATTTGTGCATTTAAATAGGCCGCGACCGATTGGGCAAGTTTATCTAACATTTGGTGCATTAACGCAGGTTCGTTATACATTAATGCCTTAACTTTTTGAAAGCTTTTACTACTTCCTCCCTCAACCATATAAGTTGCCAATGTCCACGGGCTTCCTGAAAAGCCAATTAAGGGGACACGCCCTTGTAAATTTTTCCGAATCAATCTGACCGCATCCATAACATAGCCTAACTCAAGCTCAGGATCGGGAATCGGTAAGGCTTTAATATCGGCGGCGGTACGGATTATTTTTTTAAATTTAGGCCCTTCCCCTTCACTAAAATAAAGCCCTAAACCCATCGCATCAGGTATGGTTAGAATATCTGAAAATAAAATAGCCGCATCAAAATCAAAACGTTCTAAGGGTTGTAAAGTCACTTCGCAGGCTAATTCAGGATTGGTACACAAATCTAAAAAACTCCCTGCTTCTGCGCGAATTTTTCGATATTCTGGCAAATAACGCCCCGCTTGACGCATCATCCACACAGGGGTTCTATCGACAGGTTGTTTTAATAAGGTTTTAAGAAAAATATCGTTTTTTAAGTCGGTCATACTGAGTATTTTTTAAGAAGGAAGGAGAACGGTTTTTCAAATACCGCCATTTGAGTCATACAAATTAAGGGGTCTTCATTTTAACGTTGTAAAATGAAAACGACTTCATTAGGGAACTTTTTTTATTTCTGCCTGAATAGAATCAAAGCGTTTAGGCCACGCGTTTTTAAATACTTTCGGCAACGTTTTTACGGCTTTTTGAGCTGTTTTAGCCGTAGGAAATGCACCATATAACAAAATATAGAGCGGTCTATTTTTTCGTATTACCCGTACATAGTTAAGTGAATGCGGCAAGTGAGGGTAATTTTTTAAACTTTGTAATAGGGATTTTTTTTTCGAGGTGACCATAAGTTGTAAACTATAGCCTTTCGGTTTTTGCTGTAATACCCAAGCACTATCATCACTATCGGCTTGTTTTTTAGGCGGAACTAATTTTTCACGCTCAATGACTTTTTCATCCTCAATGATTTTTTCATTTTCGGAGATTTTTTTATCACTCTTTAACAACGGCAACGCATTAATGTCTTTAGGACTATTATCTTGCTCAGGTTTATTTGACAATACCGCAATCACTTCTTTTTTATTTATCAGCTTATCTTCAAGTGCATCCGTAAAAAAAGAGGGGTCTAAATTAATTTTCTCGAATACAGAGTGATAACGATAAACTAACCCCACTCCTATCACCAAACAACTAGCAAAAACCACCCCCCGCTGCCATTTAAACCAAAAACCGTCTTGTTTTTGTAGTTCAGTAATAATTTTACCGGGTATTCCAGCGGTTAAAGGGTAAAGCTTATTAATTAATTTATCATTAATTTCAACTTCAGCAATTAACCCTTCTGGCATTAACGCCGCCCGTTGTAAAAAGGGTCTTAAGTCCTGTTTTTCCAAGCGAGGAAGTTCGATAAAATAACAATTATCAATCATTATATCGGTTCTACTTTTTAGACTTAATTCCTTTTTAGTTAATGAGAATATAAGCTTAATGGCAGGATGCTGTAATGCATATCGAATTAGTTTATCAATAAAACCACTTGACAACCGCTCTACATTATCCAAGATGAGCACAACTTTTTGCTGATGCTCTTCATAAAAATACAGCATATCATCCAAACTTTCAGCATCAGGAATGGAACCGTGGGCTTTTATTGCAATCACTAACCCATGTTTAATCTCACCAAAACTTAACGGCTCTGTTCCCTGAAAAAAACAAATAGCCCAAACCTCTTCTTTATGTTTTTTAAGAGTCTTAAGTAACGTGGTTTTACCGATCCCTTTGGCACCACAGATAATTAATGCTTCACGCTGGTTTAAAATACCTTGAACTAATAAATCAAAGGCATCCATTCGTGCCAAACTGATTAAATCATAGGTATCAACAAAATTCTGTCCCTCAAGCTTCATCGTTACAAGCCGTGGTAATCAGTCAGTGTTTGCTCCAAAATAACTGTTTCTACGCTCATAGGTAAGGTGGCTTTACCCATTTTTTCCAACAAAATAAGACGAATAGAGCCGCCTATATTTTTCTTATCAACCGCCATCAATTCAAGATAACGCTTTGCCGTCAGTTTTTCTGGGGAAAGTATCGGCAAATTAACTCGTTTAAACAGCTTAATAATTCGTGTCACCTCATCATCGGTTAAATACCCTAATCGACGTGATAAATCCGCCGCTAAACAGGTTCCAATCGCAACCGCTTCACCATGCAAATACTGACCATATCCCATCCCTGTTTCAATCGCATGACCAAAGGTATGCCCTAAATTTAGGGTGGCACGAATACCTGACTCATGTTCATCCTCTGCAACGACTGCCGCTTTATTAAAACAAGAACGTTCAATAGCAAACATTAATGCCTTTTCATCTTTTTGGACTAATAAATCAATATTCGCCTCTAGCCATTCAAAAAATTCATAATCTCTAATAAGACCATATTTGATAACTTCAGCAATTCCCGCAGCCAATTGTCGATCATCTAAGGTGGTTAAGACTTTAATATCCGCAATTACGGCCTGCGGTTGATAAAATGCGCCGATCATATTCTTTCCCAGCGCATGATTAACCCCTGTTTTCCCGCCCACTGACGAGTCAACTTGGGCCAATAACGTCGTAGGAATTTGGATAAAATTGATTCCTCGCTGATAACAAGCCGCAGCAAATCCCCCCATATCGCCTACAACACCACCGCCTAAAGCAATTAGGGTTGCATTACGGTTAAATCTTGCTTCTAACAACTGGGTAAAAATAGTTTCTACATAGCTTAAGGTCTTATACTGCTCGCCATCAGGTAAAATAATGTGCTCAACGTTATACGCCGATAAATTATCACACAAGCCTTGTAAATATAAAGGGGCTATTGTCGTATTCGTAACCACAACGACCTGGTTAGCTTGAATATGTTGGGCTAACAATTTTTCTTGCGACACTAAGTCTGAGCCAATATAAATGGGGTAACTTCGATCCCCTAAATCAACATCCAACTGTTTCATCTCATTCATCATTTGCCTGCCAATAAGCATCTAATATTGATTTGATCACCAGTTTGCTCTGTATCACGCCTGTATCTATTTTAAAATCTGCACATTCAAGATATAACGACTCTCGTTGCTCAAATAAAGTTTCAATCTGTTCTTTAGGGCTATCTGTTTGCAATAAAGGTCGCTGAGTATCCCGACGGGTTCGATTTAAAATATTTTCAATCGAACATTCTAAGTAAACCACAAAACCATTGGTCATTAAGAGCTGTCTATTTTTTTCGTGTAAAATAGTCCCTCCGCCCGTTGCTAAAACAATTCCATCAATTTCAGTTAATTGTGAAATCATCGCCTGTTCACGGTTTCTAAACCCTTCTTCACCTTCATATTCAAAAATAGTGGGAATATCAACCCCTGTATTTTCCTCAATGGCTTTATCGCTGTCATAAAAAGGTAACTGTAACGTCGTCGCTAATTGCCGACCAATTGTAGTTTTCCCCGCACCCATTAGGCCAATTAAATAAATATTTTCTGTTCGTTTCATAAATAACGGGAAATAAAGTAAAAAAAGGGCATTATGCCCCCTTTTTACCGATAGTTGAAGTCGGATTAATCTAATAGCAAAGAATTCTTAACAATTTTAGGCGTTACAAAAACCAGTAATTCTTTTTTACCATCCAAATCTTTGGTATTTCTAAATAGAATTCCAATCACAGGAAGGTCTCCAAAAAAAGGCACTTTAGTCACCGTTTTTTTAGTATTCATCGTATAAATCCCGCCTAAAACCACGGTTTCCCCATCATTTACTTGTACCGTTGTCTTAACTTCTTCTTTGCTAATTCCACCTGTAATGGTATCTGCCTTATCATTCTTTATAGCTAATTCCATAATAATACTGCCATTTGGGGTAATTTGAGGATTTACTTTTAATTCCAAAACCGCAGGGATTAACCTGGTTTGCGTCCCATTCGCACTGACGGTTGTAAAAGGAATTTGCACCCCTTGCCTAATAACCGCCTCAACCCGATCTGAGGTTAAAACACGCGGGTTAGAAATTAATTCCCCGCGATCATCACCTTCTAATGCGGATATTTCTAAATTAAGCACATAATCGGCGGCTCTAGCCAAAGTCATTCCTAATGCGGCGGGCGGAAAAGCATTAGCCCCTGCCGAGGCTAAATCAACTAAATAATTACTGACATTAGCATTATCTACCGAAGGAACGACGACACCGCCCCCTGTACGCTGCCCTGTAATGCTTCGTGTCACTAAACCACCCACTGTCGGTGCAGGCCCTATAGCAAACCCGGTGCTTGATCCTAATGCAGCGGCCTTTCCAACCCCAAAACGCATCCCAAGATCTTGTGCAAAATTTTTATCGGCGGTAACAATCCGTGCTTCGATCATCACTTGCCTAACAGGAATATCAAGTTTTTTAATCAAGGCCCGAATTGCTTCCATTTTATTCGCGGTATCTTTAACAATTAAGACATTCGTTCTAATGTCAACATTCGCAACGCCTCGCTTTGAAAGTAAACGCCCTCTTGTTGTCAATTTATCCACCGTTGTATCTGTCCCACCTAACAATAGAACTTTTATATCATCCGCTTTTGCATAATTAATTTGAATGTATTCTGTTCGTAATGGCTCTAATTGCTCAACCACCTTTTTTGCTGCCAGCTCATCTTCTTCAAGCTTAATAATGTGTGAAGTCGGTGCAACTAAAATCACATTACCCGCTTGACGCTTTGATAACCCATTGGCTTTTAAAATTAAATCCAATGCTTGATCCCAAGGAACATCATTTAACCGTAAGGTGACATTACCCGCCACCGTGTCGGAGGCCACAATATTAAGCTCTGTAAAATCCGCTAAAATCTGTAAGACCGAATTAACTTCAATATCTTGAAAGTTTAATGATAATTTATCCCCTGAATAAGGAAACTTTTTTTCTTGTTCAATTTTTTTCTCAGCTTCACTCATCGGCCTAAAATCAACCGTCAACATCCCCTCTTCCTGAAATGAGGAATATTGATAATTACCATTAGTCGGGGTAATGGTAATGATGGTATTAGTTCCTTTACTCACCGCTTCAATTTTTTGTACAGGGGTCGCAAAATCTGAAACATCAAACCGTTTTCTCAAAGCTTTAGGTAATTTTGTATTTAAAAATTTTAAAACAACTTTCCCGCCACGCTCTCGCGTATCAACGATGGTATTGGGATTCGCTAGTTCAACTAATAATAAACCTTCACCACCCACGCCCCGTTTAAAATCAATATCTCTAATGACTTGCTTAGGCAGCAAACGTGAAACCATAGAAACTTTCTGTGTTTCAATCACAGGCTCCTCTTTTACAACCGTCTCTATTTCATTTTCATTACGTTTAACGTTAGGTCGATCTTTTTTGGTCACAACCGCTGTTTTATTTAAAATAATTAAGACCTTATTTCCCTCCACCTTAGTTTCATAAGGAACAGACTCAACAAGATTAATAATAACGCGCGTACGTCCAGCCACTTCAATAACATAAGCATCACTCGCCGCACCCGAGTTAATCGGAAAGTTTTTTTGTTTCAAACCACTTTTAACACCCACAAAATCTAGAGCAATTCGTGCAGGGTTATCGGTATGGAATACTTTAGGCGCAACAGGTTCTGCTGTTAACTCTAATTGCAATTGAACCTTATCTCCAGCAAGTGTAGAAAAATTAAGTTGAGTAATCAAAATTTCACTAGCTAACGCTGTATTTACCGCCAATAAAATTAAAAATAAACCCATCATAAAGGGCATAATAAGATGACCTATCCAAATTTTTAATACTGAAGTCTTTTGCATAATATTCATCATTTAACCTTTACCTTTATTCATCTGTACCCATATTTAAGGGTAATATCGCTTCTTTTTTAATCCAGGCATCCGTTTCACTTTCTTCATCCTTAATAATTTCTTCCAACTTAATTTCGGTTGCTGAAATATTAATAATCTTGCCATGATTTTGTCCTATATAATTCCCTATTTTTACCCGTTGCACGCCTTCCTCAGATCTAATTAACCCCCATAACATCCCTTTTTTAACCGTTCCAACCATATTCAACGCATCTAATGGAAAGCTTTCTAAATCCTCTTTTATCCGTGTAAAATCAGGCTTTATACCATTAGAAACAGGTTTAGATAGATTAACATCCTCCACCTCCTCTTCTTTATCCTTTATTATTAAAAAAGGATCTCGTGAATCATCCAGTTCAAAATAAAAAAAATCATTTTCTGCAATCGCTTCCAACGGCTCGATGCCTTCGCTCGGTCGCGCCTCAACTTCCTCAATAAAAGTATCTAAATCTGATACATCATTATCACTACAAGCCGATAGCATAAAAAAAACACAAAAACACCCGAATCTAATTGGTTTTATCATTGATAATGGGGAAAGTTTCATTTTATATTCCTTGCGTTGAATCCTCATTTACTCATATCATCCGCATCTTCTTCTGAGGCCTCGTTATACGTTTGTACAACCGCTTTCATTTCCAATAAAACGCCTTCATCTTCCTTTTTTTTATCCTTAACTTCTTTGACTTCCAATCGAGAAATAATGACATCATGGACGGTTACAATTCGTGACAAGGTCGACAAGCTACTTACAAACAAACCGATTTCCTCATAATGACCTGAGACTTCTATTTTATTGGGTAACTCATGGTAAAATTCCTTTCGTACAGAGGGTTCTGCACCAAAAAAATTAATCTTCAAACCACTTTCTTGTGCTTTTTTAGAAATTTTTCGCAACAAGGCCGCAACTTCTGCCTCACTTGGCATTTGCTTAACCATTTCTTCAAGTAACGCTTCAATTTGTTTAAATTGCTCTTGATAAGCGGATAAATTCGCCGCTTTTTTTTGTTTTTCCTCAAACTGCCCACGAAGTTCTTGCTCTTTTTGCTCCAAAACAGTCCATTGGCTTAACTGATCCATCGTAAACTGATAAACGCCTCCGCCTGCAATCAACGAACAAATTAATAAAATCATCCCCACTTTAACTTCTAAAGGCCACGATCCCGCTTCATTAAAATCCCAATTAACTTCCGATAAATTCATTATTCTACCCCGCCTCCCATCTCTAAATCATCTGCGTCTTCTTTTGGTTTTTTCTTAAGCTGTTTTGCTAAAATAATAAACTGGCTATCCGTTTCTTTTTCAGAGCGATTACGCCCATCTATATTTTTAAGCCCCGTCCCCTCTAAGCCAATCCATTTTGAAGCCTCAATCGCATCCATTAACGCAGAAACTTCCGAATGAGCCGTTGTTCGTCCTTTAAAGGTTAATTTTTCACCGAGCTGGATAAAATCCGTTAAATAAATACCTTTAGGTGTTATTCGCCGTAAGTCATCAAATACATGTACAATTTCAGATCGACTCGCTTGTAACCCCTCAATAACCAAAATTTTATCTCTTAATTTCGTTCTTTCAGCTTTAATCTTATCTATTTTTTTAATTTTTTTCTCAACTTCCTTAATTTTGTCCTCTAAATATGTATTTCTAATGGTTTGATAGGTTTTTTGATCTTCTATATACCAATAAACCCCTCCAAATAAAAGACATGTCAAAAAAATGGCCGCGACCAGTACCGTTAAAAAAACTTGTTGCTTTTCTTTTCGTAATTCTTCACGCCAAGGCAGTAAATTAATTTTAACCATTAATCAAAACTCCTTAAGGCTAACCCACTTGCAATCATCATTGCAGGGGCATCATTGCTTAGACTTTGCGGTTTCACCCGATTGGATAAGGCCATATTAATAAAAGGGTTTGCGACATACGAATCCATTCCAATATTTTCTTTAATCAGTTCTTCAAGCCCTTGTATAGACGCACACCCGCCTGCAAGAATAAGACTATCTACTTCTCGATTAGCACTGGATGAGGCAAAAAACTGTAAAGCTCTTGATATTTGTTGAACCATTGCTAATTTAAAAGGCTCCAACACATCGGTTGTATAATTATCAGGCAACCCGCCTTGACGTTTGGCGAGCCCTGCTTCTTCATAAGAAAGACCATAGCGTCGTTGAATTTCTTCTGTCAATTGCTTCCCTCCAAACCCTTGCTCTCGAACATAAATAGTTCGACACTCATATAAAACATTTAAGGTCGTCATCGTTGCCCCAATATCCACAATAGCAACGGTTTGTGTTTCAATTCCTTTTGGCAATTGTTCAGCCAATAATAAAAAGGCATTTTCCATCGAAAAAGCTTCAACATCCACAATTTTAGGTTTGAGCCCTGCTTGTATGAGTGCTTCAACACGATCTTCAACATTTTCCCGTCGTGAAGCCGCTAATAAGACATCAACCATCGCTGGATTTGTTTCATTTTTACCCTGAACTTCAAAATCTAAATTTACCTCATCCAGTGCATAAGGAATGTATTGATCGGCTTCAATAAAAATTTGTTCTTCCATTTCATCATTTTTTAAATCCGCTCCCATTTGAATCACTTTACTCATAACGGATGAGCCAGAAACAGCGACACACGCATTTTTTTCTTTGGTTCTGGACTGCTTAACCGCCATTTTAATCGCATTAGCAACCGCATCAATATTCGCTATATTTTTATCAACAACAACATCTTGTGCTAAAGGGATCACCGCATAACTCTCTACCCGATAACGTGATCCTGTCTTACTTAATTCTAATAATTTAACCGCTGCACTACTAATATCTATTCCTAGAACAACGACCTCTTTTCGTTTAAACCAATTCATCATTTAAAACCTTATCCAAATAAACATCGATCACTTACATCGCTTAAATTTTTATCCAATTGAACGTTCAAACAGACCCCAGCTTGCGTTGAAGTATAGTCGTCTTTTTAATTTTGATCGGAAAATATCGCTTATATTAGGTCCCCTATTGTTTAGAAATCCTATTTATATCTCATTTTTAGAATTTATAAATTCAATCGTTTTATCAATTTAGATAAGTATTTGTTAAATGGCTCCACGTAGATTAAACTGTGAGCATTAAAATTAAATAGGCTAAAAAACTAGGACGGCAAGGAGAAATCATTAAATACAGTGTCATTATCATTATCATTATTATTTATTTGCCTAACCTTTCGTTAATCCGAATTTAAATCATAGAGATAACATAGATATTTAAATCATTACACTGTCAAAAAATTACGTAACCCCCTGACTATTTCCATTGAAAATAAATCTTATGAACCTCATTTTAATTATTCTCCAACCAACCCCCGCCGCATAAGCATGATTTTATTTAAATTAATTTTAAAATGGTTCGTTATTTTTAGTCTCATCAGTCTACTTGGCATTAGCGCGGGAGCGTATGTTTTTTACAACCATCTAATCAGTGACTTACCTGATGTTGCCCAATTAAAAAATGTAAAGTACCAAACGCCTTTTAGGATTTATAGTCGCGATAATAAACTGATTGCTCAATTTGGTGAAAAAAAACGCAAACCTATCGCCATTGATAAAATTCCTAAGCAACTTATCCAAGCCTTTCTTGCCGCCGAAGATGATCGCTACTACGATCACCCAGGAGTTGACTATAAAAGCTTAATGAGAGCCTTTATTCAATTAGCCTTAACGGGCAAAAAAAAGCAAGGAGGCAGTACGATTACAATGCAGGTTACGCGTAACTTCCTGTTAACACGCGAAAAAACTTACATTCGTAAATTAAAAGAAATTATTCTCTCGCTACAAATTGAAAAAGCCTACAGCAAAGATAAAATTTTAGAACTTTATTTAAATAAAATTTATATGGGTCATCGTTCTTATGGGGTTGTGGCGGCAGCTGAAGTCTATTATGGCAAAGACCTAGATGATTTAACCTTAGCTCAACAAGCAATGATCGCAGGACTTCCTAAAGCCCCTTCCGCTTATAACCCTATTTCTAACCCAACACGTTCAAAAATACGCCGAGATTACATTTTAAAACGAATGAAATTATTAGCGTATATCTCTCCAGAAGAAGCCGCTAACGCACTGAAACAACCGGTCAGTGCCAAACTTTATATTCCCCCTATTGAGTTAAAAGCCCCTTATATTGCTGAAATGGTCCGTCGTGAACTCTTTAAACGTTACGGCGAAGAATCCTATACCAATGGGATGAAAGTTTACACAACCCTCGGTTCTAAATTACAAACAACCGCAACCGAAGCACTTCGGTTTGCGCTACATAAATATGATAAACGCTATGGTTATCGAGCCTTACCCCATATAAAATTCACAAATTCTGAGCAGTTTAAAGCACTCAAAATCGTGGGTGAAACTTACCCCGCTCATATTCTTAGCATTAAAGATAAAATAGTCACCGTACAATTACAAGACCAATCTATTCTTGAAATTCCATGGAAAAAATTTCTTTGGGCCCGCCATTTTAAAACCAATAACTACCCGCTTGGTGCTAAAAGACCTCGCTCATTAAAAGCAGCAATGAGGGTAGGAGATATTATTCGAGTTAGGCCCTTAAAAAAAGAAAACCAAGAAACAGTCTCTTGGGAATTAACGCAAGTTCCTAAAGTACAAGGTGGGTTTGCCTCTTTAAATCCAATGAATGGTTCAGTAGAAGCCATTGTTGGTGGCTATGATTTTTATAGAAGTGAATATAACCGTGCAACGCAATCGAAACGTCAACCGGGGTCAGGCTTTAAACCTGTTATTTACGCAACGGCCTTAAAAGAAGGGTATACACTCGCAAGCGTCATTAATGATTCCCCTATTATCATCAAAAAAGGCAGCGCGAAAGATCGTGCTTGGCGACCTCAAAATTATAGTCATCGTTACTATGGCCCAACACGAATCCGAGCCGCTCTTTATAAATCCAGAAATATTATTTCTATCCGTTTAACGCAAGAAATGGGAATAGATAAAGTCATTCAAACCGCTAAAGATTTTGGCTTTACAGATGACCAACTTCCTCGTGGACTTGCGTTAGCATTAGGTAGTGGATCAGCCTCACCCTTAAGAATGGCCAATTTTTATTCCATTTTTGCCAATGGAGGATTTTTAGTTAAACCCTATTTTATAGAGCATATTGAAAATCATAAAGGTGAAATCATTTTTGAAGCCAAACCCAAAACGGCTTGCCCTTTATGTAACAAGCAATCAACTGAAGTCTTAGATGCTGAGCAACTATTAAGCACACGCGCACCACGCGTTTTAAGCTCGCAAATTACGTTTTTAATGGGGTCTGTCTTGCGGGATGTCGTTAGGCGAGGAACAGCCACCCGAGCAAGAGTTTTAAAGCGTAAGGATATTGCAGGAAAAACAGGAACAACCAACGGCCAAAAAGATGGCTGGTTTAATGGCTTTCACCCCAGTATTGTTGCCAGTGCCTGGGTAGGATTTGACTCTTATAAAACGCTAGGGCGCGGAGAAACAGGTGGAAACACCGCGCTACCGATGTGGATTAAATTTATGAAAACCGCGTTAAAAGATGTTCCTGAAGTCACTATTACCCCCCCAAATGGAATTGTTAAAAAAACCATTGGAACCATTAGAAATATAAAAACAACCTCAGGGCTTGAGGGCGGAACATGGGAATACTTTCAAAAAGGAGTTTATCCTAAAAGAAGTACCTACATTCCCACGGGAGTACCGACGTATAAACCACAAACTAAGACTAAAGCTAAAGTCATTAGAAAAACCGTTGAGGATTTATTTTAAAACCCATTTCCTCAACCTAATTGTTCAATGATTTATTTATTTAGGTTTTACCATGACAATTGATTTCAATTTAGACACCCTGAATTATGTTTTGTATGCGATCGCCTATTTAACAACGCTACTCGCTTTTGCAATGAAATCAATTTACTGGTTAAGACTGCTAACCATTATTTCATCGTTCTTTTACTCAGCTTATTATTATTCTGCCCCGCAAGAACCTATGTGGATTAATATATGGACAGAAGGCTTATTAGTCGGTGTTAATCTAGTTATGCTGGTTATCATTTGGTATCAAAACTCGACAATCAAATTTTCAGAATACGAACAAGAACTTTATGAAACCCTGTTTCATGATTTATTAAGCCCTTTTGAATATTTAAAATTAATCCGAATCGCAAAATTTAGTCATTATAAAAAAAGGTTATTTTTTAACGCACCAAAATGAAAAAATAGGGGATTTATTTTTCATCTACAATGGACGGGTTAATATTTATGATAACGATAAATTAATCCGTCAATCTCGAGATGGGGTCTTTATAGGCGAAATTAGTTTTAAACTGAAACAAGAATATGCCTCAGCGACGGCAAAACTTGATACCGATTCTATTATCTTAGAGTGGTCTCAAAAAGATCTCGCCATATTTTTAGAACGAAACCCCACCATGAAAAATATTTTCTTATCACTGCTTGCAACCGATCTTGCAAAAAAACTGATTAAAAAAAACCTAACGTAAGTAGAGACGTGAAGCTTCACGTCTCTATACTCATTCGTATTTAGCGTTTTAAAAACCCGAGCTTAAAATTATTTTTTAATAATTTTTGCATTTTCAAGCATGACAGGATAAACATAGCCATAGCCAAAATCTTTATCTAAAACTAACGCACCCTCGATAACAACAACATCATCCAATTTCGTCACGCTATTCGTTGTAACCGTTAAATCATCAAGCGTACTGTTATCGCGAATATGAATCCAGTTTTTCCCCATAACACCCGCAGTAAATTTAGTCACTAGGCCACGAATACGAATAGTTTTACCTTTTAAGACGGCTTTCTCTTTATAAATTTCAACAATCGTTTTTCCACCCGTGAGTGGCTCAATTTTTTTAACTAACGCGACAGGCGGCTTAGGTTCTGTTCTTTTATGTTTGGATGTAGATTTCACAGCGGGTGTCGCTTTGTCTGTTATAAAGCCACCAATAAAATAAACCACTGGAAAATCACGTTTTAGCGATTTACTATGAAAATTTTCCATAGGCATGGTCGGTGAAAAAGAAACCTTATCACCCACTGCCAAGGTCGTTGTAGGGGCGGCTGCCCACACTTTTTGTTTTCCCGTATCGACTTCAACATAGGTATAGCCTGTAACATTTAATATTTCCGTCACCTTCCCCGCTATAGCGGTCGATTGCGCCGTCTTTGAAGGCATTACAGGTTTTGATTCAGCATATAAAGGACTCGCTAAGAAGACCGTACCGATGACTAAAGAAAAAAAATATCTGTGTTTTATCATAATTAATAATAAGTTTAATGTTGTGCAAAATACTGCGTTAAAAAATCATCAAAACTTAGGACATCATTCGCTTCAATTTGTTGCTGTTGACGATGTGATTTTTCCGCCATTTCTTTAAATTGTGCGACCATCGCCTGATCTAAAGGTGCTTGAGATTTAAAATAATCGTTATGTTTTTTAGAGGCGTCTAACCCAAAACAACCAAAAGGCTGTTGTTGCTGTTTCATGGCCTGTAAAATTCGAGCTGATGGGGTTAAATCAGCATCATTAACGCGAGCTTGCTGTTCTTTTAAGGCCGCACTATAAGGCTTATCACGTTTACCTGCATCTAAAATGTCACAAATGGGCTGCATTGCCTGCAAAATATCATTCGCCCAAGTACGTAGCGGAATCATCTGCCCTTGTCGGTTAATCTTTATGCTAGGCTCTCTTCCTCCATGAGCCACCGCGATTTGATTGCTGTTATTTATGTCCTGCTCATCAGTATTGTGTAACGGACTCTCTTCTAACAAACACTGCAATAAAAATGCCTCTACAAATCGGGCTTTAGTTTCATCAATGCCAATCGGATTAAAAACATCTAAATCTAATGAACGAATTTCCACATACTCAATGCCCCGATTTTTAAGAGCCAAGGTAGGTTTTTCACCTGAATGGATCGTTTGTTTAGGTCGTACGGTACTATAAAATTCATTTTCAATTTGTAACGTATTCGGACTGAGCTGTTTATAATCCCCATTCGCCTTAACCCCAATGGACTCATAATCAGGATACGGGGTGTTCATCGCAACCGCTAAGGTATCTACATAGCCCTTTAAACTATTATAATCAATTTTCAAATTAGCTTGATTCGTGCTTTTATAACCAATATCACTCATTCGCAATGAGGTTGCAAAAGGATAGTACAACGTATGAGCATCCAACTCATCAAACTGAGACATCAATTGAGGGCGGCTTTTAAAAAAACTTTTACAAATAGCCGACGATGCCCCAAATAAATATAAAATTAACCACCCTTGCCGCTGAAAATTTCTAATTAACCCAAAATAACCGTCTGAAATAAAATCCGTTAATGATTGGGTTGTCTTATCCGATTGCTGTTTTAAAATAAGCCATAACGGTTGAGGAACTGAATAATTAAAATGAATTCCCGCAATAGACTGCATTGTTCGACCGTATCGGTACGACAAACCTTGCCGATAAATATGTTTCATTTGTCCAATATTTGAATACCCATAGTGAGCAATGGGAATACTCTCATCTCCATTAATACCACAGGGCATACTGGTTGCAAGTAACATTTCATCCTCTAAATTCTCAGTCACAAACTGATGCGTTTGATGTAAAAATTCAAGAGTTTGTTTTATATCTGCAAAAGGAGGCGTAATAAACTCTAATAACGACTCAGAATAATCGGTTGTAATTGAAGAGTGGGTTAATGCCGACCCCAAAACATAAGGATGCGGGGTTGTCGCAATCATTCCCTGATTAGACACTCTAAGACTTTCTTTTTCTAACCCTTTAAGTCCGTTACAAAGAAGATGTTGTTTGTTATTATCAACAAGATAACGTAAACGTGAAGGCTTTGACTGAGTCATAAAAAATGTTCTCGCGCGGTAAAGCGTTAGGGGGAAACACGCTATTATAAAGCTTTAAAGGTTTCAAAAAAACACTATCTCATAGCAAGTACTAATAAATTAGGAGTCATTATGGAAAATAACCCGCTTGCCATTTTAAAATCTACCTTTGGTTATGATAGCTTTAGAGGCCAACAACAACCGATTATCGAACAGCTTTTAAAAGGCGGCGATGCGTTAGTTCTAATGCCAACAGGCGGCGGAAAATCACTGTGCTACCAATTACCCGCTCTGCTTAAAGAAGGGGTTGCCATTGTTATTTCCCCCCTAATTGCCTTAATGCAAGATCAAGTGACCGCTTTGCATCAATTGGGAATTAAAGCCGCTTTTATTAATTCATCCCTATCGGCACACGCGGCTCATCAGATTGAACAGCAAATGCAAAATGATGAGTTAGATTTAGTTTATATTGCCCCTGAACGCTTAGTGCAGCCCCGTACCTTATCACTATTGGCCCAGCTTACTATTTCTTTATTTGCCATTGATGAAGCCCATTGTGTTTCCCAATGGGGGCATGATTTTCGGGTCGATTATTTACAATTATCATTATTACATCAGCATTTTCCTCACATTCCACGCATCGCCCTAACGGCAACAGCGGATGAAAAAACACGCGAAGAAATCATTAAAAATTTAGCCTTAGATCGCGCTCAAATTTTTATTAGTGGCTTTGATCGTCCTAATATTCGCTACCGAATCATTCCTAAAAGAAATCCCAAACAACAACTCTTAAATTTTATTCAAACAGAACATTGGGAGGATGCAGGCATTGTCTATTGCCTCTCGCGTAAAAAAGTGGAAGCAACCGCTATCTGGCTAAGAGAACAGGGCTTGAATGCCTATCCTTATCATGCAGGAATGGATCACCAAACGCGCGCCCGCCATCAACAGTATTTTTTAACGCAAGAAAAAATAATTATTGTTGCAACCATCGCTTTTGGTATGGGAATTGATAAGCCCAATGTGCGTTTTGTTGCCCATTTAGATTTACCGAAAAGTGTTGAAGGCTATTATCAAGAAACAGGACGAGCAGGACGAGACGGCCTGCCTGCCAATGCGTGGATGAGTTATGGTATGCAAGATGTGGTCTTACTCAAACGCCTGTTAATGAATGGCCAGAGTGATCCTCAACATAAACAGGTTCAGTTACATAAACTGGATACGATGCTGGCTTTATGCGAATCCATACAATGCCGTCGCCAAATTTTACTTCATTATTTTGGAGAAACTCAGCATCCCCCCTGTGGCAATTGTGATACCTGCCTTGAACCTGCTGAAACATGGGATGCAACCCTTGCGGCACAACAACTTTTATCGTGTATTTATCGAACAGGGCAACGCTTTGGAGGGGCGTACCTTATCAATGTATTACTTGGAATCAGTGATGAGCGAATTCTTAAAAATAATCACCATCAACAATCAACCTTTGGAATAGGTAACGCCTTAAATGAAAAACAGTGGCACTCGGTATTAAGACAATTAGTCGCTAAAAATCTAATCGGTGTTGATTTTGAAAATTATGGAACCTTTAAATTAACCGAACAATCCCGTCCTATTTTACGCGGCGAACATCCCCTAATTTTACGAATGGACAACGTTAGCACGAATAAAAGTCAATACAAAAAAACTCAACGCCAACAGCGTGAAGGAGTTTTGTGGAAAGCCTTACAAGCCAAACGGCTTGAAATAGCGAAAGAACAGGACGTTCCCGCTTATATAATTTTTCATGATACAACCCTTGCTGAAATCATGACGGTTAAACCCCTGACCCGCGCAGAAATGGCCCCCATTTCAGGGGTGGGTGAGCGTAAACTAGAACGTTATGCAGATGCGTTTATTACCGTCATTCAAACCTATATCAACCAACAACAAGGAATTAGTGAGACGGTCGCCGAAACGCTCCATTTATTTAACACGGCGATGACAGTTGAAGATATTGCCTTGAACCGTGGCGTTAAAACGACAACAATTTATGGCCACTTAGCCGATGTGATCGAAGTGGGTGGACTGACCTTAAAAAATGTAATTGACTTACCTGACGTAACCATTCAACAAATTCAAACGGCTTTTTTAGCGTTGCCCAAAGAACACGAAAATACAATCAAACCTATTTTTGAATTATTTGAAGCCCGTTATGATTATGGGATTTTACGCTGTATTAAAGCCGCTATTTCCTCAAAAAATGATCATTAAGTCACAATTCATCGCTTCAGATATAAAAGGATAATAAACATGATTACCATTGATCGTACTATTTACTTGGAATTAGAAAAAAAACTATGCTTATCTCTCAGCAGATGAAATAAATATTCCCACCCAACTAGAAACGGCTAAACAGTCATTCCAAAAAGATTGGAATAATCTAAAACTTGATAATTATTTAAAAGACGGGGCGCGATTTCGGTTACGACGTTTTGGCTATTTTTATTTTTTGCCCTCTACGGAGGAAATATTACCCTTTCCTTTTACTCCCTATTTTCAAGATGATACGATTAATAGCTATGCAGGGGGCGTTCAACGCAAATTAGCCCCCTTATTTAAGTCCACATTAACGAATAAATTTCTACAGGCCTTAATTAAATTTGATTTTGAACAGTTCCCACTGTCTCGTGAAAAAAAACAACAACCGTGGCGGCTTGACCTTCATCAAATACGAGTTATTGGAACGGATAATGAGATAGGGGAGCCTACCCCAGAAGGGATTCATCATGATGAAAATGATTTTGTCTGCATCCATTTAATGGGACGTAAAAATACACTAGGCGGTATTAATACTATTTATGATAATAATAAACAGCCCCTCAAAAGTGTCGCCTTACAACAAACAATGGATTCGATTGTAATATGGGATCCCCATGTCATGCACAGTGTAAGCTCGGTCTACCCGAAGAATAAAAATGAAAAGGCCATTCGTGATATTTTAATAATTGGCTATTCTCATGTTTCTGATCTTAAGCGTCCTTAATTTTTAAATTTCAAATAATAATTTTTTATGGCAAATTACACACAATTGACCGCTCATGATATTCAAGCTATTGCGAATAATTATGATTTAACGGTTCTCAACTTTGAATCAATTAATGGCGGAGCGGGAAATTCCAGCTATTTATTACAAACGCGGAAGGAAAAATATGTTCTCACCGTTTGTGACGATAAAGCCTTAAAGGATGCGATTAACCTTGGAAAATTACTACTTTGGTTGGAAAAAAATAATTTTTCAACTACGCGTTTAGTCTTATCCGTGACCAATGCCCCTGTCATACGTTATCAAGATAAACCCGTCATGCTCAAGATTTATATTGAAGGCGATACCCTTGAACAATTAGATTCGGGAATGCTCGCCCAAATAGGGCGCGAAATGGCAAAGCTCCATCAAATTTCTGTCCCTGATGATTTACCGCATCAACATGCGTATGAATCACAATGCTTCTCAGCAATCATGGATCAAAAAATTAATACCGACTATAAAGCATGGTTAGTAAAACAACAGCTGTATTTTAAAGAAAACCTTTCGCCTCAGCTTCGTCACTGCTTAATTCATGGTGATTTATTCTATGATAACGTGTTATTTGAAAACAACCGCCTTAAAGCCCTTATTGATTTTGAGGAAGCTTGTTATTATTACCAAGGCTTTGATCTTGGAATGAGCATTTTAGGGTTGTGTACTCAAAATGAAGTCATCAACCTTGATAAAGCCCGTGCTTTTGTAGCAGGCTATCAACAAATTCAACCCTTAGCGGCCATCGAAAAACAAACATTACAAATTTTTATCCAGTATGCCGCCGTCACCACATCATCTTGGCGATTTTGGAAATATTATATTGATACACCGAGTGTAGAAAATTCTAATAAGCATCACCAAATGATGCAGATTGCTGAGGCTATTAATCAGATTCCCCCGCTTCAATTTTTAACCACTGTTTTTAATTATGAGGGTCTAAAAAATTAAAAAAACGGCCAAAAGAGACGGTGAATTTTAATATTTTTAAAGTCTAAATTAAATGGAAACGCGGTCTATAAAATAAAATGACCGATTTCTTCTTTCCCTGCAAAAATGGTTATTTTTTTATTTATCCTACTTTTTTTGCAGTATCTTATTAACTAAAGTTATTATCAATATAATTTTTTATTTTTATATTCTCTATAAATATCAAATGATTAGGATATTAATTAACTATTGGCATGATAAGTGTTTTATAGTTTCTTAAGGCGAATCAAAAAAATATTTGTTCATTTTTTATCTCTCTTCAAATTACTCCCTTGATAACACTTTTTGCACTGTCATTTGATCCGTCTTATTAATTCAACCCCCTTAACTTTATTACAGGTGATCCATGATAATAAAAACCCTAATTTTAAGCCTTCCTTTAATTGCCTTGTCTTATTCTGTTTCGGCAGTTGAATTAAAAAGCCCTGCCCCTGCTTTTTCTTTACCCGCTATTAATAAAACAACTGAAAAAATTACATTAAGTGATTATAAAGGCAAGGTTATTTATTTAGATTTTTGGGCCTCGTGGTGCGCCCCTTGTCGTGTTTCTTTTCCAATACTTGATCGCTTATATCAGAACCACCATCAAGAAGGCTTTGAAGTCATTGCGATTAATTTAGATGAAGAACCCGAAGCCGCCCGTCAATTTTTAAAGGATAACCCCATTCATTTCACCGTCTTACGCGATTCCCTTGGCGAAGTCCCTGAGCGTTATCAGGTCGATGCGATGCCAACCTCTTTTTTAATTGATAAAAAAGGAACGATCCGACATATTCATTCAGGATTTTCAGCAACGGATGAAGCGGATTTAAAACAAAGAATAGAAGGCTTATTAGCTGAGTAATGATGATGCGATTATTAACCCTTAATTTATTGATCTGTATGATAACACTGGCGTGTTCGCCCGTATCATCATGGCAACGCGGTCAATTGGCTCAAGAAAATATGGCCTTAGATACCGATGCCTTAGAAATGGGATTACGTCAACACATGCAATTTAGCAAAGAAGCCGCCTCGGGTGGTTATGGCGGAGGAGGCGGTGGCTGTGGCTGTAACTAAAAAAACATCACTGCTTAGTCGTCTAAGTTGTGCCGCGCTCGCATTACCAGGCATCATCTCGGTCGCCGAGGCAGGAAGAACCGATGAAACCTATCATACAGATTTTCAATATGGCTATTACAGCGAGAGTGAAGATCGTATGCAGGCTCATGTCTATGAAGCCGCTCTATCCGCCCCTATTGCTAAATCAATGTCCGTTCAAATCGGTTTAGTCCGTGATGTCTTATCAGGGGCATCGCCTATGTTTAATGTCCCTGATTTTGATGATAAATCGGATAAGCCGAAACCAAAACAAGTGTTAAGCGGGGCCTCTATTCGTGAAAAACGGGATGCCCTCAGCTTAATGTTTAACCATTATTGGGACGATGTTAGTGTCGGTATTGGTGGAGGAATTTCCAGTGAGCATGATTATTTATCCCGCTATTTGAATACAAACCTTAACTGGGATTTTAATAAAAAATTAACCACATTATCCGCTGGGTTTTCATTGGCATTTGATGAGATTGAACCCACGGGGTTAAGTTATCAGCGTAATAAATTATCGCAACAGTATTCCATAGGTATCACACAGGTTATTGATACCGCCTCGTTAATCAATAGCAATATGACATTTTCTTATGATACGGGATTTTTATCCGATCCTTATAAATCCGTATTTTTTAGATTTAGTGGTATTGCCGATGATACCCGACCCAAAGAACGTTTTAAATGGGCTTGGCTAAATCGTTATGTCCGAAACTTTAAAAATTTAAATAACGCCGCGTTACATATTGATTATCGTTTTTATGCCGATAGCTGGGATGTGCAAGCGCATACCTTTGAAGTGGCATGGCACCAACCCGTCATTGATGACTGGCAAATACGCACATCAATGCGTTTTTATACCCAAAGTAGTGCCGAATTTTACCAACCTTATTTTGATTCTAAAGATGATTTAAATTATTACTCCAGTGATTATCGTTTGGCAAGCTTTGGCGTGTTATCAGGCGGAGTAAAATTATCGAAAGAAATTAAATCCCTTTTTTCATCCACGTCATCCCTAAAATTTGATGCAGGAATTGAATATTTTGATCGTAAAGCGAGTTATAGCTGGAGTAATGACAACAACGGTAATTTTGATGATTTTAACTATTATCTCATCACCGCGTCCTTTAAATTACGGTTTTAATGGGTGAATAATTTTTTTGAATTTCATTTTAAAGCAATGGGATCGCCGTGCCAATTACAGCTTTACGCCTCGTCATTAACAAAAGCAAAACAGATCGAACAATTAGCGATTAAGCGGATTGAACTATTAGAGCAACGTTATTCTCGTTACCGAGAAACCAGTTTGCTCTCACGTATTAATCAACGGGCAGGAACGAAAACCACCACCCCTATTGATACAGAAACACATGCACTTTTACGCTATGCCGAACAATGCTACCAAGAAAGTGAGGGGTTATTTGATGTGAGTTCTGGGGTCTTGCGCCATATTTGGGATTTTAAAACACGAACATTACCCACTAAAAAACAATGTAAAAAAATGACACGGTTGATTAATTGGCCTTCGATTGAATGGGATGAAAAGACTATTTATTTACCTAAAGTAGGCATGGAACTGGATTTTGGCGGACTGGTTAAAGAATATGCCGCCGATACCGTGGCAACTTTATGCCGACAGCAGGGTATTACAGCGGGTTTAGTTGAGTTAGGCGGCGATATTGCGGTTATTGGCGTAAATACTGAAATGAGCGAAGGCTGGTCTATTGCCATTCAACACCCAAGAAAATCAAAATCGACTTTAGGTAAACTTTCTCTAAACCACGGGGGGCTTGCCAGTAGTGGTGATTATCAACGCTACATTGAAATTCAAGGACAACGTTATAGTCATGTTTTGAATCCTAAAACGGCTTTTCCCGTTCAAGGATTACAAGCGGTTAGTGTTATTGCCGATCATTGTTTAGTCGCAGGAAGTATCGCAACCATTGCAATGTTAAAAGGTAAATCAGGATTAGGGTGGTTACAAGAATCAGGGATTTCTTTTATGTGTTGTGACCATAAAGGGTGGCTCCATAGCCATTCATTTTTTAATCACTCACCCTAATTACCCAATCGCTTGTTTCCATCGTTCCTATATCCATTATAAATTTCATACCCTCCCTCAATAAATAGAGTTAAAGAGATACAACTTTATGTTTCTACAGGTGAATATTATGTCTCAAAAACTGAGGTTAACCCTTTTTTTATATCTACTTTTTAGTGGATTATTTTTTATAGAGACCAGTTATGCCGCACCGACAATGCCGCTTACACTATCCCCCACAACACTCACTGATTGGCAACAGTCAATTAAGGTGATGATTGAGGTCCCCAAAGACCATCATGCCTACCTTGATAAAGGAACTGAGAATGCCTATATTCCTTTAACTTTAGACCCCAAACAAAAATTAAATGCATTAGCTTTAAATTTTGAAATTGATCAACAACCATCAGGCGTTTGGGAAGAGGCGGTAAAGGCAACCGTCTTGCGAGGAAAAGGAATTTATCGTATTAAATTGAGTAACTCCATAGGAAAGTTTAACACCCCTCAAATTCCATTGGAATTGAAATATCAACTCTGTAATGACATCACTAATGTTTGTTACCGCCCTCAAGTTGCAAAAGCCTCACTGACAACCACATTATCTTCAAATGAAGCGAATGAAATTAATGAAGATAAATCATGGACTGAACAAATTTCAGAACTTTTTCAACACCATAAAAATAATACCCTCATTATTTTTGGATTAATGCTGCTGGCAGGATTATTATCCGTTGCAACCCCTTGTGTTTATCCGATGCTGCCAATTACCTCGCTCTTTATTGCAAACCGAGGCGGTGAACAGAAAGGCCAAAATATCAAACATGCGTTTATATATATGGTCGGAATTATCAATACTTACATGCTATTAGGTTTATTAGCAGGATTAAGTGGCGGAGCGTTCAATAGTATTATGCAATCGGCTTATGTTAACTTAGCCTTCGCAGGTTTTTTTGCCTTTTTTGGGATTGCTTTATTAGGTGTCATTGAATTTCAATTTATGCAAAATGGCGTTAATCAATTAGATCAAAAAACAGCTCAAGTAAAAGGCGTTTTTGGAACATGGTTAATGGGCGCGGTGGCAGGTTTAGTGATTTCCCCATGTGTCGGCCCGATTGTTTTTGCCGTATTACTCCAAGTATCCGACAATATCGCTGAGCTATCCCAAACCTTAGAAGCCAGCGGGCATGTCGTTACCGTAATGGATAAACTCGCCCTTGCATGGCAAGGGAGTTTAATGATGGCAGGATTTGGCGTGGGCGTGGGTTTCCCTTTTTTCTTAACAGGAATGATTAAATTTAAATTACCCAAAGCGGGTACGTGGATGAACAAAATCAAATACGGTTTTGGACTGGTTATCCTCTATTTTGCCTATACCTATTTTGCAAAAGGACTTGGAATAATGGGAACGCCCGACAATTCCATTTTAGCGTTAGCCCTAGGCATGATTGCCGTCTGGTTTGCCATTATGCACGCAAATATTCTTGCACCCTTATCTGATGGGGCGTCACAAAATCATCGGTTTCACCGTTTTTGTGGCGTGATAAGTATCTTAATAGGAACATGGCTAATCATTAGTCACTTACAGCAAATTCCGCTGTTAACCCCCACTAAGATCGTTACAGCAACAGCCTCTATTCCGACTAACACAACCAAGACGATTGAAATGAAAGCAGGAATTGCATGGTATCGTGATTATAAAGTCGCGCAAATAGCCTCCCAAGAAACAGGAAAACCTATCTTTATTGATTTTTATGCAAGCTGGTGTGCAAATTGTATTGCGTTTAGTAAAAAAACTGAAACGGATTTACATCTAAACCAAGTTTTAAGGGAAGAGGTCATTGCTTTAAAATTGGTTGATAAGGAACCCGAATTTGAACGTTTTCGTCATGATCCTAAATACCGTGCCTTAAAAATTGGCTTACCTTATTTTGCCGTTTTATCAAAAGCAGGTGATAAATGCTGGTCAGGGACGGATTATCAGGCCACTGAAACCATGATAACCGCTATTCGTACGTGCAGTATTCATGTCTGATTTCAAAACTAATCTACTCAGGTTTGATCGAAAAAACTTTATTACAACTCATTTTATTTTTCCTTTTTTAATTTTTATTAGTTTAATCACGTGGATTGAATTAAATAATATAGACCTTATTTTTAGTCAAAATTTTTATGATAGCCAATTAAAGCAATGGCCTTATAAAGAGGACTGGTTAATTTCAACCATTTTTCATAGTTATGGTGGAAAATTCACTAAATTATTAATGGCCTTCATGTTTATTGCCTTACTGATTACGCGAGTTAAAACGAGTTTTAAGTCTTATACGTTACCCTTAGCATTTTTATTTATTACCTCCGTAATAGGCCCTTGTATTGTTATATTTTTAAAAGGAAAAACCCATATTTATTGTCCTTGGGATTTAACTTTTTTTGGTGGCCTGCAGCCTTATATTCACTTATTTGACCCGATCCATGAATCTTTAAAAATTGGGCATTGTTTTCCTGCCGCTCATGCCAGTGGCGGATTTACATTTATGAGTTTTTATTTCTTTTTTATCTTAATTAAACCCCATTATAAATATTATGGACTGGCTTTTGGATTATTACTGGGGTTAATTTACGGGGTTAGTCAACAAATGCGAGGTGCGCATTTTTTAAGTCATGATTTATTTTCTGCGGCCATTTGTTGGTTTATGTCTGTTTTACTGTTTTTTCTTTTATTGAATTTTACTATTCATTATAATAAAGCCAATTACAGTAAAAGCAGTTAAAATAAATTTGCGTTTTTTCAATTACGTGAAACACTGACAAATCCCCCTCCCATTTATAAAAAAAGGAATACTATATGAAATGCGTGCTGTGTGACCATGACTCTTTTGAGGATGTCTCTAAAGTAGATGTAAAAACTTCTGAAAAATTACGCGTTTCTATGTGTCATCAATGTGGTTTTATACAGCAAAACCCATTGCCCACCACCAAAGAGCTAAAAATATACTATTCCCATAACTATCGGCTTGATTATAAAAAAGCCTACGTTCCAGAACCTAAACACATTCATCGCGCCGGTAAAACTGCGCTACAACGCCATCAATTTATGAAGGCGGCTGGCATTGATTCTGGAAATTTACTGGATGTGGGTGCAGGGGGCGGTGAGTTTGTTTATTTAATGGAACAATTAGGATATACATCACAAGGGATTGAGCCGAATATAGGCTATTCAGCGTATGCAAAAAAAGAATATGGCTGTAATATTAAAACGGGCGAATTAAATGATATTGATGGAAAGTATGACGTTATAACCCTATTTCATGTCTTAGAACACCTCTCATCACCGATGCTTACCTTTGAAAAACTTTACCATGCGTTAACCCCTAATGGCGTACTCTTTATTGAAGTTCCTTGGATTGAAGCGAAGGATGCATCACCGCACAACATCATGTTTAAAGCCCATCTTTTTTATTTTAGTATTGATACCTTAATTGCGTGTGCAAGCCAATATTTTGATGCCTTTAAAATAGATACGGATTCCAATTTAAAAATATTTTTTAGAGCCAAAGCAACCCCATCCCCCATAAACTACCCCAGTGATCGTTCTGTTGAGAAGGTAAAACAAAGGATGAATAGCAAAGGCTGGTTTGAATATTTATTTGAGGGAAAAGGCATACAAAAACCCATCATAAAAATAATGAGGCATCTTGAAGAAGCGAAAGTAAAAAATGCCCAACCCAAAGAGATATTGGATACCCTGCTCAATCATTAAAGCTTAAAATTATAATTCTGGCTGCCGAGGTAAAAAGTTATCGCTCAAAACGATGTTCTTGACAAATTTTCTTGCTGTCTATTTTTGTTAATTTTTCCTGTGTTAACTGACAAAAAAAACCCGTTGATTGTTTTTGAAAATTAACACACGTATTGCAAACGCCAAAAGAAAATGAATTATTGGCTTTTTGAAGGGCGGTCAACGCATTAACAAAAAGTATTTCCACATCAACTAGTGAGGTATTTTTTTCCAAAATAAAAGTCGCTTTTTCAAACAATTCAATGAGCGTTGCTTTTTTTAAAATAGCCAAGCCTTTATCCAGTAATTGAATATGAAAAACTCGTTTATCTTTCTCATCCTGATTTTTACTAATAAAGCCTTTTTTTTCAAGAACAATTAAAGATTGAGACATCGTTCCCCGTGTAACGCCTAAATAATTCGCAATCGTTGCGGGCATATCACTGTATTTATTACAGTGCGCTAAATATTTAAAAATTTGAAAATGAACCCGTTGTAACTTTAATTCAGTACAGCGTTTACGTTCTTTTGAACGAATAAGGGTTGTCATCGATTCGACTAAATCAAAAACAGTGGCATTTTTTAAATGATTAAATTTATTAGCTTCAATAACCTTGAAAGAAGCTGACAATGACGCTTTCTGTAAAGCAACCAATACATTTGTAAAAACAATCGTTTTACTCATGTCCTTTTGTGTTTGTTTTAAAATCAGCTGAGCGGCATTAAATAAAGCCGTTTGTTGGGCTTTTTTCAAAATATCACGCCCAAGCGGTTGTAAATTAACATGGATAATGCGCTTATCTATTTCATCTTTATTTTTTTTAATATAGCCTTTTTTTTCTAAAACAATCAGTGATTGTGAAACCGTCCCACAGGTCATACCAAAATAAGACGCGGTGGCTGAAGGCGTATCAATATATCTATTCGAGTGGGATAAGTAGTTTAACAATTCAAAATGAACCAGTTGCAATCGAAGTTCTGCGCATTTTTTTCGCTCTTCCGCACAAATTAATGCGGCCATACATTCGATAGAATTAAAAATAGTTGCTGTTTGCATAGTAAATTAGATATATTAAAGCGTTGAGCGTTTTACCTTGACATAGAAAAAGGTTACTTATAAAGTAGTAGCGAATCGAAATCATATAATATAATCTTGCTCTTATAACGTTCAACTAACGCCAGACTAAATATCCTTCAAAAATTATTTTACCATAGAAGCCTAAAAATATAGCGTTGACATTATTGATCCGCTATTGCGTAAATAAAATAGGCTACCAACTTAAGACGGAACACTATGGAGCGAGGCTTAACCGTTCATCCTGAGCTTAATCGAAGGACGGATGGTTAAGTCTTAAGTGGGTAGCCATAAAATAGAACGTACCTCTAAAAAAGAGTGTGAAAAAATAGATTATTTCACTTTATATATCACGTCAGGTTTTAAAATTAAATGATCCATTATTGTCACCCTTCATTTATCCATTTACAATTTAAGTTAAAGTCCAATATTTTTATAGGGGTCATCAACGCCCCTAACTACTTTTTATCCCATCTTAAGTGAGAAAATCCAACTAAACTAAACTAATGGAATGAGAATTTAATAACACCGACAATACGATCTTTATTTCAAGCGTTATTAAACTCGCACTCCTATTTCGATTAATGCGTCGCCTTGTTTTCAGTTAGCCTAATAGGCAACAACAAGGCTTTGTCAAAACTGTACTTAAAAAATGACTGAATAGGCATAACAAATGAGAAAAAAAATAATAAATTTAAATAAAACCCTCTTAATAAGTGTGACCAGCTTGCTCTTATCCGTCAGTGGTGTTCACGCTGATGCGGATATGCATCAACTATACGAAGATAATTGTGCCAGTTGTCATGGTTCGGATCATGGCGGCTATCTTGCGCCTGCACTCAATTCAACCACCTTAAAAGGACGGAGTCCAACCGCATTACGCTCATTGATTATGACAGGAAGTTTTGAAACGTTAATGCCTCCATTTTATGGGAAATTAACCGATAGCGAAATTCGTTCAATGGTTAAGCATTTGCAATCAACGCCTAAGCAAGATAATCCGCCGTGGACGTTGAAAAACATGAAGGAATCACTCAAGGTTTATGTTAAAGATGAATCCAGCCTACCCAAGAAACCAAGCTATAAAATTGATAGCATGGATGATTTGATTGGCGTTGCGGCACGGGGTAAATACGGTCGCGGTCAAGGATCAAAAGCTATTTTTATCAACAGTAAAACCCATAAAAAAGTAGGGGAAGTGGCAACAGGGACAGCGGCACATATTATTGAATTTAATCCGACTAACCCACGCTGGGCTTATGTAAAAACAGATACCGCTGAAATATTTAAAGTCGATTTATATTCCATGAAAGCGGTACGGAGTATTAAAACGGGCTTTAATGGCCCTTCCATCGGTATTTCACGCGATGGTAAATACATTATGGCGGGGTCATTTGTTCCCCATAATGCCGTTATTTTAGATGCCAACACCTTAGAACCCTTAAAGATGTTTGAATTAGAAGGTATTGATCCTGATGGTAAACAGGTCAGTTCTGATTCAGGCATGATTATCGGTACACCGTATGCCGATATTTTTGCCATTGCGTTGGAAAATGCAGGGCAAGTTTGGGTAGTGGATTTAAAAGATGACTTTCCCGTTACGAAAATAAAAAATGTCGGACGACATTTGCACGATGCTTTTTTAACGCATAAAGGTCGTAAATTAATGGTCGCGTCTTATGATGATAGTATTGTCACCGCCATTGATTTAAAAGAACGTAAAATTATTAAAAAATTAAAAGCAGGTTGTGTCCCCCATGTGGGTGGCGGTGCTGCTGTTAAAATTGATGGTCGCACTTTAGGCTTTGGAACAAACTTTGGAAGCTGTGAAAAAACAGTCGTCAGTGTTTGGGACTTGGATAAAATGGAATTAGTTAAAGAAATTCCTGTTTCGGGTGGAACAGAATCCCCCGCAGCCCATGCCAATGCACCTTATGTCGCGGTTGATATTATCACGAAAGACAGACGAGCTAGAACGGTTCAACTCATTGATAAAAAATCGTTAAAAGTTGTTAAAACTTTAGATGTTGGCGGACATGCTTATTTTCCAGAATACAGTGCGGATGGTAAGTTTCTTTATATTAGTGCCGGCTATGCAGGTGATGAAGTCGTTGTTTACGACTCCAACTCATTGAAAAAAATAACCAGCTTGCCCATGGAAAGCCCCGCAGGTATTTTTTCACGCGGACGCGTTAAGTATATGACGCGTGGTTTATCGCCTGATGAAATGGAGTAGGCTATGAAAATTATAATTTTTTCAACACTCATTTCATTAAGCTTAATTTCAATAACGAATGTAAACGCCGCGAGTATTTTTGCAGGTAAAGCCAAAGCGGCTGCAATATGTTCTCAATGTCATGGGTTGAAAAAAACCAGTGATGACGCGCCTTTCCCCCCTTTAGCGGGACGCGATCAAGACTCTATTGTATCCGCCTTAAAGCAATACCGAGATAAAACACGCGTCTCGGAGATTATGAATGCCTTCGCAGGTTCATTGACTGATCGTGATATTAATAATATTGCCGCTTATTACAGTCGATTAAAATCCGAATGACACTCGTCATGATTGCACTGTTGTTAATAAGTAGCAGTGCCATCGCCGATGAGCCGAGCCAAACACGGCAAAAAGCGTTAACTCATTTACTGAGACATGATTGCGGTTCTTGTCATGGTTTAACGCGTAAAGGAGGGTTAGGTTCATCGTTATTAGCGAAGGATATTGCGGATAAAAGCGATGATTTTTTAGTGGATACTATTTTAAACGGTCGAAAAGGAACCGCTATGCCACCGTGGAAGGCGTTTATGACGAAGGCAGAAGCCTTATGGTTGGTACAAAAACGATTGCGTAATTTTTCAAAAACAAAATAGTCCCCTCGTAGAAAATAAACATTAGAGACTCGAATCAGCGTGTCTCTATCCTTATCTAAATCGGATTCGTTCTGTCTGAGTATATTTTTTTATAATTTATCGGAGACTTTGATGATACCTCCAACACTTAAACGATTGCTTTACTCAAAACAAAAAACCAACCTTCCCTGTCGATTTTTCATCTAAGATCACATTCAAAATTTAATCTTGGTATCGTTGAAAAATTAACGTGGCATTCGTTCCACCAAAACCAAAGCTATTTGACATGATCGTATTTAAGGTGACCTCATTTTGAAGCTCACGAACAATCGGGATACCGACCGCTATAGGATCGAGTTCCTTAATATTCGCCGACGCACTTAAAAAATTCTCCTGCATCATTAATAAGGAGTAAATTGACTCATTAACACCTGCAGCTCCTAAAGCATGACCCGTTAACGATTTCGTCGAACTGACCGCAGGAACATTCTCCGCCCCAAAAACTTCGCGTAAGGCTTCTAGTTCACGCGTATCACCAACGGGGGTACTTGTTCCATGTGCATTAATATAATCAATAGGGCCATCAACAGTCGCCATTGCTTGCTGCATACAGCGAACGGCTCCTTCGCCCGAAGGTTGTACCATGTCATAACCATCTGAAGTCGCGCCATACCCTGTTAATTCGGCATAAATTTTTGCACCGCGTGCTTTAGCATGTTCTAACTCTTCAATCACTAACACACCACCGCCGCCTGAAATAACAAACCCGTCACGGGTGGCATCATACGCTCTGGACGCAGTTTCAGGCTGGTCATTATACTTTGAAGATAACGCACCCATACCATCAAATAACATCGACATTGTCCAGTGAACCTCTTCACCTCCGCCCGCAAAGACAACATCTTGTTTGCCTAGCTGAATCAACTCCATCGCATGGCCAATACAATGCGCACTGGTGGCACAAGCTGAACTAATGGTGTAATTAACCCCTTTAATTTTAAACGGGGTCGCTAGACACGCCGTATTTGTACTCGACATCGTTCGCGTTACCCGATAAGGCCCGACCCGTTTGATTCCTTTACTGCGTAATAAATCGGCGGCTTCAATCAAATTAGCGGTTGATGGCCCTCCCGACCCCATCACTAACCCTGTCTTGAAGTTAGAAACATCACTGTCTTCCAGTCCTGAATCTGTAATCGCTTGTTGCATCGCAATGTAATTAAACGCAGCCCCATCCCCCATGAACCGTTTAACCTTACGATCAATAAAGGCATCCTGATCAATATTAATAGCCCCATGAACATGACTTCTAAAGCCCATTTCTTGATAAACATCCGAGAAAGAAATACCTGATTTTCCCGTTTTTAACGATGAAATGACTTCTTCTTGGTTATTACCAATGCTAGAAACAATACCTAATCCTGTGACAACCACTCTTTTCATTACAACCTCTTTAGAAACCATCTGTCGATGTAAATAAACCAACTCTAAGATCAGTCGCTTCGTAAATTATATTACCATCAACTTCCATCGTTGCATCGGCGATACCCATCACTAACTTACGCAAAATAACGCGCTTTAAATCCAAACGATAAATAACTTTTTTAGCCGTAGGTAAAACTTGACCTTTAAATTTAACGTCACCTACCCCTAAAGCACGTCCTTTTCCAGGGCCGCCCATCCAACATAAATAAAACCCGACTAATTGCCACATCGCATCCAACCCTAAACACCCTGGCATGACGGGATCACCTTTAAAATGGCAATCAAAAAACCATAATTCGGGGGTTATATCTAATTCTGCTATAACTTCACCTTTACCATGTGCGCCGCCTTTGTCGGAAATATGAATAATCCGATCCATCATCAGCATATTGGGCAAGGGCAATTGTGCATTTTTAGGTCCGTATAACTCTCCTCTTCCAGACCTTAGCAATTCTTCACGCGTAAAACTATGCTGTTTTTCCATTTGAATCTATACCTAACTTAGTTATTGTTATAATGTCGCCCGCTATTATCGTCTATCAAGAAAAAAAAATCAGCTCAAATTTTAACTGGGTTGCACCTTCGATAGAAAATCTTGCATCTTTAAGCCACTATCCTTTAACCGTTGTTGATAAATGATAATATTAGCTAAAACAACTGACACATATTTTCGGGTTTCATCAAAGGGAATTGTTTCTATCCAAATATCCATTGCCATCGGTTCTTTAGGACGCCATTTTTTAACCCGATGAGGACCTGCGTTATAACCCGCTGCGGCTAAAGCAGCTTGGTTATCAAACTTATCTAATTGTTTTTTATAATAATAAGTTCCAAATTTAAGATTGGTCTCGGCCTCATAAAGACTACTCGCTGATCGCCATTTCACGCCTAATTCACGCGCAATTTGTCGTCCTGTTGCTGGCATTATTTGCATTAATCCCCGCGCCCCCACTTGAGAACCTGCCAATTCATTAAAAACACTTTCTTGACGAATCAAACCAAACACCATTGCAGGCTTTAAATTTTGATTTTTTGCATGGTGTTTAATTTGTTCTTTAAACAGCAACGGAAAACGTAAATCCATATCATCCCAATACTTAGCCTTTGCAACGGTAAACACGGCTGTTTGAACCATCCCCCATTCTTGGGCAAGTTTAGCGGCGGTTTTAATGTCCTCATTATTCATATTCTTGACACTAAACCACCAATCCCATTTCGCTTCTTTGGTACGGTTTAACGCAAATAACTCTTTAATCATTTTAAATTCAGGACGTTGCTTTAAATTCGCTAAGGCCATATTCGTTAACACAATCGGTTTATCATTCAATTGATAGGCGGCCTGAACCTTATCCGCTGATGCAAAGCCATAATAACTACGTTCTTTTGCTAGCTCGGTATAAATACTATTAGCGTGTTCATATTCCTTTGTTTTTTCTAAGGTTCGAGCTAACCAATAACGCCACTTTTCTTCCTTTTTTTCATCGTCCGTTAAATTCGCTAAGGATTCACTGACGAGCGGCCAATTTTGTTTCCGTAATGCAACACGAATCCGCCATTGTCTAGCTTCCGCATCGGGATTCGTTAAGTCACTTAAATAACGGTAAGCGCGACTCGGTTTACCTCGATAAGCCAGCACTAAGCCCAATCTCTTTTTGGCATAATCCGCACTCTCTGTCGTCATTTTGAATTCTTTTTGATAACGATCCCACGTGCTAATGGCTAACTCTAAATGCTTACGTGATAAACGATAAATCCCTTGTGAAAAAATATCCCCTGCTTTCGCATCCTCCGTATTCCATTTTTTAGGATTCGTAATAATCATCGGCTTGTTATAAACCTTCAACCATAATTGAGCGGATTTTTTAGCCGACCCTGACATCGTTTTAGCCAAATAATTCGCTAAGGCAATATTTTTTTTCTTACCTTTTCGTAAGGCTATTTTAAAGCGTTCCCAGATTAGATCTTGTGTATATTCGGATGATTTTTCAAAAATAGAAAATAACGGATTACACGCTTTTGGTAAAGAGGTAGGGCTTAACCACAACCCTTTAGCGGCCTTGAGAGCTAAGTTGGTTTCACCTGTTTTATACTGCGCTAAGTGGTAATAACACTGTAAGGATTGTTTTTTTGAGGGTTGATAATTTGCTATAAATTTTGTCCATTGACCTTTTTTTGCCATTGAAACTAACCAATAACGACGCAATAAGTTGGCATAACGACTCTTATTATAGGCGGTTAAGTATAATTGAATTTCCTTGTCTTTATCTAAGTGTGTTTTTAAATAGTGATAGTGCAGATAAGGGTATAACGCATAGTCTCTTAACCCTCGCTTAGCGATTAAAAACTCGGTTTCATTGCCTTTTTTTAAGAGCTTTTCCGCGTTAAAAAAAGCCTCTCGTTGCTCTGTTAGGGAAAGTGCAGAAATGGGTAAAGCGGTTAGCAATAAACAGATTACTAAAAACCCCCGCATTAAAAAATTATTTTTCATCATCCTTTAAACCTATAAAATTTTATGTCTAATCAGAACTAAGACCGCTATAATTAACGCCTTCATTCTAAACTTTAAGTCAACGTTAGTGATAAGCTCAGTGAACCCACCCTTGCAGTTCTCATGGCGTTACATTTTTCGTGTAGCATTAGACCATAAAAAACAACTTATCAGCTCGCATATTATTGCTATTTTTGCGGTCATGGTGAGCGTTCCCATCCCGTTATTAATGCCCTTATTAGTTGATGAGGTTCTCCTCAATCAGCCCAGTTTTATACTGACTAATCTTAATATTGTTCTTCCTGCAGACTGGCAACAGCCGTTTGTTTACATCAGCATTATTATTATCATTAGCTTATTTTTACGTCTAACTTCAATCAGTTTAAACATCATTCAAGGCCGTCAGTTTGCGGTTATTTCTAAAGATATTATTTTTAAAATTCGTACCAACTTGATTCAACGCTTACAATCCATATCCATGTCTGAATATGAAAATTTAGGCACAGGAACTGTGATTACCCACATGGTCACTGATGTTGACACCTTGGATCAGTTTATAAGTTCGACGGTAAGTAAGTTATTAGTAGCCTTATTAACCGTACTAGGAACAGGGTTTGTCCTCTTATGGATGCACTGGCAACTAGGACTATTCATTTTATGCTTTAATCCCTTTGTTATTTATTTTACGCGAATTATTGGTTCCCATGTCAAAGAGCTTAAATCAAAAGAAAATTCTGCCTACGGTGTTTTTCAGCAATCGTTAACCGAAACTTTAGAGGCTATTCATCAAATTCGCGCAAGCAACCGAGAACACTATTATTGTCAACAATTAATTGAATCCGCTAAAAAAGTTAAAATCAGTGCCAGTGCCTTTACGTGGAAAAGCGATGCAGTTGCTCGTTTAAGTTTTTTAATCTTTTTATTTGGTTTTGATATTTTCCGAGCAACGGCCATGTTAATGGTTATTTATTCGGACTTAAGCATTGGTGAAATGCTGGCTGTTTTTGCCTATCTATGGCACATGATGGCACCCGTTCAAGAAATTTTAAATATTCAATATGCTTTTTATAGTGCGAAAGCGGCTTTAAATCGAATTAATGAATTTAATAGTTTAGAAGCCGAACCTGATTATCCTACGCTGAAAAACCCATTTAAGAAACAAAAAACAGTCTCTGTCACCTTAAAAGATTTACATTTTAGTTATAAAAAAAACCCTATTTTAAAAGGTATTAACTTACATATTAAACAAGGGGATAAAGTTGCGTTAGTGGGAGCCAGTGGCGGAGGAAAATCAACCTTAGTCCAAACCTTAATTGGTTTATACCCGCCTAACTCAGGTATGATTTATTTTAATGACGTTCCCTTAGATAAAATCGGCTTAAAAATTGTTCGTGAACATGTCGCAACGGTATTACAACACCCCGCTATTTTTAATGACAGTGTCCGCAGTAATTTAACCTTAGGTCGTCCTGTGTCTGATGAGCAACTTTGGCAAGCCTTAGAGATTGCCCAATTAAAAACCACGATTAGCCAACTTGAGTTAGGATTAGATACCTTAGTCGGTAAACAAGGCATGAAATTATCAGGAGGCCAACGACAACGGTTAGCCATTGCACGCATGATTATTGCTAATCCCAGTGTGGTTATTTTAGATGAAGCCACCTCCGCATTAGACTCTGAAACCGAGTACAATCTACATTTAGCGATGAATAGCTTTTTAAAAGACCGAACGACTATTATTATCGCGCATCGTTTAAGTGCGGTTAAACAAGCCGACCATGTTTATGTCTTTGAAGAAGGCCGTATTTGTGAACAAGGTCAACATGAAACGTTAATTCAACAAAAAGGTCTCTATGCAAAACTTTATGGTGAATATCAATCATGACTAAATACGATTTACACAGCCATTCAACGGCTTCAGACGGAGCCTTATCTCCCACCGAACTAATCATCCGTGCAAAAGCACAAGCCGTCACCACACTCGCCTTAACCGATCACGATACGGTTTCAGGAATAGAGGAAGCGATGGCAGTGGCAAAATCTATGGGTATCAACCTAATGCCCGGTATCGAATTATCAACCACATGGCATAAGCGTTGTCTCCATATTGTTGGCTTAAATATTAATCCTCATTCAACTCGATTAGTCGAAGGCATTAAAAACCAGCAAATGATTCGTGAAAAACGTGCTAAAGCGATTGGATTAAAATTAGAAAAAAAAAGGATCACAGGGGCGTATGAAGCGGTTGTAAAAGCGGCTAATGGAGGCATGATTACCCGCAGCCATTTTGCCGATTTTTTACTGAAAGAAAATTATGTCAGCCGAGGCCAAGAAGCCTTTGATCGTTATATTGGCGAAGGTAAGCCTGCGTATGTTGCAACCATTTGGGTTGAACTCGAAGAGGCTATTCACTGGATTAAAGCAGCAGGCGGCGTTGCGGTTATTGCCCATCCTTTACGTTATAAAATGACGGCAACTTGGATGCGTCGATTATTGGCTGAATTTAAAGAAATAGGCGGTGACGGTATTGAAGTGATAACAGGGCGTAGTTCAAAAGATGAAATTCAATTAAGTTATAACTATGCTAAAAAATTCGAACTCGCAGGCTCTGTGGGGTCAGATTTTCATACGCCTAAAAATAAATGGGTGGAGTTAGGTCGATTCTCTCAATTACCCGAAGGCATTCAACCTATTTGGGAATATTTTAATCCTTAACCCCTCTATAGATAATAAAGAGCCATTCCCCTTTAGGCTAATCGCTCTTTATTCCTCCTATTTAATTAACCCGTGGCCTTGTTAAAAACAGATTCTAAATCCGCTAATAACTGCCCTTTATCTTGTTGATAACCAAAAAATCCTGCTTGTTTAACTTGTTCATTTAGACTATGTTTTGCTTTATCATCAGCCGATTCTGTTAACGCGTCCGCTTCAATATTAAATGTTCCACCTAATAATAACGCTAAATTTGAAAAATCATTTTCAAGTAAAACGGCATTTTCATCGTCATTTGGCTCTTCCTCATTAGTTTGATTGTCTTCTTCCGCTTCGGGGGATGTGGGTTCAGCTTCATTTTCGTTAACATCCGATAACGTCTCAGAAGACTCTTCAACGACGGCATCATTAGCATCATCTTGTTGCTGCTGTGCTTCACGTTTTGCTTTGTTTAACGCTTCTTCATCAATATAAAAACTCACTTCAAATGTTGTCGTGACCACATTGTTTTTACTATCTTCTACGATAACTTTGATTGCAATTTTTAGAGTCCCCGCTTCATGAGCGGCATCGGCATCAAAGAGAAAAAGTTTTGAATCAGGATCAAAAGAAACAAAATCAGGTAACGCAGTCCCATCACCTAATGTCGATAAATAGGCTAATTTTTCGTTGGGATCTACATGTTTAAAGGCACTTTTAGGTATTTTATACTCATATTCGCCTTCCATTAAAAATAAGCTTTCCAGTGCCCCTGTTAAACGTAAGGGTTTAATTTTATTAGGGTTATAATCACGTCCGTCATACGAATCGCTTGTATCAATATCTGAGTTATTCCCTCCACGTGTTTTACGCGTGGCATCGGCTTCTGAGCTTTCAACATCAAATCGAACCTGAAAAATACTCGATGCTTGATTATTATGTTTATCCGATGCAATTAATCGAATTAAAACACTTGGAACGCTGGCTGCTTTTGCATCCTCTGCATTAAATAAAAACTGCCCTGAATCAACATCAAAAGTAACAAAATCAGGTAAGGGCTTTCCATCAGAAAGAGCCGCCTCATAATTTAACTTTTCATTATCGGAGTGGGTAAATTTTGACCCCGCATCATACGTTTTAGTGCCATCGGTCACGAATTGATCTTTTAATTGCCCCTCCATCCCCACAGGGTTTATTTCGGGTAACGACAAGATATGATACGTAATTTCATAAGCCGTGGTGACTTCATAAACATAAGGCATGACTTTTAAAGGTTGATAACCAACCTCTTCAGGAACAGAGTGATTCCCTTCGACTAAAGGCGTATATTGTTGGCCCAAACTATTAGAATTTTGTAATAGAAAAACAATGTCTTCTGTCGGTATTAATAGACTATTAGGTAAGATATTAACTTGAACTATCGCGGTACTGGTATCACCATTACGATCGGTTATTGTATATTGAAAACTATCTGAGCCTACAAAGCCTCTATCAGGGATATAGGTTAAATAATCATTCGTTGGATCCCTATCGCCTTGGTCATTGAGGAACACAAAACCATTTGCTGTTCTATTATTATTCGGAATAATAAGTCCGACTATTCCCGCTTGATCGCCACCAAACTTATCATTATTAAGTACATCAATATTAATTAAATTATCTTGACGGGTAATCACTGAATCATTTTGAGCCACGGGAACATTATTAACACGTCCCGTAACAATAACCGTAACCGTTGCCGTACTCGTATCCCCATTACTATCAGTAATAGTATATTGAAAACTATCTGTCCCCACAAAACCTTGATTAGGAATATAAGTAATCGTGTCATTAGTCGGGTCATTATCTCCGCCATTGTTTAGAACAATACGACCGTGATTAGGCTGAGTTAATCCATTGCTATTATTAGGGATAATAATACCCGTCACTCCCGATCCATCATTGCCAAAATTATCTACACCATTGCCATTATCATTGAGAACACTAAAGGTAATTGCATCATTTTTAAGTGTTGTCACCACATCATTTTGAGCAAGAGGAATATCATTCGTCAGACTATTCACGGTAACCTTAACAATTGCGGTACTGGTGTCTCCATTACTATCGGTAAGGGTATATTGAAACGTATCAACGCCTACAAATCCTGAATTAGGAATATAGGTAATGGTATCGTTTGTGGGATCATTATCCCCCCCATTATTCAAAATAAGTGTTCCATTAGTCGGCTGGGTTAGACCATTATTTGCATTGGGAATAATTATATCTGTTATGCCCGCATTATCATTACCAAACTGGTCATTATTAAGCACATCAATGGTGATTAAATTATCTTGAAGCGTGGTCACCGAATCATCTTGAGCAAGAGGAATATCATTAATCTGATTACCGACAACGATTTTTACCGTTGCTGTCTCACTATTGCCATCACTATCGGTGAAGGTATAAGTATAACTATCAATACCCGTGAATCCCAAATTTGGTAAATAAGTAATCGTTCCATCCAAATTATTAGTGACCGTCCCATTACTTGCTTGGGTAATCGCCGTAATCGTTGCCTGCTTATTCCCTAAATTATCATTATTTAATACCGCCGTCTTAATTGCTGTATTAAATGGAGTGGTGACATTATCATCTATCGCATCAGGTAAGCCATTGACCTCAATGGTAACGGTTGCAGTGGTTGTATTACCATTTTTATCCGTTAAGGTGTACATATAATTATCAACACCTATAAAACCCGAATTAGGCGTATAGGTAATCGTTCCATCATTATTATTAACAACCGAGCCATGAGTTCCTTGGGTCACTGAGGTAATTTTAGTGGGTTCACCCCCTAAGTTATCATTTGTTAATACGTTTGAAATAACAGGGATGTTTTTTTCTGTTGATGTTTTATCATCAATCGCATGGGGTAATGGAATAATGGTAATCAATACTGTTGCTGTACTGGTATCGCCATCCTTATCGGTAATGGTGTAAGTATAAAAATCATTACCTGTAAAGCCTGTATCAGGTGTGTAAGTAACCGTGCCATCATTATTCTTTACCACTGAGCCATTACTTCCTTGTGTAACCGAGGTAATTTTTGTAGGTTGGTCGCCTAACGTATCATTTTTTAATACACTTGTAACAACCGCTTGGTCTTGTTGAGTTGTTTCAATATCCTTGATAGCATTAGGTTGTGTATCTATTGGAGTAGGAGTGGGTGTTATGGGTGTATCGGGTTCTGGAGTATCAGTATCGGTAATCGTTGTGGTAGCAATAGGGGTAACAATACTCGCACTTCCACTTGTCGTGGTTGCATTGGTTAGCGTACCAATAATCGTTTCATTATTATCAGCAACACCATCATTAACCGCTGTTAAATCATAAGTAAAGGTACTACCTACAAAAGCATCGGTAAACGTTAATGTTTTAGTTCCATCAAAACTTACGCCAGTTGTTGCATCTGCTTTTGCCTGAATAACAGCAAGCATCGTTGAGGTGTAATCAGTCCCCCCATTTGTTGCTGTTCCTGTTCCTTCAATATCAATAGTCGAAGTTTGACCTGAACTCAGTGGAAACCCTGTCATGGTTAGGGTGAAGGTAGAAGTTTCAGTGCTTTCTTCATTAATAGTCGGTGTGGAGGTCAGAGCAAAACTAACACCCCCATCAGTATCGGTAATCGTTGTGGTAGCAATAGGGGTAACAATACTCGCACTTCCACTTGTCGTGGTTGCATTGGTTAGCGTACCAATAATCGTTTCATTATTATCAGCAACACCATCATTAACCGCTGTTAAATCATAAGTAAAGGTACTACCTACAAAAGCATCGGTAAACGTTAATGTTTTAGTTCCATCAAAACTTACGCCAGTTGTTGCATCTGCTTTTGCCTGAATAACAGCAAGCATCGTTGAGGTGTAATCAGTCCCCCCATTTGTTGCTGTTCCTGTTCCTTCAATATCAATAGCCGAGGTTTGACCTGAACCTAGTGGAAACCCTGTCATGGTTAAAGTGAAAGTAGAGGTTTCAGTGCTTTCTTCACTAATAGTCGGTGTGGAGGTCAAGGCAAAACCAATCCCCCCATCAGTATCGGTAATCGTTGTGGTAGCAATAGGGGTAACAATACTCGCACTTCCACTTGTCGTGGTTGCATTGGTTAGCGTACCAATAATCGTTTCATTATTATCAGCAACACCATCATTAACCGCTGTTAAATCATAAGTAAAGGTACTACCTACAAAAGCATCGGTAAACGTTAATGTTTTAGTTCCATCAAAACTTACGCCAGTTGTTGCATCTGCTTTTGCCTGAATAACAGCAAGCATCGTTGAGGTGTAATCAGTCCCCCCATTTGTTGCTGTTCCTGTTCCTTCAATATCAATAGCCGATGTTTGACCTGAACTCAGTGGAAACCCTGTCATGGTTAGGGTGAAGGTAGAAGTTTCAGTGCTTTCTTCATTAATAGTCGGTGTGGAGGTCAGAGCAAAACTAACACCCCCATCAGTATCGGTAATCGTTGTGGTAGCAACAGGCGTAACAATACTCGCACTTCCACTTGTCGTGGTTGCATTGGTTAGCGTACCAATAATCGTTTCATTATTATCAGCAACACCATCATTAACCGCTGTTAAATCATAAGTAAAGGTACTACCTACAAAAGCATCGGTAAACGTTAATGTTTTAGTTCCATCAAAACTTACGCCAGTTGTTGCATCTGCTTTTGCCTGAATAACAGCAAGCATCGTTGAGGTGTAATCAGTCCCCCCATTTGTTGCTGTTCCTGTTCCTTCAATATCAATAGTCGAAGTTTGACCTGAACTCAGTGGAAACCCTGTCATGGTTAGGGTGAAGGTAGAAGTTTCAGTGCTTTCTTCATTAATAGTCGGTGTGGAGGTCAGAGCAAAACTAACACCCCCATCAGTATCGGTAATCGTTGTGGTAGCAATAGGGGTAACAATACTCGCACTTCCACTTGTCGTGGTTGCATTGGTTAGCGTACCAATAATCGTTTCATTATTATCAGCAACACCATCATTAACCGCTGTTAAATCATAAGTAAAGGTACTACCTACAAAAGCATCGGTAAACGTTAATGTTTTAGTTCCATCAAAACTTACGCCAGTTGTTGCATCTGCTTTTGCCTGAATAACAGCAAGCATCGTTGAGGTGTAATCAGTCCCCCCATTTGTTGCTGTTCCTGTTCCTTCAATATCAATAGTCGAAGTTTGACCTGAACTCAGTGGAAACCCTGTCATGGTTAGGGTGAAGGTAGAAGTTTCAGTGCTTTCTTCATTAATAGTCGGTGTGGAGGTCAGAGCAAAACTAACACCCCCATCAGTATCGGTAATCGTTGTGGTAGCAACAGGCGTAACAATACTCGCACTTCCACTTGTCGTGGTTGCATTGGTTAGCGTACCAATAATCGTTTCATTATTATCAGCAACACCATCATTAACCGCTGTTAAATCATAAGTAAAGGTACTACCTACAAAAGCATCGGTAAACGTTAATGTTTTAGTTCCATCAAAACTTACGCCAGTTGTTGCATCTGCTTTTGCCTGAATAACAGCAAGCATCGTTGAGGTGTAATCAGTCCCCCCATTTGTTGCTGTTCCTGTTCCTTCAATATCAATAGCCGAGGTTTGACCTGAACCTAGTGGAAACCCTGTCATGGTTAAAGTGAAAGTAGAGGTTTCAGTGCTTTCTTCACTAATAGTCGGTGTGGAGGTCAAGGCAAAACCAATCCCCCCATCAGTATCGGTAATCGTTGTGGTAGCAATAGGGGTAACAATACTCGCACTTCCACTTGTCGTGGTTGCATTGGTTAGCGTACCAATAATCGTTTCATTATTATCAGCAACACCATCATTAACCGCTGTTAAATCATAAGTAAAGGTACTACCTACAAAAGCATCGGTAAACGTTAATGTTTTAGTTCCATCAAAACTTACGCCAGTTGTTGCATCTGCTTTTGCCTGAATAACAGCAAGCATCGTTGAGGTGTAATCAGTCCCCCATTTGTTGCTGTTCCTGTTCCTTCAATATCAATAGCCGATGTTTGACCTGAACTCAGTGGAAACCCTGTCATGGTTAGGGTGAAGGTAGAAGTTTCAGTGCTTTCTTCATTAATAGTCGGTGTGGAGGTCAGAGCAAAACTAACACCCCCATCAGTATCGGTAATCGTTGTGGTAGCAACAGGCGTAACAATACTCGCACTTCCACTTGTCGTGGTTGCATTGGTTAGCGTACCAATAATCGTTTCATTATTATCAGCAACACCATCATTAACCGCTGTTAAATCATAAGTAAAGGTACTACCTACAAAAGCATCGGTAAACGTTAATGTTTTAGTTCCATCAAAACTTACGCCAGTTGTTGCATCTGCTTTTGCCTGAATAACAGCAAGCATCGTTGAGGTGTAATCAGTCCCCCCATTTGTTGCTGTTCCTGTTCCTTCAATATCAATAGTCGAAGTTTGACCTGAACTCAGTGGAAACCCTGTCATGGTTAGGGTGAAGGTAGAAGTTTCAGTGCTTTCTTCATTAATAGTCGGTGTGGAGGTCAGAGCAAAACTAACACCCCCATCAGTATCGGTAATCGTTGTGGTAGCAACAGGCGTAACAATACTCGCACTTCCACTTGTCGTGGTTGCATTGGTTAGCGTACCAATAATCGTTTCATTATTATCAGCAACACCATCATTAACCGCTGTTAAATCATAAGTAAAGGTACTACCTACAAAAGCATCGGTAAACGTTAATGTTTTAGTTCCATCAAAACTTACGCCAGTTGTTGCATCTGCTTTTGCCTGAATAACAGCAAGCATCGTTGAGGTGTAATCAGTCCCCCCATTTGTTGCTGTTCCTGTTCCTTCAATATCAATAGTCGAGGTTTGACCTGAACCTAGTGGAAACCCTGTCATGGTTAAAGTGAAAGTAGAGGTTTCAGTGCTTTCTTCACTAATAGTCGGTGTGGAAGTAAGGGCAAAGCTGACACCTGTAATTATAATTGTACTAATCGCGGTATTAGAATTACTTCCTCCATCATTCGCCGTAAAGCTAAAAGTACGCTCACCAACAGTTGGATCGGTTTTACTATTCTCGTACTGCATGGCTCGCATCAAAGCATCAACGTCCGCTTTAAGCAATTCATTAGCAGAATTTGCATTATCTTCAATAACAAAGGTTTTATTTGATTCAGTATATTTTACTCTAAACTCAATACCACTCCCCACTGGCATTACTCTTATACTAAAATTAGTTGCAAGATCACCTGATATATCAGATGACGTAGTCTTAAAAATAACTCGTTCATCTGTACCATCGACTAAATTACCTCCAGCAACAATTGTAAATGTCTTCATGTGACTATCATTACTATCGGTAACAGTTGCATCCGTATTGGTAACGTTGACAGGTGTTCCTGTTGTACTATCAAAAGTATTACTATAGCTGGTAGAGCCTGTTGTTAAAGCATCTAAATCAATCACAGGTGGAACACCTACGTCAGTGATTGTTGTTGTAGCAGTATCCGTTTCAATTGTTGCTATATTGGTGGTAATAGAATGTGATGGATTACTTAACGTTGCAATAACTGTTTCATTACCTTCTGAACTAGAATCATTAATAGCGGTTATATCAAAATCAAAACTACCAACACCTGCACCATTATTAAATTCACTGGTAAACGTTAAAATACTTCCTGAACGAGTGACACCTGTCATTAATCCTGCATCAACAGCAGCATAAAAATCACCGTAATCAGTAATATTGGTAGCCCCCCCACTAGAATCTAAATTGACGGTTGCAGTTTGTTGTCCAACTAGGGCTTTCCCACTCATAGAAACAGTGAAAACAGAGGTTTCTGCCTGACTTTCATCAATAAACTCTTTAGATCTTGATATATCAAAAGATACACCACTCACAGACTCCGTTACTGGAGGACTATCAATCCAATTAGGCCCTTTACTAAAATCAATATAAAAATAAGATGACCCACCTAAAACAGCCCCTGTTTTTAATGAAAAAGAATGAATAGATTCATATAACGCCATGATGCGAATTTTATCGCCTTCTAGTGTTCCAGGACTATCACTAATCGCTTTATTTAACCCCGTTTCAAAACGTGTAAAACCTGTATTTTGTGCTTGACTAAGATTTGTATTGTTAGAAACCGTATAAGAGGCAAAACCGCCAAATTCTTGGTATTGATAATGTAGTTTTGTTTGACCTGCTATATCAAGGTCATAAGAATTAACGGGAACATTTTCCAATAAAACATCCACCCCTTTTGATGCGGTTATATTACTAGCGTTATAACTACCACTTTTAATAAAATCAAAGGTAATGGTCGCATCTCCTCCAGCCGTTTTAACATTCGTATTTAATTTATACCAAGCTTCATCTAGTGATTCTGGAGTTGTTGATAACGGATCTGTTTCCTGACTATTGTTACCATCTGCTAAATCAGCACTACTAATTGTTATATTATTTAATGCTGTCGTTGTCACTATGGCATCAATACTTTGTCCATTAATACTAATAATATTGCTATATAAAATTTTATCACCTACTTTTTCTCCTGCTTTATTAGTATCAGATACAGTCAAAATTGATGGTGTATCAAACGCCATGCTATTACTATTAACATCAAAAGAAGGCATGGTATTAACGACAGAGGCTGTAAAACCTAATACTTTATTACTATTAATATCTTGTATATCATTAGCATCATCATCTGGAGTATAGGTTACCTGTAAATTTGTATCTGATAGTTTAATTAACCCATTCAAATTTAAAGTAACGGTTTGTGCATTGTGATTAACAGATACGCTATTAATCGTTTCAGCCCCTGTTGATAACCCAATTCCTGAAAAAACAAAATCATTAGTATCAATTGTATTGATTTTTAACCCACTTCCAATTTCATCAAAAGTTAAGGTTACTGTTGAGCCTGCACCTACCGCTCCTAATGTTGAACGAAGGACAGGGGATACAACATCTAATACGGCAACCCCCGCATCTATTCGATGAGATGCATTATCAGTCACTGCAAGGTGAGGTAGTATAGCGGCTGCTCCATCTGCTGTTTTATCTATCGAACCTCCATCAAGTGCTAAACTATCTGCAATAATAGCAATACCATCTCCATTCGCATCACTATCACCATTTTGTACCGTATAGCTAAATATTAAATTAGTTGTCCCACTTCCACTAGCGTAGGTTGCTGTTCTTATATTGCCATCTATATCTAATTCCAGTGATGGCGTTCCATTAGTTGTGTCAACAGTAACACTACTTCCAAAAACAACAGTCACGTCTACAGAATTACCAACAATATAACCCCCCCGAAGGTTGTGTAGAGGTAATACTAAGACTTGTAACATCATTTGGGGCAGCAGCTAATGTGCTTTGAAAAGCCTCAGCTATTAAACTCGTTGTCTCAATATCACCTTGTTGATATTCTAAATTCCAATCCCCCCCCCTTTATCATCAGCCCCCGTTACATCATCAGAAGCAGCGACATCTGCACCTGTAATCTCAGCCAATTCACTAACAAACGCAACCCCTGTTGTTCCATCCGCAACATTACAACCATAAAATAAAATATCACCATTGTCAGTTAATGATTCCCCAATCTCTGCTAATAAGGCTTGATATTCGCTTATCGTCTCGCCATTTAACAACGAAGTCCCTAATGCCAAAGACCCTTCTGAGCCATGTGATAAAATATGTAAAGCCGATATGTCTTTACGCCCACGAAGCGCGTCCGCCATTTGAATAATCCCATCTTGTGTGGGATCAATATAAATAATTTCAGATTCTGGATTAACACTTTCAAGCAATAATTGATAATTTTGAATCGAGGTATCAACCACAACTACTTCCTGTGCCTGTACTTGATTAAGCATCACTCCCGCCGTATTTAACAATTCCCATTGATTTTGAGATTCTGTTAAAGGAACTGTCCCTAAAGGAACGGGCTCAGAGGTTGAATTTGAATAATCTGATTGGCTTTCATTAAAGGCTTCTGTTTGCTCATTAATATCTGCATGAACATCAATAGCCGTGGTTGCAGCGGCTGCATCTAATAAAACGCGGGGTTCTAGGGATAATAATTTTAATGTTTTCATACAGATCACCAATAATGCTCTAAATACTGTTTAATTTATGTATTGATTTTAAATCAATAAACATAAAAAATGAAAGATAGATCATATTTTTTTAAAAAGTGTGATGATGGTCATGTTTTACTATTTTATACTTTAGCCTATAAAAAGAAGGGGCTTATATGATAGGATAAATACTAAGGGAAATTACAACTTAAACGGGTTCGTTAGGCTTTTAACTGGATATTCAGGTAAATATGTCATAATAGTTGAGATCTAAATTAAATTTTTAGCGACTCTTTTTTCATTATTTTATCCATTTTATGAAGTTATCTAACGGAGTTTGGAATGTAATAAGCTTTTTTTCAGGTTTATTATTAACTTTCGCCTTTGCCCCTTTTAATTATGCTTATTTAGCCATTATTTCATTAGTCCTGTTATTTTTATCATGGCATTATGCCGATAGCCCTAAACAAGCCGCTTTTAGAGCGTATCTTTATGGACTCGGCTTATTTGGTTTGGGGGTTAGCTGGGTTTTTGTGAGTATTTATTTTTACGGAGGCGCAAGCTTCATAGCCTCTGCCAGTATGGCCTTTTTATTCGCCGCTTTTTGGGCCTTGTTTCCCGCTTTAATTGCTTATGGTGTCGTCAAACTAGCGTGGCTAACGAATAAACGCTTACTCTTTTGGTTTATCCCTTTTATTTGGATTTTTGTTGAGTACTTTCGAGGCATTTGGTTATTAAATGGTTTTCCCTGGTTTCAAATTTCTTATAGTCAATTAAATACCGCTTTTGCAGGCTTTATTCCCTTAGTTGGAGGCTATGGAACAGGGTTTCTAATTATCGGAACCGCCTCATTATTAAGTGCCATGTTAGTAACTAAACAACGCTTAATTTTACAAAGCGCGATTATTTCAAGTTTATTAATCACAGGCTATGGTTTAAAACATATCCAATGGACGGATGCCATTGGCGATCCCATTAAAATAACGTTGGTTCAAGGTAACATTAGCCAAGATCAAAAATGGTTGCCTAAAAATCTGGTTAAAACCTTATTAAGTTATCAACAAATGACTCATAACCATTGGGATTCGGATGTGATTATTTGGCCAGAAACTGCTATTCCTGCGTATTTACACCAAGTTGATGAGCCGTTTATCAAACCCTTAGCCATTGAGGCACAAGCGCATCAAACAGACTTAATTGTGAGTGTCGCTGCTAAAAGTGATGATCGTAAGCAAAGTTATAATATGGTTTTAGCCTTAGGCTCTGAGCGAGGTGTTTATAAAAAGAATCATTTATTGCCTTTTGGGGAATATTTACCGCTGCAACCGTTATCAGGCTGGGTTTTGGATGTAATTGGTGTTCATTTAGGGACGTTTACACCAGGTGGAAGTAATCAAGCCTTATTAAAAGCAGGAGGTTACTCTTTTGCCACCTCAATTTGCTATGAAGATGCTTTTTCAAGTGAGGTGATTTCAAAAATGCCCGAGGCGGCCTATTTAGTCAATGTCACCAATGATGCGTGGTTTGGTGATTCCTTTGAACCCCATCAACATGCTCAAATTTCACGAATGCGGGCTTTAGAAACAGGTCGTTATTTAGCGCGGTCAACCAATACAGGAATAACCGCTTTTATCGCTCCCAATGGTAAAATTATTAAACAAGCCCCTTTATTTAAAACCAGCACCCTTACTGAAAATATTATTCCGATGGGCGGATCAACCCCTTATGTCACCATAGGGGGTGATACGCCTATTTTGTTAGTGCTTATGATTATGTTTATCGGTCTATTAGTCGTCGCCTTTCGATTAAAATTATCCAAGGAATGACCTCAATCGCATTCAAACTAAGACCTTGTGAGTCAATAACCTTTCTCTGTACATGACAAAAAATATTTTGAAAAATAAATTACTTATCAATCGATGGGGTGCAGGAGTCCAAAACATGTTTTGGACTCCGATTTACATTTTTGTCAGTTCCTTTTGTATCTCTACTATCCGTTAACAAAATAATGTCCGCCCTCCATCAACATTAATAATTTGCCCTGTAATGTATGGGGCATCATTAATGAAGAAAGCCACCATTTTAGCAATATCATCAGGTTCACCCGCACGTTTTAAAGCAATTCGGCTCATGATGTCACCTTTGGCAGCTTCTGATAATTCGTCTTCTGGCCATATAATCGCCCCTGGTGAAATTCCATTAACACGAATGGAGGGGGCCAATTCTTTCGCTAATATTCGAGTCATTGAGGCTAATCCTGATTTAGCCATACTGTAAATAGGATAGTCTTTTAGCCCGCGTTCGGCATGAATATCAATAATATTAATAATACACCCGTTATTTGCTCCCAGCGTTTCCATTAACGCCTGCGATAAAAAAAAGGGGGCTTTTAAATTACATCCCATTAAGTCATCCCATGTTTTTTCGGTCACACTCGCCAATGGGGTTGGATAAAAAGCAGAGGCATTATTAACTAACCCATCAATTTTCCCCCAAATAGCGGTTGCTTGGTCGGCAAGTTGCTTTAAGGCGGCAAAATCTAATAAATCGGCTTGAATGATTTGAGCCGAATTAGGGCGTTGTTGATTTAATAGCGTACAAAGTTCACGCACCTGAGTTTCAGATTCTCTATAATGCAAGATGATATTACAGCCTTGACGGTGTAATAAGGTGGCACAGGCGGCCCCAATTCGTTTAGCCGCGCCTGTGATTAAAATATTTTTTTGCATGTATCCCTCTCTCTATCAATGTTATGAAAAAAATTATATTGTGCTTATTATTTATTTTTTTAAATGCGTGTGATGACGCTAAAACTCCGTTTAGTCCTTTAGCGGAAGAGGCGGTTATTCTTGCCTTTGGTGATAGTTTAACTTACAGCTTAGGAACCGATAGACAAACGACCTACCCTGCTATTTTAGCGAAATTAAGCCATCGTAAGGTGATTAATGAAGGCATTTCAGGAGAAATTAGTCAGGCGGGTTTACAACGTTTACCTAAATTATTAGATAAATATAAACCTCAAATGTTAATTTTAATTCATGGCGGTAATGATATATTAAGAAATATACCCCGTAAGAAAACAATCGAAAATCTAAGGCAAATGATTGCATTAGCAAAGCAACGTGAGATTAACGTAGTTATGCTAGGCGTGCCTAGCTTTAGCTTATTAAACCTAAAAAGTGCGGAGATTTACCAACAGGTGGCACAATCAGAAATGATTCCTATTGATCTTGATACTTTACCGACTATTTTAAGTTCCGCCGCGTTAAAGTCTGATAGAGTTCATCCAAATACTGCGGGTTATCAAAAAATGGCCGAAGCGGTTTATACCTTGTTACAGGATAATGGGGCATTATAGTTTTTGTCATTTTCAAATAAAAAGGGGGAACATTCTAATCAATGTTCCCCCTTTTTTAGAACTAAAGTCTGTTTTAACGCAGACTAAATCATCTTATTTACGGATGACTTTTAATTGTACACGACGGTTTTGCGCACGACCTACTGTTGTATCATTACTTGCAACAGGCTTCGCTTCGCCATAACCACGTGAAGTTAAAGACGCTTTACCTTTTGCTTTGTTATTTAAATAGCCTTTAACTGACTTAGCACGACGATCAGATAAACCTAAGTTATATTTATCAGAACCGACATTATCTGTATGTCCTTGAACTTCAATAGCTAAACCAGGATTTCTTTTTAAGACAAAAGCCGCATCATCTAACAAATGATAGTATCTTGATTTGATTGCATGTTTCGCTGTATCAAAGTTAATCCCTTTAATAATCCAACAACCTTGAATATTAACGGTTGCTCCTAACGGTGTTTTTGGACACTGATCTTTACTATCAAAAACACCATCTAAGTCAGCATCGCCTTCCATAACAGGGAATACTTTTTTGAAGAAGACCCCTTCAACAAACTTAGCCATACCATCAGGTGAACTAATATCCGCTGTTGCAGTACTGAAACCACAGGCACCAATATTTGATAGATTTAATAGCGTTGTACGGCCTTCAGCATCTTTAGGATTTCCCGTCCAAACGGTGTAAATACATAGATCATCCCCATAACGAGATTTTAAAGCATGGGCTGATGGGATAGGAGATCTGTCTAATTCAAACCCATCACTAAAGATAATCAAAGCCGTCTTTCCAGAATTTCCTGCTAAATCTTCTTGAGCCGCATCCAATGATTTGTCCATTGGCGAGCCGCCACTACCACAAGCTAAAGTATCAATCGCCGCATTAAAGGCAGATTTAGAATAAGACTCTGAAGCTTGGTTTAATTTTGTGGCTACACCAACACATTTACCAAAACCAAAGCTACGCAAGCCCGAATTTAAGGTCATGCTAGGAATTGTTTTATTCATACGACTTAAAAGTTCTTTTTCAACTTCTAATTTAATCGCCGCAGGATCTGATGCAAGTCCACCATTAATATAGGTTTCAGTCATTGAACCTGATGAATCGCTAATAACAAAAAAGTTATTTGTTTTTTGTTTGAAATCTTTCGATTTAGTCAACGCGCTTAAATCTTTCGCTTGAAAAGATTGAAAGTTTGCAGGTTGTGTCGTTGCACACCCTGAAAGAATGGCAGTGGCAACAGATGCCGCTAATAGTAATGATTTTTTCATTAAATTTTCCTTATTAAAAAAACAAGTGATGAAATACTTTGTAAGTTATTATCCGAAATTAAGGGGTTAAGCCATTTTATTAGGCTCTTTGAGGCGGATAAAGAATTAACCCTAAAAATCGTACTAATTATATAGTGTTGTTTAGGGAACTTATAGGGCAAGTGCGACTTTTATGCGATTGCTCTCAAAAAATGTCGTTTTTTAGAGACACTTAGCGGCTAATTTAACAATATTAACGAGCTTAAAAATAATTAAAATGCGATGAATACCGATTATAACAAAGATTTAGGCTTTACAACGCATCTTTTATGCTGTTGTTTTTATGCTAATAATACTGCAACCATCTTTAGCCTTGAAATTTACGAATTAGCTGAGTGTGACTTTCATCACGCAGCCCATTCAAAGCGTCTATAATTTAAATAGGATCAATAGTGTGATCTATTAAAGTTTTATGCCATCACCTGTAAAAACCAAAACCTAAGGTAATCTCATGACCTATAAAACCGAGCAAGAATTTTTGAAACGTCTCTTAGCCTATATTAAAACCAAGCTAAGTGAGGATACGATCCCCTTAATGAATGCGTTTGCAACCCAGTATTATCAGGGAATGGTGATTGAAAATTTTGAAAGTGATAATAGTATTGAAGATTGGTATGCGGCTTTATTATCCCATTGGAATTTACTGTTAAACGCCACCCCGCATAATTTTTGCGTACAGGTTTATAACCCAACCTTAGAAGAACATAGCTGGCAATCACAACATACTATTGTCGAAATTGTCATGAGTGACCGACCCTTTTTATTACAATCGGTTTGTATGGAAATTAACCGTCATGGGTTTACTAATCATTTAGTCATCCATCCCGTGTTTAATTTTAAACGCGATGAGCAAGGAAAATTATTAGGATTGGCTGAAATGGCTGATGACAACGATATAAGTACCGAATGTTTATTACATGTTGAAATAGACCGACAAAGTAATCAAACCGCTATTGATGAACTAAAAGCCTCTTTAAATCGAATATTAAAGGATGTGCAAGCTGCAACCGATGACTGGAAAAAGTGTCTTGATACCTTACAATCGGTTATTAATGAACTTAAGACACAGCAACACGCCTCGCCTCATCCCCTAGGCGATAGCATTGCCTTTTTACAATGGCTCCATGATAATCATTTTGTATTTTTAGGTTACAGGGAATATCAACTCGTTGATGAAAATAAACAAAAAGGGTTGAAAATAATTTCCGATACGGGTTTAGGGGTTCTTCATGATTCCGTTACCTCAGTACTCAATAAACAAACTCGTTTCTTTCCCCCCGAAACTTATGATTATTTCACTCAACCATCCCCCCTCATTATTACCAAAGCCACCACCCGAGCGACGGTTCACCGTTCTGTTTTTATGGATTATATTGGAATTAAACAATATAACTCCAAAGGCGATGTTATAGGTGAAAAACGTTTTTTAGGGTTATACAGTTCATCGGCTTACTCGTGTGATCTTAGAAAGATCCCCATGATTAGTCATAAACTTCAACACTTAAAAGAGCGTTCTGGATTTAGAGCCAATACCTATGGTGCGCGAGCGTTACTTTATATTTTACAATCGCTACCGCGTGATGAACTCTTTCAAGCTGACGAACAAAGTTTATTTGAATGTGCGATGGGCGTTTTACAATTACAAGAAAGTCAACGCGTCCGTGTTTTTGTCCGTCATGATGTTTATGGGCATTTCATTTCTTTATTAACCTTTGTACCCAGAGATCGCTATCACACTCAGTCGCGTAAAAAAATTCAAAGTATTTTGTTGGAAACGTTTAAAGGCGAAAATGTTGATTTTAGTGTGCAATTATCAGAATCCATATTAGCGCGGATTCATTTTATTATTCACAGTAATAAAGGCTGCTGTACTCAGTACGACTTGAAAGCCTTAGAACAAAAAATTGTTGAAGCCCTCGCTGAATGGAAAGATGATTTACAAATACAGTTAAATCATTATTTTGGTGAAGCAAAAGGCAATACCTTATTTTATAACTATTGTGATGGTTTTTCCGCTGCTTATCGAGAAGAAACCTCGACACGAACCGCATTATTGGATATTGGTAAGTTTGAACAATTAATTGATTGTAATTTACACGCCGAAAGTTTACTTTATAGCCCTTTAACCGTGAGTGGTAAAAAAACGTTACGTTTTAAATTATTTAATCGAGGTCAACAAGCCTCCTTATCTAAAAGTTTGCCTATGTTAGAAAACATGGGCATTAAAGTTTGTGATGAACGGCCTTATGAAATTAAAAATAAAAATAGTGAGGCCATTTTATGGCTACATGATTTTGGATTAGATTATGAAGTAGAACGTAGTGATTTAGATTTAGCCCGTTTAAAGCCTCGTTTCGAAACCGCATTTGAACAATGTTGGTTTGATAAGATTGAAAATGATGGCTTTAATGCCTTAATTTTGAATGCTAAATTAAAGTGGGAGCAAGTTAATCTTTTTCGGGCTTTATACCTTTATTTACGCCAACTAGGAATGAAGTTTAGCCAAACCTATGTCGAACTTACTTTATCTAAAAATCCACAAGTCGTTAGTCTATTATTTGATTTTTTTAATCAACGCTTTAACCCCGATTTAAATCAGCAAGTTAAACAATTGTGTGAAATTTCTTTACCTGTAGAGGAAGCGATTGAACAAGTAAGTTCCCTAGATGAAGATCGAATTTTAAGACATTATTTAAACCTCATTCACGCGGCGGTTAGAACCAATTATTTTTCCAATTTAACCGATGAACAAGGTTTTCCTTTTTTTGCGATTAAATTTGATTCCGCCTTAATCAATGAAATGCCCGCACCCGTTCCGTATTTTGAAATTTTTGTTTATTCGCCCCGTGTTGAAGGCATTCATCTTCGCGGTGGAGCCGTCGCGCGCGGTGGAATCCGTTGGTCTGATCGACGTGAAGATTTTAGAACTGAAATTTTAGGGTTAATGAAAGCTCAAATGACTAAAAACGCCTTAATTGTTCCCACAGGGGCAAAAGGTGGCTTTGTGGTTAAACGTTTGCATAAAATAACCGACAAAGACAAAATTTATCAGGAAGTGATTCAATGTTATCAGATTTTTATTCAAAGCTTATTAACCTTAACCGATAATAAACAAGATGGTCTCTGCATTAAACCAAAAGAGGTGGTTTGTTATGATGGTAATGACCCTTATTTGGTGGTTGCTGCGGATAAAGGCACGGCAAAATTTTCAGATTACGCCAATCAATTATCCCAACAAGCTGATTTTTGGTTAGGCGATGCCTTCGCATCAGGGGGGTCTGTGGGTTATGACCATAAAGTGATGGGAATTACTGCGCGTGGTGCGTGGGAATCGGTTAAACATCACTTTAGTCAGCTTAATTTAAATACCACGAATACACCGTTTACAGTGGTGGGAATTGGGGGGATGTTAGGGGATGTCTTTGGTAATGGAATGCTCTTATCCTCACAAATCAAATTAGTGGCGACATTTGACCATCTTCATATTTTTTTAGACCCTAACCCCGATCCTGCCAACAGTTTTAAAGAGCGTCAACGTTTGTTCCAATGTCCTAAGTCGTCATGGCAAGATTATGATGCTGACTTAATTTCGACAGGCGGCGGCGTATTTTTACGCAATTTAAAATCCATTGCTATCTCCCCGCAAGTTCAAAAATGTTTAAATATCCGCAGTGAAACCTTAACCCCCCATGAATTAATTCGAGCCATTCTCTCCGCGCCAGTTGATTTATTATGGAATGGCGGCATTGGAACGTATGTTAAAGCCCATGATGAATCAAATATTGATGTGGGTGATAAGGCCAATGATGCGGTGCGGGTTAATGGTAAGCAATTACAGTGTAAAGTGGTTGCCGAAGGCGGTAATTTAGGTTTTACTCAAAAAGGACGGATTGAATATGCCCAGCAAGGAGGCTATTGCAATACCGATTCGATTGATAATTCCGCTGGGGTTGATTGTTCTGACCATGAAGTTAATATTAAAATTTTGCTTAATGGGTTAATGCGTAAAGGGGATTTAACTGAAAAACAGCGAAACCAATTACTTGAAGCGATGACTGAAGAGGTTGCCAATAAAGTTTTAGTGAATAATTATCAACAAAACCAAGTGATTTCATTAATAGAATCACATTCCAGTGAAAACAGCGTTGATAGTCAATTGTTAATTAAGGCACTAGAAGACCGAGGACATTTGAATCGACCCTTAGAAAGTATTCCAAGTGACTCTATTTTAAAAGAACGCCATACTCAATCAAAAGGGTTAACGCGTCCTGAAATATCGGTGTTACTGGCGTATAGCAAGCAATTAATGAAGCAAGAGTTATTAAAAGAGCTTACAGGGCTGGATAAAAAGTTATTTTTTAAGACATTACAGGCTTATTTTCCAGCGGCATTACAACAAAAATACCCCGAAGAAATTCAACAACACAGTCTTCGTGATGAAATTGTGGCTAATGGATTGGTTAATCAATTAATTAACCGCATGGGGATGGTGTTACCTTATCGTCTGATGGAGGAAACAGGGTGTAGTACGGTTGCGATTATTAATATTGATAGTTTAGTTTGTGAGGTTTTCAATGTTGATATTCTTTGGGAGCAATTAGAATCTCAAACCACACAACTCAATAAAGAGGTCTTCGCCTCGCTAAAAATGACGCTTAGAAAGGCGATTGAAAAAGCAATGTATTGGTTTATTGATAAAGATAGGCAGCAATTAGGGCTTTTTGATGATCGTCAAGATTATATTGAAGGCATTAAAGCCTTGAATACACAAATAGCGAGTTTTATGACGCAAACTGAACAAAAATGGATTGATGAGCAAGTCGATAATTTTATTCACAAAGGGGTTGCCGCAGAAGTTGCGATTGAGATTGTGGTTTTGGATGTTCTTTATTGGTGTTTGGATGTGGTTTGGTTAAAAAAACAAACCCGAAGTAGTTTACAAGATTGTGCGATTGCTTTTTTTCAAATTATTGATGCGTTTGATTTGTTATGGTTACGACAACAAATTAATGATTTACCTAAAAATACGGTTTGGGAGTCTTTGGCACGCCGAACGGTTAAAAAAGAATTTAATAATGTATGCTGTCGTTTAACGATTGTTGTTTTACAACAATCGTCGTTAAAAGTGAACGATAAGTTAGCGGCGTGTTTGAAACTATCGAATACCGCCATTACGCGTTATCGTAAATTAGTCAGTTTAGTGAAAACGGATAAGGATATTGAGTTGGAAAAGATTACGGTATTGCTTAAAGAATTAGTTGAGATAAATATGTCTATGAGTCATCATCAATAGTTTTAAGCTAATCAAGGATAAATGCTGGTAGAGACGCGATGCTTCGCGTCTCTACAATCGCTAAATGCTTATACCACTAGGCAGTGTTATTAAAGGTGTTTGTATGCCTATTACTTTATGCAAAAATATATCTGTAAACAAGTCTGGTTGAATATTTCCTGTGCCATTATAATACCGTTTAACAGTTCCAGAATTTTCTAAAACAATAGCATTTGCAGACACAGTTTTAAACCTTATATCATTGGCACTAAGCTTAGTTATACCATTTAGAATATTACCTTTATTACCTTCAATAACAGCACCATTCCCTACTAAAGTTATTTTATCCAACGCACCTAAGTCCGCAGCCCCTTTCCATTTTTCTACTGCATCCAACGCTACCAAGGTATTGCTTGCACTTGCTACCTTAATATAAATATCATAATCAACACTACTGCTAAACGTTCTATTACTATGGTCACTACTTTCTCCTGTCGTTAAATCAAAAACAACGACACTTGTATCCACAGTACTCGCTTCTACAACAAGAGCTTTAGAATTTGATAATGATCCCGTAGCACCAACCGTAGGCAAAGTTAAAACTGCACTATTACCACTTGCATCCGTAATTGTTCCTGAGTTTAATTTTAAGGCACTTGTATCGAAATAAGCTAAATCAAGACTTGCGTCCCCAGCTTGTACCGTATAATCAAATGTTAGCGTGTTTGTTCCTGTTCCTGACGTATAATTAACAACCTGATCTGTTGTACCCGTTTCAAGTGTTAAGGTGGGTGTCTCTGTTACGTCAACTACTTCATCAAATAAAATATTAATACTAATAGTGTCCCCAGCAGCATAAGTTTTATCATCATCAAGTGATGTTACACTCGTCACAGCAGGAGTTGTTTTATCAAAAGTCACCAAACTTGAATCAGTAACCGCCGTTACATTCGTTCCAGCATTCCCCGCAGTATCGCTAAAAGCAATATTAATCCCTAATGCTCCTTCATTATTATTTGAATCTAATGTATAAGTAGCGGTATAGCTATTACCCGAAGTATTACTCACAATAGCTGTTTTAGAATCAATAGTCACGGTAGGTGTACTAATGCTTTCACTTGATGTAAAACTTAACGTAACAATATCACCTATTTTTGCTAATGCTGTATTACTATTATTTGAAACAATCGCTACTGCACTTAAAGTGGGAGCTATTTTATCAAATGTTACCGAGCTGGAATTAGTTACCGCAGTTACACTTGTTCCTGTATTTCCCGTAGTATCGCTAAAAGCAATATTAATCCCTAATACGCCTGCTGTATCCGTGGAAAGTAACGTATAAGTCGCAGTATAATTATTACCCGTGTTAGTTACTGTTGCTGATTTCCCTCCAATAGTGACGGTCGGGGTAATAGCTTCATTTGATGTAAAACTCAAAGTAACTACATCGCCTATTTTTGCCAAAGTAGTATCGTTATTATTTGAAGCAATTCCTACTGAACTTAAAGTAGGTGCTGTTCTGTCAAAAGTCACCGAACTTGAATTAGTAGCCGTCGTTACATTCGTTCCAGCATTCCCCGCAGTATCGCTAAAAGCAATATTAATCCCTAATGCTCCTTCGGTATCTGAGGAAAGTAATGTGTAAGTTGCTGTGTAATCATTGCCCGAATTAGTCACACTTGCTGATTGACTACCAATAGTGACAGTAGGTGTATTAATGGTCTCGCTGGATGTAAAACTTAACGTAACGATATCGCCTATTTTCGCTAATGATGTATCGCTATTATTTGAAGCAATTCCTACTGAACTTAAAGTAGGTGCTGTTCTGTCAAAAGTCACCGAACTTGAATTAGTAGCCGTCGTTACATTCGTTCCAGCATTCCCCGCAGTATCGCTAAAAGCAATATTAATCCCTAATGCTCCTTCTGTATCCGAGGAAAGTAACGTGTAAGTTGCGGTATAACTATTGCTTGTATTACTTACTGTTGCCGATTGTCCTCCAATAAGGACAGTCGGTGTGTTAATCGTTTTACTAGATGTGAAACTTAACGTAACGATATCGCCAGTTTTCGCCAATGATGTATCGCTATTACTTGAAACAATCTCTACTAAACTTAAAGTAGGCACTACTTTATCAATCACTATACTATTTGTATTCTTAGCTATATCAGAAACATTCCCCGCTACATCTGTTTGTCTAACTTGAATATCATCTCCCGAATACGCTATATTATCCGCTAATTCAAATGAAGTACTATTATCGGTAACCGCCACCCAATTAGCTGTTTTTAATTTATATTCCCAGCTCGCAACATCATCCACTAAACCAGTAACATCAATTGTTGCGTCATTAGTTATTCCATCTGACGTATTTGTACCTGAATCTGAATTTAACGAAAATGAAGGAATCGAAATAGTATTATCAATCGTAAACGTAGGATTGCTTGGATTAGCGGTAATTACATTCCCTGCAAGATCTTTCCCATTGGTAATCGTTACTGTTCCCGTTAAATCCCCTACAGGTACATTTAAATCATAATAATAAACCGTCGAGCTTTCTTTCGTCATAGTAGCGGCTAATAAAATACTATTATCAATCGCAATTGTAGGAAGTGGGGAGTCGCTCATCGCCTCATTAAAAGTCGCAAAAACTCTTAAGGTATCCGCATCTTTAACGATAATCGTATCAGCCTTTGTTGTCCCTGAATCAATGCTGTAACTTAAAGACGCTGTCGGTGCAACACTTTCCAAATCAACAACAGCCAAAGACACTATTTTTTCAACACTATTGTTTTCTAAATCCGTCGCAATAACCGTAAAACTATAATTTTCTTTCGCTACAAAATCAGGGTTAGCAATTAACTTAATCGCGCCTGAACTACTATTAATACTAAATAAAGCACCATCGTTCACCGCTTTTAAACTATAAGCTACCGTACTATCATCCGTTGATGTTACTGTATAAATGACTTGGTTTTCACCACTATTTTCATTAACAGGGGTTGCTGTTGCTAATGAAGTAATAATAGGATCAACTTCGTCAACATTATTAACAGTTAAAGCAATCGCCTGTTCGCGTGCATTGCCTAAGATATCTGTTGCAATAACAGTAAAATTATAACTGGCTAAGGTTTCAAAATCAGGATTCGCTTTTAAGGAAACCTCACCTGTCTGCCCATTAATATAAAATAACGTATAATCCGAGGCGTTTAAACTGTAAGTGGCATCTGGATCATTTGACGTAACCTTATATATTACCGTGTTTGGTCCAATATTTTCATCAATACTTGCCGTCGTATCAGAGCTAATAACAGGTGCTGGCGTACCTTTAATAATAAGCGTCGCATCACTTTTTAAACTTACCCCAATGCCTAATGCAAACCCTGCTGTATTTCCACCTGCATCTGTAATGGTACCGCTATTCAGGTTAATTGAGAGTACATCTAAATTCTTAGTATCGGTATCCCCACTTTTAATCTGATAACCAAACACCAAACTATTATGCCCACTTCCTGAAACATAACCTGCCAATGTACCATTACTTAAACTTAATGTTGGCAAACCTCGACTAACATCAACAATCACCGCCTCATTATAAGTGAGCGTAATTTCAACCGTATCCAAAATAGCATAGGTTCCACTAGGCGCACTAATATCTGTTAAAATAGGCGCGGTAATATCCGTTGTCGTTGATACGCCTGTCACCTCATCCACAGTTGTGACCGTAACATTACCCGTTTTGTCATTAGTGGTGACATCTATTATTTCACCTGTTGCTCCATCTTTTGTTTGTACCGTTGTTTCTAGTAAATTTCCATCGGCATCTCTAACGGTAGTAACAAAACTTCCTGTTGCCTCGTCAATCGTGGTAATGCCTACACTTATAAGGTCACCTTTCGCATCGGTCGTGGTAATTAAAGGCAGACCATTCTCACCCGTTGTTGTTGCTTTGGTCGTCAGTAGAGAGCCATTTTTATCACTAGTCACAACAGTCAATTCACCTGTTTGAGCGTTTGTTATCGTTTCAATAACATTTTCAGTAGTTTCATCTGTATTAATAATAGAACTTGAAAGTAGCGTTCCTGCCTTATCTTTAACTGTTGAGGTAACCTTTCCCGTTAAAAAGTCTGTACTAACAACCCGTACATCCCCTGTTACTTCATTCGTTGTTATTTGGTCACCTGCGACTTCAATATCTAATGCCTTTATAATAGCAGCTACCGTTAAAGGATCGCTAGTGACCTTTTCAAACGCTTTTTTTGCTAACTCAATATTATTAGATTCTAAACCGTCTACATAATGCAATGAAATATCTGTTTTATTTTTCAACAGGGCAGTATCCAATAATCCCTGTTCACTGGTATTTTCTTTCGCTGCTGTAATTAAACTAATAATGGCAACATCTTTTGTCATTGTCCCTGCATCTAAATGTTTCAACCAAAAGGCTTTACCCTCTTCATCAATCGTTCGATCAAAAAGATTTAAATAAACTTTTTCAAGAAAGTCATTACTAGATAATTCAGGGGGATAAAGCGCAATATATTCGTCAGAAGTGGCTATTGCCTCTGAGATTTTAATGAGTAAAGTTCGCTCTGCATCTGACTGGTTAGGGGTATCTTTTAAAACTTCAGGTAAAAATTGATCATATTTACCTACCCAAAAATCAGCCCCCTCCTTATCAGCCGCACGACCAAAATAAGCCGTATACAATTCGATAATTGTTTCTTTTTGTGTACTAGTTGCCATGATAACCTCCAAGAATATTGATATAAATTAAAGAAAACAGGTAATTCACAAAACTCTTAACGATTTTGGCGGTTTTTCATTTACCTCATTATTCTTAAATCTTACGCTCAATTATATAACACACCCAAAGATAAGCTTGAAATATAAACATCAAAAACGTGATCTATCTCTAAAATAAAAATAAAAATATATTGTTTTTATCTAACTGATTTCATTAACCTTTATAATAAAAAACCTAAATAATAATTGATTCGACTTTTTTTAAAATAATACCTAAGCCAAAATAAAATAGTTTAAGCCTGACTTTTACGGAGCCACGTCAATGTAATTACAGTATTTTATTACTAACATTTTTATTAATAAGGTACCCATTACTTTTTGAAAATATCAGAGAGATCACCTTTATTCCAAGCAAAAAAAAACCGTTGTACTTTCGTAAACGGTTTTTTTAAATTTAAGCTTGGCAATTCCCTACTTTCACATGGCAACCTGCCACACTATCATCGGCGCTAAGAGGTTTCACTTCTGAGTTCGGGATGGGATCAGGTGGTTCACTCTCGCTATGGTCACCAAGCAATTTGGTGTAATAAGTAACTCACTTATTATCAATCAATGCAGCTCTGTTGCATTGAGTTGGAAATCTGTATCAATTCTCTTCGCTTTAAAAGCATGTTAACTTCCAATAACGACCCAAACTGATTGGGTGTTATATGGTCAAGCCTCACGGGCAATTAGTATCAGTTAGCTTCACACATTACTGCGCTTCCACACCTGACCTATCAACGTTGTAGTCTCCAACAGCCCTTCAGGGAACTTTAAGTTCCAGTGAGATCTCATCTTGGGAGGGGCTTCGCGCTTAGATGCTTTCAGCGCTTATCCTGTCCGAACGTAGCTACCCAGCAATGCCTCTGGCGAGACAACTGGAACACCGGGGTTCGTCCACTCCGGTCCTCTCGTACTAGGAGCAGCTTCCCTCAAATCTCAAACGCCCACGGCAGATAGGGACCGAACTGTCTCACGACGTTCTGAACCCAGCTCGCGTACCACTTTAAATGGCGAACAGCCATACCCTTGGGACCTGCTTCAGCCCCAGGATGTGATGAGCCGACATCGAGGTGCCAAACACCGCCGTCGATATGAACTCTTGGGCGGTATCAGCCTGTTATCCCCGGCGTACCTTTTATCCGTTGAGCGATGGCCCTTCCATTCAGAACCACCGGATCACTATGACCTACTTTCGTACCTGCTCGACACGTCCGTCTCGCAGTCAAGCACCCTTATGCCATTGCACTAAACTCCTGATTTCCGACCAGGATTAGGGTACCTTCGTGCTCCTCCGTTACTCTTTGGGAGGAGACCGCCCCAGTCAAACTACCCACCATACACTGTCCCCAACCCGGATAACGGGTCTAGGTTAGAACTTCAAACATACCAGGCTGGTATTTCAAGGGTGACTCCACCCCACCTAGCGATGTGGTTTCAATGTCTCCCAGCTATCCTACACAAGTAGGTTCAAAGTCCAGTGTAAAGCTATAGTAAAGGTGCACGGGGTCTTTCCGTCTAGCCGCGGGTATACGGCATCTTCACCGCAATTTCAATTTCACTGAGTCTCGGGTGGAGACAGTGTGGCCGTCGTTACGCCATTCGTGCAGGTCGGAACTTACCCGACAAGGAATTTCGCTACCTTAGGACCGTTATAGTTACGGCCGCCGTTTACTGGGGCTTCGATCAAAAGCTTCGTGCAAGCACTAACCTCATCAATTAACCTTCCAGCACCGGGCAGGCGTCACACCCTATACGTCCACTTTCGTGTTTGCAGAGTGCTATGTTTTTGCTAAACAGTCGCAGCCACCAGTTTAATGCTGCCCTCTTTGGCTCCATCCGCAAGGGACTTCACCTACCAAGGGCGTACCTTCTCCCGAAGTTACGGTACCATTTTGCCTAGTTCCTTCACCCGAGTTCTCTCAAGCGCCTTAGAATTCTCATCCCACCCACCTGTGTTGGTTTGGGGTACGGCTCGTTATAACCTGAAGCTTAGAGGTTTTTCTTGGAAGCATGGCATCAATCACTTCGGTTCATCCCCGAGGGGATTACTTCTCGTCATCACATCTCAGGATTAACAAAAGTCCGGATTTACCTAAACTTTCTCCCTACCTGCTTAAACAACCTATTCCAACAGATTGCTGATCTAGCCTTCTCCGTCACCCCATCGCAGTTATAACAAGTACAGGAATATTAACCTGTTCTCCATCGACTACGCCTTTCGGCCTCGCCTTAGGTACCGACTAACCCTGCGTCGATTAGCGTTGCGCAGGAAACCTTGGGTTTTCGGCGTGGGAGTTTTTCACTCCCATTATCGTTACTCATGTCAGCATTCGCACTTCTGATACCTCCAGCCCACTTCTCAATGAACCTTCAACAGCGTACAGAACGCTCCTCTACCACCTTACTCAAAGTAAGATCCGTAGCTTCGGTATATAGCTTAGCCCCGGTAAATCTTCCGCGCAAGCCGACTCGACCAGTGAGCTATTACGCTTTCTTTAAAGGATGGCTGCTTCTAAGCCAACCTCCTGGCTGTCTGGGCCTTCTCACATCGTTTTCCACTGAGCTATAATTTTGGGACCTTAGCTGACGGTCTGGGCTGTTTCCCTCTTCACGACGAACCTTATCACCCGCCGTGTGTCTCCCGTGCTGCAACTTGTTGGTATTCGGAGTTTGCATTGGGTTGGTAAGTCGGGATGACCCCCTAGCCAAAACAGTGCTCTACCCCCAACAGTTATACACGAGGCTCTACCTAAATAGATTTCGAGGAGAACCAGCTATCTCCGGGCTTGATTAGCCTTTCACTCCGATCCACAACTCATCCCCTCATTTTTCAACATAAGTGGGTTCGGTCCTCCAGTAGGTATTACCCCACCTTCAACCTGGTCATGGATAGATCGCCCGGTTTCGGGTCTACACCTTGCGACTAAACGCCCTATTAAGACTCGCTTTCGCTACGCCTCCCCTATTCGGTTAAGCTTGCCACAAAATGTAAGTCGCTGACCCATTATACAAAAGGTACGCAGTCACACCGATAAATCGATGCTCCCACTGCTTGTACGCATACGGTTTCAGGTTCTATTTCACTCCCCTCACAGGGGTTCTTTTCGCCTTTCCCTCACGGTACTAGTTCACTATCGGTCAGTAAGGAGTATTTAGCCTTGGAGGATGGTCCCCCCCTATTCAGTCAAAGTTTCTCGTGCTCCGACCTACTCGATTTCACACCTAATAAGTTTTCGTGTACGGGGCTATCACCCTGTATCGCCAGACTTTCCAGACTGTTCCACTAACTTAATAAATGCTTAAGGGCTAATCCCCGTTCGCTCGCCGCTACTAAGGGAATCTCGGTTGATTTCTTTTCCTCTGGGTACTTAGATGTTTCAGTTCTCCAGGTTCGCTTCCTTACCCTATGTATTTAGGTAAGGATACTTATCTTATGATAAGTGGGTTTCCCCATTCGGAAATCTTCGGATCATAGTGGGTTTGAACACTCCCCGAAGCTTATCGCATTCTACAACGTCCTTCATCGCCTCTTACTGCCAAGGCATTCACCGTATGCGCTTATTCACTTGACCATATAACCCCAATAAGTCTGTTAAGGCTTATTTAACGTTATACGGGTTCGCTAACATTTTCGCTTTTTTCTGCTTGAGAACTCATTATTCAACAGTTTAATTATAAAAATTAATCCATTGTTTAACTCGTTTTAAAATATTTATCCTTATAATAAAGATAAACACTATAGTTACAGATTTCCAAATTTTTAAAGAGCTTATTAATAACAAACGTTACCAATTCTATAAAATCTCGTGTGAAATCTTATAGAAATGGTGGAGCTATGCGGGATCGAACCGCAGACCCCCTGCGTGCAAGGCAGGTGCTCTCCCAGCTGAGCTATAGCCCCAATAGATACAGACACAAATAGAGATGAAAAACTTATTTTCCATCCTTAAAATTATCTATAAATTGGTGGGTCTGGGAGGATTTGAACCTCCGACCTCACCCTTATCAGGGGTGCGCTCTAACCAACTGAGCTACAGACCCAATCGTCTGTTGCTTTAAACCGAAATAATTTGTTGTGAGTACTCATGCTTAACATAAGTCATTTTGTAAGGAGGTGATCCAGCCCCAGGTTCCCCTAGGGCTACCTTGTTACGACTTCACCCCAGTTATGAATCACAAAGTGGTGAGCGACCTCCCGAAGGTTAGTCTACCCACTTCTTTTGCAACCCACTCCCATGGTGTGACGGGCGGTGTGTACAAGGCCCGGGAACGTATTCACCGCGACATTCTGATTCGCGATTACTAGCGATTCCAACTTCATGGAGTCGAGTTGCAGACTCCAATCCGGACTAAGACCAGCTTTCTGGGATTTGCTTACTCTCGCAAGTTCGCAGCCCTCTGTACTGGCCATTGTAGCACGTGTGTAGCCCTACCCATAAGGGCCATGATGACTTGACGTCGTCCCCACCTTCCTCCGGTTTATCACCGGCAGTCTCCCTAGAGTTCCCACCATTATGTGCTGGCAACTAAGGATAAGGGTTGCGCTCGTTACGGGACTTAACCCAACATCTCACGACACGAGCTGACGACAGCCATGCAGCACCTGTCACAGAGTTCCCGAAGGCACTCTACTATCTCTAACAGATTCTCTGGATGTCAAGGGTAGGTAAGGTTCTTCGCGTTGCATCGAATTAAACCACATGCTCCACCGCTTGTGCGGGCCCCCGTCAATTCATTTGAGTTTTAGCCTTGCGGCCGTACTCCCCAGGCGGTCAACTTAATACGTTAGCTCCACCACTAAGTACCGAAGTACCCAACAGTTAGTTGACATCGTTTACGGCATGGACTACCGGGGTATCTAATCCCGTTTGCTACCCATGCTTTCGTTCCTCAGCGTCAGTTTTAGTCCAGGAAGCCGCCTTCGCCACTGGTGTTCCTTCAGATCTCTACGCATTTCACTGCTACACCTGAAATTCCACTTCCCTCTCCCAAACTCTAGTCTGCCAGTTTTAAATGCCGTTCCCAAGTTAAGCTCGGGGCTTTCACATCTAACTTAACAAACCGCCTACGAACGCTTTACGCCCAGTAATTCCGATTAACGCTTGCACCCTCCGTATTACCGCGGCTGCTGGCACGGAGTTAGCCGGTGCTTCTTCTAAAGGTAATGTCAAGGTAACGGATATTAACCGATACTTTTTCCTCCCAATTGAAAGTGCTTTACAACCCTCAGGCCTTCTTCACACACGCGGTATTGCTGGATCAGGCTTTCGCCCATTGTCCAATATTCCCCACTGCTGCCTCCCGTAGGAGTCTGGGCCGTGTCTCAGTCCCAGTGTGGCTGATCATCCTCTCAGACCAGCTATAGATCGTCGCCTTGGTGAGCCATTACCTCACCAACAAGCTAATCTAACATAGGCTCATCTAATAGCACGAGGTCCGAAGATCCCCCGTTTTCCCCCGTAGGGCTTATGCGGTATTAGCACGAGTTTCCTCGAGTTGTCCCCCACTACTAGGCAGATTCCTATGCATTACGCACCCGTCCGCCACTCGTCAGCCAGAAGCAAGCTCCTGCTGTTACCGTTCGACTTGCATGTGTTAAGCATACCGCCAGCGTTCAATCTGAGCCATGATCAAACTCTTCAGTTTAAACTTGCATTTGTTGATTTTATAAAGATAAACCAACCAAAAAATCTTGACTCGATTCAGAATTAAACGTAAACATTCAAATGAATGATTGTTCAGTGTAAATACTGTCTCGAATATTTTTTACAAACTTAATATCCAAGCACAAGTACCCACACAAATTATTTCGATTTACTTGTTAAAGAGCGTAAGAACCGAGGTTCTTAATCACTTCAAAGAGTTAATTAACTCTCCTTAGTGAGCCAACCATTATAACTTAATGTTCGTTTTTTGTCAACACCTTGTTGAAAATTCTTTTTCCTTAATTTCTTCCCGAAACGGTGTGTTGCTGAAAGAAAGGCGTATTATACAGTCTCTTTTCTTTTCGTCAACTTTATTTTTACTTTTATTTGATGTTTTTAACCAATCATTTATTTTTCAACAAGTTAGGTTCGCTTTATTTTTACTTTAGCGATGCAAACAAGCCCTATATCCGTTCTTAATTACGTTTAATTTTTTACTTAAACCGAAAAATAGCTAAAATTTCATATCTTTTTATTCAGCATACCCCCTTAAATCTTTACAACCCTGCTTAAATTAGTTATAAAAATTTACGCCCTCCCTACTCTATATATAGATCAGTCCTTATCAATATAGACCTGTGTTTGCGTATCAACCCATTCAAACAGCTCAATAATGTCTGCATTTTTCATTCTAATACAGCCATGCGACTCAGGTTTTCCCTGTAATAAATGGTCTGGACACCCATGAATATAAATATAACGCCAAGTTGTATCCATGTCACCATAGCGATTTTTACGCGCCTCTAACCCACCAAGCCATAAAATACGACTTAGAATCCAGTCACGCTGGGGGTATTTTTTAGCTAATTCAGTCGAGTAAACCTCACCAGTTACTCGTCTCCCAATAAAAACGCTCTTTAAAGGTTCCCCCGCGCCTATTTTGGCACGAATTCGATGTAAACCTAATGGAGTACAGCCACTCCCCATCGTCTGCCCTACTCCATTTTTTGCGGTTGAAACTGAATACTGCCGTATCAATTGGTTATTTTTTATTAAAGTAAGCTGTTGCTCGGCAATAGAAATATTAATTAATTGGGTCATTGGCGTAGAAATTTATCATTAGACTTGTTCTTTAAGAAGAAGTTAATATATCATGTTAAAATTCCATAGGATAGCCGCTAAAAAAGAAAATAAATCTTTTACACCTTCTTTTTTATTTCTAAACTTGTCAACTAGACATCTATATCTTTTCATTCCACCGATTACATGCTCAACAATGACTCTTTCACGACTCATCTCTTTGTTTTCTTTTTTTTGTTTTTCAGTTAATGTTGGGTTTGGATTATGCTTAGATTTATTTGGTTTTTTATGAGGAATATTTACCGAATTAGTTTTATATTCATTATTAAACCCCAAATAACCTAAATCAATAAATATATTAAAATTACTGGCTACCAACTTAAGACGGGACAAAATAAAGAACTAACTGCGATATTCTTGTATCATAGGTTAATGACTAAAAAAACAGAACAACATAGAAAATACGCGCAGCTAGTCACGCAATTATCGCTGAAATTACAACAACAGGCAAGCAAACTGTTCGTAACTTAGCTTCAATTGTTGGTCGCTCAAAAAGCAGTGTGCATCGTCATCGTCAAGCGCAAACAAAGCGAAATCGACATCCTGAATCATCATTATGGGAAACCGAGGCAGGTAGTTCTTGGCAAAGATTAATGGTGTTTTCCGCCTTGTATGTCTTTGGATTAAAGGCAGGCGTAGGTGCAGAGACTTTATCGCTGTTTTTTAAAATGATACGGATTGACACCCATGTGGGCGTATCACCCGACGCACTGCGGACTCAAATCAATAAAATGGAAGTCTTATTGCCGCAGTTTCAGCAAGAATGCGAAAAAGTGTGAAAAAACAAACACGTAAAGTTGTTGCTGGGCTGGATGAGACTTTTTCGGCAACTTTATGATTTTAGTTTTAATGGACTTACGTTCTGGCTATCTTTTGTTGGAAGATATTAGCGATGATAGGTGCTACGATACTTGGTATAAAAAGGTTTCGCCACGATTAGAATCATTAGGCATTGAGGTTAATCATGCGATTAGTGATCGCGCTAAGGCGTTGATAAAAATGGCAGTGACGGGGTTTAAGTGCGAATCGGGGGCAGATATTTTTCATGCTCAACAAGATATGAGTCGCTGGTTAGGCGCGAAAATCGGCAGGCGTGCAGCAAGGGCTGAAAAACAGCGGCAAGCAGCGCAAACCGCAGAGTCTACTGTTTCTAAAACGGCAACGATGCAGAAAATTATTGGACTTAAAACAACACGGATAACGGCTGAAAAAGAGCTTGAAGAAGCCAAAAAAATACAAACAGATTATCACGAAAACTTACAAGGGATTGCGGATGAAGTTCATCCTTTTTCACTCAATGATAGTCGTAGAAACGATGCGGAACAGGTTGAGAAGTTGCTAGAGTTAAGAGCGCGAGCCTTTGAAAAAATAGCGGAAAAACAAGGGATTAACGATCATAAAGGCGTGATGAAAAAGTTTCGTAATCAAATAAAACCGTTAGCGGTATCCATCAGTTTTTGGTGGCTTTGGGTACGCGAAACCTTGCAAAATTTGGGGCTTGATGCGGATACCGAATATTGGTTGACCACAACATTATTACCCGTTGTTTATTGGCATCAGAAAATGGAACAAACTAAAAGCCGCAGGTCAAAGGAAAACTATCGAAAAGCTTGGGAAACCGCGTCTGATAAGCTCAAATCAGACCCATTTAGTGCAAAGTTATCAATCAGTGAAATGCAGCGATGGCTAACATTGGCGGAGCATATGGCAAGGCAGTTTCAACGCAGTTCATCTGCGGTGGAAGGGCGAAATGGCTGTTTATCGCAAATGTATCGCAATGGGCGAGGTTTGAATAAAAAGCGATTAAACGCGTTGACGGTCATTCATAACTACGGAATCAAACGTGAGGATGGCACAACCGCCGCCATGCGTTTATTTGATACCGAGTTTCCAGACTTGTTTTCATGGCTACTGAATGAAATGGGCGAGTTACCGCTTCCTAGAAATAGTCGAAAGCGTGTGTTTTCTAACCCTTTGAAATTGCTGGATGTCCCGTCTTAAATTGGTAGCCAAATTACTAAACCAATTTAATTCTGGATTAAATTCTTTTTTAAACATTCCATAATCATGATTTTTACCTGGAAAACTAACCCCAATATATAAAATTAAATGACCTAAAGAAGCTATAGTGGTATTTTTAATTGTATGCTGTTTTTTTTACCACTGTAAAATTCATTTTGTTCTTCATAGTCACTAGGGCGTTGTACAGCACGCTCTGTAGTATCTATTATCAATGTTTGAACTCCGCCAAAAGCCTGCTGCATTTCTTCAGGGGTTGAAAAACTTGTTGCAGGTAAAACATTAAATATATCTAACGTCTTTATTAAAATTGGAAATAATTTGTATACATGAGTATGAGCGCATGATTTATTCATATTAAAAGAAAACCCTAAGTGATCGAAAGTAGAATAGCACTTCATATAATTTAATATAAATAATAATTTGTCTGCGGGTGTTTTTAATGTGCTATCTAAACCACTACCGTATTTTCTTTCTTTATTTTCATGTTTTTATTTTTGATCTTCAATAAGGGTCTTTTCAAATAGAGATAATAGTAAAATAAAATGTTCTGTTTTTAATCCTGTTAAAGCTCTTAACTGTCTATCATCATAAATTCTTGGTAAAATTTCTTTTATTTTCATGTTATACTTTGATTTTTATTTTTTATAGAAATTTATTATAAAGCTTATTTATTATTTTTAATAATTTAATTTAAAGTTTATTTATTAGGCTGTATCAACTGATTGTGAGTGTTATCAAGTATATATAAGCAATTGATTTTAATATATTTTATTTAGAAGAACAAGTCTATTATAATGAGAATAAAGGAGGACTCATAATACAAGCGGGCTTTTATTCGCTTTAGTTTTTACTTACAATTAGTCTATTTTTAATCACTTAAGGACACTTGTGGCAACCTTATTTCCTTTGCCTGATAATCATACGCAACGCTTTACCTTACATAATGAGGTTCATGCGCGTGCTTCGGTGATTTTAGAACTGCCTGTTCGTTGCAGTCACTTAGCATTATTCTTAACGCCTGATGAAAAACTACAAGCACGACATCACTTAGATTTATTGTGTGAGCGATTTGGAGTCACTCCACCGAATAAAGAGGCCGATCATTTTTCAGCGGCCTTTGATGCCTTTCAACTTCGCTGGGAACAACATGCGGAATTTATTTGTTATACCTTTTATGTGGCTAATAGTTTAGACGACCCTTTTGAATCCCCCGCATTAGAACATGTTCCTGTGGATTGGCTGGCACAGTTACCTGGAAAAATCATGGTATCAACCCACGCAACGGTCATAACACCCACTGAAAAATCATTGAGTTTGGAAACTATTTCAAGTTATTTTTCTAATAATCCTGTTGTAGGCGCGGAGGTATCAGGTGGAGCAGCAAGAGCGTTTACTGATTTTAGAATTCATGTCGATGGCTTTAGTCGTTTTTTAATTATTGATTATAGTTTGAAAAAACAACAGGCAGGACGCTTATTACAACGATTATTTGAGATTGAAGTGTATCGCGTGATGGCCTTATTAGCCTTTCCCATTGCTAAACAATTAACCCCTAAAATTAATCAGAGCGATCAACGCTTATTGGAAATTACGAAAGCCATGTCCCAAGATGATCGGGATGATAGCGTTTTATTAGATGAACTCACCACCTTGGCCGCTGAAATTGAGCATCATATTTCTAATAATCATTTTCGTTTTGGGGCTGCCAATGCTTATTATAAGTTGGTTAGACAACGAATTGCCGATTTGCGTGAAAATAGAATTCAGGGAATTCAAACCATCGGGGAGTTTATGAAGCGGCGTTTAGAACCTGCGATTAATACCTGCCAAATGACGGACAAACGGTTTTTACGCCTTTCAAAACGTATTAGTAATACCAGTCAATTGTTACGTACACGCGTCGATATGAGCATAGAACGACAAAATCAAGCCTTATTAACTTCTATGGATTTACGCGCAAAAATGCAATTACGCTTACAAGAAACGGTTGAGGGGGTTTCTATTGTTGCCATTACAACCTATGTCGTGAGTTTAATCGGTTCTATGAGTACGGCATTAAAAAAAATAGGCTGGAACATCGAGCCTGACGTTGTTTCTGGGTTTTCAATTCCTTTAGTATTACTCATGGTTGCTTTTGGCGTTAGGCGAATTCATAAAATGATTCAACGAGAAGAGGATCTCTAAAAAATGAAATATGAATGATTTTCAAAACTAAAGTCTGGAATACAAAACACAGTTTATACTCCAGCTTTTAGTCTAACCTTAAATAGTTTCCGCCCGATGCAAGTATCTAAATATAAGTCAAGTTATAACAACAATCGACGTATATCCTGTAAATACTTAGCAACCGTCACGACAAACCGTGCGCCGTCAGCCCCATCTATAACACGATGGTCATAGGTTAAGTCCAAGGGCAGTATTAATCTGGGAATAAAGTCACTTCCATCCCAAACAGGTTTCATGGCTGCTTTTGCAATTCCTAAAATAGCCACTTCAGGCGCATTAACAATCGGCGTAAACCCAGTTCCACCAATTCCTCCTAAACTGGAAATAGTAAAACAGCCCCCTTGCATATCGCTCGCTGATAATTTCCCTTCTCGCGCTTTAGCACTTAAGGTTCTCATGGAATCAACTAACTCTAAAATACTTTTTTGATCGGCCTCTTTTATAACGGGAACAACAAGCCCATTAGGTGTATCCACCGCAATTCCGATATTAAAATACTTTTTATAAATTAAACGCTCACCATCCGATGATAAAGAACTATTAAACTGAGGATAGACTTTCATCGCAGCCAACACCGCTTTAATAATAAACGCTAGTGGTGTCACTTTAACTTTATTAGCCGCTACTTGCTCACTGTTTAACGCTTTTCTAAAAGCTTCCATCTCAGTAATATCAGCCTCTTCATGCTGAGTTACCATCGGCAAATTAAGCCAATTACAACTTAAATGCTTCCCTGTTAACCGTTGAATTTTAGTTAACGGTTTTTCTTCCGTTTCCCCAAATTTAGAAAAATCAACCACAGGTAAAGCAGGAATACCTGACCCTGTATTATTAACCTCAGTATGCTTAGTCGCTAACGATTGCTTAACGAAATTTTTAACGTCATCCTTTAAAATTCGCCCTTTACGTCCATTGCCCGATGCCATCAACGATAAATCAACACCCAGCTCTCTAGCAAATCGTCTAACCCCAGGTGTAGCATGGCTATGCGTCGATGTTGTAACCTCGTTCATTACAGTCGCCATATTTACTTTAGGTGCATCAATCACAACAGGAGGTGACGGTTCAACAGCAACCGACGCTTCTTTAACCTCATTAGCCGTCGTAGACGAGTCAATTGAACTCTCTGCTTCGACATTGACCAACAACGTTGCAACGACAGTCCCTTCAGAAACTTTATCTCCAACTTTAATCTTAACTTCTTGGACAGTCCCCGCAGCAATCGCAGGTAATTCCATAGAGGCTTTATCTGTTTCCATCACTAACAAAGACTGCTCTACCTCAACCACATCACCGGGTTGAATAGAAACCTCAATGACTTCAACTTCGGCAACATTACCTATATCAGGAACTTTTAATTCAATTATTTCACTCATCATCATCCTTTATAGTTACATTAACCACGGGGCCGTTTTATTCGGATCAATATCATATTTAGCAATAGCGACCTCAACTTTAGCCTGTTCAAATTTCCCCATATCAGCCAAACTTTTTAACGCGGCAATGACCACATGATAACGATTCACCTCAAAAAAGCTACGCAAATTTTCACGCGTATCGGAACGACCAAAGCCATCTGTCCCTAAAACAGTCAGAGGTGACGCAACATAAGCACGTATTTGTTCGGGATACGCCCGAATATAATCACTGGCAATAACAACAGGTGAGTTTTCGTTCACTAAACATTTTTCAACATGAGACTGTTTAGGCGTTTTCGTTGGATTTAAACGATTCCAACGTTCACAGTTTTGAGCATCCCGCGCAAGTTCTGTAAAACTGGGACAGCTCCATAAATCGGCATGAATGTTCCAATCATTTTGTAATAATTCAGCGGCATAAATAACTTCATTAAAAATAACCCCCGACCCTAATAATTCAACTTTCAATGAATCTGATTCCGCAGCAGCTTGATATAAATACATCCCTTTTAAAATATGAGTCTCAACGCCTTCGGGTAAAGCAGGATGGGCATAATTTTCATTCATCACCGTGATGTAATAAAACACATCTTCCTGTTCTGCGTACATCCGTCTTAATCCATCTTGAATAATAACCGCTAATTCAAAAGAAAATGTCGGATCATAGGTAATACAATTAGGAACGGTTGCCGCAAAAACATGACTATGCCCATCTTCATGTTGCAAACCCTCGCCATTTAATGTGGTTCTACCCGCTGTTGCACCTAATAAAAACCCTCGTGTCCGTTGATCGGCTGCCGCCCAAATCAAATCGGCCACGCGCTGGAAACCAAACATCGAATAATAAATGAAAAAAGGAACCATAGAGACCCCATGCGTTGAATAGGCCGTTCCTGCCGCAATCCAATCACACAAACCACCCGCTTCATTAATCCCTTCTTGTAATACTTGCCCTTTTTTATCTTCCTTATAGAACATTAACTGTTCGGCATCCTGTGGCGTATAAAGCTGACCGACTTGCGACCAAATACCCAGTTGGCGAAACATCCCTTCCATGCCAAACGTTCGTGATTCATCAGGAACAATCGGTACAATTTGTTTGCCAATGTTTTTATCTTTCACCAAGATATTTAAAATCTTTACAAAAGCCATAGTCGTCGATATATCATGCCCTTCTCGACTTGAAGCTAATAAACCTTTAAACGCGGAAAGCTCTGGAACAATCAACGTATTCGCTTTTTCTCGTCTGGAAGGTAAATAGCCCCCTAAATCCATCCGCTTTTGGCGCATATAATTAAGTTCCTTTGACCCCTCTTCAAAGGTTAAATACGGTAAATCATTTAATTCTGCATCGGTTACTGCCAGTTCATATTTATCTCGAAAGCGCCGTAATGATTCAACACTCATATTTTTTTGTTGATGCGAGGTATTTTGAGCCTGTCCCGATTCGCCCATTCCATAGCCTTTTACCGTTTTAGCTAAAATAACCGTCGGCTGTCCTTTGTGATTTGCAGCAGCTTGATAGGCTGAGTAAACTTTAATCGGATCATGCCCGCCTCGATTCAGCTCCCAAATATCTTGATTGGTTAAATCGGCTACTAACGTTTGTAATTCAGGGGTATTAAAAAAGTGTTTACGAACATAAGCCCCATCTTTAGATTTAAAAGTTTGATAATCGCCATCAACACATTCCATCATCCGCTTACTGATTAAGCCTTCTTTATCCCGTTCTAATAAAGCATCCCAACGTCGCCCCCAAACAACCTTAATAACATTCCAACCTGCCCCACGAAAAACGCCCTCTAATTCTTGAATAATTTTTCCATTACCCCGAACAGGCCCATCTAAACGTTGTAAATTACAGTTGACCAAAAAGATAAGGTTATCTAATTTTTCACGCCCTGCCATCCCAATTGCGCCTAAAGTCTCAGGCTCATCTGTTTCACCATCCCCTAAAAAAGCCCACACTTTACGATTTTTAATATCAATAAAATCACGGCCTTGCATATAGCGCATAAACCGAGCTTGATAAATCGCCATAATAGGGCCTAACCCCATAGAAACCGTTGGGAATTGCCAAAAATCGGGCATTAGCCACGGATGAGGATAAGACGACAACCCATTTCCATCGACTTCTTTACGAAAACTATCCATTTGGGATTTAGTCAATCGTCCTAATAAAAACTCACGCGCGTAGTTTCCTGGAGATGAATGCCCTTGAAAGAAAATTAAATCGCCTCCATGCGTATCCGATGCCCCATGCCAAAAATGATTTTGCCCGACATCATATAAGGTTGCCAAGGAAGCAAAGCTTGCGATATGACCGCCCACATTAGTTCCCTTATTCGCTTTTAACACCATCACCATCGCATTCCAACGCACATAAGAACGTATTTTTCGCTCAATTGAGGTATCCCCAGGAAAGCGAGGTTGAAGCGCAACAGGAATGGTATTTAAATACGCGGTATTCGCACTAAACGGAATATCTGAGCCTGCCTTTCTAGCTAAGTCAAGTAGCTTTTCAATTAAAAAATGAACTCGTTCGTGGCCGTCATTCTCCAGAACAGCTTGCAAAGAATCTAGCCATTCTTGGGTTTCGGTTGAATCAATATCATTTTGGATGGCTGATGCCACAGTTAAATTACTCTTCATTAATAACTCTTAAATTAGCGGTGAAATTTAAAAAATAACCTAATTATACGACTAAGTTCTTTTACAGTAAAAAAAGTCGCTTTTTTTAAGTCTATAAAATGCTAATGGTAACCGTATAAACGCCCATCTATCATAATTTTATTCGCCCACTAAAACAGCCCATTCACTCATCTTTGGTTAAAAATATTCGCTTTTTCCATCGGATAAAATTCATCAATATTAATTAAACCATGCAGCCTATTTACTGTTATGTATGTGGACATAATTAACCCACTTAATTTTCGAGGCACGTTGTCGATTGAAACGAAATCAACCTGAATAGGCAACTGATTCTAAAAAAGGAGGCATTTTTAAAAAAAATTACCTTATCATATACTTAACTCAACATTTAATTTTTTCCATTTCAGCAAAAACATCATCAACAGAATATTCTTTCTACCACTGCATAGTAGTCTTTTACTTAAAAAAACCTCTATCGCCTGACATTTCATTTATCGTAAATAGTCCCTTTTAACGCTTTAATCATTTTAAAAATAGCAAAAACCTCGTCATTATCTGCATGATAAGTACGACTAATGCTTTATTAAAATAATAAAATTTGGCATAAAGAAAGAAATGTACTGCTATTTACCTTGTTTTTATATTAAAAAACAATATGATACGGTGATTTAATATAATAAAATTATAAGATGCGTAAAAAACTTGTTTAAAATGTAAAAAATCATCAGCTAAGAAGAATGGTAAAAAGAGAAACCGCCAAAGTTATATTTGTAATATATGTGGTTATTATTGGTTAGAATCACGGGGTAAAAAAACCAATTATAAATCTTATTACAGTGATTACCTATTTGGCAGAAAAACACTTCAAAATATAGCTAGTGGTTTAAATATATCCATCCCTACTTTAAGAAAATAATTTGATACTATAGTCATAAATAATAAGCCAAAACCTGCTCCAAAATATCCAATAAATTGTGTTTTGGATGCAACTTTTTTTGGTAATTAATATGGTTATTTAAGCTTTCATGATACAAAACAAATAATTTATACAAAAGAGATAAAAACAGAGTCACTCTCCAAATTAAATTTTTGCCTTGATGAGCTAGTAAAAGCAGGTTATACATTTAAAAGTTTCACTCTGGATGGCAAACTAGGCTTCATATCAAGGCTAGAAGAGCGATTTCCTAATGCACAGGTACAAATGTGTATCTTTCATCAAAAAATGATCGTAAGGCGATATATTACTGCCAATCCAAAAACTAACTGTGGAATTGATTTGAAGCAATTGGTAGATGATATTTTATATAGTACCCCAAAGGAATTTATAAATAAATTTATTGCTTTTAAAAACAAATATAGAGCATTCATTTCAAAGAAAAATGATGCAAATAAATTTAAACATAAAAAAATACGTTCTGCAATTAGGTTATTAGAAACAAATAAACATTTATTATTTAAATACAAGTGCTATCCAGAATTAAATATTCCTCATACAACCAACCATATAGAGGGAGCATTTTCTCATTTAAAAGAGAAAGTTAATATACATCGTGGAATGAATATTAATAGAAAGAAAAGAGCTATTATTTTCCTGCTTATGGAGGAAAAATAGCAGTACATTTCTTTCTTTATGCCAAATAAGTGAATAAAGGATATTATAACCGTTCAATTTCTTCCGTTGTTAAACCTATTGCGGTGACAATAGTTTCAATAGAGACCCCTAGCTCTTTCAATGCTTTAGCATTTTCTATTTTACCTTCTTTTCTTCCTTTTATTTCGCCTTCTTTTCTCCCTTTTATTTCTCCTTCTTTTCTCCCTTCTATTATACCTTCTTCAAAATAGGTCTCCATGACATTTTTAATTTCCCAATATTCTATAAGACTTTTTTTGATAAGCCTCATATTGTTCAGGTTTTAAATGTGAAATCTCTGCAATTTCAAAGCCTTTTTTAAAAATGGGCTCGTTTAAAATAGAGGGAATATGATCAAAAGTTTCAAGATGTTTTAAAAAATAGATCCATTTATCAAAATGGGTTTCTAACTCATTTTCCTGTTTATTAAATAGAGGCATTTGTAAGAATTTAAAATGCAGTTTCTCATAAAATACCTCACCATCTTGGTCTTTTAGACACACATCGCGTCTAAATTTTCGTTTTTCTTTTTTTCTCATCATAATGAAAATCAAGAATAGCAATAAAATAAACGGGGAGTAGTTCAAAATCCCAATCGCCTTTTTTAGCTTGGTCTTTGATAGGAAACGTTGAATAAAATAAGGAACGATCTTTAAAAAATTTTACTTTGGCTTTTTGCATTTCCACAATGAAACGATTGCCATCGTTGGTTTGACAATAAATATCAAAAATTGCTCGGCGTTCTTTGGCTGTATCATTGATATTTTCGACATTTTTAAATTCAAGTGTGGCTATTTGGTGATAGTCGGGGAGAAGCTGGTTTAAAAAGTCAATTAACAGGTCTTTATTTGCTTCTTCTCCAAAAAGTTTTTTGAATCCAAAATCGGTGTAGGGATTGAAGTATTTTTTTTCCATAGGATTTTTACCATTAAGGTTATGGGTTTGATAGCCATATCACTTAAGCTAGCATTTCAAATAGAGTTGGTGCAAGTTTTTTTCAGCAATTAATTTTGAGATAAACCATAAATGTGCCTATTTTAGCTTAATAGCTGTGGTCGATAAAAAATCGGTTAAAATTTTGGTTTTATGGATTTGTTTGTTTTGAGGGGGGGGTAATGATTAATGAACTTTTAAAATTGCAGGTAAGTAAAGGGGATAGGTCTTGCATTTTTTACTTTTAAAAATTTATTTTATACGGTGAGTCGGGAGGCTGAAAAATGCAAAACCTGCCCCCTATTTTCTATTATAAGTTTTGTTATTAAAAATGTTGAGCTTTGTTACTTAGCCCAATCTACCGCGCCAACTTACTGGAATTGGGGGCAGAGTAACTTGATTCTGGATTCTGAAAAATCAAGTTAATCTGATGCCTTTGATTTTCTTAAAAATTTATTTTTTATCATTATTGGTATTCTTAGAAGTTTTTGTTCGATATGGCCATAAAATAATGTCTATCAAGGAATCAGTATAAAGAGACTGTGTCAATAATTATTTTTTATTCTTTCGCCATCCAACAGGTCGCCCTCTGTTTACACACACTAGATTATGACCTGTTAATACTTTTATCTGTGCAATAAAATTATCATTACCAATTGCCATGCCTTTATTGGTGATTTTGCGAATATCATTAATAAGTTTGTTATCAAGTCGCTGCTTGAATAATAACTTATACTTTTTTTGCCTCTTTTTATCATTATCGCCTAAAGACAAATACTCACTATGTGGAGTACATAAATCAGAAGGTTTACCTAACGCATTAATTTGATAACTGGAAAAGGCATAATCCGCAGGATCATTAACCATAGAGGCGCGTAGAGGGTTTAACTCAATGTATCGGTAAACGGCTAACAAATAATAATCAGATTGCACTAAACTTGATTTGTAGCGACCTTCCCATAATGTGCCTGTTCTATGGTAAGTCCTATTAAAATAACACACATAAAGTCTACCGACATCTTGCATGGTTTTACTCACGGAATTTTTTTTCATCGGGGTACATAGTAGATGAATATGATTAGTCATCAATACCCAAGCATGAATTTGCAAGTCGTGTTTTTTGGAGTAGTTTTTTAAACAATTGAGATAAAAAGTCATGTCGTTTTCATTAGTAAAGCAAACTTGACGATTGTTGCCTCGTACAATGACATGCTGTGGAATACCAATGGGACTAATTCGAGGTTTTCTAGGCATACGGTTAAATCTAGCAAAAGATTGTATTCTACAGTAAAAGCAACCTGTTTTGATACTTTAATTTACACTGACCCCTTTATTTGCTTTATTTAGACCCCTTTATTTACCCCTTTATTTTCTTTATTTTCAGGTTTTGTTAAAAACGGATAAGTTTGAATTATCGGCAACGGATTTTGCGCGTCTTTTTTCAATTTCAGAAGATAGGGCGTATAGCGAGTTACAAAGTATTGCTAAAACGCTTTATCAACGTTCGGTGACAATTTATAACCCTGAGCCTGAACATCCTAAGCTTAAAAAGATAGAGACGCGTTGGATTAGTTCCATTGGTTATATGCCCGAAGAGGGCAAGATTATTTTACGATTTTCTCAGGATATATTGCCTTATTTGAGTGAGTTAAAAGGGCAGTTTACGCGCTATAAGCTTGAGGATGTTGGCAAGATGACTTCTGTTTATGCGATTCGTTTATATGAGTTATTAGTACAATGGAGATCGACAGGGGTGCGAGAAATTGAGCTTGATTGGTTAAAAAAGCAGTTTCAAATTGAAGATAAGTATAAATCTATTAAGGATTTTAAAAAGTATGTGATTGAACCTGCGGTGAAAGACATTAACAATCATTCAAACTATAATACTGAGTGGACACATATATGGTTCGTCCCGTATTGCAAGTAAAGTTTTTTCGTGACATAAAAAAATAGTGCAGCCATATATCCGGCTTTTAAATGAGGCGCTGAAAGCCCTCTAGCCCTGATGGAATCCGCGCATTTTCTCCTCATCAGCTAAACGACCTCGAAGGTCTCCGTCCGCTACAGGTTGCTGGAAATGCAGGTGTTACCTTTTATGCCATCACTTAAACTTTATCTACGCAATTCGTTGTAAACTGATCGTTTGTTCTGTTGCTCGTCTTTAAAAAGTGGATTCGATTTTTCCTAACTAAAATCCTAAGTACTCTTGATGCAGTAATCTTCTTGCTTGCTCAATACCGCCCATGCGATACGCGCGTTTTTGTTGGCGATGGCAACTGTGGAAATATTTTCGCCGCGTCGTTCCTTTAAACTGACAATCCATTTATTACGCTTGTCTTCGTATTTATGCGCTACCCGTAACATCGAGCGTCCACCGTGAATCAGCAAGGTGCGCAGATAAGTGTCGCCGCGTTTGCTAATCCCTAATAATGTCGGCTTGCCGCCTGTGGAATGTTGCCTCGGCACCAGCCCTAGCCATGCCGCGAGTTCGCGTCCATTTTTAAACACATTGATGTCGCCAATCGCAGCGATTAAAGCCGTGGCAGTTAACAGTCCGACACCAGGAATAGTGAGTAATCGTTGGCAGTTTTCATTCTGAGCGCAGACCTGTTTTAACTTGATTTCGATCGAATCAATCCGCTCATTGAGGTGCTTCATTTCATCGTAAAGCTCTTGCAATAATTCTCGAAATATCGGTGAAAGTTGGTTTTCTGCATCCTCTAGCAACTCAGGAATAATCTTACTGACCGAGTGAATGCCTTGCGCAATGATGATGCCATATTCCATCAGCAAGCCGCGAATTTGATTCGCTTGCGCAGTGCGTCGCCCAATCAACTGGCTACGAATGCGATGCATACATTGAATATCCTGCTGCTCAACACTTTTACTGGGGACAAAGCGCATCGACTTCCGTTGCACAGCTTCGCAAATTCCTTCCGCATCCAAGGCATCGCTTTTGTTTGATTTCACATACGGCTTCACAAATTGTGGAGCCATAATTTTGACCGTATGCCCAAATTGAGAGAAAATGCGCTTCCAATAATTCGCGCCGCCGCAGGCTTCAATGCCAATTAAACACGGCGGCAGATTAGCGATAAAGGCACTCAGCTTGTTGCGTGTGAGTTTCTTTTTCAGACACACGTTATCGTCTTCATCCACGCCATGTAGCTGAAAACTATTCTTCGCCAAATCAATCCCTAAGACGGCGATATTTTTGTTTGAATTAACTTTGCTCATGACTATGACCTCACACTTGTGCTGAAAATGAATAACGGTTATTATCATCCCTTTTAGGGCGGTTGTAAAAGTGGGACGAACCATTCCATTAGCGTAAGACAGGTCGAAGGGTGACGCATTTGATTTTTACTTTTTCTGAGAAACAAGCTAAAAAGTCATCTAAGGCAAGTAATAAAGAGCCAATGATGTACGCTTTACCGAAAGCCGAAATAGAACGCGAAGCGCGAGTAGGGGAATCTTGGGAAGATGCGGCTTTTCGTATTAAAGCTGAGAAGCTTAAGTAAATCGGGGTCGTTATCTCGCTATGCCCAATAATCGAACCTGACCTACTTGACTACCTATTTTTTAGTTTCCTTTTATATATTTTTATACTTGTTTTAATATTTTACTACCATGTAACATTTTGATTTTTATCTATTTATATATTTATAAACCTACAAATTCGGTGTTCCATACCTACAAAATCGGTGTTTATAACTACAAAATCGGTGTTTATAACTACAAAATCGGTGCTTTAAAACCTACAAAATCGGTGTATTTAACTACTAAATATTACTCTGTAGTTAAATATGATATATTATTTTATTTTAAAACTCTTTGGAGGATTATGAATCACAAAAAATTAACCGTTTATAAATCTAATAGCGTTGTCGAAGCAGGTTATAAATTAAGTCTAAATGAACAACGGGTTGTGCTAGCGTGTATTGCTCAAGTGAATTCAGCCGAGGAATTATTAAAAACGGATGAATTTGAATTATCGGCTGTTGATTTTGCAAAATTGTTTTCTGTTTCTAAAAATAGAGCTTATAGTGAGTTACAAAGTATTACTAAAACTTTGTATCAACGTTCTATGACAATTTATAACCCAGATCCTGAGCGTCCTAAGTTAAAAAAAATAGAAACCCGCTGGATTAGTTCGGTTGGTTATATGCCTGATGAGGGAAAAATTAGTTTATGTTTTTCTCAAAAGATAATTCCTTATTTGAGTGAGTTGAAAGGTACATTTACTCGTTATGAGCTTAAACATGTTGGAAATATGTCTTCTATTTATGGGATTCGTTTATATGAATTGTTAATGCAGTGGAAAACAACAGGGACACGCGAAATTGAGATTGCATGGATTAAAAGTCAATTTCAGTTAGATGAGAGTTATAACCGTTTGGATAATTTTAAGGCGCGAGTTTTAGAACCTGCGATTAAGGATATTAATCAGCATTCTAATTTACAGGTGACATGGAAACAGCGTAAAACTGGGCGTAGTGTGACGCATTTGATTTTTACCTTTGCTGAGAAACAAGCTAAAAAGTCGTCTAAGCCAAGTAATAAAGAGCCGATGATGTTTGGTTTACCTAAATCAGAAATAGAACGCAAAGCGCGAGTAGGTGAATCTTACGAAGAAGCGGCTTTTCGTATTAAAGCTGAGAAGTTAGCGGCTAAGTCCAATTAGAAATTAGACGACAATGTATATACTTATTGAAATTAAAAAAGACCATTCTTATATTTTAGAATGGTCTTTTTGATGATTAGTATGTACTTGTAATTAAGCTATCCCATAAAGAATTATTAGCACGCCATTGTGAGTAATTTCGATTATTAGTTTGATACATTCCACTATCAAAAAACACAACACCTTTACGGACAAGATTTAACCAGTTTTCGTAATTTATAGGCTCTCCAAAATTAATAGATTCATATTCTCCACTAGAATTTTTTTCACACTTAAACCAACCTTTTTGGTTAAATTTACGTTCTAATTTGGTTTTTAAAGAATTCATTTCCCATAAAGCAATAACTAAATTTTCTACTTGAAAACGCGAAGGGACAATATTTTGCTTATTAGGTCTTTTATCTTCGCTGTAACTGTAAATGGCTTTAATATTTTCTATTTCATCAATATCAAGTTTTTGCCCGAAATTATTATAACCATTTATCTTAGGGCAAGGCTCACCAGACCAAGAAAAACGCCCATCTTTCTTTTCATTAGGTTTTCCAAAAATTTGAAGAAATTCATCGCGAGTAATCGTTGAATTTTCACCTTTAAAAATATATTTATCCGCTGACCAATCCCCGAAAGTTGTTTTAGACGTTGTTGTATTTTTCATTTCATAGCCATAAATATCAGGACTATTACTTGCATTGGCTGATAGTCCCATTTGTCTTTCTAGCCAATGTCCTTCTTTGCCGTCATGCTTACTATTTGAGCCAGATATATCTGATTTTTTGCCTTTCACATTTTGATTAAATAATTCAATTATTTTTTCTTTATCTGTCATGATGATTCCCTATTATTTGAAATAAACAATTTGCCTTTCTATTTTTTAAAGGCAAACTCTTTAAGTCTAAAGGAATTAATAAATTAACGTTTTAATTTAACTTAAAAAATGTTATTATCCGGGTTTAATACAGGATAAGTTGAGAGTAATTAATTATGCAAAAACAAGTAAATTATTCAGCCTTAATTAAAGAAAAAAGATTAAGAATGGGGCTATGTCAAAAAAATTTCGCACAGATTTTAGGCTTGAAATCTAATGGAGAAAGAACGGTTAGAGGATGGGAGAATAATCAACATAAGCCAACTAAATCAAAATGGGCTGAAATTATAAATTTACATGAAACTACCCCTTATAAGTTCAAACAATCAAGTAAAGAAAAGTTTACTTTTATTGATTTATTTGCAGGGATAGGGGGAATTAGATTACCTTTTCAAGCGTTAAAAGGTCGGTGTGTTTTTACCTCTGAATGGGATAAATTTGCTCAAAAAACCTATGCGGCAAATTATGGCGAAGTGCCTCATGGCGACATAACGGAAATTCCCACATCTGAAATTCCTGAGCATGATATTTTATTAGGCGGTTTTCCTTGTCAGGCATTTTCACAAGCAGGGTTAAAAAAAGGATTTTCTGATACGAGAGGTACGATGTTTTTTGAAATTCAACGTATTCTAACCTCTAAACGTCCTAAAGCTTTTTTGCTTGAAAATGTTAAGCAGCTTCAAAGTCATAACAAGGGAAAAACATTTGAGACTATCACTGCGATATTAAGAGGAGAAAGTAATATTGAGTTAGATGAAAATTTGATTTTGTCAGATGAAACATTAGCCGCCTTGAGTCATAAATTAAACTATTGGGTAAGCTATAAAGTGTTAAGGGCGGCAGATTATGGCTTGCCTCAAAACAGACAAAGAATTTATATTGTTGGATTTAATAAAGATTATTACAGCAAAGTTGATTTTGATACGCTTTTTACCTGGCCTAAAGAAAGTAAAGAAGTGACTAAAGTAGGTGATATTCTTTTAAAAGATAAAGATATTAATGAAAAATATACTATTTCTGAAAAGTTGTGGAGAGGTCATCAACGTAGAAAGCAAGCGCATAAAATCAAAGGGAATGGTTTTGGTTATTCTCTTTTTAATGCAGAAAGTGAATATACCAATACAATAAGCGCACGATATTACAAAGATGGTAGTGAAATTTTAATAGATCAATCTCATCTTGAAAAAAGACCCAGAAAATTAACCCCTAGAGAATGTGCTAACCTCCAAGGTTTTCCTCAAGATTTTATAATAGATGCGGTTTCAGATGGGCAGATATATAAACAATTTGGAAATTCTGTAGCAATGCCTGTTATTCGTAAGGTTGCTACAGAAATAATAAGAATAATGGATATTGCTAATAAATTGATATAGGACAAGTAGATAACTATTGATATTTCTCGTTCCCAAGCTCCAGCTTGGGAATGCCTACTCATCAAGCTCTGCTGGAATCAAAGAATCAAAGGGGTCGAATCAAAGGGGTCGAATCAAAGGGGTCGAATCAAAGGGGTCGAATCAAAGGGGTCGAATCAAAGGGGTCGAATCAAAGGGGTCGAATCAAAGGGGTCGAATCAAAGGGGTCGGAGTAACTTGGTTTTATAACCACATGGTCACTTCAATCAAATACCAAACCGATAAAAAACCTTTGAGGCTTTCAAAATATCAAAGATCTGCGCCCACTCCCACTCCCACTCCCACTCCCACTCCCACTCCCACTCCCACTCCCACTCCCACTCCCACTCCCACTCCCACTCCCACTCCCACTCCCACTCGTCACTCATTAATTAATTAAATCTAATCTCAACTTTACAATGTTGATTCATACAATCACGCAAATATAAAATAATCAAACTTTCATAAGAAACACTCGTAAAATTAAGCGTCTGGAGCAATTATTGACTTTACTAATTTTGCAAGCTTTGAAACTTTAAAGCTGTCCCGTATTAAGTTGGTCGCCTAAATTATTGATTATTTATTACAGAACTGCTATTTTTTACTTGAATTTGGAATATTTTCACAGACTTTTTATCCGCCCTACGATTTATTGCCAAATAACTATCGACGTTATCGGGTAAAATGGAGTTGTTGTTTCTTTACCGTCAAGTAAAGTCTGGTTTGACGATAGACATTAACGTTAAAAAGGAAAATTATGAATTATTTATGGGTATCGGCATTAAGCCTATTTTTTATTATGAATCCCGTTTATGCAATAGAAAAAGCAAGTGAAAAGCGACTTGATGAGATAGCCGAACTAGGTGTTCATGTGATGCCCTTTGACTTGGCGTTAACAACTCATGTTTTTTCCAAAACTGCAAAAGGGGGCGTTCAAAAGGTTCTCGTTAAAAATCCTGATGATTGTGAGCAAATAAAGTTAATACGCGAACATCTATCTAAAATTTCTGCTGAATTTCAACAAGGTGATTTTTCTAATCCTGAAAAAATTCATGGCAACAATATGCCGGGTTTAGAGGGGTTACGAAAGGCAAAACTTAATCAGCTTAATATTACCTATAAAGAATTACCTAATGGCGCAAAAATCACTTATTTAACCGATGAAATCTCTCTTATAACCGCTATTCATCAATGGTTTGAAGCCCAGTTAAGTGACCATTCTCGTCATGCTGTTTCAGGACATTCTAATCATAAAATGCACGCTCAATAAAGGCATTAATTATACTTATCATGCCTTTATTAACCGTTGATTCCTAATTAGGCGGAATAGCACTTTTCAAAATTGAATATTGAGGCTTATTTAATTTCGGAGGCGCAAGTTTTGGAGGCTCTTCAAGTTTTGGTGGCGTAGGAGTCACACGACTCACTTCTTTTGTAGTCACCTTATCATTTAAACGCGGCGGCGGGGGGGGTAACGTACTCGTACGTTTGGGTTGATAAGCAGGTACCGAAGTACGACCTGCATTGTTATAACCTGTATTACCTAATTGAATGGGTGCAGGCGTATAGCGTTTTTGTTGAGGCGGTGGCGTTGTTTGAACACGAATAACGGGAGCCGCTGGCGTATTTAAACGAGGTGGAGTCGCTAACCTTTTTTTGACAACCGCTTTGGGTTGATACGTTTTTAAATTATTGCCTTGAACAGGCTGCGGCGTTACAACTCGTACTTCTCTTACCGCATTATCAGAGACAACGGGTGAAGAAACCACATCATAACTTCGATCAACAACAGGAGCAGGTTGATTAAGGATGACAGGGGATACAATGACCTGAGCGGGAGCAATCGGCGTTGATTGTCGTTGCGGCACTGCAGTTTTGTTAACACGAGCAGGTAACGCCGTTGGGGTAACAACGGTTTGTTTTTGAGGTGGTCTAATAATAGTCTGAGTGCTATTAATCAAGGTATCTCTCTTGTAAAGAGCAACAGGAATTCCACTATTCTCAACTAAGGCTTTTTTTAAAGCACTTCCATCAATCGTAATAAATGCATTCGCTTTTGCTCGTTCAATCAAGTTCATGGCACTGGTTAAACGCTGTTGATAACCCCGTTGTTTATCTTCTAAATCGGGATGGACTTCTATATAGAGTCCTTCAGGTGACCAGCCAACTTTAATCGGTTCATTCACAATCATCACCGATGTCCCTACAGAAACAGCGGGGAATATCCGCTCAATGTCTTCTGGGTACATACGAATACAACCGTGACTCACTCGCATTCCAACGCCAAGGGGTTTATTGGTACTATGAATTAAATACCCAGCACGCCCTAAACGCATGGCAAATAATCCCAATGGGTTATTAGGCCCTGCGGGGAAAACAGCGGGTAATATATCGCCTTTAGCCGCATGTTCTCGACGAATAGAGGCAGGCGGAGTCCACGTTGGATTACGGGTTTTAGCGATAATACTGGTTTTTCCTAAAGGCGTATTCCAATCGACACGACCGATACTAATCGGGTGAGTTAAAACTTGACCATTACGATAATAATAAAGCCTATATTCAGGAAGATTTAACACAATCCCTTTACGTGCCGTACTCGGTAGTAGATAGCTATTAGGGATATGAATATCTTTTCCTTCCCCTAATTGTTTAAATTGATTGCCCTCTTTATCACTAGCGTGCTCTTCAACTGATTTACTCGGCATCCAGCGATCAACGGTTTTATTCGCTTTCACAATTTGGTTTTGACCTAAATCATGTTGTCTTGCAATATCTAGCAAGGTTTCACTTTTCGCTGCTTTAATATAAATCGTTTTATTTGGGGTTCCTATCAAAGCATTCGTTTTTGCAGGCAATAAAAAAGCCGTTGCATGAACCGTAGGGGTAAAGGCAATTAATAGGGCGGCGGTTACACCATTGAGTTTAAATAAAGTAATCATTAGTTTTTAATCTCACCGCCGAAAAGTTCGAGTAATCGAGGTAAAAAATGGGCTAATTCTGAGGTCATAATCGAAAAATCAGCATCGAAACGTTCGGCTTCCGTTTCTGCATTAACATCGGTTATTTGATCCTGAATTAAATCTAAAAGACGTAAACGTTTTACAGAAAATTCTTCATCTAATACAAACGATAGCCTATCTTCCCAATTAAGAGCAAGTTTAATGACTAATTTTCCCGTTTGTAGGTGATTTTTAATTTCAGGGAGGGCTAAATCATGATTTTTACAACGGATAACACCGCCCTTATCCTCAGGCGAACGCAATTCACATTCATCTTCAATGACAACCCCTTTAGGGGCTTTATTGTCCATTAGCCATGATGTCATCACTTGACTGGGTTTTTCAAGTGTATTAATGGGAACGACAGGTAATGAACCTAAACAACGACGCAGGCTACTTAATAAATCCTCCGCTTTTTTAGCCGAGGCGGAATCAACCACAATCCAGCCGCCTTTTGGGTCAATATAGGCATAGGTCTTCCGTGAAAATGAAAATGCACGCGGTAGTAAATCAAATATTAGTTCATCTTTAATCGTACTTCGTTCTTTCTTTGATAACTTAGACCCTTGCTGGGTTTCAAGTTCCAAAACTTTTTCCTGTACCATTTCATTAATCACGGCGGCAGGTAATACTTTTTCTTCTTTTTTTGCACACAGCATAATAAAGCCATTGGCTTCATAAATTAATGAATCCGAACCTCGCCCTAAAGGGGATGTCCAGCCAAAGCTTGATTCATCATGATTGCCACAAGGGCTAAACGCCATCGATTGTAACTTTTCAGCGAGTTCATTGCTAGAAAGGCTAAACGATTCGGTAAGACGAAAAAGTGAAAGATTTTTAAACCACATAAGCGTTAAAATTAATTAAGGGGAAGGAAGAAATAAATAAGGAGGAATTCAAAAAAAACCTTTGCTCTATTTATAATAAAGAATGCTGACTAATGCTATTAAGCTAACTGATGTTACGCAAAATTTGTTTTTTCACGCTAAGGCATAACATTAGTCCGTTAAGAAAGAATACGGGTAAATAATGATGTAGAGAGGTGATCTAGCCGTTCTCTACATCTTAGGTTGTTACGATTCAAGGTTAAACAACCGCCTTTCTAAGAATTCTTTCAAAGTTTTCAGCATGACGTTTAATTAAATTGGCTTTATCTAAGCCATTGATAATTTTTCGCGCATTTCGATAATCGGTACGCTCTTTAGAGAGATACTGACTTAAACGGCGACCTGTAAACGTACCTTTTCGCATTCCGTACGACATAATTTGATACGCAATAACAGGATCTAAGGCTTTTTCAGGATTATTCACTAAATCATGCCCTAAAGCATCGCCCAAATTCTTATAGTTTTTTTGCCACGTAATTTGCACAAACCCACGCCCGCGATATTTATAACCATCCCCGCGCTTAGTATTGCCATTGCGTTTAGCTCGCGAACGGCGACGTGATGTATTCGCCAGAATAGAATCATATTTATTAAAATAAGACCGCCCGCCATATTCTGTAATCGGTTGAAAACGGTTCGCGGTTTCATGCTTTACCGTTGCCAACATATAAGCCATATACTGAATATCCGTAATTTCTTCATCGCGTTCTAATGAATCCAGTAATGAACTTAACCCATTAACTTGATGCTGTTTTAAGGATCCAAATATTTTTCGATAGGTGGTAAAAAAAACCTTGCGATTAAATTGTTCTTCCTCAGTTATTTCAGTGGTATCGGGAATAAGCGAACCATCTTTATCTAAAACAACATCGGCGGCACTGATTTCATTTTCAGTTGCTACCTCATAAGGATTAATTTCAACAAACTTATTAGACTGATGCAGCCAACCAAAACTAAAAAAATCTTTAATTTGAGTGAATAACGAGGGTGACGGAATGATAATTTTTTGGCCAATACGAATACGATTGGCATTTTTAATCGATGGGTTTAACTTTAAAAGTTTACTCACCGTAAGATCATATTTTCGAGCTATTTTATCTAAACTCTCACCGCGCTTAACGGTATGAACATTTGAAACAGGGGTACCGTCTTCATCGCTATTTTCTTTTGAAGCCTGAGAACGCGAGGTTGTCTTGGGTTTTCTGGATATTTTTACATTTTTAGGATTACTGGTATATTTTATTTTACGGCCAGGAATTTTAATCGCTTGACCGACTCTAATCTGATTAGCATTACGAATTCTAGGATTCGCGGCTAATATTTGTGCAACGGTAACATTATAACGTTGGGCAATTTCTCCCAAGGTATCGCCACTTCTAATGACATGACTCATTTTATTAGTCCCCTGTTGTTTTATCTTAAAAATTAGAATGGATTTGATTATCCCGAAAAACCGTAGTTGTTACAAGCAAATGACGTTAAAGACGCCCCTTAAACGAGCGTTTAAACCAGTTGCTTTAAAACGGTTCGTAAGTAATTAATTTCCTCTGACGTGGTATCAGCCCAGAGTGCCGTATCCGATTCTATAAATTTAAAATCAGCTAATACTTTAGACAATATTTCTTTACTCGACGCATTTTTTTTATTAAATAAATGAAAGATTATTTTTTGTATTTCTTTGGTTCTAGAATTTAGTCTTGATTTTCCCCAAATTCCCAAATTGCCCGCTAACTGTTTATGCATAGCCGTGACTTGCTTTTTAGTTAGCTCCAACAATACCCCATAAAGATACGCTTCTTTAGGGTCTAATTCATAACTCATAGTAATTAAGCCTAATTCTTAAAAAATTATTAGGGGTTGAAGTATGTTTATTTCATGCTTAAAGAATGACATCAGCTAACGTTTTTCAAGCCTTAATCTCAGACTAAGCGGCGTAGTCTCCGCTAATATAACCCAAAAATAGTTGAGGAATAAAAATTTATTCATCTGAGTGGTTGAATCAAAAACTGATAACCCGATGGGTTATCATAACTCAAAAAAGCATCCGCTTATTGACATCTCATCATGTTATTAAAATTTCATCCCAAAAAGTATTAAGCAAAGCTAAATATTGCGCCTAAAGCACCACCCAAAACACCGCCCCAAACAACTAACCATCCTAAATGTTCACGGATAATCGCTTGTACCATTTCTTTAACCATTTCAGGGGTTAATTCATTGAGACGTTTATCAATAACTGTTTCAATGTTACCTAAAATATCTTCCCCTATTTTATGCGCATTTAAGCCTTGTTTTAAGGCCGTTTTAAAATTATCAGAGGCCACCATCTCACTCAGTGTTTGTTGCATTTTAAGTGTAAACGGTTCCTTAATAGGGACTAATACTTCTTTACCACCCATCATTTCCAGCATACTTCCAAAGGATGATTCCATAATAGCACTGACTAACCCTAGATAAATTTTATCGTAATCAACCGCATTAAGCAGCGGATCAAGATTTAAAACTTTATCACCTTGTTGCTCTTCGGTTTCAATAAATTGTTCAATATTTTCAACAGTAAAAAATTGCTCCATCATTAAGGTTTTTATGGCCGTTTTAAATTCCTCAAAACGCTGTGGAATCACCCCCGAACCATAAAGAAAAGGAACTTTTTCAAACAACATGTGAATGGCTAACCAGTTTGTAATCGCCCCCGATAAGGCAAAAAACCCCACTGATTTTAAAAATTCAGAGCCTAAGGGGTAAGCAATTAGAATCACCAATAAAGCAATTAAATTGGTCATTATGTTTTTATTGGTTACTATTTTTTTCATCGCTTTTTCGGTGGCATTAAATCAGTAATTGAACCTTCAATCATTTCTGCGGCAAAGGCAAAGGTTTCAGAGAGTGTGGGATGCGCATGGATCGTGAGTGCAATATCATCAACACACGCGCCCATTTCCAAGGCTAATACCGCTTCGGCAAGTAATTCCCCTGCATTTACGCCTGTCATTCCTGCGCCTAAAATGCGTCCTGTTTCCTTATCTGATAAAATTTTTGTAAGACCTTCTTTTCGACCCATACTTAAAGCGCGACCACTGGCTGCCCAAGGAAAAGCGCCTTTATCATAGTCAATACCCTGCGCTTTTGCTTCATTTTCAGTTAACCCCATCCATGCAATTTCAGGATCTGTATACGCAACTGATGGAATGGTGAGGGCTTGCCATTGTGACTTATGCCCAGCAATCACTTCGGCGGCAATTTTACCTTCATGAACGGCTTTATGCGCTAACATAGGATTTCCAACGACATCCCCAATGGCATAAATATGGCTAACGTTAGTACGCTGTTGTAAATCAACCTTAATGAACCCGCGTTCATCAACGTCAATCCCTGCTTTATCCGCCGAGATTAAATGTCCATTAGGGCGACGACCGACTGAAACTAACACTTTATCAAAAATTTCAGCCTCATGTTTATCCCCTGAAAAACTTACTTTTAAACCCTCATCTAAGGCTTCAATACTTTCAACCGCCGTAGAAAGTAAAATTTTCTGGTAGGATTTTTTTATTTTTTGCATTAAAGGACGAATTAAATCCTTATCACACCCTGGAATAATTTGGTTTTGCATTTCAACAAGACTAATTTGACTGCCTAGGACATCATAAACCGTGGCCATTTCTAAACCAATGATTCCACCGCCAATAATCAATAATTTTTCAGGAACATCATCCAAAGCTAAGGCATCGGTCGAATCCATTAAGCGGGAATCCTCATTAGGAAAGGACGGAATTTTAACCGCTTGAGACCCCACCGCAATAATCGCCTGTTCAAATTCAATTTCAGTGACGGCCGCCCCTTGAACGGTAAGTGTATTTGAGGATGAAAATGTGCCTAACCCTTGAACAATCGTAACATTACGTTGTTTAGCCAGTCCTGCAAGCCCTGTCGTTAACTGTTTACTGACTTTATCTTTAGTGGCCTTCAATTTTTTTAAATCTATTTTCGGCGCGTCAAAACTAATGCCATACTCAGAAATTTCTTTTGCTTCATTAATAACCGATGCGGCATGTAACAACGTTTTTGAGGGAATACAGCCCACATTTAAACAGACCCCGCCTAAAACGGAATAACGTTCAACTAAGGTGACTTTTTTGCCTAAATCAGCCGCTCTAAAAGCCGCACTATAACCTCCAGGGCCGCCCCCTAAGACTAAAACTTCTGTTTTCACTTTTTTGCCTCTATTTATTATTTAATGTCGTATTTTTAAAGCCACTATTATAAGCCAGTAGACTGCTTTTTGTATCAAGGTTGGTTTTTAGCGAACGTAAGTTTTAACTTAAACGCTCAATCATTTTTTCAGCTTGTTCTGCAAATTTTTCTACATTACCACTTTTAAGTGTTTCCACAGGAATAATTAAAGCACTGTCTAAATCACTATAAATATAAACGGCTTTATTCGCATACTCGACGCGTACCATATCTTCCCACATAAATTTATGCTTACCTCCAGGGGCTTTATCTAATAAATGCTCTTGGGTAATCACCAATTTATGTTCCCCTAAAATCTCTTCTCTTTCCTCTTCACCATAGCCCTCTAAAATTTGGCGGCGCATATCCATTTTAATAATATAAGGTGAAACCACTCCCCAGCCCACCGCGATGAAAGTAACATAAAGAGACGTTGTTAAATCACTGTAATAAAGATAATAAAACATCGCAATAAATAACATCACCGCAGGCACAAATAAACGATTTTTGCGCAACGTTGCTTGTATCTCGGTATTATTTTTTAAACGCATTTCGTTAAACGTCACTAAATCTTCTTCGCGTAACTCGTATTCAATTTCAAACATATCATTATTTTTTTTAGTTAAAGGTTTAAATTTAAAGATTTTTTAAGACAAAATAAAGCCCTTAGATCTCAGCTTAACTCTTATCTTAATTTGATCGTTATAAACGAACATCCAATGCTTAAGAATGGGTATTAAACCCCATTCAAAAAATTTTACGCCCTCGTATGATTCGGATTAAAGCGTAAAAATGGGAGAGGAAAGCGTCATTATAAACGTAAGTTTTAATATAATGGCGTTAAAAAACTATAATTTGTTTTTTAAGGTTTTTTACAAAATAGTCTTGTGGTTAAATTTTCGACAATACGTTTCCCTAAATTCGGACAATCGACTTTTTATTTTTCAGCCTGACAATCTATTTAAGATGCTTTATAGTGCGAAGTCTTTCTCACAATTTACACGGTATTATGCCCTCATTTGATATTATCTCTGAATACGACTCGCATGAAGTTAATAATGCCCTTGATCAAGCGAATAAAGAAGTAACGACACGTTTTGATTTTAAAGGCATTGATGCGCATTTTAAACGCAAAGAGGATGACATCACCTTAACCGCTGAAGTGGAATTTCAATTAGAACAAATGTCGATTATTTTACAAAATAAATTGGTTAAACGAGGGGTTGATTTAACCTGTATGGAAATAAAAAAACCTCAATTTCGAGGTAAAATAGCCTATCAAGTGGCGACATTAAAACAAGGCATAGAAACGTTATTAGCCAAAAAAATAGTTAAATTAATTAAAGCAAAAAAACTCAAAGTTCAAGCGGCCATTCAAGGTGAGAAAGTTCGAGTAACAGGGAAAAAACGCGATGATTTACAACAAGTGATGGCGATGTTGAAAGCAGAAACCTTTGAAGTGCCGTTACAATTTGATAATTTTCGTGACTAATTAATTTTTAAGCTAACTATGAACTATTTACGTTATTCGCTCGCGCCTCTTGCCTTATTAATTTTTCTTGCCTTAATTGCCTGTGTACTTAGTTATCTTATTTTAATGATCGCAGGCGATCTATTACCCTTACGAAAATTAGTCAGCAAAGGCACGCTTATTTTTTTAATTTTAAGTCTTTTTCCCTTGCGTCATTATTTAAATCTGTCGTGGAATCAAATAGGCTTTGCCCCCAAAACCATTTTTTTTAAACAACTTTTTTTAGGAATAGGTTTAGGCGTATTAACTTTATTGCCCTTATTAATTGTTCTGTATGGGCTGGATGTTCATGTTATAGATACCAGTCGAAGTTGGACGATTTTAAAAGCCGTTGAACGTATCGCTATCGCCTTATTATTAGCCTTATTAATTTCATTTGCCGAAGAGCCTTTATTTCGTGGACTTTTACTGACGAGCCTTCGGAAAAAAATGGCCGTAGCCGCCGCGATTGGGATCAGTTCAACTTACTATGCGGCCTTGCACTTTTTAAAAAGTAAAACCCCTATTTCATACGAAGACGTTCAGTTTAGTAGCGGTTTTAAATTACTGGGCGAAGCGTTTTCAAACTGGTTAAATCCTGATATTTTATCCGCTTTTATCGGCTTGTTTATGGTTGGGGTGTTTCTTGCTGTTATCCGAACACAGGTTAAACAGAGTTTAGGCTTATGTATTGGGTACCATGCCAGTTGGGTTTGGCAAATAAAAGTGAGTAAAGATTTTTTTAATACCAACCAGCAATCTGAGTATCTTTATTTAGTCAGTAGTTATGATGGTTTAGTTGGCCCGTTGGTTAGTCTATGGATGCTGTTACTTGCAAGTGCTTATTTAGGTTATCAGTTTTTTTATCGTCAACGAAGTCATAGATAGTTCCAGTCAGTCGAAACGTCACTATAGATTGTTATTTTTTACATGATATTTGGGTTCGATTTTGATAAGACGAGATAGTCAGTATTTTAAACGAACAAAATATATTTCTCGTCTTATTCTGTGTATAGCTCAATTTTTACTCACTCGATTTTTTTATTTTAAACTTGTTTTGTCTTACATTGTGACTTTCAAAATATTTATTTTAAAGGGTATTTATTTTTATAAAGGGAGTGAATCAGTCTTATAAGATGACAAATCCGCAGTATTAAATACTCATATAATTTTTTTATAAAGTTCTCCTCCTCCCTTTGATTATTGAGGTTATCCATAGGTAAAATAGCCGTAATTCCATTTTTTATTTTAAACTTGTTTTAAGTGCTTGATAACAAGTTTTCGTATATTTTAATTATTAGGATACAATGTGAATTATTCAATTTTATTAGTCTCAAATATATGAAATATGTAAGCCCTATTACAGAAGCAATAGAACAGACATGACAAGAAATGTATCTTAAGCATCCTATATCTCGGTGCAGACAGCGAGCGCAAGCAGTTTTATTGAGTGCAGAAGGATTCAGTATTCCTCAGTTGGTTGAAATATTCCCTGTTCGCCGTAATGCGATTACATTTCCCATAATAATGAGTACTCTTATTGAGGTACAATACCTTCGCCAAACGTATAAAGCAAGTTGAAACTCTACTTTTTAATATTGTAACTACTTGATTTTATTAGAACCTAAATATTAGATTTTGAAAAATTCTGGCTCAAAACCTAAATTGGCGAAGGTATTGGCAAATACATGGACGTTATTTAACGTTTAATAAACGTCAATGTCATGCGATCACTTTCGCCAATCGCCAAATATTTTTCTTTATCCTGCTCTTTTAAGCGTAACGCGGGTGGTAACGTCCAAACACCTTTAGGGTGCTGAGTATTATCTTTTCTATTTGCATTTATTTCAGATTTATCTAATAATTCAAACCCTGCTTGCTGTGCTAATTTAATAACATGAACTTCAGTAACATAACCAGAAATAGCTTTCGGATCTTGTTCTGAACCTGCCATAGCCCGATGTTCAACGACCCCTAAAATACCGCCTATTTTTAACGCCTTATACATCGCTTTAAAAACGACTTCGGCTATTGATAGCCCTCTTTTAGCTAAAGATTTATTAGGTATTAAGACTACTTTTAAAGGGGGTTGATTACCTTTACTTTCAGTGGCAGCGGTCTTCTCATGATTGATCGTTTTATACGTAATAAAAAGCAATCAATGATGAAATATTTTTAAATCAGCCGTAGTCACTGATTTTTTTCAAAAAGTAAGAAGCGTTAGGTTAAAATCTCAACTCTTAATGAATATAGTTTTCTTTGCTATAATGAGAAAATTAGTGAATTTGTAAATAAGCTTAATAACTTAAGGAAATAAAATGAGCGATTATCAACATATTTTAGTAGCGGTTGATTTTTCTGAACATGGAAATCACGTAGCCTTAAAAGCAAAAGCGTTAGCCCATTTTTATCAAGCCAAACTTAGTTTAGTACATGTTGTTGATACCGCATCACTGGTCAGTTTAAATTATGAATTGGAATTACCGTATACCAGTTTAGATGATCTTCTTATTGACACCAGTAAAAAAAAATTAAACGAGCTCAATCATGATTTACAGCTTGAAAGCGAACAGAAATGGGTAAAAATGGGATCATCACACAATGAAATTATTAAGGCGGCTAATGAAAATTCAGTCGATTTAATTGTTATCGGCTCTCATGCGCATCATGGCTTACGGATATTATTAGGTTCAACCGCTAATGCCATTTTACATCGTGCCAAATGCGATGTCTTGGCGGTTCGTCTCAATCATGATTAGATTAATTCTAGGCGGTGCGCGTTCGGGGAAAAGTCATTATGCGGAACAATTAGCGATGAAATCGACTAAAAATGTGATTTATATCGCAACAGGTGAAGCACGTGATAGCGAAATGCAGCAACGGATTCAGCAACATCAACATCGAAGACCTTCGCATTGGCAAACCTTAGAAGAACCCATTGAACTGGCTTCGGTATTAACAGCCCATGGAAAAAATACCAATTGTTTATTAGTTGATTGCTTAACTTTGTGGTTAAGTAATAGTTTATTTAATCACGTAGGTGAATTACAAGAAATAATTTTCAAGCAACAAAAAGACGCGTTATTAAACTGTCTTGCTGATTTAAACGCCGATGTTATTTTGGTTTCCAATGAAGTGGGAAACGGAATTGTCCCCATTGATAAAATGTCACGGCGTTTTGTTGATGAAGCAGGGTGTTTACATCAGCAATTAGCACGCTGTTGTGATGAAGTTATTCTTGTAACCGCTGGCTTAGCACAGGTTTTGAAATAAAATGGAATGGTTATTAGACCCTATCGTAAAACCCGATGTACATTATGAATCTCAATCCAGACAGCATCAAAAAAAATTAACAAAACCAGAGGGATCCTTGGGACGGCTGGAAGAAATTGCGATACGCCTCTCAGGAATGCAAAAAACTAAACGGCCTAAGTTAAATCGTGTTTGGGTTTCTGTCTTTGCTGGCGATCATGGCATTGCGGCTGAAAATATTTCGGTCTTCCCGCAAGCGGTTACCGCTGAAATGGTTAGAAATTTCACCTCGGGAGGCGCGGCGGTTAATGTCTTATCCAAATTTATTCGCGCTCATTTTGAAGCGATTGATGTGGGGATGTTACAAACGCTGGATGTACCTTATTTAATTGTTGATAAATTATCGCAAGGCACTGCAAATTTTTTAAATCGTCCCGCAATGAATCCCGATCAACTTGATCACGCGCTGATTGCAGGCAAAAATGCCGTTTTACGCGCGCTTTCAAAAAAATCTGATTTATTTATTGGTGGCGAAATGGGCATTGGTAATACCACCAGTGCGACGGCCATCGCCTGTGCCTTATTAAAACAAACCCCAAAATTATTAACGGGCGCGGGGACTGGCTTATCAGAAGAGATGATAAAACATAAAACGAATATCATTCGACAAGCCTTAATAAAGCATAAAAAAAATTTAGGAACGCCTTTAGAGGTTTTACAACATTTAGGCGGCTCTGAAATTGCGGCCTTAGTCGGTGCGTATATTTACGCCGCTCAAAATCAGCTTCCCGTCCTGATTGATGGTTTTATTGCGACGGTAGCCGCGTTAGTTGCTATTCAAATTAATCCACAAGCCAGACGATGGTTTTTTTATGCGCACGTCTCAGAAGAAAAAGCCCATCAAGTTATTTTAGATGAATTAAATGTTAAACCGTTATTGGATTTATCCATGCGGCTTGGCGAAGCAAGTGGTGCAATTGTTGCCATTCCCATCCTACAAATGGCGTGCAAACTTCATAATGAAATGGCGACTTTTAAACAAGCACAGATAACAAAAAAATAACGTTGCAAATAATCTAAAGAGGCGAGAATGCTCGGACACATAGAAAGTTACGATGAAGACAAACAAATAGGCATCATCAAAGCGGATGATAAATCTTTTGAATTCCATCTGGATAGTTGGAGTGCAAATGTTCCTCTTAAGGTCGGTGATGATGTCGATTTTATTGAAAATGAGGGGGAAATAAGCGATATTGGGCTTGTGGGTGATTATGTTAAGGATGATCGGCCTGTTAAAAGACGCTGGGTGGCTTCATTATTAGGGCTTTTATTAGGGGCGGTTGGCGCGCACCGTTTTTACTTAGGTTTTTATACGATTGGGGTTCTGCAAATTATTTTAACCCTAGCGACCCAAGGTTACGGTGTCATGTGGGGGTTTATTGAGGCGGTATTAATTTTTTCAGGCCATATTTATAAAGATGGTAAGGGACGACCTTTAAAGTAATCTTAAATAATTGAAACGTTTGTCTAATTCTTACCCGTTAGCCTCTTTATGGAATCATTTTTGCATAAAAAAACTATTTTTACCTGACCAATTGCTAATAACTCCTTCAAATACCGAGGTTGGTAGGGTACCATTGAGCCTTATCGCTATAATAATTAGAAGATTCCCTTAACATTTAGGAGTGTTGCAGATGAATAATGAAGGCGTCGATACGTCAAAACGCCAGTTTTTAACTTCGGCTTTAACCGTTGTAGGCGCGGTAGGGACAGGTTATTTGGCTGTTCCCTTTTTATCGCAAATGCAGCCTAGCAGTAAAGCCATGGCAGCGGGTGCGCCCGTCGAAGTTGATATTAGTAAACTGGAAACGGGGCAACTTTTACGAGTTGCATGGCGCGGGAAACCTGTATGGATTCTCAACCGACCGCCACGCATGTTAAAAATTTTAGAAGGGATGGATTCGTTATTAGAAGACCCCTCGTCAAATGAATCTATTCAACCTGAGTTGAGTAAAAATGCAGTCCGCTCGATTAATCCTGAAATTTTTATTGCCGTTGGTTTATGTACGCATTTAGGGTGTTCACCTACGTTTCGCCCTGAAATTGCACCGCCTGACTTAGGGGATGACTGGGAAGGTGGATTTTTCTGCCCGTGTCATGGTTCTAAATTTGATTTGGCGGGGCGTGTCTATCGGGGTGTTCCTGCGCCGACTAATCTTGAAATCCCCCCTTATCGTTATATAACAGAAACTCAAATTATTATAGGCGAGGATACTGTGGAGGAAAACGCATGAAAAAACAAATAACAGCTTGCGGTGATTGGGTTTTAGATCGTTTGTCAATGGACAAAGTCTGGAACCAACACATGGCGCATTATTACGCGCCTAAAAACTTCAATTTTTGGTATTTTTTTGGCTCACTTGCCTTATTAGTACTCGTTAACCAAATTGTTACGGGTATTTTTCTGACGATGAATTACAAGCCCGATGCTAAATTGGCGTTTGATTCGGTTGAATACATCATGCGTGATGTTCCGTGGGGTTGGTTAATTCGCTATATGCACTCGACAGGGGCTTCTGCCTTTTTTATTGTCGTTTATTTGCACATGTTTAGAGGCATCATGTATGGCTCGTTTAAACAACCCCGTGAACTCATTTGGATTTTCGGGATGCTAATCTTTTTCGCCCTCATGGCAGAAGCGTTTACAGGGTATTTACTGCCTTGGGGACAAATGTCATATTGGGGTGCGCAAGTGATTATCTCGCTCTTTAGTGCCATTCCTGTGATTGGCGATGACCTTTCATTGTGGATACGCGGTGATTTTGTTGTTGCGGATGCGACCTTGAATCGCTTTTTTGCGTTTCATGTGATTGCCGTTCCTTTGGTGATTTTGCTCCTCGTTTTCTTACATATTGTTGCTCTACATGAAGTCGGTTCTAATAACCCCGATGGGATTGAAATAAAGAAAAATAAAGATAAAAACGGGATTCCTTTTGATGGGATTCCTTTTCATCCTTATTATTCGGTCAAAGATCTTGTGGGCGTGGGCGTATTTTTATTCTTTTTCGCCGCGATTATTTTCTATACCCCCGATATGGGCGGTTATTTCTTAGAACATGATAATTTTATACCCGCAGATCCTTTAAAAACACCGGAGCATATTGCGCCCGTTTGGTATTTCACGCCTTATTACGCTATTTTACGTGCAGTCCCTGATAAATTTGCAGGGGTTATTGCAATGGGTGCGGCGGTTTTTGTTTTATGTTTATTGCCTTGGTTAGATCGTAGCCCTGTGAAGTCAATTCGCTATCGGGGTGGCATTTATAAAAAAGCTTTATTCTTATTTGTGATTAGCTTTTTAGCTTTAGGGTATTTAGGAACACAACCTGCGACCACGGGTGCCATTCTGGTTACTCGTATCTTTACCGTCATTTATTTTGGCTTTTTCTTATTAATGCCGATTTATACGCGTTGGGAAAAAGTAAAAGAAGTTCCCGAACGCTTAATCGAACAGCCCTCTATTGAAGATCGAATTCCTGCAATAATCGAAACCTTTGATGAGATGACGGTTAGAAAACCCATAAAAACAGCAAATGGTGATACCGTTGTCAAATTAAGACCTAATCTTACGGGAATAGGCTCCGTCTTAATTCGATTTTTGAAAAAACTAAAAGCCAGTTTGGATTAACTATGAAAAAGATTCTCTTTATTACCGCATTACTACTGTCTTTTAACCTTTTTGCAAGTCCAGGTGTTGAATTAGACGATGCTGATATTGACGTATCCGATAGTAAATCGTTGCAACGTGGCGCAAAACATTATGTTGATTATTGTCTAGGGTGTCACTCGGCTAAACACATTCGTTACAAACGTATTGCAATGGATTTAGGGGTAGAAGAAAACAAAATATTAGACAATATAGCCCCGATTGATGCGGGGATTTATGACCCTTTACTCAGTGCCATGAATGGACATGATGCGGCCAAATGGTTTGGGACTCAACCGCCTGATTTATCATTAATCGCGCGTTCACGGGGTGCCGATTGGATTTATAGCTATTTAAAAGGCTTTTATGCGGATGATAGCCGTGCTATCGGAACAAATAACCTCATCTTTGAAGATGCGGGAATGCCGAATGTTCTTTGGAAATTACAAGGAATACAAAAAGCAGTTTATAAAACAGTTGATGGCCGCGAAGTAATTGATAAGTTGGTGATGAAAACACAAGGCACCTTATCGGCGAAAGACTATGATCTTTTCGTTAATGATTTGGTTAATTTTCTTGTTTATGTCGGCGAGCCTACGCAATTAGATCGTCAAAGTATGGGAAAATACGTTTTGTTTTTTCTCTTCATGTTTATTGTTATTGGTTACTTACTCAAACGTGAATATTGGAAAGATGTACATTAATCCTAAGCGCGTAAGGCTGGCATAGTCCCTCCTTCAAAAGCCTAGGATTTAAAATTTTTTATTAAATAAAAGCGGACTTAAAAAATCCGCTTTTTTTATGATTTAAGAATCACGACAGGATAAAGTATGGCAACAAAAATAGATAAAAAAATTATTGGTTATAAAGTGATGAATAATGAGGCGGAAAAAGAAGAACCCGTCAAATCCAAACCTGATATTTTACACGAAGCAACAGAACGTCCGGAAATGCTTATTGGGTCAACTTACAAAATAAAGACCCCGCAATCAGAACACGCGCTCTATATTACCATTAATGATATTGTACTGAATGAAGGCACCGATCACATTGAACGCCGTCCTTATGAAGTTTTTATTAACTCTAAAAATATGGAGCATTTTCAATGGGTACTTGCCCTAACTCGGGTTATTTCTGCTTGTTTTCGTAAAGGCGGCGATATTTGTTTTTTGGTGGAAGAACTGAAAGCAGTTTTTGATCCTAAAGGCGGGTATTTTAAACCTGGAGGTGTCTACATGCCCTCATTAGTTGCCGAAATTGGGGCCGCCATTGAATCACACATGAAGCAAATTGGAATGCTCAATGTGGAAGAAATGGATGATCAGCGTAAACTTTTTTTAATCGAAAAACGAAAAGAATTTGAAGCCTTAAGTAACGACATTGGAAATCAAGAGGATGAGTCTGACTTTCCTGAACGGGCCGAATTATGTAATAAATGTTTAACGAAAGCGTTAGTGATGATGGATGGGTGTCTGACCTGCCTTAATTGTGGCGATAGTAAATGTTCTTAGCCATGATGATTGTCTAATGAAAAGAATTGTTTTAGGAATAGAATACGATGGCAGTCATTTTAAAGGCTGGCAATGGCAAGTGGATACCCGTACGGTACAACATGTTGTCGAACAAGCCTTATCAAAAGTCGCTAACCAAATGATTCGAGTTTCGTGTACAGGGCGTACGGATTCAGGCGTTCATGCGTTAGAGCAAGTAATTCATTTTGAGAGTGATGCCCCCCGTGATTTACACGCATGGGTCATGGGTGGAAATCGTTTTTTACCTGCGGATGTTCGGATTATTTGGGCAAAAAATGCGATTGATGATTTTCATGCTCGTTACAGTGCTATTGCCCGATTTTATCGCTATATCATTTTAAATCGTCCAATGAAGTCCGCCTTATCACGCCAACAAGTTACGTGGTGTTATGAGCCTTTAGCGACTGAAAAAATGCAGTTAGCCGCGAATGCTTTGCTTGGGCATCATGATTTTTCATCCTTTAGAGCGCAAGGTTGTCAATCAAAAAGTCCCTTACGGTTAATGCACTTTATTGATGTTTATCGAGAAGGGGAACAGGTCATTATTGATTTATCAGCCAATGCGTTCTTACATCACATGGTAAGGAATATTGCAGGGGTCTTAATGGCGATTGGTATGGGGAAAGAACCCATTGAATGGACTCAACACTTACTGGAGGTTAAAGACCGTCAACAAGGCGGCGTTACGGCCCCTCCCTATGGCTTATATTTAGCGGGGGTTTATTATCCTGAACGTTACGGTATTGTTAAGCACCCGATATTTGAAAAACTACCCAACGATGCCAAACGGTTTTACTAATCACCCTTCATTTTTAAATTACCATGTCAAAAAAGACAGTTTAGAAATGAAGGGTTTTACATTAAAAGTAAACGAAATATTAATTCATTACTCTAAACATTGCTTTTCCCGCGCCACACTCTGAACATTCCCAATCACTTGGTAGATCTGCCCAAAGTGTTCCTGGATTAATCCCTTTTCTAGGATCACCTAATGCTTCATCATAGATATGTCCACATATTTTACACTTATATTTTTTAAAATCTGTCATGATTATTTCTCTTTTAATTTGAATAGAACTTGCTAATAATACCTTAAGTCCCGTAAGCGAGTATAGTTATTTTAGTGAGATAAATTGAAAATAAAAAATTGTAATAATAACGGTTATGAGAAATAAAATTATACGATAGATCTGAAGGGTTCCCACATTCCACGCGCCCAATGACCGCCTTTCTAACTATAATGTCTCATATTTTTTTCCTAATAGAGAGAACAGAATAATTACTGGAATTGCACTTATAACGTAAATTCAAGTAACTTATTATCAATAGATTATGCCGTTACGCTAAAAAAAGAGTCCATTAAACTATGTCCTTAAAAACTACTGAAAATGAAAAAAATAAATACAAGGCCGTTATTATTGCTTTAGTGATTATCGCTTGTTTGTTGTTGGCTAATTTTTTCTCGTTATTTAAACCTGTTAATTATTTTTTTAATGATACTTTAATGCGTTACACCTTTGGTAAATCAACCTCTAAAAAAATAGTGGTACTAGAGGCGCATAAAGATTACAGCTTACAGGGCGATGAAACTTGGTTGCCCTTATTAAAAAACTTGTTGGCGGAGGATGTGCTGCAAGTGGTCTTTAATTTTTTACCTGAACAAGCCTCTAAAGAATTTTATCAATTAGCCGCCAATAGCCATAAAGTGGTGTTTGCTCGACGTTTTGAACATAAAGGAAGTCATTTAAATGAGCTGGTTTTACAAGCGTTACCTCAAACGACCGCAGGGCTAACTCTTAATTTAGGTTTAATTCAAAACAAAACCCATGAATCAGGGGTTTACCGTCATCAACTGGATCGCATAAAACTGCAACATGGGGATTTTCCTAGTATGGAATTAATCACCGCCCAACAGGTATTAAAGCAAGATGAGTTATTACCTAAAGGTCAATATGCGATTAATTTTAGTGGGGGGTTAAAACGGTTACCTATTATTGATATAGAACGCGTTTTACAGTCAGGGCTAGTCTCTGAATTAGTCGCAGGTCGTACTGTGTTTATTGCGGTGCATGATTTAGAAGCCATCAATGAATACTATACGCCGATTTCTTCAACGGAAGGTTTAATTCCTGCGGTCTTTTTTCATGCGTTTGCATTGGACACTTTATTATCGAAGCGTTCATTAACGCCTGTTCACCAAGCAATCGTATGGCTGTTAATTGTAGCCATTACCATTAAGAGTTTGTTTGTTTTTCAATGGTTATCTTTTCGCTTGTCTTGGCTGGTCTCTGTTTCTTTATCAGTCGTGTATGTTGGTGTGGCTTGGGTGTTGAGGCATCAGTTTTTTTTCGTCTTACCGCTGACCGAATTATTACTCGCACAGTGGTTGACCTTAGCATGGGTGTGGCGTTATCAGCTCGTGCAAGAAAAACGTTTTTTAGACGATATGTTGTTTGATTTATCATTACGATTACAGGAAAAAGTTTTCCCTGTGAGTTTTTATCATTCAGAAGCCCCATGGGAGCAATTGATTGATATGTTAAATCAAACCTTAGACTTTAAGCGTTTGATATTTTTAGAGCGAGTCGAAGATGAACATAGATTAAAAGAAATTAGTGCGTTTAATTGTCAAATTTATGATATTGATGAAGTCCGTCGGGATTATGAACGCGCCCCTTATAGCACCGCGATTAATGAAAACCGCGCTATTTTATTAGAAAAAAACTATTTCAAAAAAATAGACAGTAATGAACTTGAGTATTTAGTCCCGTTGATTTTTGCAGGTAAAGTTTTAGGTTTTTGGGCGTTTACCATTGATAAATCGCGAATGCACGGCAATAGTAAATTTAGCCTTTTAATTGCGGCTTATACTCAACAAATTAGTGAAATTTTACACTATCGTAATGAGTGGAAAAAACATACACAGGCGGAGGGTAATAAGCTATTAAGTTACTTACGAATTGGCACAAATGATAGCTCGTATAAAATGATAAGCCAGTCGATTACATTAATGGATAGACGCATCTCTGAGTTACAAGAAGTCTTTAATAATGTGGTCGGGAGCAGTATTTTATATGATTTATTTGGGCGAGTTTTATTGGTGAACAAACGCATGGAGAATGTAGGGGCTGAGGCTAATATTCCCCCTTATAACTTGAGTATGTTGGAGTTTGTAATTAAAATTACTCAGTTTGATACGCCTAAAGCCCAGCATTTATTACAACAAATAATTTTTGACCGTAAGCCCATGTCCCTGATGGTTTCTTGTTTTGATGAAAAAAGCAGTTACATGTTACATATAAAACCCTTGCAGACTAACCAAACACACGCGGTGAATAATTTTTCAGCCGAAGCGAATGTTTTTCAGATGGTCGGGGTTTTGTGTGAATTGGTTGATGTGACCGAAATGAAAAAAATATCCACCTTAAAAGAACACATGTTCGAGCGTTTTAATTTTCAAATGCATAATGATATGGCGTCGGTTTCATTTGGGTTAAGTCTTTTAAAAAGCATAGAGACGACCCCTGAAGACAAGGAATTTGCATTAGAAAGTATTGAGGGTAAAGTGGATGAAACCTTAAAAACCTTAGATGTTGTTAGTGAGCAAATGAATAAAAATCTGACTGCTTTATTAGATTCTACTTTAGAATGTTATCCCATTGATGTTAAGTTTTCGTTAAAGCAGGCGATTAAACAATGTAAAAAATTAATGGATGAAAAATCTATTAAATTTGTTTTATTCGAGCCTAAATTACTCAGTTTAGTGTTTGCCTCACCTAGAGAGTTGGAAAATATATTAGCAACTTTATTAACCGAAATGCTAGACGATACTTATCAATCAGGGAAGTTATCATTAGAACTCGAAGAAAAAATGACAAAACTTTATTTACGGTTTAAAAATACAGGGATTGGGTTTTCTGATAATAAATTAAAACACGTTAATAATTTTTCAAGTAATGACGTTAATCAGGACGGAATAGACGAGTTAAATCATGTCATTCATTGTGTCAAGCAATGGGACGGTCACTTGCAACTATCAAGTAAAGTCGGTGAAGGCTCTGCAATAGAGTTATCGCTACGATGTTTTTTATGTAACGAAAATAGTGGCATAGCGACGATATATTTGTCGTTTAAATTAACCATAATAACCAACGGATTAAATAATGACACCATTAAAAAAGCGGATTTTAATTATTGATGATGATAAGTTTTTCATAAAATTAATGAATATGGCATTAACACAAAGTGGTTATGAGGTTTTGCTGGCCATGCAAGGTAACGAAGCGATTGACGTTTTAAAACACCAATCCGTTGATTTGATTATTGTTGATTTAATGATGCCTGAATTAGATGGTTTAGGGTTTTTACATTGGCTGCGTGAAGAGAAACATTTAAATATTCCTACATTAGTACAAACGGGGATGGCAACAGAAAGTACGGAAATAGAAGTTAAAGCCGCAGGGGCAACCGCATTACTTTATAAGCCGGTTAAAGTCATTGATTTAATCGCAAAAATTAAAGAATTATTACTCTAAAAACGCGTGGATATTTTTCCTTTACACATTTTTCCACAAGGCAGCTTATCGAGTTCCGTGATTACCACGGTTTGGGTGGGTATGTTTGTGGTGTGCTTTTTTAACTTAAGATTAGGCTGGGTGTTATCGGGCTTAGTTGTCCCAGGTTATTTAGTGCCGTTACTCTTAATAAAACCGTGGGCAGCGAGCGTGGTTTTATTAGAAGGTTTCATTACGTATTTTATCGTCTGGTTTTTATCGGAATATTTATCCCGTTATGCCGCATGGTCAAATCTTTTTGGGCGCGACCGTTTTTTCGCGCTGGTACTGTGCAGTATTGTCATTCGACTGTTTTTTGATGGTTATTTATTACCCGAAATAGGCCAGTGGCTGAATGCTTATTGGGACATTAATTTTGATTACCATAATCAATTACATAGCTTTGGCTTAATTATTATTGCTTTAATTGCCAATCAATTTTGGAAAACAGGGTTTGTTAGAGGCTTAGTACCGCTGATTGTTACCCTAGGTTCGACGCTATTAATTGTGCGTTATGGCTTAATGGAATTTACCAATTTTAGCCTAAGTAATATTGGTTATTTATATGAAGGCGTCGCCACTTCAATTGTCTCTAGTCCGAAAGCGTATATTATTTTAATTTGCACCGCTTTTTTAGCCTCAAGGATGAACTTATTATATGGCTGGGATTTTAACGGAATTTTAATTCCTTCACTGTTAGCATTGCAATGGTATGAACCCATAAAAATTGCCGCGACAGTAGTTGAGTCAACTGTGATTTTAGTAATGGCGATGCTGTTATTAAAAGCCCCAATTTTAAACAAAATGACCATTGAAGGCGGGCCTAAATTACTGTTATTTTTTAATGTCAGTTTTGCCTATAAAATTGCTTTAGGTTATGCCTTATTAGCGTGGTTTCCCGAAGTTAAAATTACTGATTTTTACGGCTTTGGTTATTTATTAGCCACGCTGATTGCGATTAAAATCCATGATAAAGCCATTTTTTCGCGTTTATTAGGTGCGACATTAAGCACCTCTTTCGCGTCGGTTCTGATTGCAGGAATTGTTGGGTTTTCGTTGACTTTACTGCCTATTTCAAAGCTTTTTCAAGATTCAGATATAATTTTAAATGAAGCCGTTGCCGCTGAGCCTTTGAGCGTTTCGTCGCAAGATTTAAACAGTCTATTAGAGCAAGCCCGACTTTCGTTTTATCAAACCAAAGTGCAAAACAGTTTTATCAAGCCCACGATGGAAGAAATAGAACTCTTTTCAGACGCTCTAAAATTGATTAAAGCGCATTTAAAAGTCGCGGATGCTGATAAGTTACAACAAGCACGATTGTATTTGCAGTAATTGGATTATCAATTGAGTTTTATTGAAAACCGTTATTTTTATCTACATGAAAAAGACACGCTGAAAGGTTGGGGCGTGTATGTTTTAGATACCCAAACTAAATCTAAATTAGGCTTAGAAGTTCCTGCCCCTTTAGATGAAGAAGGCGCGTTTGATGCGGGCATGAATTTATTTAAAACCTTAAATGCGCGTAGCTTAGCAATTGCAGGTAGCAACAGAAAGGCGCAAGCCGATTTGTCGGCGGATGCTTTGCAAAGTCGTCGTAGTTTTTTTCATTATTTTCATCATATTATGAGTCGGCATAATAGTTTGCAAATTCGGACGTATACCGATAAAACGGCACGGTTAGTGGCGGGAAAGCGTCGTCAAGAAGGCGAAATCAGAGCTAAAGGTTTGGAATCAACCTTATGGTTTACGTCTAAAATTCCCACGGATTTAAATCTACCGTTAATAAAAAAATCGCTTAAAACATGGCAAATAGAGTGGAATACACCGCCTTTTGTGAGTTTGCAGCGTGATGACAGTGCTTATGGTTTTGCGGAGTTAATGTTAAATAAACAGGCGGTAAGACGCTTAATATTTAGCCCCTTATTATTAAAAGAATTTCATGTCAGTATTTTAGAACAAGCCTTGAGTATTGAAGGTTATTTACAAGATTGGATTTTAAATCGTAAAGATGATATTGCCGCACGGGGCAGTGATTTATATCAAACCCCTAAACAAGGTGAGTTATTATTTTTAGATGAAAAAGTATTAACCCCCTTAATGCAATTATTGCAGCAATATCAATTAAAGGGCAATCACTGGACGCAAAATTTAGAGGATGATTTAGAGGTCATCAATAAAGCAGCCGCCGTGATGAATTATCAGTTAATTCGCTATCATCATAAAGGAACACAACGGCACTATCTTATTTTGCAAGAAAAGTCCTCGCAACGCTTTTGGGGGTTATATGTGTTTCGTTTAGGCGCGCATGATAACTATGGCTTACAAGTTCCGAGACCTTTGTTTGATGTGAATAGCTTTGAATATGCCACCGCGTTATTTGAGCGATTGCAAGCACAAATTTTGATGGTTGCAACCACGCATCCTTATGCAAATATGAATGGCAGTTCGGATTTACTTCATCCTGATAATAGCGTGAGTTTGTTTAATTTGGTGAATCAGGTCGCGTTACGTACCGCCCCTGAACAACCGTTACTAATGATTAGTAGCCGTGCATTTTCCCATAAAATAGAACACGCGTTTATTGATGCCGATGTGTTAATTGCGTTTAAACAAGGGTATGAACAACGCCGTACGTTGAATACGTTAAAAAAACAATTACTGGAAACTTTAGAAGGCGATAGTTTAAAAATTCATCTGGTCGATGGCTCGGAAGAAAGTATAGGTTATGAAGTCGGCAATAACGCGCAAGCAAAATACTTAAATGCCACGCAACATAAAAGCTTTGCTTTATTATGGGTTTCACTTGAGGCACGAAATAACTACAGTCAGCAAAATGAAAATTTTTGGCAAGCCGCCCAATTTAATGCGTTAGGGATTCAAACACGTAATGACGATTTATTGAGTTATTTACAGCAACAAAAATTAAGTTCAGATAATAAACTGAACAATATACAAGGCTTAACTGCCCGCTATACAAACAGTCATGACATCTTGCAATTGCAAGCAATTAAACAGCAAGCAGAAACACAAGCTTATACCATTTCACGCTTGATTGATATTAGCAGTCGCCAAGCATTTTTGTTATTACATAATAATCAGCAACAATTAATGGCGGTGGCAAATTTGTTTCCTAGAAATCAAGAAATCAAATCATTAATGCCACGTGACTTAAACACACAGCTTGCAGAGTTTGTGAATCAGCGTAATTTTTGGTTACAGGTTGGGCAACCCTAATGCGGCGTTATACTCGTCCCTTTTTATTGATCATACTGATATTGCTCGCATTCGCTTGGTATTTGCCACAACTTTGGGATAAATCTCAGCAACATTTACAGGCATTAAAATCAAAACACGATTTAAGCGCGACGAATATTAAAACCAGTATTGTTTATCCTTTAGATGAAGAAACATGGGTAACCATCGCGATTCCTGACAACAGTCCAAAAATTCGCATTATTAGCAACGCCCATATAGATGAAATCGACTCTAGTTTGCCTGATACACGCTGGTCTTATAGTTTGGAATATCAAATTTTAGCCGCGGATGAGTCCGTTTTAAATCAACATATTTATCATCAACGAGCCGCTTTAACCGCCTATCAAAAAAGTCCAACCGAGTTTTATTATGGAAACCATTATGCGAGCGATAAAGTTATTGTTTTAGATGGACGGATGATTTTGGTCGGTTTACAGGGATTAGAACAAGCACGATTTATTCGAATCCGTTTAAATCATCGTCAAGCCGATATAAAAGGGGTTGTCATGCGAGCTTACGCCCCCTGTTAAATTATCTGCGCATCGAGTTGGAAATTTATGGCGTAGATTAAACGCTGAACAACAAAAATCCTTAGCAAAAGGCAATGTTTTTCCCGCTGAAATGTTATCGGAAGCGGAAGCGGAACAAATTAATTTACTAAAAAATCAATGGCAGCCTTTAGGCCCTGTCGGTATTGAAGGGCAGGAATACCAAAGTAAAATTTTATACATTCTAAAAGATATTAGCGAAGATAAAATTGAACCCGCAGTTTTATTAGCTGGGTTACAAGCGGATGCGAGTCATCCTGTGATGATTCCCATTCCAGAACAAGGCGGTTTAATTCGTTTTGAATTTAAAATGTTAGATGGCTCCCCCCTACCTGACAATATTCCGATGAATTTACGCTGGTTTGGACGAGGCAGAGAAGAACGCTGGCAACACAAGAGCATTTGGAAAGCCGATAATATTCCCAGCTATCCATTAAAAGGTGGACTCTTAGACGTTCGTCCACTGGCTGCGGTTATTATCAAAGTGACTTTAGATAATGGCGATGGCATACAGCAAGATATTACCCCCGAACCCTTACGAATAAAAAGCTATTTTACCAATGTTAATATGGATTTTAAAATTGAACATTTAAACGGATTAGCCACACCGATGCGTTTTGATGTACGGCGATTTTTTAGCCCAGAGATTTTGACGAAAGCATCAACAGTTTTAGAGTATCAATGGCTAGATGCCCAACAAACCGTTTTAAACCGAGGTTCAATTAACCTAATCCAGCCTGCTTCAATTTATGACCGTTTAAAATCCATTACCGATGTTGAACGCATTAGCGACCCTGAAAGTTTTTATTGGTTGTTACCTGAAGCCGTTAAATCCGTTCGTTTTAAATCACTGCAAAAAAATACATTAGTGAATGCTTATATTCAACCATCAGGCTTGATTAAGCGCAATAAAATTCCAGAAGATTCCTATGTGAGTCTGGACAAACAATTATTACAACCGAGCTGGTTTCCCATTCAGCCTATGGATCTAAAACCGCTTTTTAAACAGCAGCAATTATTATGGGTCATCGGGCAATATCATCCACCAGAAGAAAAAGAAGATCTTTTAGCGAATGACTACTTATGGAATGAATTTTTACCTGAAAAACCGTATCAAGCCCATTATTTATTAGACTTGTTCTTTAAGAAGAAGTTAATATATCATGTTAAAATTCCATAGGATAGCCGCTAAAAAAGAAAATAAATCTTTTACACCTTCTTTTTTATTTCTAAACTTGTCAACTAGGCATCTATATCTTTTCATTCCACCGATTACATGCTCAACAATGACTCTTTCACGACTCATCTCTTTGTTTTCTTTTTTTTGATTTTCAGTTAATGTTGGGTTTGGATTATGCTTAGATTTATTTGGTTTTTTATGAGGAATATTTACCGAATTAGTTTTATATTCATTATTAAACCCCAAATAACCTAAATCAATAAATATATTAAAATTACTAAACCAATTTAATTCTGGATTAAATTCTTTTTTAAACATTCCATAATCATGATTTTTACCTGGAAAACTAACCCCAATATATAAAATTAAATGACCTAAAGAAGCTATAGTGGTATTTTTAATTGTATGCTGTTTTTTTTACCACTGTAAAATTAATTTTGTTCTTCATAGTCACTAGGGCGTTGTACAGCAAGCTCTGTAGCATCTATTATCAATGTTTGAACTCCGCCAAAAGCCTGCTGCATTTCTTCAGGGGTTGAAAAACTTGTTGCAGGTAAAACATTAAATATATCTAACGTCTTTATTAAAATTGGAAATAATTTGTATACATGAGTATGGGCGCATGATTTATTCATATTAAAAGAAAACCCTAAGTGATCGAAAGTAGAATAACACTTCATATAATTTAATATAAATAATAATTTGTCTGCGGGTGTTTTTAATGTGCTATCTAAACCACTACCGTATTTTCTTTCTTTATTTTCATGTTTTTCTTTTTGATCTTCAATAAGGGTCTTTTCAAATAGAGATAATAGTAAAATAAAATGTTCTGTTTTTAATCCTGTTAAAGCTCTTAACTGTCTATCATCATAAATTCTTGGTAAAATTTCTTTTATTTTCATGTTATACTTTGATTTTTATTTTTTATAGAAATTTATTATAAAGCTTATTTATTATTTTTAATAATTTAATTTAAAGTTTATTTATTAGGCTGTATCAACTGATTGTGAGTGTTATCAAGTATATATAAGCAATTGATTTTAATATATTTTATTTAGAAGAACAAGTCTATTAAGTCTTTACGATAAACCAGCGTTACGTGATGAGGCTTTAGGCAGTGTGTATTGTGAATTATCGCCCACTAAAAACGCCCTAGTTTATTTACAAGCACCGAATCAGTTACAAAATTTTTCGCCTGATTTATGGTTTTTAAATCCTGATAAAAAGCGCGTTAATCTTTCGGTGACCGTCGATGGAAAACAGGTTGTAAAAAGTCCAATGGCAGGACAACAAGCGCGATTAGCCTTACCCAACTTGAAGAAAGGAAACCATCAGCTTCATTTAAACCCTGCTCATTATGGACGTTGGTTATTAAATAATACGCCTAAATGTTCGGGGCGGCGATATTTAAAACGCCGTATTTTTAAGTTAAAACCACGCTTACGTTTTATGTATCAACATACGGGTGAGGATGCGGTTTTATCAGCGCGTTTATACCGAGCCTTGGGCGAACAAAAACGCTCACAAATTAAAGTGACGCTTAAAGCCGTCAACCCTCAAACATTGATTAATAAAAAGGTGTTTAAAAAATGGACGTTTAAACAGCGGCTTTATGATATTCGGGCGATAGAAGGGGAAGAAAGTATTTTACTGTATGCGTCTAAATCATTAAGTGCCGGTGAAAGTTTTTTATTCCGTTTAATCACGATTTAGCCGTAGGTTTGTATCAAGTGGAAATTAGTTCAGAGCAGATGGGAGATACTTATTTAAGTTTGGCACAAATTGTGGCAGGTGAGTATGAATTAAGACGTTTTTATCGGGAGGTGCAGTTTGAAAAGTAAACCTTATACTCGCTCTAAACGGTTCTCGCTTATTGTGATGCTTATGCTTACAACTCAAATACAAGCAGAGATGATTGATAAACAGTTTAAATACGCGTTTTCGAATCAGGATTTTGTCAGCCCAGATACCCAACAATTAACCCCATTTAAAATACATTTTAAACAAGCGTTGCAAACACCGTTAAAAACCGAGTTATGGCAGAGTTTAGGCTTTAAATCTGTTATTGAACCCCCTTTTGTATTTTTGTCTGAGCAAAAAATACAAGGGCGTGGTTTTATTGCTTTACGTTCGGAAAAAACCAAACCGTGGTTATTACAAGCCCCCCATGCAAAAAGTGATTTACACACAGGAAAAATCGCGCGACTTTTATTTTCAGAAGGCCGTTTTAAAGCCGCGATTTGGAATAGCGTACCGCGTAAAAAAGTCGATATGGCGCATAATTATCAAAGCTATTGGCAAGCGGTGACACAGGTTTTTGCAGAAAATTACCCACAAGGACGAATTATTCAATTACATGGATTTTCCGCTAAGAAACGCAAAACGGCTGCGGGTCGCAATAGCGATATGATTATCAGTGCGGGGAATCAGTTCCCCCCCTTATGGGTGCAGAAAGTCGCTGACTGTTTAAAAGCACGCACCGAATTTAAAGTGTCTTTGTATCCTTATGAAGTCACTGAATTAGGCGCGAGAACCAATAGCCAAGGACAATTATTACAAAGTTTAGGGCATCAAGGATTTTTGCACTTGGAAATGAATAAAAAACTGCGTGATACGTTGTTAAAACACGTTGATTTGCGACAACAATTATTAGTGTGTTTGGCTGAGGGTGAATAAGATGTTATTAAAACCACTACGGTCTGTATTGCAATTATTGAGCCTGTGTTTTTTATTGATGCCGATGTTGGTTTTTGCAAAAATAGACGCGATGCAATTACGCTTATTAGAAAGCTATCAATAAGCGTTACGTTGGGACAATATCAGTAGCTTTCCAATGCACGTCAATGGGGTCAAAGCGGAGTATGACGACGTATTAAAAATGCACTTAGTGACTTTAAAACCCGAACAAGAAGTCAGTTTTCGTTTGCCTCGTTATCAAAGTGTGCGTTTATATTCACCGAATAAAAAAATAAATCCCGAAGATATTAAACTCACCTTATCGGATGGCACAGGTTTAGCCTTTGAAGAGTCTCTTTATGAATCGACCGATGGTTATTCGTTAGTTTTATCCCCTCAAGCATCAAAACCTTTGTTGGTTCATATTCAAGTGAATAACAACGCTTTAAAACTCGGTTTATTTGTCTCGCGTACGGTTTCTTTAGATGAAATTGCTCCGTATCGAAATGTAATTCCCTTTTCAAAAAACTGGGTATTATTATCCACAGAAGCCTATCAAATTCCTGAACTCTACTGGCGTTTACCGAAAAATAAAACTCAAAAAATCACCTTAACTGGCGATGCTAAACGTATTGTTTTACGTCACCGTTTACAGTTTGAAAAACAAGCCCACGATTTAATCCAAGATTATCGAATTCATTACCGTTTAGATAAGAATGAAAAACACGCGGTTAATTTAGCGACCAGTGTTGATAGTAGTTATGAGTTGGAAATCAATTTTAAAACAGCGGTATTAAGTCGCACCGAAGAAACTTATATAGAAATTCCTACAGGTGAACACACACTGGAATTCAGTGCGGACAGAGCGTTGTATTTACAAGTTTTAACCCAAACCGAACATGATTATTTATTTCCTAATTTAAACGAGCCACATCAACCTGTAGAAGAGATTCGCAAACACGGGTTATTGCCCACGCAACCGCAGGTTTTAAAAGCACAACAAAGCAAACAACTTGCAGAAGATAATAGTCTGAAAGAGGCGGAAATGTTCGCCACTCAACAATTAAAACAAACCGCGTTACAACGTCCTGATTATCCGCCGTTAATGCGAGAATCGGAGCAATTACGCGGTTTTAGAACCTTTTATCGAGATTTATTACCCAATCATAAAAACAGTGAGCCATCACAATACCTCGCCTATTTCACCCCCAAACGTCTATTACCTTATCAACGGACACAACATCATCCGACGCTTGCCCCACAACATTTACAAGCGGTTTTAAAGCGTATTGGTAAAACGATTTTTACCCCGTTATCGAATAAAGGTGCGTCACAGGCGAATGAATATTTTTTGCCACCTCGTTCCACCGCCAGTGAATTACGACTGGTGGTGGATAAATCGTTTTGTGAACCAAAGCAGAGCTTATGGGTGCAATTTGATGACCAACAACCGAAAGCGTTAGAAGTGCGTTGTGATGAGAAAAATATTCATTTAGATGATTTTGTGCAGACGTTTTTTGAAGTCGCGGTGAAAGATTATCAGCATTTATTATTTGATGATTTAAGCCTTATAAAAAAAGAACCGCCTGATAAAAATAAAAACCCTACCCCGCAGAAAAAAGAATTGTCGTGTTCACAATTTGAACGATTACAACCGCGTTTAGGGTTTAAATCTAAACCCTGTGCCAGTTTAGAAAAACGGCGTTTATTTTATCGTTTAATCGAACAACATTTTAAAGAAGGGGCTTTGATTGATAGCGCGACTGTTGAATTATCATTAGCTAAAAAAATTAAGCGCATTAAAATTTGGCGTGATGAAAGTTCGACCCAGCCTGTGGCGATTGCGGTGCAATATCGCAGTGCAAAAAGTTTTGTTTTTTCTGAACAAAGTTTTTTAGCGCGATTACAAGAAACGAATCCTGCCGCGTTATTAACGCAATTTAAACACGACTTATTATCGCCTTTAGAAAAACCGAAGGCAGTTTTTGAGGTTGAAAATCAACTTAAAAATCAATGGTTGCCTTTAGTCCAATTAATTCAAGCCCAAGCGCGGTTATATAAAGCGGCGGTGGCGTTGCCTGAATCTAAAAATACGCATCGCACCAATGCAAAACGTTTGGCGCAACTTTATAGGATGGCAAAACAAAATCAAGCACAAAATCAGTGGGTCGAGTCTTTAGAGTTGTGGGCAAAAATCGTCCAACATACCGAAGGTTTAGAACGTCATCGCGCTCAATTTGAACAAGCAAATTTATTGCATTTGTTAGGTGAATCCTATTTAGCGGAAACTTTGTGGCGGTATTTATTCTTTTATGCGGATGAACCGCTTGCTAACAAAGCGAGTGAAAAATTACGTTTCAAATACCAACAACAGCACAATAATTTTGCCTTGCAATCGTTAGCGGCGAGTGAGGTTTTAAAACAACCTAGCCGTGCTAATTTAGAATTTTTATTAGAGACATTATTAAAGAATAAGGAATACCGTTTCGGCTTGTTATTAGGTTTAACCTTGATGGAACAACCGCCTTTAGCTCTCCTGTTAAAAGCGGCTTATCAGTTGCAATGGTGGCAAAGTTATCAGCACTTAATCGAACCAGTGCCGCTTAAAAAACAAGCGTTTTGGAACGGTTTAAAGTTTCAAACAGATGCCGATTATGTAGGCGCGTTAGCAACGTGGAAAACAGAAAAACCACTGTGGTCGGAGTCCTTATTAAAAGGGTTGCAGTTACGTGATAAGGTGGCGCGAAGTTGTGGCAAGCACGAGGCGGAATATTATCAACAATGGTTAACGTGGCAAAATCAGCAACCGAGTGAAAAGCATTGGCAAACGGCTAATCATTATTTTAAGGATTATGCAGGTGCGGATACTTATTACAGTCCAGAACGGGATGTGTATAGCAAAGGCTTTCGCGCTACCGCTGAACGTCCATTACAGTTGTCTTTATTGGGTGGGCGCACCTTAAAATTTAAAATTCGACCCTTGCATCCTGCGAATGTGTTGGATTCTGCGGTTGATGGTTGGGTTGAAATTAAAGACCGTGCAGGTGAAAATCGGATAGAACAGCATCAATTATATCCCTTTACCAATAATACGCCCTCGCAAGGTTTAGAGCTGACTTCGGTTAAGGTGTTGCAACTCGGCGGGTTAGTCGAATTGGAATATCAATTGGGAGCAGGTTGGCATGAGTTAGCAATTTATTCACAACAAGCCACACTGTCTATTACGATGGAAGAATCACAAGCGCAAATGCCGCTCACGGTTTTGCCGCGATTGAATCCGTATAGTTTTAGGGCACTTTGGCAATTACCGCAATTACCTATGCTGACACAGGGAAATTTAGCGTTAATTAATCCCTTTAGGGCGACGAATTTTCCTAGTCTTGCTAAAGGTAGCCATCCTCTCCATTTATTAAAACAAGCGATTCGTAATGCTGAACATTTATTGACTTTAAAACGGGTAAAAATACCGTTCACGCCGTTAAAAACACCGCTCAATAAAAAGGAATGTTTTTCAACAAAAAATGAAGACATTACCAAAAAACTTAAAACCTTACCGTTTACGCCCTCGGATTCTTTGACCATTAGCGCGAAAGTTTTAACCGTAGCGGAGGTTTTGAATTTGGAAAAAATATCGAATTTGAAACAAGCGAAATTACGGATGATGCACTATGTCCGTTTATTTGAAGCGGATGCGGCAGGTATTGAAAAAATATTATTACCTGCTGAAAAATTACGGGTGTTATATCTGAATGACGCGTTAATACAGTCCTTGTGGCAACGCATCGCCCGCTTTACGCAATGGCAAACGGTGGAATCTGTGGAGTCCAATGCAGGTTTGCGTTTTATAGACATTGAAGGTTGGCAGCCTGAAAGCCCGTTTATTCGCACACGCAAAGCGTTATTACCTTATGTTGCTAACAATGAACATCTGATTTTTTCCGACCAACGCTTAGTTTTATTCAGTCAAAATTTAAAACGTGTTAGTTTGCATATTGAAGCGCGTTTAAATGATGTCCCTTTTTTACCTGAAGTGGATGCTTATTTATTTTATAGGATAGATGAAAAACCGCCGCAAAAAATTCATTTAAAACGTCAACAAGGCTGGCAAACGTTTACGGTTTATTTGCCAAAAGGTGAACACAGTTTGCGTTTTTATCAGCCTAAAGCGTTAGGTAATCAGTTTGTGAAATTACGCTTTGACGATCACGTTTCGGATTTAAGCTTTACTCAGGAACGCGGTTATTTTGTGAGTACAAAAAATGAGCCAGTAAAAATTAATCTTCAAGGCTCAACCCGTTTACGAATAGATGAATGGGTCAATGAGTCCGAATATCAAGCTGGCTGACCCCTTGGTTTGCAAGCTGGCTTGTATCTTAGATTCCAGTGTTAATTTAGTTAAATAAATGGCACTATCCAATGACGGTTGGATGAGAGATAGAGACACTGTAAGTACTCTTGATTAGAAAAATCGTGGGTCAGATTAGTGCCTACCTCTCTTTAATAACGCCTTCAAATGCGAACAGTATCTTGTGCCTGCAACTAAGCAAGAGCACGAATAGTTACAAGAATGCCATGACGTTATTTTATCCAATCTTTAGTTTACACTTAACTGGGGATAATACGATGATTTTTATTGGAATTGATATTTCTAAACTTACCTTTGATGCGGCTTATAATCTTAATTCACGCACTCTTCACAAACAGTTTTCTAATAGCACCAAAGGGTTTGAAGCATTTCTTTTATGGGTGAATAAAAGTAACGAAAAGATTTATACCTGTCTCGAAGCAACAGGTGTTTATAGCTTTCATTTAGCGGAATATTTATCCCAGAAAAAATAAACGTGATGGTTGTTAATCCAATGGTTACTCATGCTTTTTTTAAGATGGAATTAAATCGTAATAAAACAGATAAAGCAGATGCTCAGCTTATTGCCAGATATTGTGAATATGCTGTTTCAACAGGTGATTACAAAAAGAAATCATACCAACCTAAAGGCAAAGACTATGAAGCAATACAACGCTTAGTCACTCGCTGTGACCAATTAGAAAAGTCTAAAACACAAGAAAATAATCATTTAGAAGCTAGTGTAAATAAACAGACATCGCGTTCTATCAAACGATTACAAAAAGCGATTAATAATGAAATTGATCGGGTTAAAAAACACATTGCGGACATTGTTAAAAAAAACGAATGTCTCAGTCAGCAAGTCAAATTATTAACAAGCATTAACGGTATTGGTGAGCGTACTGCATGGAGTATTTTAGCGTATATTGGTGATATTAATTTCTTTTCAAGTTCAAAACAAATTGCCAGTTATGCGGGATTAACGCCTAAGATCATACAGTCAGGTACAAGCATTGATAAATCATCCTTATCTAAGCTTGGGCATAAACGATTGCGTAAATCGCTTTATATGCCAGCACTTGTCGCTATTCGATACAACCCAATGCTGAAGCTTGTTTATGAGCGTTTAGTTAATAATGGTAAGCCTAAAAAAGTAGCGATAATCGCTGTCATGAGAAAATTATTAATTTTGTCCTATGGTGTCTTAAAGTCAGAAAAACCATTTGATATAAATTACCAAATTAAGAGCTAGGGTTTTAAAGAGTAAATCAAAATAAGCTTAATTTTTAATAAATAAAAGTAAAATAGAGTTGCTTTTTAAGACAGTATCTGACCCCTTGTTTCCTTGTTTCACCTTGTTTCAGATTTTAAAACAAGCTACTGCGTAACATCAGTTACTAAAATAGGGGATTATTTTTTTAAAAAAATATAGGAAAAACATTAAATATAGGGTAGGATTATAAATTAATAAATTTTTTATAATTTCAATTTCAATTTCAATTTCAATTTCACAAGCATCGTTATATGAAGCAACTGGGGTTTTACTTTTTAGCATTTTCAACTTTTTGGGTATCAACGTGGATGGTCACTGATATTCATGATTGGTCTATGCTTGAACAACCTCACCCCATTTTTTCCATTCAATCCTCTGTTCATCAAGAAAGTGTTTTAAAAAATAATACCTCTGATGATAGTCAACATTTTTCAGATTGTCGTAGCGTCTGTAGTTATGATCATGGTGGACATTTAGGGCAGACTTTATTAACAAGTTCTGTTTTAAATAGCTTTATTCCTATTCAAAAAAATATTTTTTCCCCCTATGCCTCTTTTTGGCATTTTCGAGTTATCCCTCCCAAAATCCGCCCCCCCGATTGTCGCATAAATTTTTTAATTTTATGGCTGAAAGACTTTTTTGTCATCGGTAAGGCTTGGATTCACTCTAAAATTTAAAATTCGCGTGTTTAGCAATCGTGTGTTTTTAATGTTTAAATCGCTATTATCTGTCAATGATTCCGCTTTTTTTTCAAGGATTTTTGTGCTTGGAATTTAAGCTAACAAAGCTTTCAGTCTCCAATGGTCTTTTATTTAAGACCAAGTTTATGTAAACAGGGAGATTTTATGAATTTTCAATCACACTTTTTTTACCCTAATAAAAGTATCGCTTTATTCATAGGGCTGATACTTTATTTACTCTTACAATACGCTGTTGCTAATACCTCAGTGACTTCAAATTTACCGCATCTAAATGCCGATGAACCTAGAGGCGTATTGGTTTTATCTCAGGCATTAAGTTTAGCTTTGTTACAAAACCCTAATCTTGATGTATTTTCTAAAGAAATTCGCATTCAAGAAGCCTTACAATTACAAGCAGGCTTACGACCTAATCCTACCTTTAATGCCAGTGCGTCAAACTTTGGAAACAGTGCTTATGAGGGATTTGATGGTGAAGCGGTGAGTTTAGAACTCAGTCAGTTGATTGAATTAGGCGGTAAACGTGCGGCTAGAATTAAAGCGGCAGGAATAACGCAAGAACTGGCTAATTGGGATTATGAGACTAAACGCATGGATGTTCTGACTCAAGTGGCTCAAGCCTTTATTCAGGTATTGGCGGCTCAGGAGTCATTAATATTAGCTAAAAAAATGCAGGAGGTTGCCGATAAAATGACTGCAACGGTTTCAGCTTTGTTTGAAGCAGGTAATGTTGCTTCGGTTGAAAAAATAAAAGCGCAAGTAATGCAATCGACAACAGGCATTAAATTAATGCGTGCTGAGAAAAAATTGGCGATGGCGCGTAATACACTAGCGGCAACCTGGGGAAGTTATCAGCCACATTTTGAATCGGTAATAGGTGATTTGAATACGATTAAAAAATTACCGACGCTCAGTTATTTGTGGGAACAATTAAGATTAAATCCTGATTTAGCGCGTTGGACGGATGAAATTAGTCAACGTCATGCCTTGATGGAACTGGAACAATCAAAAGCAATCCCTGATGTGACGGTTACTTTAGGTATTAATAATAATTTAATTCCTAATGAATATGCAATGTTAGCGGGTATTTCTATTCCTTTACCCTTATTTGACCGTAATCAAGGTAATATTTCGGCAGCGCGATATCGTGTTAGTCAAGCAGAAGATGAACAGCGTAGCCGTCAACTCAACATTAAAACCGCATTAAATACTACTTACCAGCAATTACAAATAGCTTATCAAGAAATCGAAACCTTAGATGAAGTAGTGATACCCAGTGCTAACAGTGCTTATAAAATTGCTCAGAAAGGCTATCAACTAGGTAAATTCAATTTACTTAATTTATTAGATGCCCAACGCACATTATTTAGTGTGCAAACCCAATACTTACGCGCATTAACCGATTATCACTTGAATGTGGCTCAAATTGAGCGGCTAACAGGCAGTGCATTAACCCCATTAGCTGAAAAAACGGAGCAATAATTTTATGAAGTTTTTAATTTTATCGCTTTTTATGGCGAGTCTATTAAATCCCACTTATCTTTTTGCGATAGAAGATAATCATTCAGAAACAACACATGAAAAACATGATGAAGATAAAAGACATGATGAGCATAATGAAGATGACGGACATGAAAGTCATGATGAGCATGAAGAAAGTAAACTTGAATTTTCAAAGGCTCAATTAAAGGAATTTTCAATTGAGTTAGCTCAGGTTTCATCAGGAATGATTCATAAAACATTGGAGCTAAGAGGTGAAATCGTTGTTGAACCTCAACGGTTACATCATGTATCCCCCCAAGTCTCAGGCATTGTGCGTAAGGTTTATAAACAGTTGGGGGACTCGATTAAAAAAGGCGACTTATTAGCCACTCTTAGTAGTCAGGATTTAACTAATGCTAAAGCTCGTTTGATTACTGCGAATAGTTTACTTAATTTAGCCAACACCACTTTAAAGCGTGAACAGAGTTTGTATCAACAACAGATTACCGCAAAACGTGATTATCTGGCGGCACAACAGGCACACGCTGAAATGTCAGCAAAATATCAGGCTGAAAAGCAACGTTTACTGGTGTTAGGTTTAAATCAACAAGCGATTCGCTCTATTTTAACCAGAACCGATAAAAATAGGGGTTTGTATCAATTATACGCGCCCGCAAATGGCATTATTATTAAACAACATTTAGCCCAAGGTGAAATTTTTAAGGGCAATACCAATAGTTTTACGCTGGCAGATTTATCTAAAGTTTGGGTTAATTTAACCGTTTATCAAAAAGATTTACCTGATATTTACACAGGACAGACGGTTTGGATTACCAGTCGCTTTAAGGAAAAAGGTAAAGCCATCATCGCAAAAGGGGTGATTAATTGGTTAAGCCCCATTTTAGACGAAGCAACCCGCAGTGCCACCGCACGAGTCAGCATTGATAATCCTAAAGGCTATTGGCGACCCGGTTTATTTGTCAATGCTGAGGTCACCATTGAAAAGGTACAGGTGAACACGATTGTACCGCAATCAGCCTTGCAAACCCTCGAAGGGAAAACCGTGGTTTTTGTTCAACATGCAGACGGTGAATTTGAACCTCAAACGGTAAAAATTGGACGTAAAGATTCACAACAAGTCGAAATTTTAGAGGGCTTAAGCATGGGGCAAACTTATGTCAGTAAAAATTCATTTGTGTTGAAAGCACAGTCACAAAAAGGTGAATTTAGTGAAGGTCACAGCCATTAAAGGCAAGGAATAAGACATGATTAATCAAATAATTAATTTATCCCTGCGAAGTCGGCTATTAATGCTAGTGCTTGCAGTGCTGGTTGTGGTTGCAGGGTATCGCAGTTATCAACAACTCCCTGTTGATGCGTTTCCTGATGTTTCACCTAATTTAGTCCAAGTATTCACGATTACCGAAGGGCTTGCCCCCGAAGAAATTGAAATGTATGTTACTTATCCTGTTGAAGCAGCAATGACAGGCTTACCCAGTATCGAAAAAATTCGCTCTGTCTCTAATTTTGGCTTATCAGTAGTCAATATTTATTTTAAGGATGAAGTCGATATTTATTTTGCACGACAATTAGTCGGTGAACGCTTGCAAGAAGCTAGAAATCAAATCCCTGCAAGTTTTGGTGAGCCTTCAATGGGACCTATTTCAACAGGGATGGGATTAATTCTATTTTATTATTTAAACGATACCACCGATAGTTATTCATTAGAAGATTTACGCACCATGCAGGATTGGATTGTTAAATTCAATTTACAAACGGTACGCGGGGTGACCGAAGTACTCGGTATTGGCGGTTTTGAAAAACAATTTCAGGTGATAGTACAACCTGACGCGCTATTGCGTTATCAACTGACTTTAAATGAGATTTTGGCACGAATTAAAGCCAATAATCTGAATGTAGGCGCGCAATATTTAGAAAAAAACAGTGAACAGTTTATTATCCGCTCAGTGGGATTAGCCACTAACATTGCTGACTTGAATAATATTGTGGTTAAAACAGTCGATGGACGCGCGGTTTATTTAAGTGAGGTCGCGGAAATTAAAATAGGCGGTGCGTTACGACGAGGATTGCAAACTCATAATGGTCAAGGTGAAGTGGTTGCAGGGATGGCAATTAAACTCTACGGCACAAATGCTTCAACGGTGATTGAACGGGTTGAAAATAAAATCAAGGAAATTAATAAAACCTTGCCTGAAGGGGTGAGTATTGTGCCTTATTATCAACAAAAAGATATTGTTGAATCAGCCGTCAACACGGTTAATAACGCTTTGATACAGGGAATTATTTTAGTCGCACTGGTCTTACTTATCTTTATGGGTGGATTTCGTCCTAGTTTAGTGGTCGCTTTATCTATTCCCTTTTCAGTGATGTTTGCCTTTATTGCGATGGGCTTGTTTAATTTATCCGCCAACCTGATGTCCTTAGGCGGACTTGCGATTGCGATTGGGATGATGGTCGATGGAACGATTGTGATGGTTGAAAATGTTGATCGTTTATTACGTGAATCCGATCGCAGCGAATCTCACTTTTCAGTTGTCAGTCGCGCGTGTCGTGAAGTTGGACAACCGATTTTATTTGCGATTGCGATTATTATTATTGTCTTTTTACCCTTATTTACCTTAGAAGGTGTAGAAGGAAAAACCTTTAGACCACTTGCTTATACGGTTGCCTTAGCGATGTTAGGCTCATTAATTTACGCACTGTTTTTAGCCCCCGTGTTATCGGATGTGTTAATGCGTCGTAAATCGGTGGAAGATCAAGATAAAATAGGCTTGGATGAACGTATTCTTAACGCGCTGTTAACACCGTATCGTCCTGTGGTGAAATATTTTATTCAACACCGTTCGGTTGCCGTCATTATGTCCGTTGGGTTATTAATCGTAGGTATGGTTATTTTTCCTTTTTTAGGCTCTGAATTTACCCCAAAATTACAAGAAGGTACGATTGTAGTGCGCTTAACCATGCCGCCGTCTATTTCCATTAATGAAAGTAAGCGCAATACCTTAATTGTTGAACGGCGTTTATTAAAAATCCCTGAAATTATTGAAGTGACTAGCCGAATTGGTCGTGGGGAAGTTGGCGCGCATGCAGACCCTATTAATTCAGCAGAAATGTATGTCATCTTAAAACCGAAAGACGAATGGCGAAAACCGAATAATCAAGCCTTTATTGAGCAAGAAATTCGTCAAGTGGTCGCAAAGTTACCAGGGATTACGGCTAATTTAACTCAACCCATTGAAATGACCGTAGATGAGTTATTAGAAGGCGTTCGTGCTGAGTTAGCAGTCAAATTATTTGGCGATGATTTAACCCAACTTAAAACCAAAGCCGATGAAATTGCCAGCGTGATTAAGCAAGTGAAAGGCGCGGCAGACGTGCAAGTTGACCAAGTATCAGGCACACCCCAATTAGTGATTATTCCCGATCGTCATGCGATTGCACGTTATGGGCTTAATATTTCGGATGTTCAAGACGTTGTAAGTAGTGCGATAGGCGGGGTTAATGCAGGGCAAGTTTTTGAAGGCATTCGTCGTTTTGAGATTTTATTACGCTATCGAGAGCAAGATAGAAACACCCCTGAAGTGATTCGTAATCTATTAATTACAGGGGAAAATGGCATTAAAGTGCCTTTAGGACAAGTCGCCACGGTGAAAGAAATTATTGGGCCTCGGCAAATTACCCGTGAAAATAATCAACGCTTTATTAGTATTCAAGCAAATGTGATTGATCGTGATATTGTTTCTTTTGTGGAAGAAGCTCAACAAGCGATTAATAGCAAAATCAAACTGCCTCCAGGTTATTTTACGACGTGGGGTGGGCAGTTTCGGTTACAACAAGAAGCCAATAAACGCTTGGCTATTGTGATTCCTGTGACTTTATTAATCATTTCATTGTTACTTTATAGTAGCTTTAATTCGCTTAAAAATGCAGGCTTGATTTTACTGAATATTCCTTTAGCGTTAGTTGGGGGCGTGATTGCTTTATGGATTAGCGGGCAGAATCTTTCAGTGCCTGCTTCGGTTGGATTTATTGCTTTATTCGGTATTGCCTTAGAAAATGGCATGGTGTTATTGACCTATTTAAATCAATTAGTACGTGATGGGATGCCGATTGATGAAGCCTCTATTAAAGGCGCGTGTTTAAGAATGCGTCCTGTTTTAATGACAGCGGTAACTACCGCATTAGGGTTAATTCCCTTATTATTGGCATCAGGAACAGGCTCAGAAGTTCAAAAACCCTTAGCAACCGTGGTTATTGGGGGATTAGTCACTTCAACCTTACTCACGTTATTAGTGATTCCCGCCTTATATAAATGGTTTGCGGTTAAGTCTTAAATTGAAAACATCCTGTTGGCGCAGGATGTTTTTACTGAATTAAATTTAATAAAGAGTAAATATCATGTCAGATTGTAGTTGTCATTTAGAGGTAAAAAATAAAGCGGAAAGTCGGGTGTTAATTATTCTGCTATGTATTAATAGCCTAATGTTTGTTGTTGAATTAACCCTTGGGCTTCTTAGTGAGTCCACCGCATTAATTGCAGATTCACTGGATATGTTTGCTGATGCGGTTGTGTATGCCATTGGTTTATATGCCGTGGGAAAAGAGGCGTTAGTCAAAATAAACGCGGCAAAAATAAGTGGTATGTTTCAGATCCTATTGGGTCTATTTGTCTTAGTTGATATTACCCGCCGCTTATTATTGGGCAGTGAGCCAGAATCTTTATTAATGATTTACGTAGGCATGATTGCCTTAGTAGCTAATGTTATTTGTCTTCGTCTGATTGCCAAGCATAAATCAGGCGAGGTGCATATGCGGGCAAGCTGGGTATTTTCTAAAAATGATGTGATTGCAAACATAGGGATTATCATCAGTGGTTTATTAGTTTATCTGCTTGATTCACGTTTTCCTGACCTAATTGTTGGCGTTGCCATTGCAATACTGGTTATTTATGGGGGCATTCATATTATAAAAGATGCATACCATGAAAAAACATCCCTAAATAAATCGTCAGTTGAAAATTAACATGTCAGATCACCATCACCACCATCATCACGGCGTACAAAATTACAATAAAGCATTTGCCTTGGGTATCATGCTTAACAGTGTTTTTGTGGGTATTGAAGTCGCTTATGGACTTTCATCTTCTTCTTTGGCCTTATTAGCTGATGCTGGACATAATTTAAGCGATGTTTTTAGTTTGATTTTAGCATGGGGAGCAAGTCTATTATCTAAAAAATCTGCCTCTGAAAAAAGAACCTATGGCTATCGAAAAATCACTATTATCGCCTCTAATATCAGCGCGATTTTATTACTGATGACATTAGGCGGCATTGTTTGGGAAGCTATCGGGCGATTTAATGAACCTCATGAGGTCGATAGTCTTGTTATTATTATTGTTGCAGGCATCGGGGTGATTATTAATTCTGTTACCGCTTGGTTATTTGTACAAGGGCAAAAAGAGGATTTGAATATTAAAGGAGCTTTTTTACACATGGTTGCCGATGCAGTTATATCACTTGGCGTGGTTATTTCTGGACTGGTGATTATGAAAACAGATTTGATGATTATTGATCCAGCAATCAGTATTTTGGTAGCTATTGTTATTCTTATTAGTACGATGAGTTTATTAAAAGATTCCTTCAATCTTGCCATTGATGCTGTTCCTGAAAATATAGCTATTTCTAAAATAAAAGTCTATTTTTCCAGCTTGCCCTCAGTAGTGAATTTACACGATTTACACGTTTGGGCTTTAAGTACCACAGAAACAGCTCTATCTGTTCATTTAGTGGTAACAGATGAGCAGATTAGCAATGATTTTTTACAAAAAATCCAACACGATTTGCACGCGCATTATCATATTGAACATGCAACAATTCAGCTTGAAAAACAGGCTGAAAATGCGATGTTACATGATCCTAAATGTAGTTAATGGCTCAATTTATAATGCAAATCAAAGCAATCAAATTGACTATCGGAAAATTAGCCAAAAAAGCGAATATCAATATTGAAACCATCCGCTTTTATCAACAACGTGGCTTAATCTCAATCCCCGATAAACCCAGTTCTGGTTATCGCACTTATTCTGACGAAACCTTATCGAAACTATTATTTATTAAACAAGCTAAATGTTTAGGTTTTACACTGACAGAAATACAAGCACTCTTAAAATTAGATGATGGCGCGCATTGTTCAGAAGCTAAATTATTGGCGGAACAAAAATTAACGATTGTTAAAGCCAAGTTAGATGATTTACGACAAATTAAAACAACCTTAGAAAACTTTATTGATCAGTGTCCTGAAACTGATGAAATTAATAATTGTCCCTTAATTCAGGCATTAAAAAAACCTCTTGACTCTGTAGTATAGTACAGAGTTTATACTTTTAGATAACTTAAACTAACAGAGATTTATTATGACTAATGAAGAAGAAAAACCCGATAAAAGCCTGTCTTGGCTGGGAACAGGTGCGGTACTCGCTGCTATTGGTGCATCGGCCTGTTGTGTTCTACCTTTATTGTTATTGTCTTTAGGGATTGGTGGCGCGTGGATGAGTACATTAACCTCAATGACAGCAATTAGACCCTTTTTATTTGCACTCACTTTATTGTTAATTTGGGTGGCTTTTATGAAATTATACCTCTCCGAAGAAAATTGTGAAGAGGGGGCTATGTGTGTCAATCCTAAAGTTTTGCGTAACCAACGCTTAATTTTTTGGATTGTGTCAATAGTGATAGTATCATTGCTGGCTTTTCCTTGGTATGCGCCTTGGTTGATGGGATAACAATTGGAGAATTATAATGATTAAGAAATTATTTTTAGGTGTCAGTTTATTATTAATGCCTTTTGCGATGCAAAATGTTTATGCCGAAACGACTGAAAAGGTGACAGTAGAAAAAAGTGTTCAAACAGTGATCTTTGATATGCAAAATATGACCTGTGCTATGTGCAAGTTCACTATTAAAAAATCCTTGGAAAAAGTCAACGGGGTTCAAAAGGTAACGGTAGATTCTGATAAAAAAACGGCTACGGTTACTTTTGATACTAAAAAAAGTAGTCTAGAAAAATTAATTAAAGCAACGACAGAAGCAGGTTATCCTGCGACTATTCGTAAAAAATAACCCTGAAAAATATTATGTGGACTAAACATTTAAAAATTGAAGGCATGACTTGTTCAGGTTGTGCCGCTGGCATTGAAAAAAAATTAAATGCGTTTGAGGGGGTGGAAATTGAAGTCTCTCATCCTAAAAGTCTGGGGATTTTAACGGTAACAAGTGAATGTACCTTAGCCTTTTTAATTAACCAAATTACCGATAAAGGCTACACCGTCACCGAGTTAGATAAACCCGACACTCAAAAACAATTGCATGTTGCCATTATTGGGACAGGTTCAGGGGCGTTTGCGTGTGCTATTAAGGCGGTAGAAAACGGGGCTAACGTCACTTTAATTGAGCGAAACCCTGTGATTGGTGGGACGTGTGTCAATATAGGCTGTGTGCCTTCAAAAATAATGATTCGTGCAGCGCATATTGCCCATTTGCAACAACATCATTCTTTTGAGGGAATTGAAAAACAAACCCCTATTATCGACCGTAAAAAATTATTCGCACAACAACAAGCCAGAGTAGATGAGCTGAGAAAAGCTAAATATGAAAATATTTTAGAAAAAAATCCTAATATTCAGCTCATCAAAGGTAATGCCCGTTTTAAAAATGCCAATACTCTTATTATTGAACAAGCGAATAATAAATCCATTGAAGTGAGTGCCGACCGTTTTCTAATTGCAACAGGCGCGTCGGCAAGTATTCCGCCTATTTCAGGCTTAACTGATACGCCTTATTGGACCTCAACAGAAGCCTTGGCAGCAGATAAATTACCTAAACATTTAATCGTTATTGGTTCATCTATCGTTGCTTTGGAAATCGCACAAGCTTATTTGAGGCTGGGAACAAAGGTTACTTTATTGGCGCGACATTCCTTATTATTTAATGAAGATCCTGATATAGGGGCAGAACTGCATAAAATTTTAACAGTAGAAGGGATGACTATTCTTAATAATACCCAAGCTGAAATAATTAGTTATCAAAAAGGCTTTATTTCGTCGGGAAAATTTACTGTAAAAACGACACAAGGTCAAATAATTAAAGCTGATAACTTATTCATCGCCACTGGACGACCCCCTAATACTAAAGATTTGGCTTTGGAACAGGCTGGGGTAAAAACAGGTAAAGAGGGGGCTATCAGTATTGACGATCATATGCGAACTAATGTTGAACATATTTATGCCGCAGGAGATTGTACGAATCAACCGCAATTTGTTTATGTTGCCGCCGCCGCAGGAACGCGTGCCGCTATTAATATGACAGGCGGTGATGCAGCGATTAATCTATCAGCCATGCCTGCTGTGATGTTTACCGATCCCCAAATGGCAACAGTCGGTTTAACTGAAATTCAAGCCGATAAAAACAATATTAAAACAGTCAGTCGATTATTACCTTTGGAAAACGTACCGCGTTCACTGGCGAACTTTGAAACCCAAGGGTTTGTCAAGCTGGTCATGGAGGCTGAAAGCCATCAATTAATCGGGGCGCAGATATTAGCAGCCGAAGCAGGTGAAATGATTCAAACCGCTGTCTTAGCCATTCATAATAAAATGACGATTGAAACATTAGCAGGGCAATTATTTCCTTATTTAACCATGGTCGAAGGGATTAAACTTTGCGCTCAAACGTTTAATAAAGATGTCAACGAACTTTCTTGTTGTGCGGGTTAATAGGGTTAATTTTGCAACCGATTTTCTTGTTGTTGTAAAACAAAGCTATAAATAACAGGAAACACCAATAAACTCAATAAAACAATCAAGAGGGTCAGCCAGCTTGATTTTACCTGTTAATATCAGAGTCCGTTGGTTGGTTATTTGTCAAGACCCGTATGATTATGTACGGTTTTAGTAAAAATATCGGGGGTTGTTTTTTGCCATTCCATTAATGCCTGTATTGGTGTTTGATGGTTTAAGGCACGTTGCGGAATTTGGTGGTTGTAAACTTTCAAATAGGCATATAAAGTAGCTTCAAGTTCAGCCGCACTGGTGAAGTGGGTTTGTTTATTTAGTTCGCTGATGCGTCCATTAAATCGTTCCACCATGCCGTTAGTTTGTGGGTGGCGTGGCGGAATGAGTCGATGTTCAATTGCGTGTTCGGTACAAGCCTTATCAAACGCATGATTGCCTGTAGCTTGCTTTTCCTTGCTGGTAAAGCGATCAGTAAATTGAGTACCATTATCCGTCAATATTTTATTAATGTGAACGGGGCAAGCTTCAGTTACCCGCCGTAGGAAATCAACGCTACTGACTTGGGTTTGGTCAGCATAAATACGAAAGTAAACCCAACGTGTGGCTCTATCAATGGCGACAAATAAATAACGATGATGGGCTTCGTCAGGCATTTTGGGTAAATATTTGATGTCGATATGAATAAAGCCAGGCGCGTAATTTTTAAACGCTTTTTTGGAGACTGTTTTCTCTTCACTTGGGTTCTGTTCGGCTCTTAAAGCCCTGATATTACCCACGCCATGACGGGTTAAGCAGCGTCCTAATCCAGAGCGAGAAACATCGAGGTTAATAAACTCGCGGGTAACAACTAACAAATCATCAATCGGTAACAGTAAAAAGCGGCGCAGCTCAACGACAATATCTTCCTGAGCCTCGTTCAAGGTGGTATTAAGTTTGTGTGGACGATGCGAACGATCTTCAACCTCATCGCGTCCACGCCATTTTAAAGCGGTTGCTTTGGTGATATTGTATTTTTTAGCTAACTTTGTCAGACCAAGTGTTGAGGCCTGAATTTCAGCTCGAATCTTGGGTGTTGTGCGTGCTTCAGAATGTAGTTGATAAGCCATAGGATTTGGTTAATTTTTAATAGCGTTGAGAACTTCCGACATTATGCTTTTTGCTTGGAATAAAGACCCGCTTCTTGTCGGTATATAATCACACGGTTCCTGACATATCAAAAAGCACATAACAAGGCGCTACACTCGGACAAAATAAAGCTCCGCTTGTTCCTCACTACACTTTATTTTGCCGGTGAGCTTGGCGTTAGGTTTTGATCATCATAGACACATATAATATAATGTTCTGAGAGATTTGATGTTTTTTAGTAAGGTAAATAATGAGTAAAAAGAGAGCAGAAAGCCGTGCTAGGTATTATTTAAGGTCACAAGCACAAAAACGAGGGTGGAAATTAGGGCATCCAAGTCAAGGTGGAGAAATACTTGAAGAGCAGGAAATTATAGATTATTTTCCTGATATTGGACTTAAGCTTGAAAGACCTGATTTTGTTTTGGTAAAGTCTGGGATCCCCACAGTTGTAATTGAAGCTAAAAACACTTCCGATAAAATACAGCAAGCTATTGATGAGGCTGTTGAGTATGCAAATACTATTAACAAAAACTCTTCTTATAGTGTTAAATTTGCCGTTGGGGCTGCTGGTGAAGAGAATCATGGTTTTGCTGTAGAAGTAAAATACCTAAAGGATGGTGAGTGGAAGCCATTATTATCTCGTGGTTACGAAATAACAACAATTCCCACGAGAAGAGAAATTGAAGTAGCTTTGGCTGCAAATGATGCAACAACTGAAGTTGATGTTCCTGGTGTTTCAGAGTTTATAGATGCAGCAATAGAGTTGAGTAAAATTCTTAGAGCTGCACGAGTAGAAGCTCCTTTACGACCTAAGGTAATTGGAGCTATTTCTTTAGCTATGTATCAAGGTGAAATAAATATATCTGAAGGTGCTTCACTTGTGAGTATTAACAGTTTAATTAAAGAAGCCATAGATGAATCAGTTGATTTATCTGAAGAAAAGAAACCTAGACTGGAAGAAAGTTTAAAATTACTAGGTGCTGACTATGATCGTTTGAGTCCGCAAATTGCGAAGGTTGTTCATTTACTAAAAAGCTTGAATATTAAATCTGTACTTCAAACAGATACAGATTTTTTAGGTTTATTTTATGAGGCATTTCTGCGGTATGGATATGATAATAATGCATTAGGTATTGTATTTACGCCAAGGCACATCACACGTTTTTGTGTAGAACTCATTGATGCAAAATCAACGGATAAAGTAATAGATATAACTTGTGGAACAGGAGGGTTTTTAGTTGCTGCATTTGATAAAATGATGTCAGGTGCTCATGGCCCCCGAGCAATACAAAAAGTAAAAAGAGATCTTTATGGGTTTGATACAAACCCGACTATATGGGCATTAGCTACGTTAAATATGTTTTTTAGAGGGGATGGTAAAAGTCATATTGAAAATAAAAGCTGTTTAGAGCAGAGTTCAAAAAATGCAGTTCAAGATAGTTTTCAAAAAGCATTTCTAAATCCGCCTTTTTCTCAAGATGGTGAACCTGAACGTGACTTTATTGATGCGTCTATGAATGCTCTTGTTCCAGAAGGGTTAATTGCAGTAGTAGTTAAAGCTGGGATTTTCGCTGATGATGATAACAAAAGTTGGCGTAGAGAGTTTACGCGTAATCACACTGTACTAGCTATGATCAGCTTACCTGAGGATTTGTTTTATCCCACAGCTGCCCCCACTTCAATTTTAATAGCAAAGGCACATATCCCACAAAGGATGGATGATAACGTTTTGATGTCGAGAATAGATAATGATGGTTATGAAAAATTAAAAGGAAGAAGAGTTGAAATAAGTGGTTCTCAACTTCCTGTTACAGAAGAAGCCTTTAAATCTGTGATGCTAGGAAATGCAGTAGAAAATGACAATTCAATAAGTATAATATCGAAGTTAATTTTAGAAGGTAATGAGTGGAGTCCGCAGCAGTGGCTTTCTCAACCAATAGAAACAGAAAAAAAATTATAAAAAAACATGAGGATAATGTAAGGTTTTCTATATATCGTGCAGTTACTGCTATACCTGATCTAGTTGATGTTGTGCTTGGTGATTTCGGGGGGGGGGGGTGGGGCGATTTAACGGATTATCCTTTAGGTAAAACTTTAGCGGTTTCTAAATTTTTCGATGTTCTAAATGGTAAGTCTAGTGGAGAGAAGAATTATATTGAAGGGATTACTCCATATATTTCAAGCGGGGATTTAACAAATAGTATAATTAGGCTGGTAGAGGCTGAAGAGAATGAGATATTCCCATCAGGGGCTATAACAGTTACAGCTTTTGGGCAAGCATATGTACAGCCATGGCCATTTATGGCTCGTGGGAACGGTGGAAGTGCTGTAAGGGTGCTGATTCCAAAGTATAAAATGAGTTTTAATGATTTAGTTTGGTTTGCCTCCCAAATAAATTCTCAACGTTGGCGTTTTTTTTATGGGCGAATGGCAATTAAATCACGATTAGTTCGGTTAGATATAACTAGCCCTTCAGCAAAAATAAACGATACTGGAAAGTCTATTTTTGAAAGGGTTACTGAGTTTCATAGTAGTCTTATTGAATTGAGTGGTATGTCAGGAACCGTATGATTATATACCGACAAGAAGCGGGTCTTGACATTCAGGTTCGGTTACATTACTCATCATTATCTTGATACCTTAAAATCTTATAAAAAAGCTCTAATACCCGCTATTCCGTGCATTCCTTTTTCTTGAGCCACGTGTAGATCATCAAAACTCACCCCACCTAAAGCAAATACAGGAATAGAAACATCTTCAACAAGCTTTAAAGCCACATCCCACCCTAAAGCTTGCGTATCAGGATGCGTGGGTGTCGGTAAAATAGGCGCGAGAACCACAAAATCAACGCCAATCTTCTCAGCCTGCTGTAACTGTAAACGGTTATGACACGAAGCTGCAAGCCAACCTGAATTATTAGGACGACTTTTTAATGCCATTAAATCTGTACTGGTTAAATGTAAACCCTGACGTTCAATAGCCTTCTCATTAACCACCGCAGAATTAATCAGTATCTCTGCTTGATATTGCTGACATAAAGGCCTCGCTTTATTCAAAAACTGCTCAATTTCTTTTTCAGTCGAGATTTTCAAACGCATTTGAATCAACTTAACCCCATTAGACAGTATTTTATCCAATTTAGGTAATAAAGGCATTCGATCACTGTCATCTAAAATAGCATAACAATGGGGTAATTTTGCCGCCGTTATAATGGCCTTATTCGCCGCCGGAAAATCATATTGAGATAAAGTATCCAAAGAAACCCATTTTACCTGCTGACCTTCTTTACCATACGCAGTTCCTGAAAAATCATTAATTTCCCAAACATCAAGAATAACGGATAAATCAGCATAGTGATGTTTAATTTTAATTAAAGGGTTAGCGGTCTTTAAATTAATCCCTAGTTCTTCGGATAATTCACGTTTAAGCGCGGTTACAACCGTTTCACCCGCTTCAATCTTACCCCCTGGAAACTCCCATAATCCGCCTTGATGAGCCTCATCGGCACGTTTGGCAATTAAAACACGCCCTTGTTTATCTTTAATAACGGCAACGACAACAGGTAAAAAATGTACTTTTAAGGTCATAACGCTTTACAATGGAAAGGTAATTTAATTAGGAGAAGAGGATGAAAAAAAATCGTAAAAAGAAACAGGATTTGAGCTTACCCGTCGTAAAAAATCCCGTTGCAAAATATGCCCATCATTTTAATAAAGCGCAGGTTTTTAAAGATAAAACACGTTATCAACGTAAAACTAAACACAAAGGCAGGGAGGCTTTTAGTCTGTTCTTAATAAAGATCCGAGTAAAAGCCTTCACTTCTTTTTGTTTAAATTCACTTTATGTTGTAAAGGGGTGTCTAAACCAATCTTTTCAATTAACGACAAATCATACGCAGCACGGTTAATCATACACTGGGCATCAATTAGTTTATGAACGTTTTTTAAGATATACACTAAACGCCACCTAACCGCATAATCCCCTGTTTCCATTAATTTAATACTTGCAGGTCGATCACTATTAATGGCGGTTTCTACTTCACAGGCATTATGCCAAACTTGAATTAAAAACTGTTCAATGCGCGTACTTTCAAAACCATAAGCAATTTTAAAATCAACATATTGTCGTAATCCAGCATTTGAACATTGCGTGAGGACTTCTATTTTAGAGTTGCGTAATCTTGAATTGGGTAATAACACCTTATGGCGGGTTGCTAAATCACGAAAGGATGTCTGGCTTAACGTTGTTTGAATAACAATGGCTAATAAATCAAGCTCAGTAATTCTAACCACACTGCCTGGTTCAACATCGCCATTATAAAGCAACATTAGCCCACTAATATTATCGGCGGCCCAGACTTCTTTTGTTGAGTAAATCAAAAATAATAATGCCCCCTAAAACACTCGTTGCTTGTAACCAACTGGTCATATTCCAGATATGAATATTAATTAATATCGAAATAAAGAGGGCAAGAAAAACAACTAACAAACTAAATATTTCTGACTGATAGGTTTCAGCATGATATTTTTTATCATCAATTTCTTTAATTCGTCCAAATTTATGCACTATAAACAAGAGTAATAGTTGCGTTAAAATAAAACCAATTAAAAAAGTTAATCCTGTGAGTGATATTTGTCGGGTGTATTCGGCATCAAAAAAAGCAATAAAATATAAGCCGAATAAAATGAGGTTAATAACCCTTAAGGCCCAAAGCTTTGTACTTGAAGTCCCTTCATCATTATTTGAATCAAAAAGAAGGATAATACGACGTGAACCCAAAAAAATGAGTAAATTGATCGAAAAAACAAATATATCTAAATCGGTTAAAACTAAATCTTCTAAATTTTTTATATCCATTGTTGCGTTTAATTGACGATAGATAAAGACATCACTTTAAGAGTTGTCTTTTTTAGTTTTAAGGTTAAAACGGACATCGCTCAGTAACGCTTTCTCGATTTCAAGATGCTTTTTAGCCACTCGATTTTCAAAAAGCTTTTCTTCTTCAAAGACATCATCTAGATTTTTTTCAAGGTCTTCTAGCATAGACATTAAATTTATGCGTGTTTCTGGGTCATCTTTCACAAGGAATCCTGTTTATAGTCCTATTTTTTACGTTGTAATAAATAATTAAGGGGTCATAAGGTGTCGCCATAAATTGACACTATTTTTTAAAAAATATTATTTAAGCAAGGTAGTATAAATTTTTCTTTTATATCGTGAAGTGAATCGTTACAATTTGCCTTCTTCATCACAAAAACCCCCTTGTTTCAATGTCTGATTATCGTATCATCAAACAACTTGAAAAGCTTATAGAAATTGGTATTGCACTTTCGTCAAAGATGACAACGGATCAATTACTAGAATTGATTTTAGAAGGTGCGAGATCTATTGCTAATACAGATGGTGCAACGCTATACAGGATACAAGAAAATAGTATTAAAGTGGAAATAGTTCATTCGGATTCACTGAATATTAGGTTAGGCGGAAAGCATGGAAATGTAATTAATATTCCTCCTATCCCTTTGTATAATAAAGACGGTTCGCCTAACCTAGCTAACATTGTAAGTTATTCTTATCATAAAAAAACGACGGTAAATGTTGCCGATGTTTACGCTAAAAGTGATTTATTTGATTTTTCAGGCCCGAAAAAATTTGATTCATTAAATAATTATCACTCGACTTCCTTTCTTTCGGTTCCACTTAACAATCATGAGAATGACACCATTGGGGTGTCAATTCTCACCACGTTGTTCCAATTTTTCAAAAGCATTAGCTCTAAACCCATCAGGGGAAAAGATGATTTTTTAGCGGCCATCAAGCAACAAATAGGTTCAAAATTACAATATCAATACAGTTCTCTTATTTTAAATTCTAGTGAAAAAAAGTACCAAGAGCAGATTGATGTGGATTAACGCTGTAAAGTGAGTATGAGTAAAAAACATCGGATAATTTTTGTTTGAATTTTTATCGGGTAATTGCCCTTTAAAAAAATTAAACCCTAATTTTAATTCATTAAATTAAACCCCGCTCTAAACCAAATAAAGTAAAGGAGTTTTTTTTTACGAACTGTGTAATAATTAGGGGTTTACTCTCACATCGTATGGCTATTAAGCCTATGAAAACTAGGGTTTATAAGGTATTAAAACCTAAACACTGGTTACAAAAAATTGGAAACTTCATGCTCAGTATTAAAAATTTAACCGTCAATGTTGGCGATAAAGAAATTCTCAAAGGTCTTAATTTAGAGGTCAAAGCAGGCGAGGTTCATGCCATTATGGGGCCTAATGGCGCAGGTAAAAGTACCTTGTCGCACATTCTTTCAGGTAAAGACGGTTATACCATTACAAAAGGTTCGGTTACGTATGAAAATAAAGATTTATTAGATTTAGCCCCTGAAATGAGAGCGCGGGAAGGCGTATTTTTAGCCTTTCAGTACCCCATTGAAATTCCTGGGGTCAGTAATATTTATTTATTGAAAGCGGCCTTAAATGCAGTGCGCAAACATAAGGGCCAAGATGAAATTGATGCAATGGATTTTTTAACGTGGGTTAAAGAAAAAATTCGCCTCTTAGACATGGATGAAAAATTTCTTTATCGGGCGGTTAATGAAGGTTTTTCAGGCGGTGAAAAAAAGCGGAATGAAATTTTACAAATGGCCGTCATGGAACCCAAACTGTGTATTTTAGATGAAACCGATTCAGGCTTAGATATTGATGCCTTAAAAATTGTTGCCGATGGCGTTAACTCACTGCGCTCAGAAAACCGAGCCTTTGTCATGATTACCCATTATCAACGTTTATTAGATTATATTAAACCTGATTTTGTCCATGTTTTAGCCGATGGACAGATTGTTAAATCGGGCGGGGCGGAATTGGCCTTAGAATTAGAAGAAAAAGGCTATAGTTGGTTAGATCAGCAGGCGATAGTTTAATGAGTACAGAACTTGCAACCCATTACAGTGATGATTATTCAGAGGCTGCTCAGAATTTATCAGGCAAATCCGTTACGTGGTTAAATTCATTACGCAGTGACGCGTTTGCTCGATTTTCAGAAACAGGCTTTCCCAAAACGCATGAAGAAGAATGGCGTTATACTAATCTTTCGGCTTTAGAAAAAAAATCCTTTAAACCTGCCGCCCCCAGCGATGCTATTAGTGAGACCTTATTAAAAACCCACGCGCTTGATAATACGTGGCAAGTGGTGTTGATTGATGGTCACTTTTCCTCAGAGCATTCGCAATTAGAGGGCCTAGATCACGGGGTTGAATTAGACAGTATTGCCGAGCGTTTAAAAACAAATCCTGAAACATTGGCTCCTTATTTAGGGCAAGCGGTTAATACTGAAGAACATAATTTTATCGCCTTTAATACCGCTTGGTTTATAGATGGATTTTATTTAAATATTCCCTCAAAACATCAGCTAAGCAAACCCATACAAATCATAAATTTTGTTTTCACGGCGAACTGTTTGGCTACGACACGTAATATTATTGTTTTAAATGATGATGCCGAAGCACAGGTTATTGAGACCTTTATAGGGTGTGATACTTACTTAACCACGGCTGTTAATGAAATTTTTATCGGTGAAAATGCGGATTTAACCCTTTATAAAGTACAAATAGAAGCCAATAAAGCCTATCATTTTGGGGGGAATTATATTAAACAACAGCCCCGTAGTCGTTTTCAGCATCATAATTTTGCATTTGGAAGTTTATTAGCTCGAAATGACCTGCATACTGATTTGGAAACGGCCTCTGAATGTTTGTTAAACGGTTTATATTTAGGAGTAAAACGGCAACATATTGATAATCACACGCGGATTAATCACCTAAAACCTGAAGGAATTAGTCGTGAATTTTATAAAGGAATTTTAGATAATCGCGCTCGCGGCGTTTTTCAAGGGCGTGTTGTGGTGATTGAGGATGCTCAAAAAACCGATTCAGAGATGAATAATCGTAATTTATTATTATCGAATGAAGCTGAAATTGACACTAAACCGCAATTAGAAATTTATGCCGATGATGTCAAATGTGCGCATGGGGTAACGATTGGGCAATTAGATGAAAAATCTATTTTTTATTTGCAATCACGCGGGCTTGATATTGAAACGGCGAAGACTGTTTTAACGCTCGCTTTTGCAAATGAAATGGTAGAAAAAATTCCTTTTCAACCTTTAAAAACGTTTTTAGGTGAGCAATTAATACACGTTATGCCCACTATAAAATAAAAATACTGTTTCGTGATAGATTTTGGGCTTCCCAGTCCAAAATCGACTAACTTTAATTATCCTGCCCTCTTCTTATCCCCAATGACTTTTCAAGGCTACCAACTTAAGACGGGACATCCAGTAAAATCAACTACTGCACGATTGTTGATTTTCCTCACTTTGTAAATATTGGGGATTTAAAACTGTCCCGCCTTAAGTTGGTAGCCTAAATGGGTTACTTCAGTAAACGCTAAAAATAAACCTGAATAAATAGAGTCAAAAATAAATCTTTAAAACCGAGTAATCAAGAGCGTGGGGGGTTAACAAGTAAAGCATAAAATTTTAAATTCAACGGCACGGTTAAGTAAAAGGTTGCATTTGCTTTTTAATATGACAACGATGTTCATCTAAATCTTCAAAAAAATCACAGTTAAGTAAAAAAGGAATAATAACGTTAGGTTTTTTAATCATTAATTTAAAAAATAGTTCCAAAAAAGAGTGCGTGTTTTTAAAATCACACCCTGCTGCCAAAAAACATGTAAAACTAAACCTAAAATAGGCTTATCAAGTTTCTTAAGGCGAAATATAAACTCCCGCCAACTCAGTTTTTTAATGGATCCATTATTAATAATAGTTACCATCATACAATGACGAAAAATACGATCTAAATAGGTTTTAGAATCATAAAGTTGCCAATTAGCATCAATATATTGTATCTACTTTAAATCTCAGGGTAAAGATAAAATTTCTAAAATAGATTTGACAACATATCATAAAAGAACGAACAGTTACATACTTTGAATATCCACGACCTACAGGCTGAAACTAACGCCATTTATCAAGCAATCGCTCAAATGGAAAGTAGCGAAGCGCAGGATATTGTCAAAAAAATATTCAATCTTATTGAACGCTTAGCCAGTGATAAATTGTCTTTAGAAACTGAATTACAGCAACTTCGTGACGAGGTTAATCGCTTGAAAGGTGAGCAGGGAAAGCCTGATATCAAACCCAATAAAAATAATAAGGGTGATGATATTTCATCCGAAGACGAACGTAAAAAAGCACAAGTTGACGCGCAAAAAGAAACTAATAACGACACTGAAAATACGGACTCGGATAAGAAAAAACGCCGCCGTAAACCCAAGATCCCACGAGTTAAAATCGACCAAACGCTAAAATGCCTACTCGACAAAACTGGCTTGCCTAGCGACTTAGTATCTAAAGGCTTTTTCGTAGCTTAATTCCCATGCTTAAGTCTCAGGAAAAAAGCGAGCTTTATCGCAGCGGTATTCTCAACAGTGATACGGTCATATTGATGATACCAGTGCGCGAGTCAACGGTGATAACCACTATTGTCAGGTGGTCTGCAATGACTTGTTTACCGCTTATTTCACCCCTAAAAACAAAGACCGTTTATCGGTTCTGGACGTGCTGACCGATTATGCGCCACGCCATTATATCTACAATCAACAAGCTCAATCCTTGCTTGACGAGTTCAAGTTAGCTGATAAAGCGCGGGTAAAAGTTGATGCTCAAATACCTGTCAATACAGTGATGAATCAAGAAGACAAGCGCGTGCGCGAGACATAAGCTTCCAGACTCGAAATGAGAAAGGCACGAAAATCAAAGACAGTTTTATGAGTCTTGCTGAAACGGCTAAAAAACTAGCCGTGAGTTTTTATGATTATGTTTATGACCGAGTTAGTGGTGAATTCAAAATGCCGTCTATGGCGAATCTTATCGCTCAAAAAGCGCAAAGTTTGCAGGTCTGATATTTGTTTTACCCTGAAATTTAAAGTAGATACGTTTTCAGGGTGAAACCAGCATTCATGTACACCATATTATAAGACGGTGTGACGGTGGTGGCGATGCTTTGAGCAATCTTGTAATGCTACATCCTAACTGTCATCGTCAAGTCCATTACTTGATGAACCTCGATGCAGATACGAATTTTGTATCGGCACATTTAACGGCTGGCTCTGGATAACGGGGCTTAGTAAGGCTTGAGCCGTGTGCGGTGAAAGTCGCACGCACGGTTCTTAGAGGGCTTCCCCGCCGCGAGGTGGGGCGGCTACTCGACTTATGTTTAAATTCCAAGTATAACCACCAATTCTTGATTCTCAATACTCACATTCTTAAGTACCATTTTTGCTAGTACTTGTTTTGTATCAGTTACACGCAAAGTGTAAATAGGATGGTTTTTATAATATGCAGCTAAAGCTTTTGTAAGGGCTTTATTGGTCTTATCTGTATATTTAGGAGGAATACCCTGAATAGTTAAATGCTCAACAATCGGTTCTGTAAGAAAAAATTGACCCTTCTCAGCTAAATAGACAACTTTCCCAGATACATCTAGTATACCGGCAAGAGACTTAGAACTTTTGTTGATATTGATATTAAATACTACATCTAATCCTGCATCCACTCTGCTAGAACCATTTTCAAGATGAACTCTAGGATTTTTAAGTGTTACTTGAATGATAAACAAATAGGTTTTCGTTAGCGGTAGTTTTGCCTCAAGTTTACTCTGCATGTCGGACTCAGAAAGCCTAACGACGTATTCTTTGCCAGAAAAATAGTAATAAGAACCTGCTAACAGAGCAATAAATACGATAATTGTAACTAACGCTATTTTTTTCATATTTTCCACTTGAACATAACGCCAAAATCAGCGCGCAGCTAAAAGTGGCAGGGCTTTTGCGTCAGCAAAAGGCAGTGTGCCTAGCATGGGCTAAAACTTGCTACCTGTAAAGAGGTAGTCGGGGAATGTAACGACAACCGTAGCGAAACGCAAGGGGGAAACCGTGAGGTCAGCCTGAAAGCAGCGCGTAGCAAATGCACGACCGTAGGAACACGAACAAGCAGTGAGGCAGGGTGTGGGCGATAAGTGTGCTGTTAAACACAAAATCCAACTGTTACCGAAAGACACATCAAGTAAAGCTTGGCGGCGCGGGCGGAAAGTTTTAGCAATTACCTAGGGAGGTCTTTGATATGAGAATATCGAAGAAGTCAGCAGATGCCATAGTAGTGTCGAAGCCGCTGTAATGGCGGTGGAGCGAAGGGCTGAAGAATCTAGTTCATTAATCCAAACGAGGCGAATCGGAAGCGAGCAGTACTTTGAAACAGGCAGGCGTTGTTGCGTGCAATAAACTACCTAACTGGTGGGAAATTCAGTATCAAAGTGGATTCTTTGAGAAATAAATTCCATGGGGTGCAAGCGAAGATAATCGGTGAAAAAGGAGAAAGAAAATGACGAACAAGTGTTTGATGGCGAGAATGTTCAATTGGTTAAGTTTTGGCATCGCTTTTGAGGCGGTTAAACGCAATAAAGGCGCGGCAGGAATTGACAGGAAGAGCATTCTTGAGACTGTGCAGCATTGGGAGCAATATGGAACGCAAATCGAAGAAAAGTTAATCGAGGGAACGTATGTTCCAAGTCCTGTTTTGGGCGTGATGATTCCAAAACCAAATGGGGGCGAACGGCTGTTGGGGATTCCTACGGTGCAAGACCGTGTGATTCAGCAAGCGATACAGCAAGAATTAACCACGATTTTTGATAGCGGTTTTAGTGACTCAAGTTACGGTTATCGACCGTTTCGGAGTACGCATGATGCGGTGAAACAAGCGCAAGCCTTTGTCAAACAAGGTAAAACTTGGGTGATCGATATAGACATTAGCAAATTTTTCGATGAAGTAAATCACGATATTTTACTGCATCAAATGAGTCAGAAAGTTGATGAGCCAGAAGTTTTGGCTATTATTAGAAAATACCTGAAAACAGGCATCATGCTGAATGGCAATGTAGAGCGACGAAGCAAGGGCGTGCCGCAAGGCAGTCCGCTTAGTCCTCTGTTAGCGAATATTTATTTAGACCCACTGGACAAAGAACTGGAAACGCGCGGGTTGAGTTTTTGCCGTTATGCGGACGATGTGAGTATTTATGTCGGTAGCGAAAGAAGCGCGAAACGCGTCTTGGAAAGTCTCACTCAATGGATAGAAAAGCACCTAAAACTCAGTGTCAATCAAGATAAAAGTGGAACAGGACGACCTTGGAACGGACAATATTTAGGCTTTCGGATTAACGAAAACGCCGAAATAGAAATCTCACCTAAGAGTATCGAAAGATACAAAGGAAAAGTGCGCCAACTTTGGGATGCACAGCAAAGTCGAACCAGTAAACAACTGGTGAAGCAATGGAGACAATACAGCATTGGCTGGTGGAATTATTTTAAACTGGCTGAAAATCTTTGGAATATCAAAAGGTTGCAAGGCTGGACACGCCGCCACATGCGAAAATGTTTCTGGTTACGCTGGCATAAAAAGAAAGGCAGACTGAATGCTTTACGCCGCCTAGGTGCAACGCCTAGAGTGCAGAAAATCGCGGGCAGTTCACGCGGTGCATGGCGGATAGCAAAAAGTCATGCTTTGCACAGAGTATTAAGCAATTCCACTTTAAGACGTTATGGGTTATTTGCGCCCTCGGATCTTGCAGTAACTTAGGTTGCTGGATTCAACCGCCGTATGCGGAAAACCGCATGTACGGTGGTGTGGGAGAGGTAACGGGCGCAATCCCGTTACCCCGACCCGATTGACGCTTTTAGGTATCTACTTTAAATTTCAGGGTAAAACAAATATCAGACCTGCAAACTTTGCGCTTTTTGAGCGATAAGATTCGCCATAGACGGCATTTTGAATTCACCACTAACTCGGTCATAAACATAATCATAAAAACTCACGGCTAGTTTTTTAGCCGTTTCAGCAAGACTCATAAAACTGTCTTTGATTTTCGTGCCTTTCTCATTTCGAGTCTGGAAGCTTATGTCTCGCGCACGCGCTTGTCTTCTTGCGCCGAGTTCGGCTGCATTGTTATGTAATGGTAATTTCGGAAGTTCCAAAACTCGCAATAATTCGGTCTTTTTCGCCAGTGTTTTGGCGATGCGGTCATTGAGGTCTTCATAATCGCTTGTGGTTGCAAACAATTCATCAAATCGCGTTAACAACCATGCCTTTTTATCGGGGCAGGGATTTTTTTGATAGTTAAGCAACTCCTTATAATACTCCCAATAGAGCCCTCGAAAATCGGCTAATGCTTGCTGATGTATTTCCAGAATTGGACGGAGTTTTTTGTAGTGGCGAGCATCGTGAATCCAGCATAACCCCAAATGTTCCGTCAGTAATTTGAATTGCGGCGCATCGTCTGCAAGCAAGGTTTCAATAACAGGAAAATCCGTTTGTTGCTGATAATAGGCAATGGCGCAAGCTTCGGTGACATGCGTTGCCTGTCTTACGCCTAAGGTATTTAAGATCGCTAAGTGCAACTTAAATTGCGCTTCATTCATCACTGTATTGACAGGTATTTGAGCATCAACTTTTGCCCGTGCTTTATCAGCTAACTTGAACTCGTCAAGCAAGGATTGAGCCTGTTGATTGTAGATATAATGGCGTGGCGCATAATCGGTCAGCACGTCCAGAACCGATAAACGGTTTTTGTGTTTGGTGGTGAAATAAGCGGTAAACAAGTCGTTGCAGACCACCTGACAATAGTGGTTATCACCGTTGACTCGCGCACTGGTATCATCAATCTGCCCGTAATCACTGTTGAGAATACCGCTGCGATAAAGTTCGCTTTTTTCCTGATGCGCCCAGTCATAACCGCCTGTCCATTGCTGAGAAACATAAGTCGGCGAGACCACAATGCCAATATTTTCAAAAAAACCGACCATGGGTTTTTCGGTCACGCCCATCATCTTAAGCATGGGAATCAAGCTACGAATTCCAATACCAAATTCGCCCTGACCTCGAACGCCTTCAGGCAATTGGGCGCGGTAATACTTATTTTCAGAAGGTGAATAAAAAATCTCACGGAGATACTTAATATTATTGGTTTTGATGACAATGTCTTGAATCACCACTTCCGCAAAGCCTTTAGATACTAAGTCGCTAGGCAAGCCAGTTTTGTCGAGTAGGCATTTTAGCGTTTGGTCGATTTTAACTCGTGGGATCTTGGGTTTACGGCGGCGTTTTTTCTTATCCGAGTCCGTATTTTCAGTGTCGTTATTAGTTTCTTTTTGCGCGTCAACTTGTGCTTTTTTACGTTCGTCTTCGGATGAAATATCATCACCCTTATTATTTTTATTGGGTTTGATATCAGGCTTTCCCTGCTCACCTTTCAAGCGATTAACCTCGTCACGAAGTTGCTGTAATTCAGTTTCTAAAGACAATTTATCACTGGCTAAGCGTTCAATAAGATTGAATATTTTTTTGACAATATCCTGCGCTTCGCTACTTTCCATTTGAGCGATTGCTTGATAAATGGCGTTAGTTTCAGCCTGTCGGTCGTGGATATTCAAAGTATGTAAATGTTCGTTCTTTTATGATATGTTGTCAAATCTATTTTAGAAATTTTATCTTTACCCTGAGATTTAAAGTAGATACATTATGTTTATGACCGAGTTAGTGGTGAATTCAAAATGCCGTCTATGGCGAATCTTATCGCTCAAAAAGCGCAAAGTTTGCAGGTCTGATATTTGTTTTACCCTGAAATTTAAAGTAGATACATAAAAGCCTTACTGGATATGAGTACGCTCACGAACCATATCACTGCGCTTCCTAAATTACCTCGGGCTTTATTAGCTTATCAGTATTTAATAAAAGGTCTGGTTTTTCAACAGGAATTGAAACGGGCAGGCATTCCTATTTTAGAGGGAGTCAGTGAATTAAAGGCGTTAGGCGATCAGGATAAAATTAACGCGATTCAATTTAAACATAAAGGTCAACTTAAAACCTTAACCACGGATTTATTATTAACTCATTTTGGGGTTATTCCTCATGTTTCGTTAACACAAGGCGTTGGCTGTGAACATCGTTGGGATAAAAGTCAACAGTGTTGGCGACCTAAACAAGATCAATGGGGTAATACGGGGCTTGATGGCATTTTAATCGCAGGCGATGGCGGGGGAATTAATGGTGCAAAGGCGGCTGAATATGCAGGTCGAATTTCAGCTCTACACGCTGTTTATGCGTTAGGTAAAATAGATAAATCCCAACGAAATAAATTAAGCGTTAGCGCAATAAAAGCGAAAAAACGAGAACGGAGTATTCGACCTTTTTTAGAAGCTTGGTTTGCTATTTCAGATGATTTATTAGTCGCTGATAATGATACGCTGGTGTGTCGTTGTGAAGAAATTACCGCAGGTGATATTCGTCAAGCAATTCGTGAAGGCCATGAAGAAAGCAATCAAGTTAAATTTATTACCCGTTGTGGTATGGGGCCATGCCAAGGGCGGCAATGTGCCAATGCCGTTACCCATATTGTTGCCGCTGAAACAGGAAAGTCGATACACGATGCGGGGAATTATCGTGGAAGGCCACCGATTACACCGATTACATTAGGGCAATTAGCCGAATTACAGTCAAAGGAAACGCTATGAATACCGATGTATTAATTATAGGCGGGGGCTTAATCGGGTCATCTATTGCGTTGCAACTCGCATTGCGAGGGACACGGGTTATTGTTATCGAAAAAGAAAGTTCAGGTCGCCACGCATCGGGCGTTAATGCGGGCGGCTTACGTCAACTTAATCGGGATGTCGCTGAAATTCCGTTAACCGTGGAAGCAGCAAAACTATGGCGTAATATTGAAGAACTGGTTGATTCTGATTGTGATACCTGTTTTCCCGGTCAAATACGCGTTGCTGAAAATGATGCCGATTTAAAAAAATTACAACAACGACAGGCTTTAGTGGCTTCATTAGGCTATCAGCATGAGGAAATGATTTCCAAAGATGAACTTTATGACTATGTTCCCGCCCTATCACCTCATTGCGTGGGCGCACTTGTTTGTCGTGAAGATGGTTACGCCCGTCCTTATCATGCGTTAACCGCCTTTCGTCATAAAGCAGAATCATTAGGAGTCCATTACTCAACCGATAATGAAGTCTATCGGCTTGATAAATTTAATGGGATTTGGCGGGTTCGTAGTCAAAAAGGTGAATTTGAAGCCCCTGTTATTATTAATTGCGCGGGGGCATGGGCGAATCAATTTGCCGCCTCATTAGGGGAAGCGGTGCCATTGACACCACAAACACCAATGATGATGGTGACCGAACGTTTACCTGCTTTTATTAATCCTGTTGTCGGTGCGGCGAGTCGAAAACTTTCGTTTAAACAAATGCAAAATGGAACGCTGGTTATTGGAGGTGTGCATTTAGCGAAACTTAATTTTCAAAAACAAAGCACTGAAATGGATTGGAATAAATTATCCGAAAGTGCGAAAACCGTAATGGCCTTATTTCCACAATTAGAAAAAGTGCGAATTGTACGGGCATGGGCAGGGCTTGAAGGATTTATGCCTGATAATTTACCGATTATTAGTGCGTCAAGTACCGAAGAAGGGATTTATCATGCGTTTGGTTTTTCGGCACATGGCTTTCAATTATCGCCGATTATTGGGAAAATCATGGCACAGCTTATTCTTGATGGAAAGAGTGATTTGCCGGTTGATGCCTTTGCTATTACGCGGTTTAATGAACACCTCTAAGTTTAGAGTCATTCAAATAAAAAAGGTCGAAACACACTGCGGTGCCTCATGGTCATTAAATTTAAAGATAAACTCTTAAAATAAGGGGACTAAGGTTAGGTGGGATAATTTTTTTCATTCCAACAAGCCCTGCTTGCTCGTCAAGCAGAACTTGAAGGTCGAACCTTCCCATAATTTAAAACGCTAACCTTATTTTTTATGTTGTTACAAATCGATTGTTTATTTCACTTGTGAATAAATAGCGTTATCTTTTTTACCCGTAACATTCAAAATACCCCAAGCCCCTCTATCGACACGACTTAAAGCATGGTCAACAAGAATATAGTTTCATAGTTTCCTGGAACATCTAATTGCAACTCAACCATTGTCGCTCCTCCGACAGGAACTAATGTGGTTTGAACATTTTCCAACGGTTTTGATGTAGATGCTTCTGGGTAAACAGAATCAAAAATTTCCCCAATCCAATGAAAAGAAGATATTTTACTCACCCCACCATTCCCCATAAATAAACGAATTCGTTCACCCACTTTCGCAGTCAATTCACCTTTTTCAACCAAGGACGGCCATTAAAAAAGATATATTCAGGTTGTTCATTCAGCATTTTCTTACTATCAAAATCTTGGTAACCTCGTTGCCCTAACATGCCTTTGGTATATAGCTCCCCTTGCATAATATAAAATTCCTTATCCACAGGAGAAAGCCCAGCTTCTGGCTCAACCAATATCATCCCATACATTCCCATTGCAATATGCATGGGCGCATTTCCAGAGGCGCAGTGATAAATAAAAAGACCGGGATTAAGTGCCTTAAACTGCATGGTCTTAGTCTCCCCAGGTTCAACCTCAGTCAATGGCGCACCCCCGCCCGAACCTGTTACGGCATGTAAATCAATGGAGTGATTATGAGTACTGGTTTTATCATTATGCAGGGTTAATTTAATCGTATCGCCAACACGAACTCTTAAAAAAGGACCGGGAACCGTGTTATGAAAAGTCCAGTAATGAAAAGGTATCAGTGGGGCGACATCAGAAATAACTTCTGTTGCCGTCAGCTTTATTTCTACCGTTTGCGAACTATCCCTGTTTAAAGGTGGGGGAAGGTCTGTTGCCGCTTTACTAATATCATCGATTTTTTTGAAATCATCTGGGTTAACTGGTTTATGGACATGATAACCATCACCAGGACAAATTAGGCGGCCAACCACGCTTCTCATCATGATATTTTTGTGGATTATTTATTATGGAAGTTTATGGCGGGGGCAAACAAACTTAATGCCTATACAAACGAACGTGTAAAAGAACGGGGCATTGGATAAATGTATGAATACACTAGCTTATATAAAAAACATATAAAAATTACCACTTTTGCCAAAAATAACAAAGTTTCAAGGCAATTGGTTTATGAAGCAATTAAAGGGCAGGGAACTAGGCGAATTAGGATAGAAATAGCCCTGATAATGCAAAGAAAGCCAAGTGAAATATGGCTTAAAAATAACGAAAAGAGGTTGTGGATGACTATTTTTATACGAAGTCTGCCAAAAACAGCCACATTCACAGCCATTTTTAAAACCAAAATTGATTAAATCCTTTTAAATCAATTGGTTAATTGGTGGAGGCGGCGGGAATTGAACCCGCGTCCGCAAGCACTCTGCCATAAGCTCTACATGTTTATCTCGCGCTTTGATTTAACTGATTGTTACCCGACGAGCCAAGAAAATAATCAGCGATTTCGATTGGATTTAACGCTTCCAGCTCCGAACTAAGCCTTGCCGCGATCTTATGTAGATGACCTCTGGATGTTCGTGAGAACCCGCACGCATAAGCACATACGGCCAAAGGAATGGAAGCAGTGTTTAAGCTGCTAAAGCCATTGAGTAGTTTTCGTCATTTGCGAATACTTAATTTCAGTAGGTTTTACAAGCGGTACTGTGCTTGACATGCACTCAAGGTTTTGCTACCCGCGTCGAAGCCAAGTCGCCCCCTTAAATGGAACCTTTAGAGTATACTCCAATTAACCCATAACCGCTATTGAAAAATAAAAATACGCGGTGGATTACGTTAAATTTTATCAACAATCCATTTTAACCCCCACTTTTAAATTCATAAAATGCGATTAATTGCTATAATCTGGTTGGTGTACTCTCATAAATTAAATGAAGGATTGAAATTATGAAAAAATCTAAAATATTATTGCCTTTACTGGCCTTGTTAATGAGCGCGTCTTTTGCTCAAGCCGCAGAGGATATTAAACTTGAAGACAATTCGTCTATCCTTGGAAAATGGAAGTTAAACTACGAATCACCCGCACTGCATAAAGAAAAGAAAAAGGTGAATATTCGTTGGAATTTTAAAAAGGATGGAACCATATTGACATCTGCAACAGATACCCGTTCCAGAACAGGTAAAATGTCAATTAAACTTAAATACAGCGTGGAAGAGGGCGTTATTAAAAAGCAAAGCACACCAGGACGTGAAAAATATGAAACATGTCGGGTTGTTCAGCAAGAAAAAAACAGCATGGTTTTAAAATGTAAATATTTGTTTTTCTTTTTAGAAAGAGAATAGACTTCCATTCTGGTCAGCTTTCACTTAAATTTTGTGGAAGCTGGTTTTCCCCTTTAAATCATCGTTATCAAGCGATGACCTATCTAAAGTTGGCGGGGAAATTTTTATTGATTAAGCTGAGATTTAATTTTGCGAACAAACAGTTTTCTATTTAACGATGAACCCAACTGGAAACCCAATCATTCACAGATACGTCAACAATTACCCTTAAAGGTACAATCTTGGGCCTATGAAGCTCACTCACTCACCCAACGACTCCGCTGTTTTTATGGTGATGCGGTGAAAGTGAAAATTTTATTTCATCAATGGAAAACGCCTTTTTTAAGTGAAGCGCAACACTTACATTTACGCTATCCGCGTTACAGTTTGATTCGAGAAGTCTTGCTTTATGCCGATGATAAACCTTTAATTTTAGCGCGAACTATTTTACCTAAACGTACGATTCAAATAGCTAAACGTAATTTATCCCATTTAGGGACGCGTCCATTAGGCGAGGTTATTTTTTCTTATCCTCATTTAGAGCGTTTAGATATGAATATTTGCTGTATAAAAACTAAACTTTGGAGTGAGGCATTACAACAGCAATTGACGCTTGAGCCTGTTATTTACGGACGACGAACGGTTTATGCCATTCAGCAACAGCCTTTATTAGTGAGTGAGTTTTTTTTGCCCGATGCGTTGAGATGTCTATAAGCGGTAAATAGTCCTTAATTTACATCCTTTCTCCTGCTTAAAAGTCTTCTAAAATTTGCTGTTTTTTAGCTTTATATTCATCTTCGGTAATTAATTCGGCGGTCACCATTTTTTTTAATTTTTCAAGTTTTATCATAGAATCATCCAGAACAGGCGTTGTATAGTATTGTTGAGAATGAAATTTCTGGGCGACCGATTCACCTAAACCAATATCTGCCCCTAAACCTACCCCCATTCCAGCCAACCCCGTTTCATTACGCGCCGCATCACGAAGATCTTCTAACTGTAAAATGCTTGCATAATCTAAGCTTACCAATTCTGCCGCGTGAGCTTCTTCGGCTATCTCCGCAATACGATTAATTTGCTTTAACGTTTTATCATCAAAACTGGTTCCTTCAATATAAAAATCCGTTATTTTAAAGCCTAATTTTGCAAAAGTCTCAATGAGTTTATGACTTAATTCTTTGGCAATTTCAGTATGATTGGCATCAATATCCGTATAACTAAAACGACTTTCCGCCAAAAAATTTGAAATAGGATAAATGATTCGTGAGGCTATCATTGCTTTAAAATCATCGGTAAAAAAATCACTGTGTATCCCGATAATGTACGTAAAAAAATTATTAGGATCTGTAATGCGGTAGCTATAATTTCCAAAAGCATGTAATCCAATAGGAATTTTATACTGAGGATCTTTATAGTTAATTACAGATGTTGTTCCCCATTTTTGATTTAATAGCGTACTGGTTTTAAAAAAATAAAGGCCCACGTCATGCTCACTTTCAAAAAATTGCATAAAGTGATTAATCGTTGTCCAAAAGGAGAGGTTATCTTGTTGTAAGTCAACATGACACGGTTGAGTCATCACCGCTTTTACGTTTCCTTTATAAACAAAAATACAGCCTTGTCCCGAACTAATAATGAGTTTGGTGGCCTTTTTAATTTCATCGCCCCGATCAGTCCATTGGCTAAAAAGACTCTCAGGATGTGGGTTTTTCCATTCAATAACAGAACGAATTTGTTGTTTAGTGCTATTAAAAGGGTCCATAAAAATCCTTGTTTATAAAAATAACTTAATGTAATAAATGACTTGTATTTGCAGGATTTTGCATAAAAAAAGAATCGGCTATGACAATATCCCAGTTTGCTTGACGAGCAGCGATTTGTAACATATTGGTTAAAGCCATAAGTAATTCTTCGTTTAAGGCAAGTTTTATGCTTTGTTTATTGGTGCAGGTTAACTCTAAAGCCATTGAGTCTTGATTATAATTTAAAAGGTCACACCGATTAATTAAAAAAACTTGCTCACTATAAATGGGTTTTCTAGGTTGATATTTGGTTGCAAAATCTAAATTTTTACTGAGCGTATTTTTAGACAGTTCGGGTGTAATCTGTGACTCTAATTGCAAACTTTTATTAGTGGGTAATTTATGATCCATCGTTGTATTTTTTAATGAGGTTTTATTGAGTAATGTCGCTAATGATTGGGCAATACGACGTGTTAGCCACGCATTAAGTTCACAATCATTAGAGAGTCCAATTTTAAATAACAACCTATCTTCGGCTGTATTATAATTAATACTAAGTTGCTGAATACCCGCATCTTTTAGTTTAGTTTGGTCTTGAGTGGCCATGATTTTATTTCTTCCTTTTATTTTTATAACATTACTTGCTTTATTATGACATTGTTTATTGTTATTAGCGGTATTTATTAGCTTACGGCGGCACTTTATGATGATTGAAACTACAGACGAATTTGAGTCGCTGACCTTATTAATTAAACAATGGGGACATGCTTTAGGATTTCAGCAAATAGGGATTAGCGATATAGATTTATCAACGGCTGAAAAGCATTTGCAGCAATGGTTGGCCAACGAGTTTCAGGGTGAAATGGGTTATATGAGTAAACACGGCTTAAAGCGGAGTCGCCCTGCCTTATTGGAATCAGGAACCCAGCGGATTATTTCGGTACGGATGGATTATTTACCTGAAAACCCAAAAATGATACAGCATCACTTAAACCAACCGCTAACGGCCTTTATTTCACGCTATGCGTTAGGACGCGATTATCATAAATTGTTACGCCAGCGTTTACAAAAATTAGCCACTCAAATAGAGGCGAAAATAGGCCCTTTTGGTTATCGTGCCTTTGTTGACAGTGCGCCTGTCTTAGAAAAGGCCATTGCGGAAAAAGCAGGCCTCGGTTGGATTGGAAAGCATTCTAATTTAATTAACCGTCAAGCAGGTTCATGGTTTTTTTTAGGTGAAATCTATACCGACTTACCGTTACCTGTTGATAGCAAAGTCAGTTCACATTGTGGTCATTGTGTTGCCTGTCTTGATATTTGTCCGACTCAAGCCATTATTGCGCCTTATCAAGTGGATGCACGGCGTTGTGTTTCTTATTTAACCATTGAATTAAAGGGATCTATTCCTGAAAAATTACGCCCTTTAATCGGTAATCGTATTTATGGGTGTGATGATTGTCAGCTTATTTGTCCTTGGAATCGTTTTGCAAAATTATCCTCAGAAGCCGATTTTAATCCCCGTCATAATCTAAATAGTTTGCAACTCGTTGAGGCGTTTAGCTGGAGCGAAACCGAATTTTTAAAAAAAATGGAAGGCTCGGCGATTCGGCGTATTGGCTATCAACATTGGTTGCGTAATATTGCGGTTGCGTTAGGCAATGCTAAACCGTCGATGATAACTAAAGCGGCCTTGTTAGAGAAACAACATCATTCTGAATTAGTGAGCGAACATGTGCAATGGGCTTTAATGCGGCAATGAGGCTTCCTCTAAAGAATATAAATATTTAACCTCACGATCCCAATTCGTTTTTACTTGAGGCAATTTAGACTCGGGTGTTTCAACTAAAATAAAAGTCCCTATATCCACCACGTCAACCCCATGCTGTTGGAAACATTCCATTGCGTTAATCAACGTATTTCCTGTTGTAATTTCATCTTCAATAATAATAATACGATCATTAGGTTTCAAACCGTAGATGAAATGGTTGGGGCGTTCAGAATGAGGTTCCGTGAAGGTCATTTCATGTTCGCGTTTACATCTTACGCGATAAGAGCCAATTAAAGGGAGGTCACAAACCATTGAAACCGCAAAGGCTGGAATTAACCCGCCTTCTGCAAAGCCGACAATATAATCAGCATTTGATGTGTCTAAGAGTTTGACTAATTTTTTAGCTTCTTTGAACAGTTCTTCGGATGACAAGGGGATGAACCGTCCATCCCAAGGGTGAACGATTTTCCATTTTTTTTTATCATTATTGCAGCGTTCGGTTAATTCAAAGCGATTGTTATTAGTTATGTTTTTCATCGAAGGGGAAGGTTTTTTAGAATAAATGAGGGCTATGGGTTATAACGGCTACCAACTTAAGGCGGGACAGTTTTAAATCCCCAATATTTACAAAGTGAGGAAAATCAACAATCGTGCAGTAGTTGATTTTACTGGATGTCCCGTCTTAAGTTGGTAGCCCCCATTTATTATGTAAATAAAGCTCCTCAACTTTTTGCCGAGCCCACGGAGTTTTGCGTAAAAACTTAAGACTCGAATTAATACTGGGATTATTGGAAAAACATTTAATATTAATACGATTAGCCAATTCTTCCCAGCCATATTCCTCCATGAGCTGGGTAACAATGGTTTTTAATGTCACGCCGTGCAGTGGGTCTTGAACAGACTTATCACGCATCGTCTTTTATTTTAGCCGTATTTTTGTTGGAAACAGGTTCTGCTTTTTTCACACGAATTTTGCTTCCCTCAAGTTCTTTATTGTTAATATTTTTTATCGCCGCTTTTGCTTCACCCACTTTAGGCATTTCGATAAAACCAAAACATTTAGATTGCCTCGTGTCTTTGTCCATAACTAAAGAGCAGGATTGTACGGTGCCATACGCTTCAAAAATGTCTCTAAGTACGTTTTCTGTCGTAGTACGTGCAAGGTTTCGTATTAATAATTTCATGATATTGCCTTAAGGGTAATGCGCTATAAACGGTTCTGTAATTTTCATTTATAACTCGATATAATTGGTTGAAAGCATAACAAATAAAGGGGTTGAACGCTATATTTTAATATAAATGTTTCTTGTCTTTCGTGCTTTTAAACCATCGGTTCTACGGGGTTAGCTTATTGTCTTTCAAGTTCTGGCTTAGCTTACTAAGTAAAGCTAGAAACGGGATAAAACACAACACTCAACTTATGTGAGTAAGTTTAGGTAAGCTTTAAAGAACAGGTGTTATATAATAGACTTGTTCTTTAAGAAGAAGTTAATATATCATGTTAAAATTCCATAGGATAGCCGCTAAAAAAGAAAATAAATCTTTTACACCTTCTTTTTTATTTCTAAACTTGTCAACTAGGCATCTATATCTTTTCATTCCACCGATTACATGCTCAACAATGACTCTTTCACGACTCATCTCTTTGTTTTCTTTTTTTTGATTTTCTGTTAATGTTGGGTTTGGATTATGCTTAGATTTATTTGGTTTTTTATGAGGAATATTTACCGAATTAGTTTTATATTCATTATTAAACCCCAAATAACCTAAATCAATAAATATATTAAAATTACTAAACCAATTTAATTCTGGATTAAATTCTTTTTAAACATTCCATAATCATGATTTTTACCTGGAAAACTAACCCCAATATATAAAATTAAATGACCTAAAGAAGCTATAGTGGTATTTTTAATTGTATGCTGTTTTTTTACCACTGTAAAATTCATTTTGTTCTTCATAGTCACTAGGGCGTTGTACAGCACGCTCTGTAGCATCTATTATCAATGTTTGAACTCCGCCAAAAGCCTGCTGCATTTCTTCAGGGGTTGAAAAACTTGTTGCAGGTAAAACATTAAATATATCTAACGTCTTTATTAAAATTGGAAATAATTTGTATACATGAGTATGGGCGCATGATTTATTCATATTAAAAGAAAACCCTAAGTGATCGAAAGTAGAATAGCACTTCATATAATTTAATATAAATAATAATTTGTCTGCGGGTGTTTTTAATGTGCTATCTAAACCACTACCGTATTTTCTTTCTTTATTTTCATGTTTTTCTTTTTGATCTTCAATAAGGGTCTTTTCAAATAGAGATAATAGTAAAATAAAATGTTCTGTTTTTAATCCTGTTAAAGCTCTTAACTGTCTATCATCATAAATTCTTGGTAAAATTTCTTTTATTTTCATGTTATACTTTGATTTTTATTTTTTATAGAAATTTATTATAAAGCTTATTTATTATTTTTAATAATTTAATTTAAAGTTTATTTATTAGGCTGTATCAACTGATTGTGAATGTTATCAAGTATATATAAGCAATTGATTTTAATATATTTTATTTAGAAGAACAAGTCTAATGTTATCTTAATATTAATTAAATAAACAAAATGAAAAAAATAACTGTAGCTGCAATTTTATCAAGTGCTTTACTTATCAGCGGTCATGTCTCTGCCGAAAGTACATCACTAACCAATCAAAATATTCAGGGTTCATGGGCTTTGGAATACACTAAAAAATCTGAGGACGCAGAAAAAACAGTAAAACGGGAAGATACATGGATCTTCAAAAATGATGGTAAAGTTACCATTACACATATTGCTCGAGAAGGGGGTTATTATGACCAATCACCTGTAAATTATGAAATTGAAGCGGGTAAATTAAAAATTTCTATTTTAGGCAGAGCAGGAAAATTTGATAAATTCACTTTGGTCAAAAAAGAAGATAAAATTATGATATTGAAAGCTAGATTTGGCGATATTTATCAATTTATAAAGAAATAAATTTAAAATTAATTCGTTTGTGTTGAGTTATAAACGTAATGTTGCCAAATAGACTGCATTAAAAAAATAGCTCAATACTTACGTATTTTGTGAGTTACTCGCTACATTCCACATCAACATCGAAACTCTATAAATAAGCCGCTAAAAAATGACGCTTCAGTCTATCTAATGATCTAATAACCCCTTATTCCTAAGCTGGGTTGACCCTTACGAAACCCTATCTTTTTAAAATCTACAAGCCACTTAGTTTATTGATTATTTTCAACATAGTTCAATAAAATTTTATCCATAGTATTTTAACTCCCGTTTATTTGTTTTTCATAAACTAATAATGCAGCGAACCTTTCCGCGATTGGTATAGACAACACAAAAAAAGGCTACTAACTTAAGGTGGAACACTACGGCGCAAGGCTTAACCTCAACTTGTTCCGTCTTAAGTTGATAGCCCATTATTCCAATTCAATCTCTCTAGTAAACAATCATAATCTACATTAACAACATCAAACTAAACCTCTAAATCAATATTTCCATCGTAAATTTTTTGATTATGATTTCTAATATTTATTTAAAGAGCTCAAGAGAATCTGTGTTTGATTTATTTATATTTTAGAGATTTCTATGCGACAGAAATCTATCCCCCTTAACACTCACGAGTTTTTCATAAAAACCTAAGCGACTAAGCAATACTTTCTGTACCTGTATTCACAAGAAAAATAACCGAATAGGCCGCTGAAATATAAATTTTTCCTAAAATAAATACGTATCTACTTTAAATCTCAGGGTAAAGATAAAATTTCTAAAATAGATTTGACAACATATCATAAAAGAACGAATAGTTACATACTTTGAATATCCACGACCTACAGGCTGAAACTAACGCCATTTATCAAGCAATCGCTCAAATGGAAAGTAGCGAAGCGCAGGATATTGTCAAAAAAATATTCAATCTTATTGAACGCTTAGCCAGTGATAAATTGTCTTTAGAAACTGAATTACAGCAACTTCGTGACGAGGTTAATCGCTTGAAAGGTGAGCAGGGAAAGCCTGATATCAAACCCAATAAAAATAATAAGGGTGATGATATTTCATCCGAAGACGAACGTAAAAAGCACAAGTTGACGCGCAAAAAGAAACTAATAACGACACTGAAAATACGGACTCGGATAAGAAAAAACGCCGCCGTAAACCCAAGATCCCACGAGTTAAAATCGACCAAACGCTAAAATGCCTACTCGACAAAACTGGCTTGCCTAGCGACTTAGTATCTAAAGGCTTTGCGGAAGTGGTGATTCAAGACATTGTCATCAAAACCAATAATATTAAGTATCTCCGTGAGATTTTTTATTCACCTTCTGAAAATAAGTATTACCGCGCCCAATTGCCTGAAGGCGTTCGAGGTCAGGGCGAATTTGGTATTGGAATTCGTAGCTTGATTCCCATACTTAAGATGATGGGCGTGACCGAAAAACCCATGGTCGGTTTTTTTGAAAATATTGGCATTGTGGTCTCGCCGACTTATGTTTCTCAGCAATGGACAGGCGGTTATGACTGGGCGCATCAGGAAAAAAGCGAACTTTATCGCAGCGGCATTCTCAACAGTGATTATGGACAGATTGATGATACCAGTGCGCGAGTCAACGGTGATAACCACTATTGTCAGGTGGTCTGCAATGACTTGTTTACCGCTTATTTCACCACCAAACACAAAAACCGTTTATCGGTTCTGGACGTGCTGACCGATTATGCGCCACGCCATTATATCTACAATCAACAGGCTCAATCCTTGCTTGACGAGTTCAAGTTAGCTGATAAAGCACGGGCAAAAGTTGATGCTCAAATACCTGTCAATACAGTGATGAATGAAGCGCAATTTAAGTTGCACTTAGCGATCTTAAATACCTTAGGCGTAAGACAGGCAACGCATGTCACCGAAGCTTGCGCCATTGCCTATTATCAGCAACAAACGGATTTTCCTGTTATTGAAACCTTGCTTGCAGACGATGCGCCGCAATTCAAATTACTGACGGAACATTTGGGGTTATGCTGGGTTCACGATGCTCGCCACTACAAAAAACTCCGTCCAATTCTGGAAATACATCAGCAAGCATTAGCCGATTTTCGAGGGCTCTATTGGGAGTATTATAAGGAGTTGCTTAACTATCAAAAAAATCCCTGCCCCGATAAAAAGGCATGGTTGTTAACGCGATTTGATGAATTGTTTGCAACCACAAGCGATTATGAAGACCTCAATGATCGCATCGCCAAAACACTGGCGAAAAAGACTGAATTATTGCGAGTTTTGGAGCTTCCACAATTACCACTCCATAACAATGCAGCCGAACTTGGCGCAAGAAGACAAGCGCGTGCGCGAGACATAAGCTTCCAGACTCGAAATGAGAAAGGCACGAAAATCAAAGACAGTTTTATGAGTCTTGCTGAAACGGCTAAAAAACTAGCCGTGAGTTTTTATGATTATGTTTATGACCGAGTTAGTGGTGAATTCAAAATGCCGTCTATGGCGAATCTTATCGCTCAAAAAGCGCAAAGTTTGCAGGTCTGATATTTGTTTTACCCTGAAATTTAAAGTAGATACAAGTAAACCTTATGTTAAAGAATAGTTTTTATGTGGGTCTCGGTAAATCGCTTTAACAAGATGTGAATTTAAGTATAAAATTTAAATAAATAACTGCCCTAATGCCAAGCCACCATCGTTAGGCGGAATTTTTTGAGCGGTATAAACACAAAACTTTTCGTTTTCTAATTTTGTGATACACGATTCGGTTAGTAAGGCATTTTGAAAGCAACCGCCATTTAAAACAATCGTTTGATATGACAAAGGCTTTACTATTGCTAAACTTATTTCAGCTAGGGTGTTGTGAAATTTAGCCGCAATATCAGCCCGACTTACTTGGCCTTTATCTGCAATAATGCCCAAAATTAAGGGATGCCAATCAATGATAATAGGCTCGCTCTGTTGCAATATAAATGGATAACATCGGCTTGTTTTAGAACGGGCTGCCAATTGTTCTAATAATATGGCAGCCTGTCCTTCAAATTGGTTGAAATGACATACGTCTAATAGAGAAGAAACCGCATCAAAGAGTCGTCCTACACTGGAGGTTTGAGGGGTATTTAGTTGCTTATTCAAGCTTTGGCGTAAGAGTTTTAATTCTTGGGTTGAAAAAATAGAGAGCCATTCAAATGTTTGACTAAATAAAGCATCGCCGTAAAGACTATACAGTATTCCCAATGCAGCTCGGCGGGGTTCATTTGCAGCTTTATCGCCGCCGACTAAAGGAAAGGTTTTAAAGTGGGCAATCCGTTGAAAGCCGTTATCATTGATCCCTAAACATTCGCCCCCCCAAAGTGTCTTGTCTGCCCCTAAACCAACGCCATCCCATGCAAAGCCTAATACAGGAGGCTGTAAATCATGTTCGGCCATAGAGGCTAAAATATGGGCATGATGATGCGGGACTGCTCTTTTTTTTAAAGACGATTCCTGTGCATGTTGCGTACTGTAATAATCAGGATGTAAATCGTGGATGATGGTGGTTGGCTCAACCCCATAAAAGGTACACATATCGGTTAAGGTTTGTTGAAATAAGTTGCGTGAACCTAGGGAGGTTAAATCGCCCAGATGTTGACTTAAAATAAGTTGGTTACCTAAGCTAATTGCAATCGTATTTTTTAGATGCCCCCCCATGGCTATTCGAGGATTAATTGATTTATTGAGTGTGATAGGGAAGGGCGTATAACCTCGCGCTCGTCGAAAAACCGTCGGTTGATGATGAATAACCCTTACAATAGAATCATCTAAAGGGCGAATAATTGGACGGTTATGGGTAAAAAAATAATCCGCAATGCCTGTTAATTGTATTAATGCTTGCTCATCATTAATACAGATTGGATCCCCGCACCGATTGCCACTCGTAACAACTAACGGTTGCTTAAAGTCATGTGCGAGTAACTGATGCAAGGGCGAGGCGGGTAACATAAGACCTAATAATGAATTATTCGGGGCGATTGAGTCAGGAAGCGGTCTATTTTTTCGGCGTTTTAATAAGACAATAGGGGCTTGATGAGTACTTAAGGTTTGTTGTTCAATCGCATTGAGGTGACACAGTGATTCGGCCTCTGCGAGCGTTTCAACTAATAAGGCAAACGGTTTATGAGGGCGTTGTTTTTTTAATCGTAGGCGTTTAACCGCCTCGTCATTAGTCGCATCAACGATGAGTTGAAAACCACCAACGCCTTTTAAGGCAATTATTTTTCCTTGTTTTAAAGAATGAATAATCGTTGTTAGCGTTGTTGCTAGTAACGTAGCGGAGGGGGTCAGCTGAAATAATTGAGGGCCACAATGAGAACAGGCCAGTGTTTGAGAATGAAACCGTCTATTTTCTGGGGTGTTATAGTCCGCTTGGCAATCTGAACACGGCGTAAATTTGGCCATACTGGTACGAATACGATCGTAGGGTTGTTGTTTCATAATGCTGTATCGAGGGCCACAATAACAACAACTCGTAAACGGATAACGATAAAAACGACTGTGTGGGTTTAATAGATCAACACGACAGGCTTGGCAAGGACTGATATCAGGAAGAACAAACGCTGATTTTTGTTGTGTGATCGCACTTAACCTGATTTCAAAGGTCTTAAAATAAGTTCGAGCTTGGGATTGAATAGATACGTTTTCTAGGGTTGCAAAAGGGGGAAGCTGATTCGGTAACGCCGTTAAAAAATCGTTCTGTTGTATTGAATCGCCTTCAATAACAAGAGTTACGCCTTCGCTACTATTCGCCACCCATCCTTTTTGTTGATAATCGGTTGCTAAACGATAAATAAAAGGACGAAAACCCACCCCTTGAACCAAGCCTTTAAACGTAATCTGTAATTGTTTTATACTCATCGCCGTTGTGATCTTGGTCGCGCTCTTGATTTAAAGCTTGTAATTTTACTACCGTCAAAAAGAATGCGTTGTAAAATAAAGCGGTTAAACAATCATAATGTGTTTTTAAATTTAATTTTTAGGTTATTACACCATGTCTATTACGCGACGTTTTTTTTTTCTTGTACCGAGTATCGGGTTATTTATCTCGAAAACAGCACGAGCAGAATGGTTAAACAATTTATTTGCTAGTCGTTCTGTTGAAGCGAGTTTAGTGGAATCCTTTAAAACGAATGATATTTCACTGAGTGATAAAATTAATTTAAAAATTCCAACCATTGCTGAAAATGGGGCGGTCGTTCCCTTAACGGTGACGAGTTCATTAGAAAATGTTGAGCAAGTGTATATTTTTGTAGAAAAAAACCCAATTCCCTTAGTGGCCCTTTTTAATTTATCACCGACTATGGAGGCGTTAGTTTCAGCCCGTGTAAAAATGGCAAAAACGTCGAATGTTATTGTGATTATTAAGGCTCAATCAACGTTATACCGAACACAAAAAAAAGTGAAAGTAACCATTGGCGGGTGTGGAGGATAAAATGTCAACGATTAAAATTCGGACTAAACGGATTGATGGAAAAACGCAAATTAGAACCCTTATTTCTCATCCTATGGAACATGGGCGTAATATTGATGACGTGACTGGCTTACGGATTCCTATGCACTATATTCAGGAACTAACGGTTAAGCATAATGGACAAGTCGTGGTTCAAAGTCAATTGGGAGCGGGTGTTTCTAAAAACCCTTATTTTTCTTTTATGCTGAAAGGTGGAATCGCAGGGGATCGTATTAGTATCAGTTGGCGTGATAATTTAAATAATACAGCGATTGAAACACGAAAAATTGAATAGTTAATTATTTAAAAAAAGAGCCGCTTTAAAACGGCTCTTTTAAATTTATAAGCTATTTTCAATAAACCCTGCCGCTTTAACCGCATTATCAATAATCATTAAGGTTTCTAGTAATTCCTTCATTCGATGTAATGGCCACGAATTAGGCCCATCACTTAATGCTTTGTCTGGATTAGGATGAGTTTCTAAAAACAATCCAGCAACCCCAGCCGCAACCGCCGCTCTTACAAGGACAGGAACAAATTCGCGTTGTCCCCCTGAAACCGTTCCTTGTCCGCCCGGTAATTGAACGGAGTGCGTCCCATCAAAAACAACGGGACAATGACTTTCACGCATAACGGCTAAAGAGCGCATATCTGAGACTAAGTTATTGTAGCCAAATGAGACTCCCCGCTCACAGACCATGATTTGCTCATTACCTGTCGCTTTTGCTTTATCAACGACATGCTTCATATCCCATGGGGCTAGAAACTGTCCTTTTTTAATGTTAACAGGAATCCCTTGTTTTGCCACTTCTTGAATAAAGTTTGTTTGCCGACATAAAAAGGCAGGGGTTTGCATAACATCAACCACACTGGCGACTTCGGCCAATGGCGTATCTTCATGAACATCAGTTAAGACAGGAACGCCAATCGTTTGTTTGACCTTTTCTAAAATACGCAAGCCCTCTTCAACCCCTAAGCCCCGAAAACTTTTATGGGAGGAACGATTGGCTTTATCAAATGAGGATTTATAAATAAAGGGGATGTTTAATTCTGTCGTGAGTTCTTTTAAATAGCCCGCTGTATCTAAAGCAAGTTGTTCGCTTTCGATCACGCAAGGGCCTGCAATTAAAAATAAAGGTTGATTTAAACCGGATTCAAAATCACATAATTTCATATATTTTCTCATTTTGTTTAATAATGTAACTCATTTTACACTTTATAAAAAGTGGGTGCATAAGCAAAGCGTCACGCGCCTTTTGTTGTGTACAGAGATTTTTAAATGAATTTTTTAGCCAGTAAACAGGAAATAATAGGGGGAGGGGCTGTGGGCTAAAATTATAGGGTCAATTTTAGTCCATGTAAAAGGTCAAAAATAAAAAAATCGGCTACCCACTTAAGACGGGACGCTAGGGAGCGAGGCTTAACCTCAACGTGTCCTGTCTTAAGTTGGTAGCTAAAAAAAGCCAACCTAAGGTTGGCTTTTCATTCTATTATTTTAAGGACGTTTAAGCTTCCAAAACAACCGAGGCTTTAATTTTTTTCATGGCATTTTTTTCAAGTTGCCTGATTCGTTCCGCTGAAACATTATAACGTGCCGCTAATTCATGTAAGGTGGCTTTTTTATCCGATAACCAACGACTTGAAAGAATATCTAAACTGCGCTCATCAAGCTTAGATAACGCGTCACTTAATAAATTTTCTTTATACCCTTTCCAGTCGGATTTTTCGAGTAATAAGGCTGGATCTGATTCAGCTTCCATTAAATAACTTGAAGGGGCATTATAGGTTTCTTCGGACCCTGTATTATCTACGGGTAAATCAAAGCCTAAATCACGGCCATCTATGCGTTTTTCCATTTCATAGACAACTTTTAGGTCAACATTTAAATTTTCAGCAATCGCTTCTGCATCGGCTTTAGATAACCAGCCTAAGCCTTTTTTAGATTTACGCAAATTAAAAAATAATTTACGTTGGGCTTTTGTTGTTGCAATTTTAACAACACGCCAATTTTTAATGACATATTCATGAATTTCTGCGCGAATCCAATGCACAGCAAATGAAACGAGGCGCACACCGACTTCGGGATCGAAACGTTTGACCGCTTTCATTAAGCCAATATTGCCCTCTTGAATAATATCAGGTAACGGTAAGCCGTAGCCATTATAACCGCGTGCAACATGGGCTACAAAACGTAAGTTGGACATCACTAAATGTCGAGCGGCTTCTAAATCACCTTCATCGCGATAACGCACGGCAAGTTCATATTCTTGTTCGGGCGTTAATTTGGGCATTTGCCCAACGACATTTAAGTAACTATCGAATGTACCCACTGACAAATTGGTAGGTAAAGCTAAACCCTGACTCATTATGATACGCCTCTTAATTATAAAGTTGGAGTAAGTTTAGCACTCCCTCAAAGAGAGTGCTAATTAAAATTCGGATAAATGTGATTAAAATCAAGCTCTATTTATATTTTTTTCCAAATTCTTTGACCCAGCAACGCCTTAAAAAGTTCCTCTCTTAATCGATTGCAAAATCCCATTCAGATACTGGTTTGTAGTGAGTTTCCATTTCAGGCGAATTGACAATGGCGCTGGCTATGTTTTCAAGAGTTGTCGTTTTATTTTTTAAATGGCCGCCCCAAAATTTTTCACCTTCGGCATCCGCTTCGCGCCCCAAAACACCTAAATATAATTGTTTAATCTGGGTAGGTATATCGGCATTATTAATATTAAAACCCATTTTTTCTTCTTGTTCACCTGAGCCTAAAAGTAACAAGGCCATCTTGCCTAAGGAGAGGTCGCTATCTTCAACCGCTTTTGACCACTGATCTATTTCCTTAACATGCGGTTGCCGTCCAAAAATTTGTACATAAGTTCCTATCACCGCATCAAGTTTTAAATTTTCATCTGGTTTAACCGTCACGGTTTTATCCGAAAACTCTAAACTTTCAATAGACTTGTTCTTCTAAATAAAATATATTAAAATCAATTGCTTATATATACTTGATAACACTCACAATCAGTTGATACAGCCTAATAAATAAACTTTAAATTAAATTATTAAAAATAATAAATAAGCTTTATAATAAATTTCTATAAAAAATAAAAATCAAAGTATAACATGAAAATAAAAGAAATTTTACCAAGAATTTATGATGATAGACAGTTAAGAGCTTTAACAGGATTAAAAACAGAACATTTTATTTTACTATTATCTCTATTTGAAAAGACCCTTATTGAAGATCAAAAAGAAAAACATGAAAATAAAGAAAGAAAATACGGTAGTGGTTTAGATAGCACATTAAAAACACCCGCAGACAAATTATTATTTATATTAAATTATATGAAGTGTTATTCTACTTTCGATCACTTAGGGTTTTCTTTTAATATGAATAAATCATGCGCCCATACTCATGTATACAAATTATTTCCAATTTTAATAAAGACGTTAGATATATTTAATGTTTTACCTGCAACAAGTTTTTCAACCCCTGAAGAAATGCAGCAGGCTTTTGGCGGAGTTCAAACATTGATAATAGATGCTACAGAGCTTGCTGTACAACGCCCTAGTGACTATGAAGAACAAAATTAATTTTACAGTGGTAAAAAAACAGCATACAATTAAAAATACCACTATAGCTTCTTTAGGTCATTTAATTTTATATATTGGGGTTAGTTTTCCGGTAAAAATCATGATTATGGAATGTTTAAAAAGAATTTAATCCAGAATTAAATTGGTTTAGTAATTTTAATATATTTATTGATTTAGGTTATTTGGGGTTTAATAATGAATATAAAACTAATTCGGTAAATATTCCTCATAAAAAACCAAATAAATCTAAGCATAATCCAAACCCAACATTAACTGAAAATCAAAAAAAAGAAAACAAAGAGATGAGTCGTGAAAGAGTCATTGTTGAGCATGTAATCGGTGGAATGAAAAGATATAGATGCCTAGTTGACAAGTTTAGAAATAAAAAAGAAGGTGTAAAAGATTTATTTTCTTTTTTAGCGGCTATCCTATGGAATTTTAACATGATATATTAACTTCTTCTTAAAGAACAAGTCTATTATTAATTAAGGTCACAATATCATCTGGGTTTTCAATAGAGGTCAAAATTATTTTTGAAGCTTCATAGGTAATTTTATAATCACTTTCTTTGCCTTCAAATTTAACTGCATCTTTATTTGCCCCCCATGTAATTTATGTTTTCCTTTCCCAATGGTAATTAAATCTTCACCGCCTTTTGTTAAAACTGTTTGTTCTTTTTCACTGTCGGCAATAATTAAGGTGTTTTTTAGGTCATCAGCAGTGACATTAACACCTCCTTCAATCACAGCAAAATCAATATTTTTTAATTCTAAGGTCGTATTGAAAGGAAGGGTTTTAGCGTCAATCGTTAACGCATTAATAATAGAATTACTACCTAAGTTAAGTTGATGAGAGCCATCAAAAACAATAGACGTGTCGCTGGGTTCGTCATTATTACTCGCTAAAACGATATTCTGTTGAAAGAATGTTTGCTCTCCTTCTGAAAATAAACCAAAAAAATCGGAAGTGGTACTTGTATAATAATCTGAATTTGATGAAAATAGTCCTTGAATATATTCTTCAATGCTACTGCTAACGTCGGGAATATTTTGTGACTCTCCACTTCCAGTTGCATCAAAACCAATGCCTAATGGAATTTCTATATTAATACCTGAACCACCCTCAACGTTACCTAAAGGAATAGTGACATGCGTTGGGCTGGTCGATAAGTCACCTAAACTATCAATAGACTTGTTCTTCTAAATAAAATATATTAAAATCAATTGCTTATATATACTTGATAACACTCACAATCAGTTGATACAGCCTAATAAATAAACTTTAAATTAAATTATTAAAAATAATAAATAAGCTTTATAATAAATTTCTATAAAAAATAAAAATCAAAGTATAACATGAAAATAAAAGAAATTTTACCAAGAATTTATGATGATAGACAGTTAAGAGCTTTAACAGGATTAAAAACAGAACATTTTATTTTACTATTATCTCTATTTGAAAAGACCCTTATTGAAGATCAAAAAGAAAAACATGAAAATAAAGAAAGAAAATACGGTAGTGGTTTAGATAGCACATTAAAAACACCCGCAGACAAATTATTATTTATATTAAATTATATGAAGTGCTATTCTACTTTCGATCACTTAGGGTTTTCTTTTAATATGAATAAATCATGCGCTCATACTCATGTATACAAATTATTTCCAATTTTAATAAAGACGTTAGATATATTTAATAGACTTGTTCTTTAAGAAGAAGTTAATATATCATGTTAAAATTCCATAGGATAGCCGCTAAAAAAGAAAATAAATCTTTTACACCTTCTTTTTTATTTCTAAACTTGTCAACTAGGCATCTATATCTTTTCATTCCACCGATTACATGCTCAACAATGACTCTTTCACGACTCATATCTTTGTTTTCTTTTTTTTTATTTTCTGTTAATGTTGGGTTTGGATTATGCTTAGATTTATTTGGTTTTTTATGAGGAATATTTACCGAATTAGTTTTATATTCATTATTAAACCCCAAATAACCTAAATCAATAAATATATTAAAATTACTAAACCAATTTAATTCTGGATTAAATTCTTTTTAAACATTCCATAATCATGATTTTTACCGGAAAACTAACCCCAATATATAAAATTAAATGACCTAAAGAAGCTATAGTGGTATTTTTAATTGTATGCTGTTTTTTTACCACTGTAAAATTCATTTTGTTCTTCATAGTCACTAGGGCGTTGTACAGCACGCTCTGTAGCATCTATTATCAATGTTTGAACTCCGCCAAAAGCCTGCTGCATTTCTTCAGGGGTTGAAAAACTTGTTGCAGGTAAAACATTAAATATATCTAACGTCTTTATTAAAATTGGAAATAATTTGTATACATGAGTATGGGCGCATGATTTATTCATATTAAAAGAAAACCCTAAGTGATCGAAAGTAGAATAGCACTTCATATAATTTAATATAAATAATAATTTGTCTGCGGGTGTTTTTAATGTGCTATCTAAACCACTACCGTATTTTCTTTCTTTATTTTCATGTTTTTCTTTTTGATCTTCAATAAGGGTCTTTTCAAATAGAGATAATAGTAAAATAAAATGTTCTGTTTTTAATCCTGTTAAAGCTCTTAACTGTCTATCATCATAAATTCTTGGTAAAATTTCTTTTATTTTCATGTTATACTTTGATTTTTATTTTTTATAGAAATTTATTATAAAGCTTATTTATTATTTTTAATAATTTAATTTAAAGTTTATTTATTAGGCTGTATCAACTGATTGTGAATGTTATCAATTATATATAAGCAATTGATTTTAATATATTTTATTTAGAAGAACAAGTCTAATGTTTTACCTGCAACAAGTTTTTCAACCCCTGAAGAAATGCAGCAGGCTTTTGGCGGAGTTCAAACATTGATAATAGATGCTACAGAGCGTGCTGTACAACGCCCTAGTGACTATGAAGAACAAAATGAATTTTACAGTGGTAAAAAAAACAGCATACAATTAAAAATACCACTATAGCTTCTTTAGGTCATTTAATTTTATATATTGGGGTTAGTTTTCCAGGTAAAAATCATGATTATGGAATGTTTAAAAAAGAATTTAATCCAGAATTAAATTGGTTTAGTAATTTTAATATATTTATTGATTTAGGTTATTTGGGGTTTAATAATGAATATAAAACTAATTCGGTAAATATTCCTCATAAAAAACCAAATAAATCTAAGCATAATCCAAACCCAACATTAACTGAAAAACAAAAAAAAGAAAACAAAGAGATGAGTCGTGAAAGAGTCATTGTTGAGCATGTAATCGGTGGAATGAAAAGATATAGATGTCTAGTTGACAAGTTTAGAAATAAAAAAGAAGGTGTAAAAGATTTATTTTATTTTTTAGCGGCTATCCTATGGAATTTTAACATGATATATTAACTTCTTCTTAAAGAACAAGTCTAATAGGTTCTAACGTAGTATTAATCGTATTTTGACCATTAACTTCAATAGTCGTTTGTCCAAAAGTAACGCCTCCAATTCCTGTATTTATAATAATAGGATCGGGTTGTTCTTCAACAATAGGATCAATCGTTGCTTTGAATGTTGACACTTTGGAGATGGAGATCCTTTAAGTGCATATTTAATGCGTCAAAATCATGCAAAATATGGATTTATTAAACCTAAAGAAAAATAACTGGGGTAAAAATAACTGGGGTCAGATACTGTCTTAAAAGTCAACGCTAATTTGCTTTTATTTATTAAAAACAGCCCCTCTTTTCCTGGCCTCGTTCTTTAAAAGCTTAGCTCTTAATTTGATAGTTTATATCAAATGGTTTTTCTGACTTCAATACGCCATAAGATAAGATCAACAGCTTTCTCATGACAGCGACTATCGCTACTTTTTTGGGCTTACCATTAGCCACTCAACGCTCATAAACAGCCTTTAATATCGGGTTGTGTCGAATGGCTACAAGAGCTGACATATAAAGCGATTTACGCAATCGTTTATGGCCAATCTTAGAAAGTGATGATTTATTAATGCTCGTACCTGACTGCATGATCTTTGGTGTTAATCCAGCATAACTCGCAATTTATTTTGAACTTGAAAAGAAATTAATAGACTTGTTCTTCTAAATAAAATATATTAAAATCAATTGCTTATATATACTTGATAACATTCACAATCAGTTGATACAGCCTAATAAATAAACTTTAAATTAAATTATTAAAAATAATAAATAAGCTTTATAATAAATTTCTATAAAAAATAAAAATCAAAGTATAACATGAAAATAAAAGAAATTTTACCAAGAATTTATGATGATAGACAGTTAAGAGCTTTAACAGGATTAAAAACAGAACATTTTATTTTACTATTATCTCTATTTGAAAAGACCCTTATTGAAGATCAAAAAGAAAAACATGAAAATAAAGAAAGAAAATACGGTAGTGGTTTAGATAGCACATTAAAAACACCCGCAGACAAATTATTATTTATATTAAATTATATGAAGTGCTATTCTACTTTCGATCACTTAGGGTTTTCTTTTAATATGAATAAATCATGCGCCCATACTCATGTATACAAATTATTTCCAATTTTAATAAAGACGTTAGATATATTTAATGTTTTACCTGCAACAAGTTTTTCAACCCCTGAAGAAATGCAGCAGGCTTTTGGCGGAGTTCAAACATTGATAATAGATGCTACATAGCGTGCTGTACAACGCCCTAGTGACTATGAAGAACAAAATGAATTTTACAGTGGTAAAAAAAACAGCATACAATTAAAAATACCACTATAGCTTCTTTAGGTCATTTAATTTTATATATTGGGGTTAATTTTCCGGTAAAAATCATGATTATGGAATGTTTAAAAAGAATTTAATCCAGAATTAAATTGGTTTAGTAATTTTAATATATTTATTGATTTAGGTTATTTGGGGTTTAATAATGAATATAAAACTAATTCGGTAAATATTCCTCATAAAAAACCAAATAAATCTAAGCATAATCCAAACCCAACATTAACAGAAAATCAAAAAAAAGAAAACAAAGAGATGAGTCGTGAAAGAGTCATTGTTGAGCATGTAATCGGTGGAATGAAAAGATATAGATGCCTAGTTGACAAGTTTAGAAATAAAAAAGAAGGTGTAAAAGATTTATTTTATTTTTTAGCGGCTATCCTATGGAATTTTAACATGATATATTAACTTCTTCTTAAAGAACAAGTCTAATATCACCAATATATTTTTATCTGCAAAAATTGTAGTTTATTTTGATAGCTTCATACTTTTTTTGCAGGTTTATCTGCAAATGTTCTTAACGTACTTATAAAGAAATAATCCACCATACCGTTATAAATATCCATTACAACAAAAATTCAAGTTAGTTTATGTTTTTTGGCATCCTAAATGCTTTAGTCAAACTAGACACTTAAGAAAATAACTTATGGGATGGTTGAGAAATCAAAAATTTATCATTGTTAAGTGATTCAACTTAATTATAAGTAAAAGTAGGAGCAATCTAAATGAAACAATTAAAAATAATGGCGATAGTCATTGGCTGTAGTGCGATAACAAATATCGCGGTGGCTGATTTGCAAACAGAAAGATCAGTAGTTAATGACCCAACGTTAAGAATATCTGCTAAGGCAAATTTTCCAGCCTCTGTGAGCGGTGACCTTTATATAGCGACTCAAATTAATGGAAATTATTTATTCCTCAATGATGGGGGAAAATTTGTCCCTGAAATGATTCCTTTTACTCAAGCAACTGAACATTCAGGTCAACTTCTCTTATTTGATTTTCTAGCTGAAGGCTCTACACCGGGTCGTTATCCTTTATTTCAAGTTATTACTAACCCAGGCACTAATCCATTGAATTTCAATAATTGGGTGGGCGGTCTTGGTGGGTTAAGTTCCCTTAATTTTACAATTGGTTTGCCTCCCGAGAAAAGTGGTGATTTTAACGGTGATGGCTTTGCTGATGATGATGCGAATAAAGATGGATTTCATGATGATGATGCAAATAAAGATGGGTTTCATGATGATGATGCAAATAAAGATGGGTTTCATGATGATGATGATAATCAGAATGGTCGTCATGATGGGGAAGAAAATAATACTCCCGTTCCAACAACACCTATTGTCACGGCACCAATAAATGTTAATTGTTCTAATGATAATGGTTCTGATCATAATGGCGGTTTCGAGAGTGACGATGATTTCGAAAATGATGATAGTTTTGAGAATGACGGTGGTTCTGATGATAACTGTAGTAACATCCCTACGCTAATACCGACATCGGTGCCTCAACCAATATCTACAACTGGAAATTCTATTGTGGTAGAAGGTCAAACGGCTTATGCAAGTTGTGCCTCTGCTGCTTGTCACGGGGCTAACCCAGCCTTTAACCAAAATGGAGTGTTAGCGGCTAGAACCCCAAGTGCAACTATGAGTGCTATTTCAAGGAATAAAGGTGGAATGGGCTTTCTAAGTACGGTTATTACAGCAGACGCTGCAAATAAAATTTCTTCTTATTTAAATAGCTTATAAATACTAACGTGAGACGGGACAATTTTAATTCCTTATTTTTTGAAAAGTGAGGAAGATCAATGATAGAGCCAGTAATTTATTTTACTGGTATCCCATCTTAAGTTGGTAGCCGAATCTTTTAATAAAAACTAAAGCCATGAATAATGTCATCTACTTTTTCTCAAATTTTACGGGTTGTTTTCAGCAAGTACAAAAGAAAATAAATTTACATTATTGACCTATTTCAAACATAAACAAAACTATCTTTTTGTTGTCTAATTTCTGCAAAGGCTTCACAGTTTTCTGCGCGTAAAAAAGGGTTAGTCGCCAGTTCTTCGGCCAGTGAAAAAGGAACCGTTGCTAATCCTTGTTGACGCTGTAGCTTTATTTGTTCCATTCTAAATTTTAAATCTGCATTTTTAGGCTCAATACTTAACGCAAACACCGCATTAGTTTCTGTATATTCATGGGCGCAATAAATCTGCGTCTGTTGAGGTAGGGCCGCTATTTTATTCAAGGAGGCCCACATTTGTTCCGCTGTCCCTTCAAATAATCGCCCACAGCCCATTGCAAATAACGTATCCCCACAAAATAAAGCATTCGCTTGCTCAAAATAAAAAACAAGATGCCCTAATGTATGGCCATCCGTTGCGATAACCCTAGCCTTTTCAGCCCCTAATTGAAAACAATCCCCTTCTTTTAAAGCAATATCTAATTGTGGAATACGCGATTTATCCGCCTCTGCCCCTACAATTTGGCAACCCGTTGCTTTTTTTAAGGCAACATTTCCACCGATATGATCGTGATGATGATGTGTATTTAAAATGTAATTAAGCGATAAGCCTAAGGTGTTTAAGGTGTCTAATACAGGCTCTGCGATGGCAGGATCAATGACCGCCGTTTGATCGCTGCTCGTTTCATGAAGCAAATAAATATAATTATCGTTTAAAACAGGTATTTGATGAATTTTTAACATAATAGGTTTAGAAAGCCGAAAAATTTTAAAAGCATACTCTATACTTTACCTATCCCCACTTTATCACTGATTGATTGAATAATGAAAAATATAGGTTGTATGACACTGTTTTTTTTATTAACCTTAATGCCCACGTTTGCAGCGGCGCAAATGGCGTTACAACGGTTATATAAAATGCCCAAAGCCAGTCTTTATGTCGCAGGCGATCCGACACATCATTTGAATGAAAATACAGCAAGAATCCCTGCCTCTACACTCAAAGTACTCACCGCGTTATTAGCCTTAAAAACGTGGAAACCTGAGCATCGTTTCACCACGGATTTTTATGTGAATGCCCAACAGCAATTAACCATAAAAGGCTATGGCGATCCTTATTTAACTTCTGAGGAGTTAGATACGATTATTTTTCAACTCAAACAAAAAGGATTGACCCGTATTAATGGCCTTAAAATGGATAATGGTTATTTTGTGGATAACATTGCTATTAGTGGCCGTTCAAAAACAAATAATCCTTATGATGCGCCCTTGAGTGCGCTGGCTATTAATTTTAATACCTTAAGTGTTCATCGTAATAAAAAAGGAATTTCGAGCGGGGAATCGCAAACGCCTTTAACACCATTAATGAGAACATTTGCCAAACAACTCCCTTATGGAAAACATCGAGTTAATTTGAAAAAACCAGCCTATGCCTCCCGTTATTTCGCCGAAGTTTTTAGAGCAAAATTACGTCAAAAGGGCATTGAGGTTCAAGGTGAAATTATCGAAGGTGCAGTTGATCCAACGGAGGTTGTTTTTTATCAGCATATTAATAGTAAAACCTTGTCTGAAACGATTGCCGCGATGTTAAAATATTCCAATAATTTTATTGCGAATCAATTATTTTTAATGCTCGGCGCTGAAAAGTATGGCGCACCCGCAACCATTAAAAAATCACAACAGGCTTATTCTGAAAAAATAAAACAACTGTTTAGTTGGCAAAAAACATTTTATGAGGGCGCTGGGTTATCACGACGTAATTATTTAACTGCGAAAGAATTAGTTGAGGTACTACAACAGTTTGCACCCTATAAAACCCTCTTGAAATCACAAAATGCACGAATTTTAGCGAAAACAGGGACGTTAACAGGTGTGAGTAGTTATGCAGGTTATCTTTATAATAAGAATGAATGGCACGCATTTGCTTTATTAATTAACCAATCGGTGAATGGAAATTTTAGAAAACAGGTAGCAAAGGCGTTATTAGATAATGAATAATAGCGTTCAAGCAATTCCGTTAAATCATCTTGCGATCGCTTTTATTCCCGTGTTGATGGTATTAATTCTTTTTATTCGCTGGAATTTAGCGACTAAAAAAGCCAGTTACGCGCTGTTACGCATGTTAGGACAGTTACTTTTAATTGGCTATTTTTTAAACTACCTTTTTACCTCAGAGTCTGCTTATAGCTTACTGGCGGTTTTGATGGTAATGATCGTATGCTCAAGTTGGATCGCGTTAGAGGTCGTGGGTCATAAATTACGTCGCCAGTTTTTAATCTCGACGATTATCTCCATTTTTATTGGGGGTGGACTGTTACTGGCGATTATCACTCAAGGGGTGCTTCAACTTGAACCTTGGTACGAGCCGCGTTATTTAATTCCCCTTGGCGGGATGGTTTTTGCGAATGCAATGAATAGTATCAGTTTGGCGGCTGAACGTTTTATTTCTGAAATTAATCGCGAACAGAGTTATTTGGCTGCACGTAATACCGCTTTTAATGCGGCAATGATTCCCGTTATTAATTCATTATTTGCAGTAGGGTTAGTCTCACTTCCTGGAATGATGACAGGACAAATTTTATCAGGAATTTCCCCCTTTATCGCCGCCCGTTATCAGATTATGATAATGTGTATGATTTTTGCCTCAGCAGGTATTGCCACCGCCTTTTTTTTAAACTTAATTAAAAAAGAGTTTGTCTTAACTAATAACAGTTAAATTTAATGTCCTTAGACAAGAAACCGAGATCACTCAAATGAAAATAAATTTAAATGCTATTCCACGCATCTGGAAACCCAAGGCGACCCGCTATGTCGCACTTTTAGCAAGAGCGTTTAAGGAAACGGGTGTAACAAATCCTACCGTTTATGCCTATGCCTGCGCCTCTATTAGTCATGAATCCAGTTGGAATCCTAAAATTGAAAATTTACACGACAGTGCTGCCCGTACGGCTTGGTCTGGAAAAGGACTGGCACAAGTGACCCTAGAGAGTAATTATCGGAAAATTACCGAGTTAACAGGGATTAATTTTATGACAAATCCTAACTTGATGTTTATCCCGTATTATTCTTTACGTGCAAAAGCGGCTCATTTTGTTATTCATGGAATGATTCCATTAATAGAGCAAGGCCAATTTGAAGCGGCTGCGGGGATTTATAATGCAGGAAAACCTGATTATCGTTCAAATTATACTAAAAATGTTGCGAATAGCACCTTAGAATGGCTGGCTGTTTTTTCAGCAACCACGATGTCATCGGTGACGAATCATTCAACCTCGTATGGGTATACAAAACCGCCTGCACCGAGTTATCGACCCTCAACAACATCAAATCCACTTCCACGGTATACGCCAACACCTCGAAAAAGGAGTGGCCCACCTAGATATAATGCGCCATCACGTTATAATACGCCGCCTAAATATAATGCTCCGCCACAATACAGCGCACCGAAGCAATATAAACCTGCACCCGTGTCACGTTATAGCTATGCTAAAACACCTCGAAATAGACCGCCTGTTTTAAATAAACCGCCGCGCTATACCCCGAGTAGTTCACCGACCTATACAGAGCCGCCTAAACCCGCGCGTTCGTCATCAAGAACCTATTTTGTTCAACGAGGGGATAGCTTATCGTCCATTGCTTCTCGCTTTGGGGTTTCATTGAGAACCTTATTGAGTAATAATCGGCAGATTATCAATGCCAATAATATTCATGTCGGGGATATGATTAATATTCCGCGCTAATCATCGAAGTTAGGCAAAGAAAACAGTAAGATAGAAAGCCGTCGTTTAGGCGGCTATCGTCAGCCACTTGTCCCCCGCGTTGTTTTTCAATAAATAGAAACGTAATCACTAAAAATAAGGTGTAAAATCCCCCTATTTGCTGTCCTTATTTGTTAATGATTAATTTAGAAAAACAACCGCCCCACCCTTATCAGGTTTTTACTGAACAGTTATTACATCAGGGAAAACTGAGCGAATCCGATTTACATAAAGCTAAACGTGTTCAGCAAACCACCGATAACGATACCCTGCCGCATTTATTAGTTAAATTGGGCTTGTGTTCTGAACAGGATGTGGCTAATGCGTTGACGATTAGCTGTCAATTACCGAGGGCGGATAAAGACGCTTATCCCAATGAATCCCCTTTACCTGACTCCATTTCCCTTCGTTTTTTAAAGCAGTATCATTTAATCGGTTTAAGAGAAACCCCCGAAGAAATTGTGATCGCAGTCAGTGATCCTGAAGAAAGTTTTATTACCGAGGCTTTAACCTTGGCAACCCATAAAAAAATTATCACTCAAATTGGCTTGCCGTCTGAAATTAACGCCGCCTTAGAAAAACAATATGGAGAAGGTAAATCTCAAATGGATTTAGCCGTGAGTGATTTAGGCGACGGTGAAGTTGACGAAAATGATTTAGAGCATTTGAAAGATTTAGCCAGTGAAGCCCCTGTGATTAAAATGGTTAATTTAATCTTGCAAAAAGCCATTGAAACGGGTGCGTCTGATATTCATATTGAACCGTTTGAACAACGATTAATTGTCCGTTTACGCATGGATGGGGTTTTACAAAATATTGATGCCCCGCCTGTTTCTTCGACGGCTGCGGTGATTTCACGAATTAAGATTATGGCAAAATTAAATATTGCTGAACGTCGTTTACCGCAAGATGGGCGTATTAAATTACAAATGCTGGGTAAGGAATTAGATTTAAGGGTCTCTACCGTGCCTACGATGTATGGCGAAAGTATTGTTATTCGCTTATTAGATCAAGAAAATACAGTCTTGGATTTTAAATCGCTTGGATTTACGGGAAAACCGTTAGAAAATTTCACCGAGATTTTAAACCAACCGCATGGCATTATTTTAATTACAGGGCCCACAGGGAGCGGTAAATCAACCTCGCTCTATGCCGCATTAAGCCAACTCAATACGACCTCTCGAAAAATTATTACCGTTGAAGATCCTGTGGAATATCAATTAGAAGGGATTAATCAAATTCAGGTGAAACCGCAAATTGAGTTAACCTTTGCTAAAGCCTTACGTTCTATTGTTCGTCAAGATCCCGATGTGATTATGATTGGGGAAATGCGAGATTTAGAAACCGCTAAAATTGCGGTTCAATCGGCTTTAACTGGGCATTTAGTGTTATCAACCTTACATACCAATAATGCCGCAGGTGGGGTGACGCGATTATTAGACATGGGCTTAGAAGAATATTTATTAACCTCAACCGTGAATGGCATTTTAGCCCAGCGTTTGGTTAGAAAATTATGCGAACACTGCAAACAAGCCTATCAACCCAATGCTGAAACCATTGAATCCATGCGATTAAAACGATTTAGTGATGACCCGATAATGACCTTACATAAAGCAACAGGCTGCGAACAATGTGGCGGCATTGGCTATCAAGGGCGATTAGCTATTTTAGAGTTTTTACCGATGAATGATGATATTCGTCGTTTAATTATGGCGCGAAAAGAAGCGGGTGAAATTCATAAATTAGCGGTTAAACAAGGAATGTTGACAATGGCGGATGATGGTTTTATGAAAGCATTAAAAGGTCGAACCACATTAGAAGAAGTGATGCGTGTCACTACGGAGTCTTAAGATGGCTGAATTTTCCTATAAAGTAATTAATAATAAAGGTGAAACCGAAGAAGGAACGCGTGAGGCCATTAATGAACAAACCTTATGGTCTAGCTTGCAAGCCGAAGGTTTCATGCCCATTAGTGTGACTAAGGGCAGCACGAATCAATTTTTAGGGTTCAATTTGGGGGGGAATAAAAATAAAATAAACGCTAACTACATTAGTTTGTTTACCGATGAAATGACCACGCTCCTTGAATCGGGGTTACCGCTTGATAAATCGTTAGTTATTCTGATGAGTTTGAATGAAGATAATGAAGTTTTTCGTAATTTGGTTAGTCAAATATTAGAAAAAGTAAAAGGCGGCACGTCCTTTGCTGATGCGTTAGCCAGTCAATCAGGCGTTTTTTCAAAATTTTATTTAAACATGATTCGGGCAGGCGAAGCAGGGGGAAATTTAGGCAGTGTTTTAGCCCGATTATCCGATTATATGCAGCGATCTAAAGAACTTAAAGATACCGTGAGTACTGCTTTAATTTATCCGACTATTTTATTAGTGATGTCTGTTGCGTCACTGTCCGTGATGTTGACCTTTGTCGTCCCTCAGTTTTCAGAAATGTTTGCCGATGCAGGAAAGGAGCTGCCTGTTCCCACCCAAATTGTAGTGGCCTTATCGGATTTTTTACAAAGTTACTGGTGGTTACTTGCGGGAATTTTCACCCTATTTTATTTGTTCATGAAACAACAACTGGCCGACCCTGTGACTAAAAAACAATGGGATGGACGCTTTTTAAAACTTCCCTTAGCAGGGGAAATTATTAAAAATAAAGAAACGGCGAATATCAGTCGAACGTTGGGAACATTACTCGGCAATGGCGTTTCTATTTTAGATGCGTTATCTATTGTTAAAGAAACCGTGGGAAATCAAGTTTTAGCCGAGGTTATTGATGATGCAGTTCAGGATTTAACCCAAGGAAAAAACATGAGTAACGCCTTGTTAAAAAGTGAATTATTTCCTAAAATGGCGATGCAGATGATTAAGGTGGGCGAGGAAACAGGGAAGCTTGAAGAAATGCTGCTTAAAATGGCTGAGATTTATGATAAACAACTTAAAACGACCATTCATAGAATGTTAGCGTTATTAGAACCGTTGTTAATTGTGGTTTTAGGCTTAATGGTTGCAGGGATTATTGCTTCCATTTTATTAGCCATTCTGAGTGTCAATGATTTAGCTTTTTAGATAAGTCAACACGTTAGGAGTCAATAATGAATAATACAACCGAACCATTAAAAATTAGCATTGATGATTACTTACAAAGTGAATTAATCCGTGAGACAAAGCATGAATATATTAATGGGGGGAAAGTGTTTGCGATGGCAGGGGCTAAACGTTGGCATAATATTATTGGGATGAATTTATCACACCTATTAAGTACCCATTTACGCGGTACACCTTGTCAAGTTTATGGGGGGATATGAAGGTGGGAATTTTGACGGCGAACGATGATTTTTTTTATTATCCTGATTTACAGGTGAGTTGTGAAAAAAGTGATAATGATCTTTATAATTATGAGCCTAAATTAATTATTTAAATATTATCAGATTCAACAGAACGTACCGATCGCGTTGAAAAATCTCATCATTATCGGCCGTTAAACCGCTTAGAAGACTATGTTTTAATTACACAAGAGAGTCCCGCGTGTTGACGTGTATTCGAGAGAGAATCAATGAGATTTAACCTTATCTCAAGGCGATGCTCATGTTGACTTAAACTCTATCGCATTAAATGTAATGCTTAATGAAATTTATGAATCCATTATCTTCAAGGAATGAGAATTTACACGATTAGCTTAAAATTAAAGTAGTATCCCCCACCTGCGCCGTATACATCTTCGTCCTTGAACCAGCGGTTCAAGTGGAAGCGTCGTTTGTTAAATCAGGCTGCCCTAATAAAAGGGTATGCACACAGTAACAAAACCAGCTTCCGAGGGTAATACAGGTTCAGGAAACACCCGATATACCTCGAACGCCGCAGGAGATACTTGAATCTATTCTAACCTGTTTTGTTAATTATCTAAAACACTTTCTATTTTATAACTCAAATTACTAATATGAGCAGCAAACTCTTGCTCAGGGGCATCACGTTTTGCTTTTAACTGCTCAAATTCGTGCATAATATTTAATGAAACCATCACCGCCGTTCGTTCACCGCCGTTTATTTTACCCGAATCACGTAAAATTCGCATTTCACGATCCAGTTTATTGGCTGAAAGCAATAGAGTTTCTTGTTCCTCGGCAGTACAAACAATATTATATTCTTTCCCTAAAATTTGAATAGCAATGGGTTTTCCTACGGCATTCATACATTTTCCTCCATTGATTTAAGACGCGTAATCATCATTTCAACTTTTGTTTTGGCTAAGGTGGTTTTGGCTAATAATTTAGCTTTTTCTTTCACCAGTGACTCTTGTTTAATTTTAAGTGACTGATTTTCAGTTTTTAAAAACTGATAGCGTTTCAGCAATTCATCTATCTTTGCTTCAAGTTCTTGTATTTCAGTTGCAGGCTTTGAGATTAATTCGGACATGAGATTATCAATATTTTAAAGCGTTTAAAAGCAGGAAGCTGTGTTTTTTGGCTAATAAATGATCAATAAATAGTAATTAAACGATAAAAGTCAATCACAGCTATTATCCCAGTGATAAATCAATGGTAGCATAAGCACTGTATTTTTTTTAGCATTCTCATCTCATTTTTAATAGGTAGTCATGGCTTATCAAACACTTAGCTCTATATTTCAACGTTATAATAGCGAATTATCCGTAGCCGAGGCGCATGGAATGGCAACGGCGATGCTTTGTGTTGACGCTCAAAGTGACGTTAATCAGTGGATGAGGGAGGTTTTTGACGACGATGCGGGGCTTGTCGAAGAGGATGAGTGGATGAGTCGAGAACTCTTTGAGCAAACGCGAAACTTATTAAACCCTGAAGAATCATTATTTGAATTTGATTTATTTTTACCTGAACATGTCGAGCTATCCGAACAAGCGACGGCGATCATAAATTGGTCTCAAGGGTTTTTATTAGGAATAGGTTACAGTGATTCGCAACGTGAGTGGCAAGGGGAAACCCAAGGAATTTTGCGTGATATGGTCGAATTTACCAAATTAGATGCGGCCATCGAAGATGATGATGACGATGAAGAGGCTTATATGCAAATCCATGAATACCTCCGTGCAGCGGTATTAACTATCCGTGATGAATTAAATGATGATGCTGGTAAGCAGCCTTAAATAGGTAAAATAATGAAACAAACAGAATTTGAAAAACGCCGTAAAAACATGATGGCCCAAATTGGTCATGGGAATATTGGTTTAATTCCGAGTGCGACTGACAGTGCGCGAAATCGGGATGTCGATTACCCCTTTAGACAAGACAGTGATTTTTATTATTTAACGGGCTTTAACGAATCGGGGGCTTTAGCGGTTTTTTTACCAGGGCGAGAACAAGGCGAATATATATTATTTTGTCGAGAATTTGATGAAAAAAAGAAATTATGGGAAGGGGCGCATTCAGGTTTAGAAGGGGCAACGCTTCATTATGGGGCCGATGATTCATTTCCCATAGATGACTTAAATGATATTTTACCAAGTATGTTGGAAAACAAAGGAAAAGTATTTTATCCGATGGGGCGTGATAGTGAATTAGATCATCACCTATTAGAGTGGATTAATCATCTTAAAATGAAATCGCGTAATGGTGCCAGTGCGCCTGGTGAATTGGTTTCTTTAGAACATATTTTGCATGAAATGCGGTTATTCAAAAGTGCAGCGGAATTAAAACTGATGCGTAAGGCCGCACAAATTTCAGCTCAAGCGCATATTAGAGCAATGAAAACCTGTAAAGTGGGCCTGTATGAATATCAAATAGAAGCTGAAATTATTTATGAATTAATGCAATCAGGTTTAAGAGCGGTGGCGTATCCCTCGATTGTTGCAGGCGGAAAAAATGCTTGTATATTGCATTATATTAATAACGAGAGCAAATTACGTAAAAATGATTTATTACTTATTGATGCAGGGGGAGAGTGCGACCATTATGCGGCCGATATAACCCGAACATTTCCCGTGTCAGGAAAATTTTCATTGGCACAAAAACAGCTTTATCAATTGGTATTAGATGTTCAATTAGCGGCGATTGAACGGATAAAACCCGGTGTTTCTTGGAATGATATTCACCAAATGTCGATTAGAATGATGACGGTGGGTTTAATTGAGCTAGGGTTATTAAAAGGTAATATCGACACCTTAATTAAAGATGAAAAATATAAAGAGTTTTATATGCACCGTCTTGGGCATTGGCTAGGCATGGATGTTCATGATGTAGGCGATTATAAAATTGATGACGAATGGCGCGTTTTAGAAGAAGGTATGGTGCTGACGGTTGAACCTGGGGTTTATGTTCAAGCGGATTGTGACACGGTTGCAGCTAAATGGCGAGGAATTGGAATTCGTATTGAAGATGATATTTTAGTCACCAAACAGGGCTATGAAGTTTTAAGTGCGGATGCGCCTAAAACGATTGCGGAAATAGAAACATTAATGCAGGCAAGTTAATGCAACATGATTATGATTTATTAATTGGCGGGGGTGGGCTGGCAGGAAACTGTTTAGCATTATCGTTAAAAAATAGTGGGATAACGATTGCTTTAATTGAAGCAGTGACGCGTCAACAACTACATGATTCTCCCGCAGGGGATAGAGCCTTAGCTTTATCCGCAGGGTCGGTCATTATGTTAAAAAAACTCGGGGTTTGGGATCGAGTTAAATCAAAAGCCACGCCAATTAAGAAAATTCATATTTCTGATAAAGGGCATTTTGGTAAAACACGGTTGTCGGCAGAAAAACAAGGGGTTGATGCACTGGGTTATGTCATTGCGGCGCGGGACTTAGAAACACCGATTGCTGAAATGGTAAAAGAATCAGGGATTGAACAATATTGTCCTGCCCGTATTGAGCATTTAGAATTTCATGATAAATCTGTTCATGTCAGTTTGCAAGGGGATGCGTTAGGCAAAAAAATAGTTTCTGCAAAATTATTGGTTGGCGCGGATGGCGGGCAATCAACCGTACGAGAATTATTAGGGATTAAGCAACGTAAAACAGACTATAAGCAAACCGCGTTAATTACCACCGTAAAAAGTACCTTGCCTCATAATAACATGGCTTATGAACGGTTTACCGCATCAGGGCCTTTAGCTTTATTACCCATTGATCGTTATCACTCAGCGGTTGTGTGGACACGCCGTCATGATGAGGCTGAAAATTTATTATCAAGTTCAGAAGCTGATTTTACTCAGCATCTACAGGCATGTTTTGGTTATCGTTTAGGCGAGTTAACGTTAGCATCTAAACGATTAGCTTTTCCATTGACGTTGATTCGAGCGGAAAAAATGTACGCTCAGCGGAGTGTTATTATTGGTAATGCGGTGCATCAATTACACCCTGTTGCGGGTCAGGGATTTAATTTAGGATTGCGTGATGTGATTCAATTGTCTGATCGGTTAATTTATCAGTATAAAAAAGATGAAGATCTGGGCGACGCTTCTTTTTTACACGATTATGCGGAGACTCGTCAGCAAGATCATACTAAGGTAATTGGTTTTACGAATAGTGTGGTTAAGTTGTTTTCTAATGAGTGGTTACCGATTGCGGCAATCAGGAATAGTGGTTTAGTTTTGCTGGATCATATTCCTGTTGTTAAGACATTATTAACTAAACAGGCGATGGGAATGGGGTAGATGGTTTTTAATTTAAAAGAATAATACCGCCGCTATTTATTTTAATTTAAATTTTCTATGACTCCAGTATTACCTATAAAAGTCCTTTATAGTTAATAGGATAGAGATTAGGATTAATTTTCTGAGAAAAATTCATTTTTTCCCCTGACACAAGCCCTGCTTAATGATAAACCAAGCAGAGCTTGTTAGTATGCGTTCCCAAACAGAGTTTGGGAACGAGCAAGGGATTACCAAAACCGCATTAGAAAACTTTTTTAATATTCTTCAACAAGAAAAGATTGCCCCTGAAGATTATGACCACACCTTACGCCAAATTGCCGAACGTTATCATAATTTGTTAAATGTTGCCACCAGCTTAAACAATTTGTCTGGGTTGTATCGAGTTCAAGGTTTATACTCAAAAGCCGAGCTTTTACTCCAACGGGCGTTGAAGATTTTGGAAAAAGTCGTGGGTAAAAAATCCCCCTCACACCAAACTTGTACAAGAAAACTACAATACTTTATTAGTTGACATGAAAAAATATGCGCACTCAATTTTTTATTTATAAACGCTAGCAAAGAATAAAGGTCTTGTATTTTGCACTCTTAAAGGCGTTTTATATATTTTGATATAACAGTTCATCTCTATACCTGTTAAATGCTTTTATTCATTGCGTTAAATTTCATCGTTTTTTAATAGCCACTAAAACTTAAATTTAAAATCCAATCTAAAACGATTACCGCGTTCTTCAGAGGTAATTCTTTCAGCAAGCATGGTTCTTGCTGCCAGCGTAAAATATTGACTAAAGGTGTAACTAACTAAAAAATCATGCCCTTGCATATTGGCACTGGATGGGTCATAACGACTCCAGTCCGATTGTGCAAAATCACCATTAACCGCTAAAGCTTCTATATAAGCATAAGCATAGGATAATAACCAATCGCCACTTTTAGACGTTGAGCCATATTTTACTGATAATACCCCACCCAAAACATCATCATGATGTAAAGCCGTATAAGGATCACTCGAATTTGCAGAATAATTTTCTATATTAAAAAAACCATCTACCCCAAATTTAAGCGGTCTACCCCACAGTGTTTTAACATATTGGAAATTAGCCATTAAAATTTTATAATCTCGACTTCCATCACCAATAAAGTTACGCTCTCCCCCCTCATGCCCGTGAAAAATAAAAAAACCTAACGCGCCTGTCGTATTCCAATTTTCTGCTTTAAAGGTATCCATAACCTGCATTGAGGTAAATTGACCATTAAAATTATATTTCCCATCAGGGGTTGCAAAATGGCCTAAAGAAAATTTTAAAGTATGTTGGTCATAGTGCATTGAGCCACCAACGGCTAAACCTGCGGGTATGGATACGTTATCCCAAAAAAAACCATTTTGCACCCAAAAAGGAATTTTATTTCGCCCTCCCCATATCCACCAATGATCCGTTTTATAGTTAACATACCATTTGTCGGCATAAACATAATTAGCAGGGATTGGGTTATTTTGAAAGTCAATTAAATCAATATTGGCATAACTACTTCTATTTGCATTAGCAATCGCAATTCGCACCCCTAGGCTTAATTCATCCGTAGGATGATATTGCAACTCAGTATTAGCGGCCAATCTAAGCCTTTCTCGGGTGGGACGTGAGTCGCCATTGGCGCGAAACACATTCCAATCAGACTCAAAACGTAATCGTATTGACGTTTTTAATTTCCATTTTCCATCTTCAGTTAAATCAATAGCCTGCGCTAAATTCGAAAAAGAACAAAGACTGCATAAAGTAAGAATAACTAATCTATATTTAATCATAATAAAAAATAAGCACGGTCGGTTGAAGTCTAAAGACTCCATTAAAATATAAACACTTATATTCGCTTAATCGAAATATTTTCAACCTATTCTCAACCCTGTTTTTTTTAAAATACGACGACTATACAAAACATCACAGCCTAAATTAAACTCTCCAAGTAAATCAGCAATCGCATCAATTTGAACCGTTACCCCCGCTTTCGTTTTACTATGCACCATCGCAAATAAATTATAAGGCCATTCGGGTAATCGCCTCGGTCGGTGATAACAATGACTTACAAACTCAAGCTCTCCCACCTGTTTTCCAAACAAATCTATCTTCTCATCAATCACATTCCAAACCGTCATCCCATTATAACGGTAGCCTAAACGATAATGATTAGGAATGACCCCAATTCGACGGATCACTCCATGCGTTTGCATAGTCGTTATTTTTTGCATAAGGATGTCTACATCCATATTAAGCGACTCAGCAAGCACCTGATAAGGTTGGGGAACCAAAGGTAAACCTAGTTGTGTCGCATTAATAATTTTACGATCAATTTCATCAATTTCCATTAAATTTACCTTGCCTTATTTACTGTCTATTTCGCCAGGCACGATGCTTAATCATAAACGCTAAAACCTCGTCGGGATCATCGGTTATTTTTATCAAATCTAATTCTTTCTCAGTAATGGTTTCATAATCCACTAAGGTTTTTTTTATCCAGTCAATTAACCCACTCCAAAACTCAACGCCAAATAAAACTAAGGGAATCGGGTTGATTTTATGCGTTTGCATTAAGGTTAATGCTTCAAAAAATTCATCTAAGGTTCCAAATCCTCCTGGCATACAAACATAACCCATTGAATAACGAACAAACATGACTTTGCGTACAAAAAAATAGCGAAAATCTAATGAAACATCTAAATAAGGATTGGACGTTTGTTCGCGGGGTAATTCAATATTAAGCCCAATTGAGGGTTGGTTTTGTTGATAAGCCCCCTTATTAGCCGCTTCCATAATACCCGGCCCACCGCCACTAATAATCGAAAACCCATTTTTGGCTAATAGGGTTGATAACTCATAGGTTTTTATATAATAAGGATGATCTGAATGTAAGCGAGCAGAGCCAAAAATTGAAATGGCATCCCCAATATGCTCCAATTTTTCAAAACCATCGGTAAATTCACTAATAATTCTAAAAAGTCGCCACGATTGGTCGGCTTTAAAGTCACCTAGAATCGTTAGGGGTTCATCTTTTTTATAATGCCACGGCATCGTATTAACAACTAGTTAGCAACACTATTTTTAAGAATATAGTCGCTTAATTGGTTCAACGATTCCCCTTTTATATTTGGAAATTTTGGCATCATTAAACTACCACTTTGAATACGTTCTTGAATATAGGCAACGTTTGCTTTCTCAGCGGTAAACGTAAAAATTGTTCCTTCCGTTGTTTTCTGATGACATTGTACACAGGCATTTTGATACATGGATTCCGCTGTATCTTTAGCACTCGGACTGTAATCTTTTGAGCAGCCGTTAAGCACTAACAAACTGCTGACTATTAATAATAACTGGGTTGTTTTCATGCGTGTTTTTCCAAAGTATAAATAAGATGACCTTTTTGTAAGGTATGAGTGACGCGTCCTTTTAAGGTTTGTTTCCAAAAAGGCGTATTTTTACCCCGACTAATCCAGTTTTTAGAATTAACTTGCCAAAGTGTTTCAGGATTGAAAATACAAATATCGGCATCATTTCCTGATGCTAATGTTCCTAAAGGTAACCCTAAAATAGCTGCAGGTTCTAAACTCAAACTGGCTAACGCATGAGATAATGCGATAACATGATCACCTACTAACTTGAGCGTTAAAGGTAACAGCGTTTCTAATGAAGACATTCCTGCCTCTGTTTCTGGAAACGCGCCTAATTTTGCGTCTAAATCATGCGGTTGATGATCGGAACAAATAGCATTTAGAGTTCCATTTGCAAGGGCTTCACGTAAATATTTTTTATCATCTTCACTGCGTAACGGCGGTAAAACATGATAAAAACTATTAAAAGGTTCAATGTCATTTTCAGATAAATGCAGTTGATGAATAGCCACATCTGCGGTCACATGAAGCCCATATTTTTTGGCTTGTTGAATTTTAATGACGGAACGTTTACAACTAATTTGGCTAAAATGAATTCGACACCCTGTGAGTTCAGCAAGCTCTAAACATTGGGCGACCGCAATAGATTCAGCCGCCTCTGGAATGCTCGGCAAGCCATAATGAGTGGCCATAATTCCTTCATGGGCGCAGCCGTTATAACTTAAAGAGGCTTCATCGGGGCGATAAAAAATGGTTAAATCATGCCCTGCGGCATATTCCATCGCTCGTCTTAAAATCACTAAATTATCTAAGGGGGCATCCGCATTGCTGACCGCAATACAACCTGCGGATTTTAAGGCAAACATGGAACTGAGTTTTTTTCCCGCCAATCCTTGTGTTAATGCCCCTAAAGGGTAAACATTGGGATAATTAACGCGTTCCGCTTTATCTTTAATTAATTCAGCAATCGCAGGCGTATCAATGATCGGTCGGGTATCAGGCGGTAAGCATAGTGAGGTTATGCCAGCACTCGCTGCTGCTTTGGTTTCAGAGGCTATCGTGGCTTTGTGTGTGTGTCCAGGTTCTCGTAGTCGCGCACTTAAATCAATAAATCCAGGACAGACAATGCAGTTTTCAGCATCAATAATTTCATCCGCACTAAACGTGTCGGGTTTATCAAAGACCGATAAAATTTTTCCGTCCGCAAGGTAGAGTGAGCCTATTTGATCGATGTCATGAGCAGGATCAATAATACGTCCTTGTTTAATTTCAATGCGCTTCATAGTTTTCCACCGCCTTCTGCTTGCATCGCCATTGACATAATAGCCATTCGCACCGCAATCCCATTACTCACTTGCTCTAAAATTAACGAGTGCTTGCCATCGGCCACCGCTGACGAAATTTCGACCCCACGATTAATAGGCCCTGGGTGCATGACGAATACATTTTTTTTAGCTAATTTTAATTTGGCTTCGGTCAACCCAAAACATTTAAAATATTCATTTTCAGAGGCTAAAAAAGCCGAATTCATGCGCTCTTTTTGTAAACGTAACATGATAATGACATCAATATCATTTAATCCCGCTTCCATATTATGATAAGCATGAACCCCTAGGGATTCGATGTGAGCGGGTAATAAGGTTTTTGGGGCAATCACACGGACTTCTTTGGCCCCTAATGTATTCAGGGCTTGAATTTGTGAACGCGCTACCCGAGAATGTAAAATATCACCAACAATGGCGATTTTTAATTGACTAAAATCATTAATATGTCGGCGAATTGTAAAGACATCAAGCATCGCTTGGGTGGGATGAGCATGTTGACCATCGCCTGCATTAATCACGCTAATATGGGGGGAGGTATGTTGAGCGATAAAATGCGCCGCGCCACTGAGTCCATGACGAACGACAAACATATCAACGTGCATGGCCTCTAAGGTGTTGATGGTATCTAAAAGGCTTTCCCCTTTTGAGGTGGCTGAGGTGGCAATATCCATGTTTAAAACATCGGCAGACAGGCGGGTTGCAGCTAATTCAAAGGTCGTACGTGTTCGGGTACTGTTTTCAAAAAACAAATTAACAATTGTTTTTCCACGAAGCAAGGGGACTTTTTGAACTTGCTGCTGTGACATGCTGACAAATGATTCTGCTGTATTTAAAATCTCAGTTAAAATGTCCGCACTTAAGCCTTCAATTGATAAAAAGTGCTTTAATCGCCCTTCCTTATTTAATTGTAAATTTCGATTCATCATTTGATTAGGGGTTGTTATACGATTGTATATGGACCTTTAAGGATTCAGGACCCGTTAATTTTATTCGCATTCCTTTCGGTAAGGTGAGTTCAATCCCTGCGCAGTCAGGTTTAAGGGGAATTTGCTGGCCATTGCGTTCGATTAAAACCGCTAAGACGACTTGGTTAGGCCGTCCAAAATCAAAAATTTCATTTAAAGCCGCGCGTATGGTTCGCCCTGTATAAAAAACATCATCGACAAGAATAATATCACGTCCCTCAAGACTTAGGGGAATTTGGCTGGATTTCGTCTGTGGGTGCATTCCTATTTGAGAAAAATCATCACGATAAAAAGAAATATCCAGTAAGGCTAACGGCTCTTCAATTTCAAGGCGTTGATGTAGTTTTTCAGCAATCCATACGCCGCCACTATGAATTCCTATCATAATGGGATTTTTTAATTCACGCTCTTGCGTTAGCGATTTAAGTTTAACCTCAAGCTGATTAAGCAAGAGAGACACATCTAGGTTTTCATCATTCATAACTTATAATTTATCTTCTTTCTATTTTTTAAGTGATATTCCCTAGCGGTGAAAAAACAAGGTTTTCAGAGAGGATGTATCTTTTATTTATTAGCCGTCGTGAGCCAACTTTGTAGTATAAGCTGGGCGGCGAGTTGGTCTTGTACTTCCCATAGTTTAGTGGCACTTAACTTAAGTTCATCATAAAGCAATTGTTTGGCTTCAAACGTCGATAACCGCTCATCTTGTTGATAAGAAGGCCGTCCAAAACGACCTTCTAATTGACGACAAAATTTACGCATTCGAGGCGTAATAAGGTTATCTGAACCATCCTCTTGTTTCGAGATGCCGACGACAAACCCAACGGGCTGCCATTGTTTTATTAATTGACCGATGATTTCCCAATTAGGCACTTGATTAATGGATTTAATGGTTTGTAAAGGACTGGCCGTGGCGGTTACTCGTTGACCGACCGCTACGCCAATTTTTTTACTTCCAAAATCAAAGCCTAAATAGGTGTCCCCTGTTAATTTAGCCGCTAATGGATCGTTAACCATGACCTGCCATTGATGTGAGTAAGTTAATATCAATGCCAATTAAATTGGCGGCGGTTGTCCAGCGTTGGCTGACAGGGGTTTCATATAAAATAGATTTTTCATAAGGGGTGTTTAACCAAGCATTACTGACAATTTCTTTTTCTAATTGTCCCGCGTCCCATCCCGCATAGCCTAACGCAATTAAATAATTTTCAGGGCCTTGGTCAAGTGCAATTGCTTCTAAAATATCCCGTGAACTGGTTAACGAAACCACGTCTGAAATAGCAATCGAAGACTCCCAATGATCTGAGCCTGTATCATGAATAATAAACCCACGCTCCATTTGCACGGGTCCCCCTAAATGAATCGGGGTTTTACAGCTTTTCTCGGAGGCATCTTTTATTCCCATTTGTTCAAAAATATCGCCAAGATTCATCGTCGTTGGACGGTTAATAATAATACCCAATGCCCCCTCATCATTGTGCTGGCATAGATAAGTCACTGTGTGAAAAAAATCTTTATTTCTTTGTGCTGGCATAGCAATCAGAAATTGATTATTTAAAAAATGATTCATAATTTAAGTTGAAAATAATAACGGATAATAGAAATTTAAGGGGCTTTAGAAAACCTAACGAAAAATAGTTTCGTATCACAGCGTTAGGAATTTACGCCTTTAAAGGCACACGCTAACTCACAGGGCTAAACCTGATTCATCAGTAAAACGCCAGACCCTGCGAATCACCAAAACATCTAACTGATTTAATATTTGTTTGGGCAGCGGTGAAAACGGTTCACTCATTCTAACAATACGTTTAGCGGCATCATCTAGGGCTTTATTTCCAGATGATTTTACAATTCGAATTCTGTAAATACGCCCGTTCGCTTTTATACCAACATCCATCGACAAGGTGCCAGAAAATCCTTTTTCGCGGGCAATTTTTGGGTAATTAAGATTCCCAATGCGTTCAACTTTTCGTTCCCAATCTCTAACATACTGGGCCGCAACATATTTATGCGCACTGATTGAATTTACAAATTTAATGTTAGTTTTTTTAGCACTTTGTTTTAAATATTTAACCCGCTCACCCAGTTGTGCAATTTGTCGCTCTAGGGCTTCCATAGAAAGTTCTGCAGGTTTTGTATTTTTTGTGGTTTTTTTAGACCTCTTTTTCTGGGGTTTAACCGTGACCTTTTTGACTTTTTTAATTTTGTTTTTTTGAGTAATAACACGGTGAGCCGCGATTTTTTTATTTTTAGGTTGTTTTACTTTCGTTTTTTTTTGTTTCTTTTTAGGCTGTTTTACCTTGGCCTTGGATTTTTTTGGTTTCTTTTTAGGCTCTTTGACGATTGCTTTCGCTTTGGCTTTAACCTTTGTTGGTTTCTTTGTGGCTATTTGTGGAATCTTTTGTTGATTCGGTTTCGGCTTTTGTTTTTTTAACCCTGCCCCAATTTGATTTTCTTGGGCTAAATAATTCGCATTTTTAGGTTCTTTACGAACGGCAGAGTTAACTAATGTAATTTCAATCGCTTTGCTGACTTTTTTAGGTTCAGGAGAGGTGAAACTAACCCCTAATAAGAGAACCAAATGAAATAAAAGTGCAATAAATATCCAAAGTATTAATGAGTCCGAATGATAGCTTTTCCCATTCTCCCCACTTAGGTTAAAAAATTGCAAATTCATTGACTAAGCCACAGTTTGTTCAATATGATCCATTAATTGCCCTGCAATATTTAAATTAAATTCACGGTCTAATTCTTGTACACAGGTTGGACTCGTGACATTTATTTCGGTTAAATAATCACCAATGACATCTAAACCCACAAAAATAAGTCCTTTTTCTCTTAACGTTTCGCCCACTTGTTGAACAATCCATAAATCACGTTCGGATAAGGGTTGCCCTTTCGCATGGCCCCCTGCGGCTAAATTGCCTCGCGTTTCACCTTTTGCAGGGATTCGCGCGAGCGCGTAAGGAACGGGTTCGCCATTAATGAGTAAAATGCGCTTATCTCCATGCTTGATTTCAGGTAAATAATTTTGCGCCATAATATAGCGGCTTTTATTTTCCGTCATGACTTCTAAGATAACGGCTAAATTAGGATCCCCTAGGCGCACATGAAAAATAGACGTTCCTCCCATTCCATCAAGCGGCTTTAAAATAATTTGTTGGTGTTCGGCTAAAAAGGCTCTAATGTGTTTAGGCTCTCGAGAAACAAGGGTATCAGTACAACATTGAGGAAACCAAGCGGTAAATAGCTTTTCATTGGCATCACGCAAAGATTGCGGCTTATTAACCACATAACAGCCCATCCGCTCTGCTTGCTCTAATAAATAGGTTGCATAAATATATTCTTGATCAAACGGCGGATCTTTACGCATGATGATGACATCTAATTCCGCTAAGGGAATAATTTTTTCATCCTTGAATTCATAATACGCCGAAGCCCGTTCAACGGTTAAAACGCGTACCCGTGCAAAGGCACAGCCATTTCGCAAAAATAAATCATTAAGTTCCATGTAATAAAGTGTCCAATTTCGTCGCTGGGCTTCGAGTAGCATCGCAAAACTGGTATCTTTTTTTATATTAATGAGGTCAATAGAATCCATGACCATTCCGAATTTAAGTGTCATTTAAAATCTCAATTAATCGAGGGAAAAACACGTTATTTAATTTTTTCGTGTTCGTCTAAAATATTTATTTTACTGTTTATGGTTTACCTAAAAACAGTTTTTTGGTATAAAGGACGGCTAACTTTTGAATCACGGCACATCCTAAAGAGGTTTTCATGTCCAGAATCTGTCAAGTTACAGGCAAACGTCCTGTTACAGGTAATAACGTATCACATGCGCACAATAAAACAAAACGTCGTTTTAATCCTAATTTACATCAACATAAATTTTGGGTAGAAAGCGAAAATCGTTGGGTACGCCTAAAAGTTTCGGCTAAAGGAATGCGTATCATTGATAAAAAAGGCATTGATGTTATTTTATTAGATATCCGCAAACGCGGCGAAAAAGTTTAAGGAGCTTATAAAATGCGCGATATAATTAAATTAGTCTCATCTGCAAAGACAGGTCATTTTTACACCACGACTAAGAATAAACGGACCATGCCAGGAAAGATGGAAATAAAAAAGTATGATCCTGTTGTTCGTAAACACGTCATGTACAAAGAAGCTAAAATTAAATAATTACTGACATCCTTCATTTTTCAGTTTAAATCGGAGTCCAATAGCTTTAGCTGTTGGCGAGTTACGAAAATAGCTAAAGCTATTTTACTCCACACTCTGTTTTTAAGAATAAAGTGTAAACTACTTTTAAGCTAAATGAAGGATACCTAATTACGCTTCTCTTTGCTGGAAATACGAGTAAAACCATAGCATTCTTGTTATGGTTTCGCCGCTCTGTTCTGCACTTGTTCCCATTTCAACTGATAGTCGGTTGCCTTTTTAAACAGTAATTTGTTTTTTTCCTTCAATACTTTTTGTTCTTTTTCAAGCTCACTATATTTTCCCCTAAGCTCAATTAAAGCTAACTTTAGCTTATGATTTTCACGAGCCAATACGGCATTCATTTTCTTTGAGTCAGCGATAGAATCCGCTGTTACTGTTCGAGTCTGATCCGCTATTATAGTTCGAGTCTGCCCCGTTTTCTTCAATGCTTTCTGAGCTTTTAGTACCACCTCTTTCGATACATAGTTCAACCCATTCTTGATTATTTTTACCTGAAAGCCGTAGGTTTTCATTAAAAATGCCGCAGATTCACTGGTTTTACCGTCTTCACAAATAATGATATAGAGCTGATTTTTATCTAATGACTTTAATTCCATTCGTAGGGTAAACAGAGGCGCATTCAGTGCATCAGGTAAATGTAGTTTTTCATATTCATCGGGCGGCCTGACATCTAATAATAAAGCCCCTTTATCCTGCCACAGTTCCCATTCAATAAAGTCAATAAAGGTCAAGGAAGGCTCTTTAACCAGCTTTAAAAATTTATCCTTATGAAATCGCAATAAAATCATTTTAGACAAGGCTGTGACGGTTTCAGCGCGAGGTTCACCTGAAATCAAGGCACTTTCACCAAAACTATCCCAAATTTGTAATTTAGCCACTTTTATAGCTTGGGCATGTTTTGAGTTTTTATGGGTAACTAAGCACTCGCCTTTTTTAATTAAATAATAGTAACTACCTAGGCCTCCTTGCTCAATAATAACCTCATCTTTTTCAATAATAACTTCTTCAAGCTCTTCACTGATGGTTCGCAAATTAGCAGGCGGAAGTGAACGAATAAGGGGAATCATCAGCAGGGTTGCAATACAATCCACACTATCTGCTTTTTTTAGCCGCTTTAATTTCCAAGTGCTCTTTTTTTTCAAGCTCTTTAGGATCGGGAGGTTTAATAAAAATAGTATTTAAACGTAAAAAACTGACGGAGCTTTTTTGCAACCGCATCAACTTTTCGGGGAAATTGATGGGCAATCGCAAAACGAGCGGAATCAGAGCCTGATTTTATGTCTTCCATTTTTAAAAGCCCGGACTCTAAGGAAACATCACCGTCGAGTAGATAGATTAAATCATTATTTGTTTCCCCACGTTTAAATAAAAATTCACCTGAACGGGCCGTTTCAATGACTATTTTTCCACAAATAACCTTGAAAATATTATGCGGCATCGTTGAAAAGGGAATCATTTTGCGAATAATGTGTGCTTCGGGTGAGTCTATAGTGACCGACATGGAATTGTCTTAATGAGCGTGGGTTGTGATTAAAAAAACTATCATGGGATCAATAGGGTTTTTGTCCCATGTAATTTCCTGCAGGATTATAATGACAAACAACGATTAAATGATGATTGCAAATTGCTTTTGCACACCCTAATTCGGTCGTAGACTGCCATACTATTTGAGTGTAATGACCTACTTTACGCCAATTTTCTGAGTTTAAAAAATTTCCCTTATAATCGGCCTTTTCCTTTTCCCATGATTTGATAGCATCGATCACCTTGTAGTGCTTTAATGCGCCCATAAAAAGGTTTTCACCATAATTAGAATGTTTATTATGCTGTAACGTACACCCTGTTTGAGCTAAATTTTTTGCCCAAACTTGAGCCTCTTGAGCCATTTCAGTAGACCAGCTTAATGGCTTAAGGTTAGCGTCCTTTCTAATTTTATTATGCGCCTTTAAAAGAGCAAGGCGTTCGCTTTCATTTAAGGCATCGGTACTATTGCTTTTTTCGATTTTAATAACAGTTTTTGTGGTTTTTATTTTTTGATTATCACTAGGCGTACACGCAGAAAAAAACGCCAAGAAGATAAAAATTAACAGTACTTTCATTGATTAATAACCGCCTAAAACTAAAATTATTTAATAGTTCAGCGTAAAAGAGCCTTTGTTTATGGAAACAAAAAATTTTATACGTTGAGCTGTGTTGTTTGATTTAACTGAATTGATCGTCTATTCCATTTTTTTTCATGTATTCATGATATTTATGGTCAACGGTAAGAATATGATTTTTTAACCATTCTAAGCCAACGGTTGCAATTTTTATAGCAACAAAGATAGCCATTCCATGCTCAGCTTCGCTGGCAAAACCGTTAAGTTGATCAATTAACTCCTTGTGTAAAACCTTATGCTGTTCTAAGTCAGGATAGGCTATTTTAGCCATAATCTTTTCTTCTTTTTCAAAATGATAATGGGTATAGTCTAAAAGCTCATCAATTACTTTTAAAATCAACTCGTCATCTGCCCCCTCATCCATCAAAGAAAATAGTTTATTTAAAATATCAAAAAGTTTTTTATGATGGTTATCTAAAGATGTAATCCCCACACTATAATCTTGATTCCACTGACATACTTTCATATCTTTTCTCCATTTCTAATACGGTTATTTATTATTAATTTTTTATAACAATAGCAAAAAAACAATTTTATTGATTGTATTTTCACAAAAAAATAATGGTTTTTTTATAAATCCCAAAAACAAGTTAAAAATAATGAGCCGTCTAAATTAAGGCCGCATGGGTCGTAAGAGAGTCTTAATAACCTATTAAGGCGTGTGTAAACTTAATGATTTCCAAAATTAACCGCTCTAAGGCCTTAAGTTTAACCGTTAAAAAGGGTCTTAGGAATAAACGATTAATAACGCTCGAAAATCATATACAAAATTAAACATAGTTTTGTAGACTGGGGTTAGGCTTATTTCGCTGACGAAATAACGTAACCCCGCTGGGACTCGCTACAATAAAATTTAGAAGCGTATTAAATTATTATTCCTTAACCTAGATAAATCACTTTTTTAAAACCAATCAAAAGCAACTAAAACGGCGTGTTTACCTTCTTAAAAAGTAGACCTATTTTATTTGGTAACCTCTTCTATAAACACCCCAAAACGCATAATTCGTTGATAGCGTTTGTCTAATAGAGTCTCTATATCATCACTTTTTAGCTCATCTAAATGACGAATTAAGGCTTCACGTAAATTTAAAGCTGTTTTTTGAAAATCACGGTGGCCACTTCCTAAAGGTTCACGAACCACTTCATCAAGAAACCCTTGTTCTCTGACTCGATCCGAAGTAATCCCCATCGCCTCTGCGGCTAATTTTGATTTATCAGCACTTTTCCATAAAATAGAGGCACAACCTTCGGGGGAAATAACCGAATAAGTGCTGTATTCAAGCATAATTAAACGATCGCCGACTCCAATGGCTAAAGCACCACCTGACCCACCTTCACCAATAACCGTACAAATAATAGGTGTTTTGAGTGTTGACATCTCAAATAAATTACGTGCAATCGCTTCACTTTGCCCACGCTCTTCCGCCCCAATTCCAGGGTAGGCACCGGGGGTGTCAATTAAACAAATAATCGGTAAATTAAATCGTTCGGCCATTTTCATGACCCGCAATGCCTTACGGTACCCTTCAGGACGAGGCATCCCAAAGTTACGGTAAATTTTTTCTTTGGTATCGCGTCCTTTTTGATGGCCTATGACCATTACGGGTTGACCTTCTAGCCGAGCTAACCCACAGACAATCGCAGGATCATCAGCATAAGTTCTATCCCCATGCAACTCACAAAAATCAGTAAACATGTATTTAATATAATCCAGCGTATAAGGACGACCGGGATGTCTTGATAGTTGTGAAATCTGCCAATCGGACAAATTAGAAAAAATAGACTGGGTTAAGGCTAAACTTTTATCTTTTAATTGTTTTAACGCATCTGAAATATTAATGTCATTTTCAAGCTCCACGCGACGTAACTCGTCTATTTTTGCTTCCAGTTCAGCAATAGGTTGTTCAAAATCGAGAAATTTTAGATCCATGATAGTTGTCTTAATATAGGGTAGAAAAACGTCAAACATTGAAAAATAAAGCGATCAATGCAGAGTAAGGTTCGATTATGTATTTTATCTAACTTTGTCATGCAGTTTTCATTTTTTTCTATATTTTTATCAAAATAAATGATTTTTTTTGAGTGTAACTCGAATAGATTTATGGATAACCTTGGAAGCGAGTGGTTTAAATTTAAATTGACTAAGGGTGATGGCGTGTAGATTAAAGTTATAAGCGACGGAGTTTTTACCCTATTTTATCCTTAATTTATTTTAATAACTGATGTTACGTAAAAAATTATAAATAGTTAAATAATAGGCCATAAACATTTTTGTGGTTTGGAGTGAAAAAACAAGTTTTTTCACCGACCTTCAAAATCGAAGTATTGGCTGTCAGGAACCGTGTGATTATATACCGACAAGAAGCGGGTCTTTATTCCAAGCAAAAAGCATAATGTCGGAAGTTCTCAACGCTATTAAAAATTAACCAAATCCTATGGCTTATCAACTACATTCTGAAGCACGCACAACACCCAAGATTCGAGCTGAAATTCAGGCCTCAACACTTGGTCTGACAAAGTTAGCTAAAAAATACAATATCACCAAAGCAACCGCTTTAAAATGGCGTGGACGCGATGAAGTTGAAGATCGTTCGCATCGTCCACACAAACTTAATACCACCTTGAACGAGGCTCAGGAAGATATTGTCGTTGAGCTGCGCCGCTTTTTACTGTTACCGATTGATGATTTGTTAGTTGTTACCCGCGAGTTTATTAACCTCGATGTTTCTCGCTCTGGATTAGGACGCTGCTTAACCCGTCATGGCGTAGGTAATATCAGGGCTTTAAGAGCCGAACAGAACCCAAGTGAAGAGAAAACAGTCTCCAAAAAAGCGTTTAAAAATTACGCGCCTGGCTTTATTCATATCGACATCAAATATTTACCCAAAATGCCTGACGAAGCCCATCATCGTTATTTATTTGTCGCCATTGATAGAGCCACACGTTGGGTTTACTTTCGTATTTATGCTGACCAAACCCAAGTCAGTAGCGTTGATTTCCTACGGCGGGTAACTGAAGCTTGCCCCGTTCACATTAATAAAATATTGACGGATAATGGTACTCAATTTACTGATCGCTTTACCAGCAAGGAAAAGAAAGCTACAGGCAATCATGCGTTTGACATCACTCTGGGAGTCAGTCATGATACCTCTGAGTTTGCCTGCGAATGTATTCGTCAATGGTGGTTAGAGCATGGACAGGCATTGTATGAGGGATCGACAAATTTATTGATACTATGTGACTGCGGTGGTAGTAATAATGCACGCTATTATATTTTCAAAGAAGATTTGGAAAAATTGTCAGAGAAATTAAAGATTAATATTCGTATCGCCCATTATCCACCGTATACATCGAAATATAACCCAATAGAACATCGCTTATTTCCGCATATTACAAGAGCTTGCAAAGGCGTTGTTTTTAAAAATGTTGAATTGGTTAATAATTTGATGGCAAAAGCCAAAACTACTACAGGCTTAAAAGTATTTTCGAGCATTCTCAATACAACCTTTGAAATAGGGCGTAAAGTAGCGGATGATTTCAAAGAAAATATGCGAATTCAGTTTGATGAATTCTTGCCTCAATGGAATTATGTTGCCGTCCCTGTTGACCTTGTATCTTCGGGTTTTATTAAATCCTGAGTCCTAAATAAACAAACCCACTCTTCACCAGTGCGGCTGAACTTGAAGCTACTTTATATGCCTATTTGAAAGTTTACAACCACCAAATTCCGCAACGTGCCTTAAACCATCAAACACCAATACAGGCATTAATGGAATGGCAAAAAACAACCCCCGATATTTTTACTAAAACCGTATATAATCATACGGGTCTTGATAGCTTAAAACCTATGGTTAGGCGTAGGCGTAAACTACTAACTTTTTAACTTTTTATATTTTAACTTTATAATGACACACAAATTACCCTCTTTAAAAGCGTTTGACGCGCCTGTAAAAGTATTATTTACAGGTTATCTCACTGCTGTTGCCTTTGGCTATTTTTTTGCTCTTATTCAAATTTTATTCACCCATGGAATGGCGGATGGTAAATTTGGCTTATCGGTTGATGACATTGTTTATAGTTATTATGGTAACCGTTCGGGAACAGTATTAGAAACCAAATTAAATGGTTCAATGAAAGATAATGCTATTGAAAGTGAACGGTTTAAGATGATTCAATGGGCTAGAGACGGGGCTGAAGAATCAACTTATGTTTCTACGGGGGTGAAAAAAATTATTGATAACAAATGTGTGATGTGTCATCACGAAGGCGCGTCAGGGATTCCCGATTTTACCGAGTTTGAGAATTTAAAAGAACGCACACATCAAGATGAAGGAGCGACCTTTACATCATTGACGCGTGTATCTCATATTCATTTATTTGGTATTAGTTTTATTTTTATGTTTGTAGGATTGATTTTTAGTTTTTCAGAAACCAGTACTGTTAAATATAAATGTATTGCCATTGGGATGCCCTATATTTTTCTCGTCGTTGATATTTTATCGTGGTGGTTGACCAAATTAAATCCTATATTTGCATGGCTGGTTATTTTTGCAGGCGGGGGAATGGCGTTTTCTTTTGGTTTTATGTTGTTAATTTCATTACTAGAAATGTGGTTTTATAATAAAGTCTTTCTTGATGCAACAGGACAGCGTTATATTCAATGGAGTGTTTATGTTGAATCACACTTAAAAAAACTTGATTGTGAAACTACACGTTGTTTTGTAAAAAAATTGGCTTATTTTTCCAAAAAAGGAGTTGTTTTTATTTGGAAACAAGGACTAGTACGAGGGTTTTATTTTATTAAATCCTTTAAAAAAGAATAAATAAAGCGCACTAAAAATCTAAAATACTGGGTCGCCTTTTAGGCGGCTCTATTTTTTAATTTTAAAAGGTTAGCGTTAATACTGACATTGAGCGGCTATGACTCATAAGAAAGTTGATATATCTCTGCCACCGTTCCCCCAAAAAGAAGCAAGATTTTCTGTCGCAAAGGTGTAAGCCCTTCAATTACTTGCTGCGTCTTCTTTTCAGTGGAAACCTCAAGACAATGAATGCCATACAATAACTGAAAAACCAGCAACTCCCGCCCCAAGTATTATTTTTTTATTTTAAAATGAGTACAAAATTTTATGAATAAGTCACCCTTCGGCAAGATAAACCGACTAAATTTACTAGGTAGACTATTTTATATTAATACGCAAGAAGAAGAAATTATATAACCTTTAATTATTTTATGAGCTATCAAAACCCTCTTTTATATCAATATTAGGTTCTAATATATACGGCTTATGTTTATTTATAATTGATAAATAAAAAATTTCCCAATCTGGAATAAAATAAGACAGGAATAAAGCTGTCATTTTATGCCATAAATAAGTTTTTGTTCTAAATTTTTTCTAGCGTTTTTAAATAATTCACAACATTCTTCTTGTACTTGATCAATTAGAAAAGCTAACATCATTAGCATTGAAAATACTGTTGCTAAATGAATTTTTCCATGACCATAATTATGTTCAAAGTTATAACCTTTATTCTTCAGCGTATTAAAAACTTCATTTTCAACTTTCCAGCGTGACCTCCCAGCTTTCATTATTTCAAATACATTATCTTTTGTTAATTCAATATCACTAACCCATGTTGCATAAAAAATAGAGTCGCCATTTTCATTTACTTCCCAATACTCTAAAAAATTAACCAAGACATCTGAATTACTTTTATTAAGAGCTAAATCATTTATAAATCTAAATCCATGAGTTATTTTTGTTTCTTTATTATAAATTTCTAATTCGTTATCTTCATTTGATTTTATTTTTTCTTGTACGCTATTAAATAAATACTTATGATCCCCTTCTTTTACGCCAATGATATATTTGTAACCCAATGAATTTAATAGCTTAATATTTGGAGCTTTACTATGTAACGCATCCTCAATAATTAAAATAGGTAATCTAGGATGCTCTTTTTTAATATTAGTTAATAGTCTTTTTGAAGCATTTAATTCACAATCATTCTTTGTTACATTATTTTCTTTTATAATAGCTTATGGAGCAAAGGGAATTACTATTTTTTTATCGGGATGAACAATAGCTGCCGCTAATAATTGATGATAATAACTCACATCTCCATTTTTATGATTTTTAACACAGCATTCTGGACAGCTCACCTTATTAGAAGAATATTGTCCGGTTGCATCAACGGTAACAATATAATATTTATTTAAATATTTATATTCTTTTAATGTGCCACTTCTCTGTAGTTTATTTAAGATTGATACAAATGCGGGACGTAATTCTAATGGGTTTATTGGGTCTAATCTATCGCGCATTTGTGTGTCACAAGGCGTATTATTAATTCCAAAAAGATTTTTTAAGTTTTGCTTTATTATTTCTTCATTACGCTCTTCATTAAATTGTAACAATGATGAATGTTTTAATAAAAACATGGCTAATGCAGACATGAGTACATCTGATAAAGAGATACTGATCTTTTTTTTTGATGTTCAGGAATAGCCGAAAAAATAGAACGTACTATAGTCAGCAGATTCGGAATTGACAAATCTTTAGAAACAATAGACTTGTTCTTCTAAATAAAATATATTAAAATCAATTGCTTATATATACTTGATAACATTCACAATCAGTTGATACAGCCTAATAAATAAACTTTAAATTAAATTATTAAAAATAATAAATAAGCTTTATAATAAATTTCTATAAAAAATAAAAATCAAAGTATAACATGAAAATAAAAGAAATTTTACCAAGAATTTATGATGATAGACAGTTAAGAGCTTTAACAGGATTAAAAACAGAACATTTTATTTTACTATTATCTCTATTTGAAAAGACCCTTATTGAAGATCAAAAAGAAAAACATGAAAATAAAGAAAGAAAATACGGTAGTGGTTTAGATAGCACATTAAAAACACCCGCAGACAAATTATTATTTATATTAAATTATATGAAGTGTTATTCTACTTTCGATCACTTAGGGTTTTCTTTTAATATGAATAAATCATGCGCTCATACTCATGTATACAAATTATTTCCAATTTTAATAAAGACGTTAGATATATTTAATGTTTTACCTGCAACAAGTTTTTCAACCCCTGAAGAAATGCAGCAGGCTTTTGGCGGAGTTCAAACATTGATAATAGATGCTACAGAGCGTGCTGTACAACGCCCTAGTGACTATGAAGAACAAAATGAATTTTACAGTGGTAAAAAAAACAGCATACAATTAAAAATACCACTATAGCTTCTTTAGGTCATTTAATTTTATATATTGGGGTTAGTTTTCCAGGTAAAAATCATGATTATGGAATGTTTAAAAAAGAATTTAATCCAGAATTAAATTGGTTTAGTAATTTTAATATATTTATTGATTTAGGTTATTTGGGGTTTAATAATGAATATAAAACTAATTCGGTAAATATTCCTCATAAAAAACCAAATAAATCTAAGCATAATCCAAACCCAACATTAACTGAAAAACAAAAAAAAGAAAACAAAGAGATGAGTCGTGAAAGAGTCATTGTTGAGCATGTAATCGGTGGAATGAAAAGATATAGATGTCTAGTTGACAAGTTTAGAAATAAAAAAGAAGGTGTAAAAGATTTATTTTCTTTTTTAGCGGCTATCCTATGGAATTTTAACATGATATATTAACTTCTTCTTAAAGAACAAGTCTAATACTTCGGACAGTTTTAAAAGTAGAGGAAATCTTCAATTCATAGGAAAATGTAGTTTCTAAAGCAACAATTTCCTGAAAAGAAGATTTCCATGCAACTAATAGAAACGATTTTAGAAAAAATGTCTAGTGGTTCTAAACCACAAAAAAATTTTATCTAGCCTATTAAGTAATTTGATAAGCTTTAGAGGTAAGGCTAACTATACAAATCTCAGCCGTTACAATGAGTTATCAGAAAAAACCTATCGTCGATGGTTTAATAAAAAGTTAGATTTTCTTAAATTTAATCAGGTAGGTAATAATGAAATTCTTTCAACGTCGGGACAAAAAATAGCGGCTTTAGAGTGTAGCTTTGTTAACAAAAGTGGTGAAAAGACTTATGGTTTAGCTAAGTTTTGGGATTCTAAACAAAAGTTTACCCATGGCGTGATCGCTAAAGGTTACCATCAAATTGGAAAATTACGTTGTGATGCTAATTTACGTTTACTCTACGAAGGTGAGCAAAAAGAAAAAGGTCGCCATAAATGTTATGACAGTAAGTGGATTGTGGGTGAGACGAGAAAATTAGAATTAGCAGGTAAACAGGGTGGTGTTAAAATTTATACAGCAATCGTTAATTCTGTCTCATTGAAATGTAATATTCGCATCGCTTATTTAGTTAAAACAACGTCACAAGGTACACGTTATGCCTTGTTGTTTTCAACAGATACAGAGATAGATGCAATGACACTTTATAATTATTACAAGGCACGGTTTCAGATTGAATTTCTATTTCGTGATGCTAAACAATTTACAGGACTTTGTGATTGCCAAGCACGTTCTGAACCTGCTTTACACAGCCATTTTAAGGCAAGTTTTACTGCGCTAAATTTGATTAAATGGCATGACCGACTTTTAAGTCCTAAACGAAAACCAATTTCAATCGGTAGCTGGAAGACTATATTTTTCAATGAGTTATCGATTGAACGTATTTTATTAAACTCTGGGGTAGACCTGAGTTTAATAAAATGCTCTTCTCAATACAAGGAGCTTTGTAGCTTCGGGGTTATCTCGCATTAAAACTGTCCGAAGTGTTGTAGAAAATGACAGCATATTATTTTTCCTTTTATTTTTAAATTAAAAATCTATTTAAACTATTATATGATATAAATGCGTCATCTAATAATATTTCACTTACATTTCATGCAATCACGATTTTCTTATCTGCTTGATATTTATAGATATTTTTGTGGGAGCGGGAATTGCTGGAGAAAAAGTGTCAACTACTTTTTGGGTATATGAAGGATGCCCGTTATTTTTATAATTTTAAGTTAATGCCTTAACCGCATCGGCTGTTTGAAAAAACACCTGACCTGATTTAAGTCTTTCCAGAAAAAAGGTAAGTTTCAATTTATCCATTACAGGTCCTTTGACCTCAGATAAGTGTAAATTGATCCCTTGTTGTTGTATGCTATGAGCAGTAGCTTCTAAGGCCTCTAAAGCAGTACTATCTATATAACTTACTGAAGTAAAAATTAAAACAACATGTTTAACTTGACGGTTTTTTAATCGCTCTAAAATAAAATCTGATACATAATCGGCATTAGTAAAAGTAATATTCTCATCAATTCGTAATAAAATTAAATTTGACCAAGTTTTTACCTTATGGCGTTGAGTATTACGATAATGTTCACTGCCTTCAACTAGCCCTACTTCAGCAATATGCGGATGACTTATTTGACGTAAATAATTAGCAATAGTTAAAACAATACCTAACATCAAACCTTCTTCAATCCCTAAAATAAGCACCCCTAATAAAGTAACGATTTCTACCATCCCATCGCCCCGATCATAACGCCAAGTTTTAATAATATGCCCTAATTTTATTAACGGAAAAATCGCCATTAAAATAATAGCCGCTAAAGTTGCTTTAGGAATAAACTCAAAACCATCACTCGCAAACACAACCGCAAAACTTAACAGCACCACCGCAATAAGCATCGCCATCTGGGTTCTCGCCCCTGCGGTAAAATTAACCATCGTCCGACTAAATCCGCCTGCAACCGACATTCCTCCACTAACAGCTGTGGCTAAATTTGCAAATCCAATAGCAATAAGCTCTTGATTAGGATCAATACGTTGATGACGCATATTAGCCGTTATTTTAGCAATAGCAACACTTTCAATATAAGCAATAAGCGCAATAAAACCCGAATAGGGTAAAAGTAAAGACCATTTATTTGAGCTAATAAAATCAAGGCTTAAGGTTGGTAGTCCGCCTTTAATTGCGCCAACAATAGCCACATTTTCAGTATTGGAAAGATTATAATAGCTAACTAATAAAGTGGTAATTACTACAACTAATAACGGCGCAGTTTTACTTATACCGATGATAATGGCTTGGCTTAGACCCGTTTTTTTCAATAGGCTAATTAAGGGCTTATTAAATAAAATTAAAATGGTTAAACTTAAAAGCCCTAAACTTGCTGCCGCTACATTAAAAAATTGTAGACTCTGTTGATAACATTCTATATTAATCCCACAATGCCGTTTTGGAATCCCTAATAATTGTGGAAGTTGGCTAAAAATAATAAGAATACTCGCCCCACTGGTGAACCCCGTTAAGACAGGATGACTAATAAAACTAACTAAACCCCCCATGCGTAAAACCGCCATTGCTAAAAGTATAAGCCCACTTTCAGCCGCTAAAATAATTGCACTTTCCACTGGATTACCTAACGCATTAATATCAGGTGAAGTTAAAACACTCGCAATCATAATGGCAGCAATTGAAACCGGTCCGACCGACATGGTACGACTTGTGCCTAATAACGCATAAACAAGCGGGGGAATAATACTGGCATATAAGCCTAATTGAGGCGGCAATCCCGCTAACATCGCATAAGCAATACCTTGAGGAACAAGCAGAATTGCGGTGATTATTCCTGCAAAAACATCACCGTTAAAGTCAGTTTTAGTATAACTTTTCAGCCATCCAATGATTGGAAAAAAACGCGTCATAGGGTTTATCAACAAGAAAGATTATAAAGTAAAAAAGAGCCATTTTGAAAATGGCTCTTTTCAAGGAGAAATTAAATTATGATTCGGTATCGTCTTTAACTAATTTAGCACTATATTTTTCTAAATTCGGAATATCAAAACGTGAACCTTTTAACATCAGCTGCCAATACATCCATGGAAATCCCATGGTTTTACCAAACCACCACATCCAACTTTCTTTACGGGGATCAAGAAAAGGAAAAGAGGGCGTTACTTTGCCGCCGTAAGAAAATTCAGCCAATATCACGGTATTAAGTGATGTCGTTAAAGGACAAGAACCATAGCCATCATAGCTTTCGACAACCGCCGAATTATTGATTAATTTTAAAATATTATCAACAACAACAGGCACTTGTTTGCGGATAGCCGCCGCCGTTTTAGCATTCGGCGTATTGGTAACATCGCCTAAACCAAAAATATTACTATATCTCGTATGCTGTAAGGTATTTTTATGCACATCAACCCAACCCCCTGCAACTAAAGGACTCTTTTTAATAAAATCAGGCGCACTTTGAGGTGGAGTAACATGAATCATGTCAAATGGCTTATCAACGGTAGTTTTATTACCTTTACTATCCGTCGTTTCAAAAGTTGCTATTTTATTTTCACCGTTAATCGCGACTAAATTATGCCCAAAATCACAATTGATTCCATAATTTTTCACGACTTTACTAAGTGCTTTTGCAAAGAAAGGTACGCCAAACATCCCAGGGCCTGCATTACAAAACCGCACATCAATCGCATCACGAATGCCTTTTTTAATAAAACGATCCGTGGCTAAATACATAATTTTTTGGGGCGCACCTGCACATTTAATCGGCATCGGTGGTTGGGTAAATAAAGCCACGCCAGATTTTATATTTTTAACACACTCCCATGTATATTCAGTCGTTTCCGCCGAATAATTACTGCAAACACCATTTTTATTCAAGGTTTCTTTTAGACCTTTGATTTTATCCCAATCTAATTGTAATCCCGGGCAAACCACTAAATAATCATAGCTAATTTTATCGCCCGAACGCAGCGTAACGCTATTATCATCAGGTTGAAAGCTTTCTGCATAGTCCTTAATCCACTTAACAGAAGGACTAATTAAATCGGCTTCATTTCGCGTTGCTCTTTTTAACGTATAAGCTCCCCCCCCAATAATGGTAAAACCAGGTTGATAATAATGTTTTTCTGAGGGTTCAATAATAGCAATATCAATCATTTTGTCTTGACGACGCATATTATTGGCAACGGATACGCCAGCCGCGCCCCCGCCTACGATTAAAATGCTATGGTGTAGTTCTGACATTGAGGTCTCCAAAAGGTTATTGTTATTGTTGTCGGCTATAAAAATAGCTTAAAGGTTACAGCCGCTTTAGATGTCATACATCTCAAAAGTCGTACTGATTCGCTTATGATAATGTAGTTATTCACATAGTTCATTATCTATAAATAGTTACTTAGTTTGATTTAGTTACTTTCACTTTGATAGGTGAGGTCAAGTTTTGTAAAAAATTTTCTAAATCTTGTTTTTCTTGCACTGTAAAATTAAGAGGGAAAATAGCTGAATCAAGAAAAGGGTTTTTATTACCGCCTTTATCATAATATTCAATTACTTCCATCAACGTTTTCATACTGCCATCGTGCATATAGGGTGCTGTTAAAGCAATATTGCGTAAGGTTGGGGTTTTAAATTTTCCTATATCACTGATTATTTTAGTCACGCTAAATCGACCTAATTCTGAACTTTGAAGCGACGTTAATGAATCGGCTATTTTCCCTTGTTTCATCATCGCAAAAAAAGGTTTTAACTGTTTTGAACCAACACCAATATTATAAAACCGATTATCGGTAAAACGGGCATTATTCCAAGAGATTTCATGACAATTTGCACAATTGCCTTTGCGTCTAAAAATTCTTAATCCACGCGCCGCGCTTTTAGATAATTGACTTCGATCTCTACCAAAATAATATTGATCGAACTTAGAATTTCCTCCGATTAAAGTTCGTTCAAAACTGGCAATCGCTTTTCCAATATGAAGGGTGCTAATTTCATTAGTATTGAAAACCACTTTAAAATCACGTCGATAATCAGCATCAGCTTTTACAATATTGATGATTGCTTGCGAGTCTTTTAACCCATGCTCAATAGGATTAGTTAATGGCCCTAAGGCTTGTTCTTCTAAAGTTTTAGCCCGCCCATCAACGAAAAAACTTTGATAAAAGGCGGCATTCATCACTGTAGGTGCATTACGTGTGCCTGTTAATCCTTTGATTCCTTTAGCCGTTCTTAAACCATCAGTAAAAGCTTTATCTGCATGATGACAACTGGCACAACTAATTGATCCATCTGCACTCAAGCGTTTATCATTAAATAAACGTTGCCCTAATTTTATTTTTTCAGGCGTTTGTAAATTATCTTTGGGTATAATTAAAGAAGGAAGTCCTAATAAATTATTTGCCAATAAAATTCTTGGTACAAATAAAATAAAAATTATTATTAAAAAACGCATCAGTAACTCCTTCTAAACGAGGGTAGAGAGAGAATACAGCCCCTAACCCTACGCTACATAAAAATTAATCTTGTTCAGGCATATCTTGAACAATCATGACATACGGCTCACCTAAAGGCATATCATCTTGAGGCTGTTTAAAATAAATGACTTTTCCGTAAGTTTCGTTGATCGCAGGGAGAATTTTTGCCGCTTCCTCATCCGTTAAATCAGGAAAAGTGGCATGTGCGCGAGGAATTTCTATTTTATGATAATGCCAATATTTTTTCTCATCTTCAGGTAATTTATTAAATTGTGCAGTGGTAATAATATATTCAAATCCCATCGGTTTATCTTGATCTTTCATCCCCGAATGAAACATTAAACATAACAAGGTTGAATCTTCATAAGCTTTACAATGATGATGCACAATCGTTTGTAATTTAGGATCATGAATATCATGGGTATCAGGTTTTAAATGTCTAATGGCTTGAATATGTAAATCATTAAAGCCTAAATGATTCGGATACTCTTTTTGACGGGGATTAAAGGTTTCATTATAAACTTTTTCTCTAGGCGTTTTGCTTAGTAACGCTCTAATTTTTTCAATGGTATTCGCACTATCTGCGGCTGTCGTCTTAACTTCTGCATTCGCATAAGTTGATGCTGTGATTAATAGCAAACTACTTATAAATAATTTAAGTTTCATTTTTTCCTTCCTTTATATATAATTTTATAATTTATTAGACCATGCCTCAAATCCTCCTAGCATAGACATAACATTGTTATAGCCTAATTCTTGTAAAGTTTGTGCCGCTAATGCTGAACGCCCTCCCGTGCGACAATAAACTAAAACCGCCGTAGATTTATCGTTTAATTCAGAAAAATTAGCGACTTTAAACTCTAAAACACCGCGCGGTAATAAAACCGCATCATCAAGATGCCCTGCGTTATATTCTTCGCCTTCACGAACATCAACCACTGTAATATTACCTTCAGCAATAAGTTTTTTAGACGTTTCAACGGTCACTTCGGTAATCACTTGTTTAGCAGCGGCAACTTTATCAGCCCCCGTTCCTAGATTACGTTTAGGTAAGCTTAATTCTCTACGAACTACCGCATCTTGACACTCATCGGGATCTAAACCACAATAACGGTTTGCAGGAACGGCTTCGTTAATGAGTTTTGGATGTGGTAAATTTAGGTTTTCCATAATCTCAATAAATTCTGCGCGCGATTTATCGGTTAATCGTGGATTATTGGTTTTTTCTTGTTGAATCGTAGAAACCCAACGTCCTTGATAATCATGACCGGGATAAACCAAAGTATCATCAGGTAAGGTAAATAAACTCTGCGTAATGGCATCATACAACGCCCCCGCATCACCGCCTTGAAAATCAGTCCGACCGCAACCGCCAACCAATAAAGAATCCCCTGAAAGCAAACGATCACGCCATAAAAATGAAATGCTCCCAGGTGTATGTCCTGGAGTTGAAATAACTTTAATTTCTTCGTCACCAAATTCAAACACATCACCATCTTCAATCTGAACATCAGCAGTTTCCGCGCCACATAAACCACTCACGGCGGTTTTAGTGCCTGTTTTTTGACGTAATAAGCCCCCCGCAGTAATATGATCGGCATGAACATGCGTTTCTAACGAATACTTGAGAGTTAACCCTTCCGATGCTAATAATTGCAGATAAACATCAATCTGAGTGTTAACGGGATCAACAATAACCGCTTCTTTGGTTTTTAGGTCTGCAATTAAATAGGTGTAAGTCCATGTTGCATCGTCAAAAAGCTGTCTAAAAATCATGGTGTTCTCCTGCTAAGAATAAAGGCTATTAAAAATATACTAACATTACTTTGAATTGCAAGGACAATGCCAAATCCACTTTATTCCATAAGTAACTGTAATTCAAGTTATTTTTTATTTTCATCATCGGCTAAAACTGTTATCATGTTTCAAAAACGTTTCAATGAAACCTTTATAGTGAAACAGAATGAGACAATAATGAAACAGGGCCTCCCTAAATCTAAAAATTGGTTGCAAACCATTGAAGCCAACACCTCTTTACAGCAAAATTTTCATGGCATTTTAAGTCGCGCACCCCAGATGCAACCTGTCTTTCAAATTATTCAAAGTGCGGCAAAAACTGAAGTCACCGTATTAGTCCGTGGGGAAAGTGGAACAGGAAAAGAATTAGTTGCACGCGCTATTCATAGCTTAAGTTCACGCTGTAATAAACCTTTTATTGCCATTAATTGCGCCGCATTATCTTTAAATTTATTAGAGAGTGAATTATTTGGTCATGTTCGGGGGGCATTTAGCGGGGCCATTAAAGATCATTCGGGTTTATTTAGCCAAGCCGAAGGAGGAACTTTATTTTTAGATGAAGTCGGTGAATTACCTTTGGAGTTACAGGCAAAATTATTACGAGTGATTCAAGAAAAAACCTATACCCCTGTCGGAGGAACACACATTTATTCCGCCAATGTTCGCTTAGTTGCAGCGACTCACCGATCCTTACGTGAAGAAGTTAAAGAAGGACGTTTTCGAGAAGATTTAATGTACCGTTTACGAGTAGTGCCTATTTTTTTACCCCCTTTGCGTGAACGTCGTGAAGATATTAATTTATTACTCGCCCATTTTATTGAATTACATAATCAAAAGGGGTTTCGTCAAATAGAAACCATTGACCCCGATGCGATGCGCGTATTACTCGATTATCAATGGCGGGGTAATATTCGAGAATTACAAAATGTTTTAGAATACGCATTTGTTGTTGGGCAAGGAACGATTTTACGCCTCTTTGAATTACCGCCAGAGTTTAGAGAGATCGCCCTCTCAACTCAAGAGACGGTTAACATCATTCCGCCGAGCGTTGGTAATGAAAAAAATGCGATTGAACAGGCTTTAAAAGCGTCTGATGGAAAAGTAACAAAAGCGGCTAAATTGCTTGGGATGAGTCGCGCTACTTTTTGGCGTAAACGTAAACGTTATGATTTATGAACTGATGTTACGCAGAGGAGTGAAAATCAAGTTTTTTCACGTTTGTATATAACGACGGAGTCCAATAGATTTAGCTATTGGCGAGTTTTTAAAACAGCTAAAACAGGCCCCATCAAAAAATATTTTTTCAGTCCAAATAATCTAAGTTCGTACTTAATTTAGGTCACTTCAGAATGATTTTAATTAGCGAAAGATAAAATCAAACCGTATCCATGCGATCGCTATGAGATTGTGTTAGAATGGTATTATCAATCTTTTATTGATATGAATTTAAATTTAAGACTTAGGAAAATAATAAAATGAGTAAATCTGCTGGTACAGTTAAATGGTTTAATGCCGATAAAGGTTTTGGTTTCATCACACCTAATGAAGGTGGCAAAGATCTTTTCGTTCATCATTCTGAAATAAAAACTGGTGATAGCTATACGACACTTGATGAAGGTCAAAATGTTGAGTTTGAAATAACTCAAGGTGAAAAAGGACCCTGCGCGAATAACGTTATTCCTATTTAAAAATTAAATAAGCGTTAACTAATTTCTGAATTAGTTGTCACTTTTATGTCGGGTCATTTTTTTTAAACATGACCTGATATAGTTATCATAAAAATTATTATTTTAAGCTTAGATCCTCCATGATCTTCTTTGAAAAACTCGTCAATTTTTTACCCCTTCGCCATCCCTCTAAATGTTCTTTTTTTGTCGAACATAACACCTAATAAAATTAACTATGAATCTTGAGCGTCTCAAAGTAGTTTAGCTGTGATTATAAAGCGATTCTTAATTTACAGTGCCTATTTTATAAAAACGTCTCCCCGTTATACCCGCTGCAAATCTTTTTGTTATAACCTGCTAGAAAATCCACATAGTCGTCTAAAATCATATTTTGATTTATTTATGATTTTCTTGGTGATGTTAAGCGTTTTTCTGCTTGTTTATGAAGTTAACGGGGAATTAGGTTTTCTAGGGCAACTGTTTGAACACGTTGTGGTCACTATTTTCATTATCGAATATTTGATTCGAGGCTGGTTATACAGTGATAGCCATAAAATTATTATTGACTATCATGAAAAATCGGATTATTTAAATATACCGTTCCATTCGTCCCATGTTTTAAAAAAAATTTTATATAAAAAGTTAGCTTATATTTTTTCACCCATTGCACTCATAGATTTACTAGCGATTCTTCCTAGTTATCGTCCATTACGTTTTCTACGTGTTTTTCTAATTTTCCGACTCTTTAAATTATTTCGTTATTCCAACAGCATCAAACTCTTTACTGATGTTTTAAACAGTAAACGCTTTGAGTTAATCACGTTGTTAATTTTCATGGGCTTTCTGGTTTTTATTGCGAGTATTGGACTCTATTTATTTGAAAATGAAGTCAACGGCGGAGAAATACAACATCTATATGATGCTTTTTATTGGGCCATTGTAACTATTTCAACGGTCGGTTATGGCGATATTACCCCCCAAACAATAGGGGGACGTTTAGTGGCTATTTCTTTAATTATTAGTGGTTTAGGCACCTTGTCATTTTTTACATCCATTATTGTGGCCGCCTTTAATGATAAAATGTACATCCTACGTGAAAATAGAACCTATGCTGAATTAGATCGTTATGAAGCCTTTATCATTATTTGTGGGTTTGGTCGTGTCGGTCAAGAAATAGCCAAACAATTAACAAAAGATAAGATGCAATTTATTATTATTGACAAAACCCTAGATAATATTAAGTACGCCCACCATCATAATATTTTAGCCATTCATGACGATGCCAGTAAAAATGAAGTATTATTAAATGCAGGGATTAATCGTGGGGCGAGTTCTATTCTGTGTACCACGGGTAATGATATTTCCAATGTCTACGTAACGTTAAGTAGCCGATATTTGAATGCGGACATTAAAATTATTTCACGGGCTAATCATGATGATAATGTAAAAAAATTAAAACAAGCGGGGGCAAACCATGTCATCCAACCGTTTGAAATTGCGGGTTTACTTGCAGTTGAGTATATTGGACAACCCGTTGCTTTTGAAGCGATCTTAGGGATTTTACAAGGGCATAAACATATCAGGATGGATACCTTAATTGTTCAACCTCATTCACTTTTAGAAGGGCTTAAAATTGAAGACATCCAATTTGAGCATCGAAAACTTAGATTGGTCGGTGTCATTAGTACCAATACCAAACATAGGAAACATCGTAACCGTTATCAAGTAAAGCATCAGCATTTTTTCTTTAATCCTGAAAAACAATTTATTTGTAAAAAAAATGATATTCTAGTCGTTTTAGGTCGTGATTTAAGTATTGAGCATTTTCGAGATCAAATAGAACAGAGTCGCTTAAAATGAAAAAAATTGTTATTTTTGGCTATAACCGATTGTCTATCGAAGCCATGTCCCGTTTGGACTTATCAGTCTATCAACTCGTAATAGTTGAGCATGATGAAAAACAAATTGAACAAGCAAAAGAACATCAGGTTGATATTAGCTGTATAAATTTTCAAAGTGATGATGACTTACGAGCTATTGGAGTTGGATCGGATGTTGCGATTATTTTTTGCTTTTTTCCAAATGATGCCAATAATGTTTTTTTAACCTTATCCGCCCGTGCATTAGATAAAAATTTACATATTATTGCCATTGTTGAAAATCAAGGCGCCGCCGAAAAACTCTTAGCGGCGGGGGCAAATAAAATCATTGACCCGTATGAAATTTGTGGGCGAAAAATTCATGAACTGATTAAAAAACCTGATATGACCAATATTTTAGATCATACTGTTTTTGGTCGACATGATTTGAATATGGCTGAAATTAAAATTTCTAAAGGCTGCTCTTTAGAAAATAGCTTACTATGTAAATTGAATATTGATGAAACCGCTAATTTAATTTTAATTGGAATTGTAAGTAAAGAACACAAAGACACCTTGCACTTTTCGTTAGCTGAAAAAAAGCATAAAATTAACGCAGGGGATATTTTAGTTGTTATGGGCCCATCACGGGATATTAAGCTCTTTAAAAAAAATATTGAATAATGTTTGAAATAATAAAATTTAATGCCAGAATTTGGTTCTTCTTAGGCTTTGTAAGTTGTGTCTTGATGTTATCGGTCGGGGCTTTCTTTCAATTCATCATGGACTTACAGCCGTGTCCATTATGTATTTCTCAACGTATTGCGATTTTATTCGTCGGGATTATTTTTCTTATCGCAGCCCTTCATAATCCATCAGAAACAGGGGTTAAGGTTTATGCTTGTTTGGGTGCAATTGCGGCCTTAATAGGTGCGTTGGTTTCAGGGCGGCATATTTGGATACAAAATATGCCTAAAGATCAAGTTCCTGAATGTGGCCCAGGGTTAAGCTATATTTTTGATAACTTTCCCTTAATTGATACGCTAAAATTAATGTTAAATGGCACGGGCGAATGTGCTGAGGTTTTATGGGAATTTTTGGGTTTAAGTATTCCAGGCTGGACTTTAGTCGCTTTCATTATGTTAGGTTGTTTGAGTTTATTACAATATTCAAACATGAAACGTAAGCAATCAACTTAAACGTTGATTGCTCTTAAATTTAAGCGTCTTTTTAAGGCGCGACCGTATACGTTTGTGTGTATTTTCTCCCTTGAGTACACACCTTACGACTGGTCGGGCTTTCACAGGATGTATCGCTAAATTCAGCTTTTAAAACCCCTGATTTTTCAGGTATAAAATAGAACCTAAAATTAGGATCGGCACTAATTGCAATGTCTGTTTTTGCCGTTAATAGACGTTGATCATTAAAGCTAATTGATAATTTTTCCATAAAATGTGACTTTTTAGTAAAACGTGTCACTTGATCCATTTGCATCCCCGTAATATTAGGATGACTGATTAATAACTGGGCTAACGAGGGTTCACCCAGTTTAATTTTTTTATTCACTTTAAATTTCATTTTCCCTAAACGTTTCATCGCGGTCTCTAAATCCGCACCGATAGGGGCCGAACACCCGCCACTTGCTTTAACAAACTTTTTAGACATGTGGAGCTGTCCATTATTCATTTCGGCAATTGCTCGAATATAACTGTAGGTATTAACTCTAACCCGCATGGCTAAATCTGCTTTTCCTGTTTTAGGCGTTAATTCAAATTCAGCCACAAAAGGATAGGGATTTTTATCAATGATAACGGTGATTTTCTTAATATAATGATCGTTAGTTTGCTTAATTTTACTTATAATTTTTATTGGAACTAAAGCGGGGTCTTCTGCTCGATAAGGGGTTTCTAATTCAATAACCGTATCAGATTCTTGAATGTTTTTTCCTGCAAAATAGCTGGTTTTAAGTGTTTTATTCCATAAACTGTCATCTGGGGCGGCCATAACAGTTTGAGTTAACGCCAAAGAACAAAGGAGAGGAATTAAATAGTTTCGTAATAATCTCATTTTTTATGATACCTATTAGGCTAGTGTTAAAAGATATTTATGGGTTTAATTTTTAGTTCATCTATCGTCATATTATAGGACTAATCCTTAATTAAAGCGGGGCTATCAAATAACGTCATACTTCGCGTCAAGACGACCCTTTAACTCGCTTTAAATTAGCCGAAAGTCATTTGAAGCTATTTTTTAGTGTGAAAATTTAGGCACTAAAACTAAAATGATGATTGATGCTAACGCACCATTACAGGATAATTGTAGAATATGGCTTTAGTAAATAGCTTATTTCAATTAAAAGGGAAACCATTATGGCAGAAACAGTCGATGATCTTACCGTAACCTATGAAGACGGTGGTATAGAAACAATTAAAGAACTTGATAAAAAAGTTTTAACAAAAGGGGCGTGGGCAACGGTTATTTACCGTTATCAAGACTGGAATCGTACAAAAGAAGAGTACAGTGCCGACAAATACACGATTCGTCGTTATCAAAAACGCGATGGTGAATATCAACAAAAATCTAAATTCAATATTTCAAGTGCGAAGCAAGCAAAAGAAATTGTTGCCGCCTTACAAGAATGGGTTGAAAAATAAAGATCATCCCTTAGTCACTTTTAAAGGTCATTAGGTTCAATTTTTGTGATAAATAACCCGTTTTTAAGACATAATAATTGCATAAAAACCTTAATTAAATATAATCAATACCGACAGCACGTAAATTTGTCAAATTTTTTCAACTGGAGAGTGAAAATGAAAAAAAATATATTAGCCGTTGCTATAATATCCATTTTATCCGTAAGTTCGGTATTTGCTATCGGAGAAGAAGCGGGAAAACCTGAAATGGAAAAATCCGAAGCAGGTAGGCCTGATGCAGGAAAACCTGAAATGGAAAAATCCGAAGCAGGTAGGTCTGATGCAGGAAAACCTGAAATGGAAAAATCCGAAGCAGGTAGGTCTGATGCAGGAAAACCTGAAATGGAAAAATCCGAAGCAGGTAGGGCTGATGCGGGAAAACCTGAAATGGGAAAATCCGAAGCAGGTAGGGCTGATGCAGGAAAACCTGAAATGGGAAAACGAAGAGATAGAATTTCAGGCGGAGCTAGAGCCGATTTTGAACGAGGTGAGTTAATTATCCCTTGTGTTAAAATTTTGCAATCTGGAAATCCAGAATTAGATGGTGGTTTTTTCGATGTTGTTTTAAAACAACGAGGAAAATCTCTTAATTATGAAGTTGTTTTTGGTGAATTAGAAGATAAAGCAACTTGCCAACCTGCTATTGATGCAATGCTTCAAAGTGATGAAGACAGTGAAGATTCTGATGGTGGTTTAGTCGATGTACTGGGTGAGCAATTAGATAATGCTCCTGAAGGTGAAGGCATTCAACCTGCTCCTAGCGAAGGTGATCAACCTCCTCCACCAGCTCCAGAAGGTGAAGGCGATCAACCTCCTCCTGCACCAGAAGGCGACCAACCTGCACCTGAAGGCGAAGGCGATCAACCTCCTGCACCTTAGTGTAAACGTAAGCTAAAACGTATTTCTCTATTCATCCAAAGATAGAATTAAATACTACTTAGTCTATAACTCCCACTTTATTTGATTAAATAATGTGGGAGTTTTTTAATTAAGATTTATAGTGATCATTCACAACCTGTAACCGCTCAGGTGTTCCTATATCAACCCATAACCCTTCAAATTTCTCTCCTGACACGTCTCCCTTGTTAGCCGCTTCTTTTAAAATAGGGCCTAGCTTCAATGTATTGTTACCATAATTTTCAAAAAGTTTCGGGTGATAAAGGCCGATTCCACTAAAGGTATAACGATTGCTCTCTATCGTGCCTAATTTTCCATTTTCAGCTAATGAAAAATCCCCTTCCAAATGAAATTCTGGATTATTAACTAAAATTAAATGCGCTAATTTTAATGATTGCTGCTTAAGTTTTTCCAGTGGAAAATCACAAGCAATATCACTATTAATAACAATAAAAGGTTGATTGCCGAGTAAAGGTAAGGCCTTAATAATTCCCCCTGCCGTCTCTAATCCTTGGCTACCTTCATCCGAATAAGTAATCGTTGCCCCAAATTGATGACCCTTACCCAGCATTTCAATAATTTGCACCCCCAAATAAGCCACATTAATAATGATTTCTTTAAACCCAGCTTTAACCAAATTTTCAATCGTGTATTGAATTAAAGGCTTCCCATTTACTTTTAACAGGGGCTTAGGTGTTTTATCCGTTAATGGACGCATTCGATCACCCCGTCCTGCCGCTAAAATCATTGCTTTCATAATTTTTGTTGATAGGTAGGAAGAATTTCATGATTAAGCCAACGATAAAATTCAGTTAATTCTGAATAGCGTTGGCAAATTTGTTCAACATAAGCCATTGTTTGTGGAATATCGGCTAAATAACTCGCTTTATTATCACGCAAATAGAGTCGTGAAAAAATACCCAAGACCTTTAGATGGCGTTGCAACCCCATTAAATCAAACCAACGTTGAAAGGTGTCAAAAGAAACTTTAAGCATTTCATCATCAACTAAACGTTGATAATACGATTTAAGCCATCCCTCTAAACGTTCGGGAGGCCATGCAATATAGCAATCACGCAGTAATGAAACTAAATCATAGGTAATAGCTCCAATGACCGCATCTTGAAAATCAATTACCCCAAGTGAGGTTGAATCAACAACCATTAAATTACGGGAATGATAATCTCTATGAACACAAACTTGGGGTTGCTCTAAAGCGGAATCAATTAAGAGTGTATTTAAATCATGTTGTAAAGGAACAGGAATCGTTTTTCCCATTAATTGCTGAGTAAACCAGTCATAAAAAAGGGATAATTCATTGGTTAATAAGGCTTTATCATAATAAGGTAAGGGGGTTGGATACGTGGCAATAACCGTTGATTGTAATTTAAATAATTCATCCAATGCTAATTGATAACGCTCATCGGCATTTTCATTATCAAGCTGATCTAATAAACACGTTGACCCAAAATCAGTGAGGACTAAAAATCCCTGTGGAACATTTTGATGATAAATAGTCGGCACATTAACACCTGCCTTTTTTAATAACATAGCCACATTAATAAAAGGGGTAATAGCTTCCTTATCAGGCGGTGCATCCATAACGATGTACGATTCTTGAGCATCATGAAGCCTAAAGTAACGCCTGAAACTAGCATCACTTGAGGCCATTTCAAAAGAACGTACGTCTAAAGAAATATCATTTGTTAGCCAATTTAAAATAGCAGTGGCTCGTTTATCAGTAGTTGTCATAAAGATTAAGGCTTTTATTAAAAGTAATAATTAAATTTAAGGTAGAATAGTGGGTTCACATTCTATTCGATTTTTGTATTAATAAGCTAAAAAACTAATCATGAACCGTCATCTTGTTGTTGTTTCCCTTTTGATCTATGCACCGTTTAATTTTGCGGCAACGGCGGATTGGAATTGCCAAAAAAATGAAGCCGGTGAGTGGTCCTGCATCACCCAATTACCCTCATCCTCTCAACCTGTAGAAACAGAGGGATTACCCTCAGAAAATACCCAGACTCAGGTTAAAAAACCATTAGCTGAACCGACATTACCGGTTATATCAACTCAAAAAGATCCCGTACCTGTCCCTAAAATCGAACAAGAAATTAACGTTAAACTCGCGACGGATCCTGCCCCCATTTCTGCCGTGGTAACCCCGAATGCCATTATGAATAGTCCTGTTGCGGCACCGCCAAAGCAAGCCGCTAATCCTGATGGCTGGAACTGTTTACCGAACACCCAAGATAAAAATTGGGATTGTCAATTAGTCGGCGTTGATCCCAAAGGGAAAAAACAAACCATTGAAAACGAGTCTCAAGCAGGCAGTATTTTTCTCGATCCCGCGTTCAATCGACAACAAGAAAGTGCGTTTAAAAACTTACTTACCGAATTTTCTTACGACCCTTGGGGGCAATGTGATAGTCGTCAACCTATCGTAAAAAGTAGAATGCCCAGAAAACATCTTAGAGAGTCAACCCCGCTTGATATAACCTCGGATCATTCTGAACTACTTGAGGGTGAAATCACAGGGTTTTCAGGAAATGTTGAAATGCGACGGGCTGACCAACACCTTCGCGCGAGTAAGGCCAGTTATGATACCGTCTCTGATATGATGGATACACAAGGACAAGTGTATTATAGTGAAGATGGCCTCGCCTTATTTAGTAACAGTGCCTCCTTGCATTTTGCAACCGATCAATCCATTTTACGGGATGTTTTATTTATTTCACTCGATGGCCCCATCAGAGGAAGTGCTGACGTTGCCTATCGAGACAGCGACATGCTATCCCATTATAAAGAAGCCTCCTACACCAGTTGTCGCCCAGGGAATCAAGATTGGATTATTCATGCGGATCGCTTCAAAATGAACAAAAAAACAGGACTGGGAGCGGCAACAAATGCTTGGTTAGAATTCAAAGGCGTTCCCCTTCTTTATACCCCTTATATTAACTTTCCTATTGATGATCGTCGAACTTCAGGATTGTTATTTCCTAGTTGGGGATCAAATGAAGAAAATGGGGTTGATATTGAAATCCCTTTTTATTGGAATATCGCCCCTAACTTTGATGCCACCATACGACCCCGCTACTTAAGTAAACGGGGTGCATTATTAGGCGGCGAATTTCGATATTTAACGGGAATGACCCGAGGCTCCGTAGGCATAGAATACATGCCGTATGATGAATTACGTGATCGTGCGCGATATCATGGGCAAATTAAAAATTTAACTCAATTTGCACCGGGATTAAGTGCCGATATAGATCTTAACTACATTTCAGATGATGATTATCTTGATGAGTTAGGCGATACCTTAAGCATTTCAGATAGACGACACGTGAGAAGTCGAGCGGATCTTCGTTATCAACAACAAGGCATTTCATTTTTAGCGCGCGGCGAAAGTTATCAAACCATTGATCGAACCATTCCTAATGAATTTCGCCCCTACTTAAAACTGCCTGAATTATCACTCAACCTCGCGCATTCATTTGATTCAACGATCCCTGTTGATCTTGATATGAATAATAGTTATACCAACTTTTATCGTTCAAACAGCGTCACAGGTCACCGTTTTAATACCAAACCTTCCATCAGCTTACCGATAATTGGCGCAGGCTCTTATATCACCCCTAAACTGTCATTTCAATATACACAGTACGAATTAAACAACCAACTGGCAGGAAAATCCAATAGTATCAGCCGAGGCTTACCCATCGCCTCGGTTGATAGTGGCTTATTTTTTGAAAAATCCTTTAAGTTCGGCAGCTCTAATCTTTTACATACCATAGAACCTAGAGTATTTTACCTTTATGTTCCTGAAACCAATCAAGATGACATTCCCATTTTTGATACGGCACTCAATGATTTCACCTACAACAGCTTGTTTAGAGAATACAGCTACAGTGGGTTAGATCGAATTCAAAATACCAACCAACTCTCTGTTGGATTAAGCTCTCGAATTATCAATTCTAATACAGGGATGGAATATTTAAAACTGGGTATTGGTGAAATTTTTTATTTTGCAGATAGAACAGCCGTTCTTCCTGGACAAAAAATAGAAACCAACCGACTGTCTAATCTTGTGACCGAGCTGAGCGGACGTTTTAATGAACACCTTTCTTTTTCAACCAACATACAATGGGATCCTTACGAAAATAAATTTACTCGAGGTCATGCAGGGTTACAATTTATCAATCGTCCCGATCAAATTATCAACCTAGGTTACCATTATCGACAAAATGAACTGATTCAAAGTGACGTTTCATTCCGTTGGCCGATTTATGATAATTGGTATGCGGTTGGACGCTGGCAATATTCTTTAAAGTTTAATACCACAAAAGAGAGTTTCATTGGGCTTGAAAAAGAAAGCTGTTGCTGGCGGTTTCGTGTTGTCGGTCGAAAATATATTAATGCCATTAGTGCTAATTCCGAAGCGAAATTACAAACAGGTATTTTTGTTCAGTTAGAATTAAAAGGGCTCAGTAATTTTGGCGATAAAGTAGAAGAATTTTTAGCAGAAAATATTTCAGGTTATGAAAAACCGCAATAGAGATGAACAAACAATGCGTAAGATAATTATTATTAGTTTTATTTGGGGACTTTCTTGTTTCAGTCTAAAAGCACAAGCCGAACCCCTTGATCATATTATTGCCATTGTTGAAGAGGATGTGGTTCTTAATCGTGAATTAAACCAAGAGGTTGCGGTTATTGCTAAAAAGATCATTGCCAATCAAATGCCAATGCCGCCTGAAGCAGTCTTAAGAAAGCAAGTTTTAGAGCGGTTAATTCTGCAAAAATTGCAATATCAATTAGCCAAACGCTCAGGGGCGCAAGTCAGTGATGAAATGCTGCAATCCGCTATTGCTAATATTGCCCGTGAAAATAAAATGAATTTGCAACAATTCAAAGAGACCTTTAAAAGCCAAGGCTTAAATTACCAACACTTTGCAAAAAAAGTTAAAAGTGAAATTATTTTAGAACAATTACGGCTTCGTGAAATTTCTAATCGAATAAAGGTAACCGACCGAGAAGTTCAGCATTATTTAGAAACACGGTCAGGTATTGATGAGAATGTGAGCTATCATCTAGGGCATATTTTAATTGCGCTGCCAGAAGGTGCAAACGCGACAAAAATACAAACCGCACGCTTAAAAGCCGATAAGATTATTGCTAAATTACGCCAAGGTAAAGATTTTAAACAATTAGCCTTACGTGTTTCAGAAGGAAATCGTGCCTTAACGGGCGGGGATTTAGGCTGGCGATCCATTGACCAAATGCCCACAATCTTTACAGATATTGTCCCAACCTTAAAAAAAGGGGACATTGCTGAAGCGGTTAGAAGTCCAAGTGGGTTTCATATCATCAAGCTATTGGATTTAAAAGGAAATATTGATTTAGACCAATCGCACAGTGTAACGAAAACTAACGTGCGGCACATTTTAATAAAAACCAATGAACTGATTAATGATGAAGATGCTCAACAAAAATTACAGGGATTAAAACAACGAATCAAAGATGGGGATAAATTTGCCGTACTGGCCCGTTCCCATTCAGATGATACCGCGTCCTCACTTAAAGGCGGGGGTTTAGGCTGGGTAACATCAGGGGTTTTAGTCCCTGCATTTGAACAGGCTATGAATAGACTAGGACTTGGTGAAATTAGTGAACCGATTCAATCGCCTTTTGGTTGGCATCTTATTCAAGTATTAGAACGAGATGAACAAGATGACAGCAGTGAATTTGGAAAGAACCAAGTACGGGAGCAAATTCGTCGCCGAAAAATTGAAGAAGAAACGGAACTCTGGATGCGTCGTTTACGGAGTGAAGCCTTTGTTGAAATTTATTTAGAACGCTTGTAAGTCAATGGCTGAGTTTTTAACAACGAGTGCAGGCACGTATCAAATCGAACAAATTATTCTTACCGCTAAAGATCAATTATTTTTATTTTCGCCTTATTTGAAATTTTCAAAAACGATGTTTGAGCGTTTAAAAGATACGGCGGAACGAAATATAAAAATTACGATTATTTATGGTAAAAATGAGCTTAAAGCGACTGAAAAACAAAAGCTCCTGTCCTTAGACAATGTTTCTTTATATTTTTTTGAAAACTTACATGCCAAGTGTTATTTCAATGAGGGTAGCATGGTCATTACCTCAATGAATATTTATGAATTTTCAGAAAAAAATAATCGTGAAATGGGGGATATTATTAACGCGAAGTCAGGATTTAAACGCGTTTACACACGCGTATAAAGAGGCGGTATCCATTGTTAAAAACGCCCTAAAAATAGACGTTATGACCGATGAAGGCTATTGTATTCGTTGCTTAACATCGCTTAAACTTACACACACGTCAAACCGCTGTGCATAAAATGTCACCGCAACTGGTCACGATTTAAAAACCCACATTATATCGAAAAAATAGTGTCATTCTTGTGGCAAAGAATCAACCCGCAGTTTAAGTTCGCCTATTTGTTCTGTTTGTAAAAAATAGAGATTAACCTATAAACGGTTCACATTATTTTCAAATAAGACAATGAGACGGTTTTTTATAAAATCTCAAAAATAGCCATAACTCCTAATTAAATTAGCATGGCTATTTTAGGTTTCATTATAAAATATAACGACTTAAATCTTCATCTTCAGCAAATTCAGTTAGATGACTGTCCACATAGGCCGCATCAATCACAACCTGTTTTTCTTTTCTATCAGGGGCATCAAATGAAACTTCATCAAGTAAACGTTCAACAATCGTATGCAAACGTCTTGCCCCAATGTTTTCAATACTTTCATTAACTTGCCAACCAATTTCAGCAATCCGTTTAACCCCATCTTCGCTAAACGTTAATTCAACGCCCTCGGTCGCTAACAAGGCAACATATTGTTCCGTTAATGACGCATCAGGTTCCGTTAAAATTCGTACAAAATCATCCGCTGATAACGCTTCTAATTCGACCCGAATTGGAAAACGCCCTTGTAATTCAGGAATTAAATCCGAAGGTTTGGTTAAATGAAACGCTCCTGAGGCAATAAATAAAATATGATCGGTTTTTATCATGCCAAATTTAGTACTCACCGTACTGCCTTCAACTAAAGGCAGTAAATCACGCTGTACCCCTTCACGCGAAACTTCACCGCCACCACCGCCCGCATCTGAGCGTTTACAAACTTTATCAATTTCATCTAAAAAGACAATGCCATGCTGCTCAACCGATTCAATCGCAGCTTGCTTAATATCATCTTCATTAACGAGTTTTTCAGCCTCTTCTTCTTGCAAGACCTTCATTGCATCTTTAATTTTGAGCTTACGGGCTTTCGTTTTACCGCTGCTCATATTCTGAAACATGCCTTGTAATTGATTGGTCATCTCTTCCATGCCTGGAGGGGCCATGATTTCAACGCCTACCGAGCCTACTTCCACATCAATTTCAACTTCTTTATCGTCTAATTTACCTTCGCGTAATTTTATCCGCATTTTTTGACGCGTTGCTTCTTCTGAATCCGATAGCATTCCCCCATCAGCCGACGGTAATAAAATGTCTAAAATCGCTTCTTCTGCATCATCTATTGCACGACTTCTCACTTTCTCCATTGCGGTTAGACGTGTCATTTTAACCGCCATATCCGCTAGATCACGGATAATGGATTCAACATCACGGCCCACATAACCGACTTCGGTAAATTTGGTCGCTTCAATTTTAATAAAAGGGGCATGGGCTAATTTAGCTAATCGACGGGCAATTTCGGTTTTTCCCACACCCGTCGGGCCAATCATTAAAATATTTTTAGGGGTAATCTCATCGCGCAATTCTTCACTTACTTGAGAACGTCGCCAGCGATTTCTTAAGGCAATAGCAACCGAACGTTTTGCACTGCCTTGTCCAATAATATGTTTATCTAATTCACTTACAATTTCTTTTGGGGTCATTTGGCTCATAGGTTTACTCTTTAGGTTCTGCGTCTAATTCTTCAATGCGTAAATTGTGATTGGTATAAATGCAAATGTCACCCGCAATATGAAGTGACTTTTCAACAATATCACACGCACTTAAGTCTGTATTGGCTAATAAAGCACGGGCAGCGGATTCTGCAAACGCGCCGCCTGACCCGATCGCACATAAGTCATGTTCAGGCTCAATAACATCACCATTCCCTGAAATAACAAACGTTGCCTTTGAATCCGCAATAATAAGTAACGCTTCTAATTTTCGCAAGGCACGATCTGTACGCCAATCTTTAGCCATTTCAACGGCTGCACGGGTTAAGTTCCCACGATGCTTTTCTAATTTACCTTCAAAATGTTCAAATAAGGTAAACGCATCCGCCGTTGCACCTGCAAATCCTGCAATGACTTTGTCATGATATAAACGCCGTACTTTACGTGCATTGCCCTTCATCACGGTATTGCCTAGGGTCACTTGACCATCACCACCGATGACAACCTTATCACCACGGCGGACTGAAAGAATTGTTGTTCCTCTAAAATTCACTGTTGTTCCTATTTGCAAGACATAAATAAACTGAGTAACATTCATCATTACTCAAATAAAGAAATCTAACCCTAAATGGGGGAATTTTTTCAAAATTGCAAGTCATCCCTTGGATAAATCTTTTTGTGCCGCATAAATGGCGAACAGTATCCATGCGATTATAAAAGCAACCCCACCTAGGGGCGTAATCATTCCTAGCCATTTCAAATTAAGTACACTTAATAAATAAAGGCTCCCTGAAAATAAACCAATCCCAACAAACATCAACCATCCCGACCACTCTAATAGTTTTGAATTCGGTGTTTGTTGTTTGAAGATTGCAATAAGACCTAATCCTAATGCGTGCCACATTTGATAGGTAACCGCTGTTTTATAAATGGCTAACATTTTAAGGCTTAAGATAGCTTGTAGTCCATGTGCGCCAAAGGCACCCAATACAACAGCACATAGGGCTGAGAGCGTTGCCAATAATAAAAAGGGGGATCGCATAGTCTAATTAAACTCAATCTCAAAAAATAGGGGGTATTTTAACCTGAGTTTGTGTAAATAGTTATTAATTTAGAGGGGTGCTTTTTAATTCTACAAAAACTATTAAAAAAATCAAGATGATAGTTACATTAACCGTCAATAAAGATCAAAAACTAGCCGCTAACAAGCCATTGAAATAAAAAGTAACGGGCAAGCTATTTTTATAATAATCGTTATTTTTTGAACAAAATACGGTTGAAAATGGATGAAGAAAAATTTGGCAATATGAAAAATAAAAGTTTATTGCCGTAAACAATAAGCTGATTTAAACGACCTTAAGTCGTTTATTCCTACCTGAATTCAGTGCGATTCCTTTATTTTTATACCCATGTAAAGTAATCCTTTAGGCTAATGTTTTAAAAAACGATCAATTAGGCGGCAACTTCTAAACAAAGAGTGCTAGGAATAGGCTGATTGTAGTATTGAGCTCTATTTGTGTTTACTTTTAAATCTATTGATAAGTCGGTCATCGTATCAACTAAGCCCAACACATTACACGCATTATGAAAATCCAAAACATCACTTAGTTTTTGCCCCGTATGTTGTGAAATTTTAATAACATTTGCAATGTTATTACTCATAAAAGAGGCAATCGGTAAATAACTTTTATTAGAACTCACCTGTGAAATATCAGGCCAATATTTTAAACGCACATTTTGCTCAGGATCATGACTTTTCATAAACCGCCCTTTGGATACAGTCACGGTTGAATGCCACAATAAATCATTTAACGCTTTTGTTTTTAAGCCCTTTACCTGTTGTTTTAATTCTTTTTCACTCATCATAGTAATTTCAATTTTGTCAGGATGCGTCAAAAATAAGGCATATAGATCCACTATTTCAGCCGAACAAAAATAACAATTTTGCTTAGGTAATAGATAAAGACTTATATTATCTTGAAATTTACATCGATACGTATTCCCCGATTGCAAGCTATTTTGCACAATACTTAAAAAATAGTGTTCGGATAAAAAGAAGGGGGATTTTGAGCTTATTTTAGCGGTTTCTTCAACAATGCTAGGCTTTTCACTGACTTTAACACTCAATTTTTCATTAACCTTCACGTTAACATTAAGGTTTTCAGCCCCTATTTGATTGAGTAGTCTGATTAATTCTGAGCGTAATGGCGGTTTGTTTGTTTTGGTTAATAACGTCCATTGTGTCTCTATGTGGGCTAAATTTTCACTATAAGCGACAAGTTTTGCCATTGGGTAGGCGGCTTCTATTTCTTCCCATTGAGATTGGGTAATCGTCTCATCATAATGTACAAAAATAACCGTTGCTAGTGTCTTATCAACGATTTCCCATTCCTCATCAAGACCCTGTGTGGATAAAATTAAGATTGAATAAAAGTCCTGTTGTTGTTGTTGATTAAAATCAAGAAATGCTAATGTTGTGAGCTTTGACATAATTTCCACCGAGATAAATGAGTTATTTGCCATAAAATTTAATAGTACGCTTTATATATGACAAAAAAATGACAGTTAAGAAGATAAGGTTAGTTGCTTTTTATGTTTAATTCTAAAAATAATAATAGGCTTCAAGCACTAACTTATTTTCTCAAATTTTTCCAATAAATAAGTCTCTATGCGTGTACTTTTATAGCCTAGAGCAACCAATTAAATTAACACCCAATCTAGGGAGATATTTTACATAATATTTTTTTAGCATGAGTATTTTGGCTACCAATTTAAGACGGGACATCCAGCAATTTCAAAGGGTTAGAAAACACACGCTTTCGACTATTTCTAGGAAGCGGTAACTCGCCCATTTCATTCAGTAGCCATGAAAACAAGTCTGGAAACTCGGTATCAAATAAACGCATGGCGGCGGTTGTGCCATCCTCACGTTTGATTCCGTAGTTATGAATGACCGTCAACGCGTTTAATCGCTTTTTATTCAAACCTCGCCCATTGCGATACATTTGCGATAAACAGCCATTTCGCCCTTCCACCGCAGATGAACTGCGTTGAAACTGCCTTGCCATATGCTCCGCCAATGTTAGCCATCGCTGCATTTCACTGATTGATAACTTTGCACTAAATGGGTCTGATTTGAGCTTATCAGACGCGGTTTCCCAAGCTTTTCGATAGTTTTCCTTTGACCTGCGGCTTTTAGTTTGTTCCATTTTCTGATGCCAATAAACAACGGGTAATAATGTTGTGGTCAACCAATATTCGGTATCCGCATCAAGCCCCAAATTTTGCAAGGTTTCGCGTACCCAAAGCCACCAAAAACTGATGGATACCGCTAACGGTTTTATTTGATTACGAAACTTTTTCATCACGCCTTTATGATCGTTAATCCCTTGTTTTTCCGCTATTTTTTCAAAGGCTCGCGCTCTTAACTCTAGCAACTTCTCAACCTGTTCCGCATCGTTTCTACGACTATCATTGAGTGAAAAAGGATGAACTTCATCCGCAATCCCTTGTAAGTTTTCGTGATAATCTGTTTGTATTTTTTGGCTTCTTCAAGCTCTTTTTCAGCCGTTATCCGTGTTGTTTTAAGTCCAATAATTTTCTGCATCGTTGCCGTTTTAGAAACAGTAGACTCTGCGGTTTGCGCTGCTTGCCGCTGTTTTTCAGCCCTTGCTGCACGCCTGCCGATTTTCGCGCCTAACCAGCGACTCATATCTTGTTGAGCATGAAAAATATCTGCCCCCGATTCGCACTTAAACCCCGTCACTGCCATTTTTATCAACGCCTTAGCGCGATCACTAATCGCATGATTAACCTCAATGCCTAATGATTCTAATCGTGGCGAAACCTTTTTATACCAAGTATCGTAGCACCTATCATCGCTAATATCTTCCAACAAAAGATAGCCAGAACGTAAGTCCATTAAAACTAAAATCATAAAGTTGCCGAAAAAGTCTCATCCAGCCCAGCAACAACTTTACGTGTTTGTTTTTTCACACTTTTTCGCATTCTTGCTGAAACTGCGGCAATAAGACTTCCATTTTATTGATTTGAGTCCGCAGTGCGTCGGGTGATACGCCCACATGGGTGTCAATCCGTATCATTTTAAAAAACAGCGATAAAGTCTCTGCACCTACGCCTGCCTTTAATCCAAAGACATACAAGGCGGAAAACACCATTAATCTTTGCCAAGAACTACCTGCCTCGGTTTCCCATAATGATGATTCAGGATGTCGATTTCGCTTTGTTTGCGCTTGACGATGACGATGCACACTGCTTTTTGAGCGACCAACAATTGAAGCTAAGTTACGAACAGTTTGCTTGCCTGTTGTTGTAATTTCAGCGATAATTGCGTGACTAGCTGCGCGTATTTTCTGTGTTGTTCTGTTTTTTTAGTCATTAACCTATGATACAAGAATATCGCAGTTAGTTCTTTATTTTGTCCCGTCTTAAGTTGGTAGCCAGTATTGTATTTTTTGTGATAAATATCTAATTTTTAGAATTTAATTAAATTTAAAATTATTTAATATGTAAAAAATATAAAGCATTTATAGTGCCAAAACATAAACATCTTAATTCTAGCGATCTATTTAAGCTAGGAGAGCCGTAAAATAAACGACTATGTGGTTATTAATTTTTATCGAGTAAAATATCTTAGCTTACGTTAGTCGTCTTAATGTTGACTATATTTAAAGCAGGTTTTCCATTTAAAAATTAACGAAAGCAGGAAGTTTCAGATCTCAGGGGGGGGGTAATATAAAACGTAAATATTAGTGCAGAATGATAGAGACGCAAAGCATTGCGTCTCTACAATAATTCATGATGATTATTAGCTACCACTTCATTTTAAGTCTAGTAACTAAGAAAAGTAGTTCATGGCCTACTTATTTTTTTAACTTCATTGATAAAATTTATGCAGCTTCTCTTGCAAAGCGTTTACGCTCATTTTCAGTTAATAACACTTTTCGCAAACGAATAGAATCAGGAGTTACTTCAACTAGCTCATCTTCTGCAATGAATTCCAATGCTTGTTCTAAGCTCATTTTTTGAATTTTTGCACAGGTTAAGCTCTCATCCGTTCCTGATGCCCGCACGTTTGTTAATGGCTTAGGTTTGGTTGGGTTCACCGATAAATCACTGGTTCGAGAATGAATACCCACTAACATGCCTTCATAGATTTCATCGCCATTAACCACTAATAATTCACCCCGTGCTTGTAATGGAAATAAAGAATAGTTAACCGCTTTTCCTTTAGCCATTGAAATAAGAACCCCTCGGTTTCGTGAGCCCACCTCACCTGATTTCATTGCGCCATAATGATCAAAGACATGATAAAGTAAACCCGATCCCGATGTGGTCGTCATAAATTCTGTTTGAAAACCAATCAATCCACGTGATGGAATGATATATTCAAGACGAATACGGCCATTACCATCAGGTAACATATCTTGTAAATCCCCTTTACGTTCACCCATTTTTTCCATAATGGGACCTTGATGTATCTCTTCAACTTCAATCGTGACCATTTCAAAAGGTTCACACAGTTTTCCATCAATTTCTCTTAAGACCACTTCAGGACGTGAAACGCCCATTTCAAAACCTTCACGGCGCATATTTTCAATTAAAATAGCTAAGTGTAATTCACCCCGCCCTGAGACTTTAAATTTATCAGGATCCCCTGTTTCTTCAACATTTAAAGCCACATTATGTTGTAATTCTTTATCTAAGCGCTCACGAATTTGTCGTGACGTTACATACTTTCCTTCACGCCCTGAAAAAGGAGAGTTATTAACTTGAAAAGTCATACTCACCGTGGGTTCATCAATAATTAGAGGGGGGTAACGCTTCAGGGTTATCAGGATGACATAACGTATCTGAAATTTCTAACTTATCAACCCCTGTAAACGCGATAATTTCACCGGTGGTCGCGTCTTTAACTTCAACTCTATCCAAGCCATTAAATCCAAAAATCTGCAACATGCGTACATTTCTTTTTGAACCGTCACGATTAACTAAGGTTAACGGCATATTTGTTTTAATAGACCCACGTTGAACACGTCCTATACCAATAACGCCGACATAGGAGTTATAATCTAAGCTAATCACTTGCATTTGAAAATCTCCATCAATATCCCCTTTAGGCGAATGGACTTTTTCAACGATGGTTTCAAACAACGGAGTCATATCCCCTTCTCGAGACTCACTATTTAAACTGGCATAGCCATTTAATGCCGAGGTATAAACAATCGGGAAATCAAGTTGTTCATCCGTCGCGCCTAAACGATCAAATAAATCAAATGTTTGGTCAACCACCCATTCAGGACGCGCACTGGGACGATCCACTTTATTAATCACAACAATAGGTTTTAAACCTAAAGCAAAGGCTTTTTGAGTCACAAATCTCGTTTGTGGCATTGGCCCATCAACCGCATCAACGAGTAATAAAACCGAATCCACCATTGATAAAACACGCTCAACTTCGCCACCAAAATCAGCATGTCCTGGTGTATCTACAATATTAATATGATAGTCACCCCAATCAATTGCTGTATTTTTTGAAAGAATGGTAATACCCCGTTCTTTTTCAATATCATTAGAGTCCATCATTCGTTCAGTCGTTTTTTCATGTGCAGCAAACGTACCTGATTGTTGCAAAAGTTCATCAACTAAGGTGGTTTTACCATGGTCAACATGGGCAATAATAGCAATATTTCTTAGGTTTTCTATCACGTTTTTTTTACTTAAGGTTAGGTTTAAAAATAATTAAAATATTGGCGCACGGGCCTTTAGCAGGTATAAATCTTACTTAGAAATTTTTTTTATTTATTATTTCCCAGTAAAAAAACCTGATAAGTCTAAGACTTATCAGGTTTTTTAGATTAGAACCTGCTAAAAGACACTCGTACTTCAATTAGCCATCACGGTTAATTTTCGCAATAATTTCGATAAGTATTTTAGCACTTTTTTCATTTTCAATTTGACAAGTTCCTGCATTTATATGTCCGCCGCCTTCATAATGCAAACAAAGTTGGCTAATATTTGTCTTTGAACTACGATCTAAAATAGACTTTCCGATGGCAAATACGGTGTTTTGTTGTTTTAACCCCCACATGACATGAATTGAAATATTACACTCGGGAAACAACGCGTAAATCATAAAACGGTTAACCGCATAGATGCTGCTTTCATTGCGTAAATCTAAAATAACTAAATTATTATGAACCGTTGCACAGCGTTTAATTTGCGCTTTTGCTGCTTTTTCATGTTCCTTATAAAGTGTAACCCGTTCAATCACATCAGGTCGTTTAAGAACGTCATGAATGCCATGATCTTTACAATAATCAATTAAAGCCATCATTAATTGATAATTAGAAACCGTAAAATTTTTAAAACGACCGAGTCCTGTTCGTGCATCCATTAAAAAATTCATTAGCACCCAGCCATTAGGATTTAAAACATCCTCTTGGCTAAACTGGGCAGAATCGGCTTTATCAACCGCATCCATCATTTCATTCCATCGAAAAGAAAAACGATCCACCCCACCATAATAATTATAAACAACCCGTGCCGCCGAAGGTGCGTCAATGTTAATTAGATGATTATCCTTTTTTTCATTCCGCAGTTCTTCACTTAAATGATGATCGAATGCAAGATAAACCCCTTCAACATAAGGAAGGTTTGTGGTTATATCATTATTAGTAATCTTTATTTTTCCATCTTGCATGTCTTTGGGATGGACAAATTTAATCTCATCAATTAAATCCAGCTCTTTTAATAAAACGGCACAAATTAAGCCATCAAAGTCACTGCGAGTAACCAATCTAAATTTTTCATTGCTCATAATTTAACCCTTACTTAAGTCATTGATGTTTTTTTTATAATTAACCGTTTAAAACAACCCTGTAATTGTGCCATCATCCTTTATATCAATACGTTCGGCTGCTGGAATTTTAGGCAAGCCAGGCATTGTCATCATATTTCCTGCAATAGCCACAATAAAACCTGCGCCGTTCGCCAATCTTATTTCACTAATTTCAACATTATGTCCTGATGGTGCCCCTTTTATATCAGGATTCGTGGAAAAAGATATTTGTGTTTTGGCCATACAAATAGGAAACTTTCCATAATCAACTGTCCAATTCGCTAACTGTTTTTTAAGTGCAGGGGATGCGGTAACCGTTGCAGCGCCATAAAGTTTGGTGGCAATCGCTTCTATTTTTTCCCATAAACTTAAATTTTCATCATAAACATAGCTAAAACTAGGTTCCCGATTATCAACAATAGCGATAACTTCTTTGGCCAAGGTTTCAGCGCCCTTCCCTCCTTCGGCCCAATGTTTAGAAACCACACATTTTACCTCTAAAGCCTCGCATTTTTGTTGTAATAACGCAATTTCTGCCTCACTATCAAAGGTGAAGTGATTAATACACACCACACAAGGGAGTCCATAATGATTTCTAATGTTATTCAAATGTCGCTCTAAATTAACAAAACCTGCCTCAAGTGCGTCAAGGTTTTCTTGATTTAATTCATTTTTAGTAACCCCCCCGTGAAATTTTAAGGCCCGTACGGTTGCCACTAAAACTACAGCCGAAGGGGTTAACCCTGCCATTCGACATTTTATATCAATAAATTTTTCAGCCCCTAAATCCGCCCCAAACCCCGCTTCTGTAACAGCATAGTCGGCAAGTTTTAACGCGGTTTTAGTGGCGGTCACCGTATTACACCCGTGTGCAATATTCGCAAAAGGCCCGCCATGAATAATGGCTATATTATTTTCAAGGGTTTGCACTAAATTAGGTTTAATCGCATCTTTTAAAACCGCTGCCATCGCGCCTTCAGCCTTTAAATCACTGGCGTAAACAGGGCTAACACGATCCTTTTTATAACCAATAATAATACGCCCTAAACGATTTTTTAAATCAGCACGCCCTGTTGCAAGGCATAAAATAGCCATAATCTCTGAGGCGACAACAATATCATACCCATCTTCACGTAAATAACCGTTAGTAACCCCGCCTTGTCCAACGGTAATTTTTCGTAAGGCTCGGTCATTCATATCAACAACCCGTTTCCACTGAATACGTCTAGCATCTATATTCAGTTCATTACTATGATGAATATGGTTATCAATTAACGCAGCGAGTAAATTATGAGCAATGCCAATCGCATGAAAGTCACCTGTAAAATGCAAGTTAATATCTTCCATAGGAACGACTTGAGAATACCCGCCGCCTGCAGCTCCCCCTTTTAACCCAAAACACGGCCCGAGTGATGGCTCGCGTAAACACATGATCGTTTTCTTTCCTAAACGATTCATCGCATCGCCTAAACCTACCGTCGTCGTTGTTTTACCTTCGCCTGCGGGGGTGGGACTCATGGCCGTCACTAAAATTAGCTTTCCATCGGCTTTATCATCTAAACTTTTAATATACTCAAGTGAAAGTTTAGCTTTGTAATGACCATAAGGGTCTAAATGTTCAATGGGAATGTTAAAGTTTTTTTCAGCTAAACCAATAATAGGTTTCATAGAAGCTTTTTGAGCAATTTCTATGTCAGACATAATGATAATTCCTAAATTTATAACAGTTAAAATAATTAAGCTTAAGATGTGTTTATGGTACGCCAATAAATGGGTATTGGCTAAAAGATTAGGATTAATAGTCGGCGTTAAACCGACATTTTTATGAGAACAAGCCAAGAATAGCTTGTTTTGTAGGGTTCTTAATTACGTTAATCGCTTAATTAGGTTTTGATGTTTAATCGCGGGTTAGAAAAACTATTTTATAACAATTTTAGCAGCAGTTAACACTTCAATCTTAAACAGCCAACCGCCACGGCAGGCGCGCAATCGGCCAGTGAAAGGGTTGATTTATCAATTTTTGTATGAAAGAGGGTCGAAAAATCTTGATACGGTAATTTTAAATCTAAGGCAATTTGCTTCACTAAAAAACGCCCAATACCTGCACCCATAAGGCAAAGTGGTTTATCCTTATCATAAAAATCTCGACTTAACTGTCGCTGACACGCTAATTGAATTTGCTGTTTTTGTTGTGATTTAAGAGTAAGGGCGAATTGTTTCCATAACCCTAATTCACTGTCTGTAAAATCATAAGCAATCATTCGAGCTAATCTTTTTGCACTGGCCGCGAGTGTTTTTGGCTGTCCATCGGCGGTATCTGTTTTATCATGCGCTTCATTGAGTTCCCCCGTCAATCGATAAACATCGGCCATCGTTGCAAAATATTCTGCCATGATGCCAATAGATTGCCCTTTAAAAAAGGTGGTTTGCGTTAATGCCATCACTGCCGTGCGAACAATGCCCGTGTAAATTAATTCTTGTGACTGTAAACGTTGATAATCACTCAAACCGAGCGCGTCAACAACCTTATTTTGACATAATAAAATATCGGTGGTCGTGCTTCCTACATCAACAAATAATACGTTATCTATAGCCTGTGCAGCCCATGATGCACTGGCCATCCAATTTGCTGAAGCTATTTCAATTGTATGAGATATTTTTAATTGATCGGGTTTAATAAAGCCGTGTTGTCCTCTATAAATTAAGAGTTCAGAGTCCCCAATAACCCCATGTAAAGCCTTTATAATTTTTTCAACGCCATCATCACGCGATGCAAATAAATCAACTAACTCACCTGTCATCGTCATCGCATGTTGATAATCAGCCACGGGAAGTTGGGTCAAAATATTTTTAAGGGCTTGGTCTAAATAATCCAATCCTTTCCACAAGGGACTGGCTTCTAAGTAAACCTTAAGAACACACCCATGTTCATCAATTAAAGCCGCTTTAACATGCGCGCCGCCAATATCCCAACCCACTGTATGTAACATAAATGATTATTTAAATTTTCTAAAGGGTAATAATAATAATTGCAAAAAAACAAGTTGCGATGGATCGCGTAAATAATTAAGTCCTAGACGCATCGTAAGCATGGGATCTTGAGGTTTTTCCGTATAAGTTTTAAAAAGTCTATCCCATAATGAAATAGAAAAACCATAATTACTATCCATTTCGGTTTGATACGTTGAGTGATGAATACGGTGCATATCAGGGGTTACGATTAACCAGCGTAAATTTTTATCCAAGCTTAAGGGCAGTTTAACATTGCTGTGATTAAAGGTTGCCGCCCCATTTAAGATAATTTCAAATAAAATAACCGCAAAGGGATCAATACCGATCACTATAATGCAAAGGCCTTTATAGCCAAGGGAGATAATAATTTCTAAGGGGTGAAAGCGTACGGCGGTCGTTACGTCAATTTCAACATCACTATGATGCACCTGATGTAAACGCCATAACCACTTCCATTGATGAGAGGCAATATGTTGACCATAAATGGCAAGATCTAAAATTAATAGACTAATAATGATCGTTACACTCTCAGGAAGTCTACCTAAATTTAATAAGCCAATCCCATGTTCTTGTGCATAAATAGCCGTGAAATAGGCCATTGCACCAACACTAAAACGAACGAATAGTTGATTGCTTAACGCAAGTCCTAGATTAACCGACCAACGATTTATGCGTGTTAAGGCTAACGGTCGTCTAGGGGTTAATATTTCCCATATAACCATGATAAGAAAGATTCCTAAGGCAAAACCAAGACGAAGACTATTTTCCAAATCCATGAAATTCCTTTATTTAAATGATTTACTCATGTTTAACACGGGTGTAAAAAAATAAATTGTTCCACCCAAACGATTCGATAAGGGTGATGGAGAAATATAATTACCCAAATGAACGCTTAGCCTATTTACTTTAAAAAGTAGAGTTCCTAACTTAAGATGGGGTAAGTTGAGCGTAGAACGCAACACTTTTCTTGTGATGTAGGCTTCCCGTGACTAAAGTCGCGGTTCCAAGTCATTTAACGGGATGATTATAATTTCCACGTCCCTTACTTAAATTATTCAACAGGCATAAAAAAAAGCCCTGAAAATAAATTTTCAAGGCTTTTCTATTTGGCTCCTCCGACAGGATTCGAACCTGTGACCCAATGATTAACAGTCATTTGCTCTACCAGCTGAGCTACAGAGGAATAAATCTTTAATGTATGGTACGCCTGGAGAGATTCGAACTCCCGACCACTCGGTTCGTAGCCGAGTACTCTATCCAGCTGAGCTACAGGCGCATTACATTGAGCCGTGTATTATCCCTTTTATACTTTTTCTTGTCAACAAGTTTTTCAAATCCTTTTAAAAAAATTAGTTATATGGCGAAGAGAGAGGGATTCGAACCCTCGATGGGCGATAAAACCCATACTCCCTTAGCAGGGGAGCGCCTTCAGCCGCTCGGCCATCTCTCCTAATTTTCTTATTCGTCTGAACCTGTTAACCCAGATGATTCAGCCTGTTCTTTCTTTATTCTTTCGTAGATTTCTTCTCGGTGAACAGAAATCTCTTTGGGAGCATTAACCCCAATACGAACTTGATTTCCTTTTACTCCAAGGACTGTGACCGTAACGTCATCACCAATCATTAAAGTTTCTCCAACACGGCGAGTTAAGATTAGCATAATATCTCCCTACTTCCTATAAAAATCTACTGTCTAAAAAAACAGACTCCAACCAAGCGAAGCATTATATCAGCTTTCATTTGAAAATAAAACTTTAGCCCTTATGTCTTCGCCTTATCAAGCCCGAAAGCGGCGTGCAAAGTTCTTACCGCGAGTTCCAAATATTTCTCATAAACAACCACTGAAATTTTAATTTCTGAGGTCGCAATCAATTCTATATTAATATTTTCATCCGCGAGTGCTTTAAACATCGTACTCGCAATCCCTGCATGAGAACGCATCCCTACCCCAACAATAGATACCTTTACAATCTTATCATCCCCTCTGACCTCTTTCGCGCCTAATTCATCACATGTAGCTTGTAAAATAGCAAAAGCTTCATCATAATCATTACGATGAACAGTAAAGGTAAAATCGGTATTTTTATCAGAGGCCGTATTTTGAATAATCATATCCACCTCAATATTCTTATCCGCGATAGGAGCCAGAATTCTTGAGGCAATTCCAGGTAAATCAGGAACCCCCGTCAGCGTTAATTTAGCTTCATCACGATTAAAGGCGATACCTGAAATTAAAGCTTTTTCCATATTTGATTCCTCGTCATAAGTAATAAGTGTTCCGTCACCCTCTTCAAATGAGGATAAAACGCGTAAGGCAACATTGTATTTTCCTGCAAACTCAACGGCACGAATTTGTAAAACTTTTGACCCTAGACTCGCCATTTCTAGCATTTCTTCAAACGTAATTTGATTTAAACGTCGTGCGTTAGGTTCAATACGAGGATCGGTCGTATAAACCCCATCAACATCCGTATAAATACGGCATTCATCCGCCTTTAAAGCGGCAGCCAAAGCAACGGCGGTTGTATCCGACCCCCCACGCCCTAATGTTGTGGTACACCCATATTCCGTCATGCCTTGAAAACCTGCAACAATCGGAATATTATTTTTTGCTAAATCCGCGTTTAAACGGGTATCGTCAACAGATAAGATACGGGCTTTAGTATAGCTACCATCCGTAACAATAGGCACTTGCCGTCCTGTGTAAGAACGTGCAACATACCCTCGTTCTAACAAGGCCATACTCAGTAATGCAATGGTTACTTGCTCACCCGTTGATAAGAGTACATCCATTTCACGCGCATTAGAATGAATCTGCATTTGCTTTGCTAAATCGACTAACCGATTCGTTTCACCACTCATAGCAGAAACGACCACTACAATTTGATGCCCCTCGTCATGGGCGAGTGCTACTTTATCGGCGACGGCTTGAATTTTTTCGACAGTACCTACGGAAGTACCCCCAAATTTATACACATATAATGCCATTTTTTTAATTTTTCCTTAAAAATTTGGAATGATGAACGCTTTAAATAAATAGACGTTGGAAATTATAATCATTTATAAGTCAAAACGATAATAACGTTATTTACGACCCTTTATTTTTATTAATCTTAATATTTTGATGCTCTTCATGTTTTTATCTGAGGAAAAGCATACTTTTCTGCGCTATTATAATAGTGTTTGTCGATACACAAAAATAATAACGATGATTGTCGAGATTAAAATCCGTCTCTCGTCTCAATGTATTTAAATTCTATAGGCTTATTATGCAAACCCTTTTAGTAGGTGGCGCAGTTCGAGATAAATTACTCAATTACCCCGTTAAAGAACGTGATTGGGTTGTCCTTGGTGAAACGCCAAAAACCATGATATCGCAAGGGTTTACACCCGTTGGTAAAGATTTTCCTGTCTTTTTGCACCCAAAAACGCATGAAGAATATGCACTCGCAAGAACTGAGCGAAAAACAGCCGCAGGTTATAAAGGATTTGAGGTTCACACCAGTGCAAATATTACCTTAGAAGATGATTTAATTCGACGTGATTTAACCATTAATGCAATGGCACTTACTACCGAGGGACAGGTCATTGATCCCTATGGGGGGCAAGAAGATTTAAAAAATCGTATTTTTCGCCATGTCTCCCCCGCATTTTCTGAAGACCCTGTTAGAATTTTACGGGTGGCACGTTTTGCGGCTCGCTACCAACATCTGGGCTTTAAATTAGCAGAAGAAACACGGCAATTAATGCAGGAAATGGTTATTGCAGGTGAAGTTCAACACTTAGTTGCTGAACGCGTCTGGGCCGAAGTTCATAAAGCCTTAACCGAGCAAACCCCCGCCGCTTTTTTTGAAACATTACGCGCCTCAGATGCCTTAACGATTATTTTTCCTGAAATCGCAAATTTATGGGGTGTTCCACAGCCTGAAATGCATCATCCTGAAATAGATACAGGCATTCATAGTTTATTAGCCCTGACCCAAGCGACCCAGCTTTCTGATAAAGCGGAGGTCCGTTTTGCCGCCTTAGTTCATGATTTGGGCAAAGCCTTAACCCCTATCGAATTTTTACCCCAGCATAGAGGCCATGAACAAGCAGGGCTTCCTTTGTTAGACTCTTTTTGCAATCGCCTCAAAGTTCCTAATCATTTTAAAACACTTGCAATGCAGGTGATGCGCTACCATACGCATTGTCATCGCGCTTTTGAGCTTCGACCCGCCACCCTAGTTGATATGCTTTCAGAGCTTGGCGCATTTAAAAAAGAAAATAGATTACAAGATTTTTTAATAGCCTGCGAAGCCGATTCTAAAGGGCGAACAGGAAAGGAAAATATGACCTACTCTCAAGCCGATTATATTAAACAAGCGGCAAAACTCGCGTCAACGATTGAAATAAAAACTATTTTAGAATCAGGCGTACAAGGAGCAAAAATTGGCGAAGCGATTCGTCGCTTACGAATTTCAACGGTTAAAAACTATAAATCAAATTATGAAAGACACTAAATCATTAATAGTTTATCCTGTTTGGCGTTTATCGATTAGACTTTTTCATGGTCTTAATTTTATCTGTGTTATGGGGTTAATTTTTATAGGCTTGATTATTTTTTACAATAAGGATTTAGGGGTTAGTTCGGATGGAAAAATTTTATTAAAGACAATACACGTTTATATCGGCTATCTATTTGCTATTAACTTAATCATTCGATTTATTAGTTTTTTTTCGCAGGATCGTTATTCTAATGGCAAGGCTATTTTTCGATTTGGAAAAAATGACCTCCAAGCCTTAATATTATTTATTAAAGGCCGAAAATCGAAGGAACCGTCTCATTATTTAGGGCATAACCCGTTAGCTAAATTAATGATTAATATCTTGTTTCTCTTATTAACCGCACAAGCAGTAACAGGCTTAGTTTTAGCAGGAACCGATTTATATTTCCCCCCGTTTGGCGATAACATAGCCCTATGGGTTACTCAAGGTGATCCTGAAAAATTAGCCGCGCTAAAACCGGGGTCAAAGGAATATGTTAATATAGAAGCATATAATGAAATGCGAACCTTTAGAAAGCCTTTTATTACGATTCATAAATATGTTTTTTACAGTCTACTTATCAGTATTTTTTTGCATATTTTGGGAGTAACGATAGCTGAACTAAAGGAGAAATCAGGATTGATTTCAGCCATGATTACGGGTAATAAAGTATTTTCTAGCAAACCTATTGACGATAAGGAAGAAAAATAATGAGTAACTTAGATATTTCTATGGCAAAGATTTCACATTTAGATTGGAAATCGAAATTAATTGATTTTATATATGGGTTTAGTGACCTACAGCTTTCAGACCTTAGTAGCCATCTTGAGTGTGATTTTGGAAAATGGTTATATAACTCAGGGCTGGAGGAGTTTTCACATTTATCTATCATGAAAACAATTGAAGTCGAACATAAGGCGATACACGATGATATAAAAAGGATTGTTGCGTTACCAAAAGAAAGTCGAGAAGGAGAATTGGGTCAACATGAAATAGATACGTTTAAGGTAAAATGCGATAGTTTGATTTATTTATTAGATCAATTGAAAGTTCAGATCTAAGGTCCCAACTTAAGAGAACCAAGCTAACATAACTTCCGAAACTAAATATGAAAATCTAGCGAACAATTAAAATGTTTCAAGATTAGTTTCGGGTATTATTAACGTCTTATTCCTTAGTATTATTTAACTGGTTTTTTAAATCCGTCATATTATCTTTCATGCTCGCCATAATAAATATTCCTTTAAATGTTATCTAAGATTCCACGCTTTTTCCAGTCGCTTTTCGGAGACAGGAAACGGTGTTTTCAATTGTTGTGCATAAAGCGAAACGCTAAATTCCTCTAACAACCAACGAAAACTATCGCGCTCAGGGTAAATACCATCACTCTCGGCTTGTTTTTGAACCTCTTTCCAAAATCGAAACCAATAACGTTTTACATCCTGATTTTTTGTTGGATTCATATCTCTTTTTTCTAAACGATACGCCATCGCCTTTAAATAACGCGGGAATTGTTGTAATTGTTGATAAGGAATGTAACGTATAAACCCTTGATAAAATAAATGATTCAACTGAGTTTGAATCTCAGCGACCAATTCCCTTAACGATGATTTTAATCCCAGTTGAAGCACCAAATCACTGTAACCTTCCATTATATCGACCAACAACTGAGTTATTTCATTGCTAACAACCATTAATTGAGGCTTGTGTTTTTGCAAAATCGTTTCAAAATCAGCCTGCGAACGAATGCTATTATTTTCAACAAAGACTCGATACAAAATTAAATGTAAGACATCTTCCTTATAAGACTCTATCGCCCGTTTTCTTAAGATAGGATGAGGCTTTAATTGATTATAACTTAATTGTGTTTTTGCAACGCCGCGTAAATTCTTTAAAATATACTGGCATTCTTTATGGCATTGCAATTGAAATAATCGCACTAACCCTAATTCATGATACAACTGTGCTTTACCCAAGGTGTCAAAAATTTTCACACCCACTGTTTCACCCTCATCTAACAATGCAGGAAAACCAATAAACTCTTGATTATTTTGGGTAAATTGATAAGTTTCAGGTAAATCATCAAACGCCCATGTAATATAACCCGTGTAATTTAATTCATCAGCGGCCAATTCATCAAAACTATCCCCTGCGGTTTCCGTATAGCTTTCTTGTAATTTTTTTAAATCGCGTCCGTAATCCAACGCCTTACCGTTCTCATCAACCACACGATAATTCATCCGTAAATGATCGCTTAAATTTTCAAGTCGCCATTCGGTTAAAGGAATCGCCTCCCCTGTTAATTTACGCAAGCGGGTTGATAACCAATCATACAATGAGCCTTTAAAATCAGGTTCAATCAGTAGACATTCTTTTGCGGTTTCAGGCACAGGCACAAAATGTTTTCGACTGTGTTTAGGTAACGATTTAATTAACGCAATTACTTTCTCTTCTAATAAACCAAGGACTAGCCATTCAAAGGCTTGCGGGGTTAATTGATTTAATTGATGCACAGGAATAACCGCCGTCACGCCATCCTCATCATGCCCTGGATCAAAGCGATAACTGAGTTCAATACTTAAACGTCCCACTTGCTTATGATCGGGAAAATCCCATTCATTAATCGAGCCTTCATCTTCACGCGTTAAATCGGCTTTGGTCAAAAACAAAATTTTAGGATGCTCTTTTTCTTCTTGTTTCCGCCATTGATCTAAGGTAATCCCATTAACAATGGTTTCGGGTAATTTTTGGTCATAAAACTGATACAACCACTCTTCATCCTCGACTAAATCAACCCGTCGGCCTTTGTGCTGAATCATCCCCACTTCTTCTAATAAGCTTTGATTGGCTTTAAAAAAAGGGGCGTTGGTATGGTAATCTTGCGCGACCAAACCACAGCGAATAAAAATTTCACGCGCGGCTTTAGGATCAATGCGTTCATAAGGAATTTTACGTTTAACTTCTAAGGTCAAACCATATAATAAGGTGCGTTCATAAATTGCTGACCGCCGCGCTCTTCTTTCCCAATGAGGATCATAATAACTGCGTTTTACTAAGTGTTCCGCTGCCGACTCTATCCATTCAGGTTCAATTTTAGCCACATTGCGTGCATAAATTTTACTGGTTTCGACTTGTTCCGCCGCCATAATCCATTTAGGTTTGGGCTTATGCTGACTTGAACCAGGGAAAATAAAAAATTTTAAATTTCGCGCTCCTAAATATTGATATTGCTCATGACGAAAACCAATATTCGACAATAACCCCGCTAATAAAGCTTGATGAATTTGGGTGTAATCGGCATCACTGGTATTGAGGGTAAACTTTAATTCCCCTCGAATCACCTGCATAATTTGAGTGTGAATATCATGCCATTCACGCATTCTCATATAAGATAAAAAATTATCACGGCAATATTTACGAAGCTTACTATTGGATAAGTGTTTTTTCTTATCTTCAAAATGCGTCCATAATTTAAAAAAACTTAAAAAATCGGAATCCTCCGTTTTAAAAATTGCATGTTTTTGATCCGCTTGCTGTCTTTTATCGCTGGGTTTTTCGCGGGGATCTTGAATGGATAACCCCGATACAATAATCGCTACTTCAGCAACACACCCCAATTCATTAGCCGCTAATAACATACGCGCTAATTTCGGATCGGTTGGAATTTTAGCCAGTTGTTTCCCCATTTCGGTTAAATTGTCCTCTTTATCTAAGGCATTCACTTCATGTAATGAGGTTTTTGCATCCCGAATCATCTTAGCTTCAGGCGGCTCAACAAAGGGGAATTTTTCAATCTCACCTAATTTTAACGCCGTCATTTGCAGCATTACTGAGGATAAATTAGTGCGTAAAATTTCAGGTTCGGTAAATTCAGGACGGGCTAAATAATCATCATGTGAATACAGACGAATACAAATGCCGTCTGCAACTCGGCCACAACGGCCTGCGCGTTGATTAGCACTGGCTTGAGAAATTTTTTCAATCGGCAACCGTTGGATTTTACTCCGATGACTATAACGACTAATGCGTGCATGACCTGTATCAATCACGGTACGAATACCTGGTACCGTTAACGAGGTTTCGGCCACATTGGTTGCTAAAACAATTCGCACTGCGCCACTGGGTTTAAACACCCGCTCTTGCTCACTGACACTGAGTTTTGAATACAGCGGTAAAATTTCACAATGGGCAGGATGATGTTTCCGCAAGCTTTCAGCAGTTTCACGAATCTCATGTTCACCACTGAGAAAAATTAAAATATCACCGCGAATGTCACGATGTAATTCATCCACCGCCGTTAAAATCGCTTGCTGTAAATCAACGCTGGTTTCATCATCCTCTTCTAATTGTTGAATCGGACGATAACGCATTTCCACAGGATAAGTCCGCCCAGAAACATTAATCACCGGTGCATCGTTAAAATGCTTGGAGAAACGTTCAGGATCAATGGTTGCCGAAGTAATAATTAACTTTAAATCTTTACGCCTAGGCAATAACCAACGTAAATAACCCATCAGAAAATCAATATTTAAACTACGCTCATGAGCTTCATCAATAATAATCGTATCGTATTGCGTTAAATAAGGATCATTTTGCGACTCCGCTAATAAAATACCATCGGTCATTAATTTAATTAAAGAGTGTTCACGAGTATGATCATTAAAGCGAACTTTATAACCCACAATTTGCCCGATAGATTGGCCTAATTCATCCGCAATACGATCCGCTACCGTGCGGGCTGCAATTCTTCGGGGTTGCGTATGACCAATTAATCCCGCGGCGCCACGCCCAAGTGCTAAACAAATTTTAGGCAATTGGGTGGTTTTCCCTGACCCTGTTTCGCCACAAAGAATAATCACTTGATTATTTTTAATCAGTTCCGTAATTTCATCGCGCTTATCACTGATGGGTAAATCGGGAAATTCAATCTTAGGAATACTACGATGGCGTTGCTGACATTGTGCAATGGACGCATCAATTTTTTCAATTAAGGCGTTTAACTGTAGGGTCGGTTGTTGACCTTTTTGGTATTGACTGCGCAACCGATCACATTGAGATTTTAAACGGTGGCGATCTTTTGTAAGGCAACGGTTAATTTTTTGGGCGTGTTGTTTGAGGTGTTCGAGGGTAGACATGCAGATTTATAGAGGGTAAAAAAATAGACGATAGAAATTCATATTTAATATGCGTTATTTGCTGTAATAATCATTATAGCTAAATAAGGGCTAGTTTATCACTTTCAACCTTATTAAACTAAACGATGTTCCTTTAAAACGCACCCTTATAATTTATCTATTTCAAAGTAAGCGATAAATCAAGAGGCATTCAACAAGTTATCAATCAAGGAACGAGTAACCAAAAAAGAATGAAAATCAACCGTTCCGACTCCTTGAGTAAAATTTTTATAACGCATAGGAATGCGGATTTAATAAAACCCAAAAATTAATAAATTATATTAGTTGGTAACAAGCTTTGAATCAAGTATGCTCTATTGTTATGAAAATACAAAATTATCCAGTAAACATTGAAGCGCAAATGCGCAATTTTTATAATAGCTTATCGGAAAAAGACCGTCGCCGTTACTCGCGGTCAACAGGAATTAAAAACCGACCTATCTAATGAAAAGCAACGCATTCGCAAATCAGGAGGAGGACGTAACTTTTTACTGCCAACCCTTGATGGAATAGATGAGGTATTTTTAGACGTATTGAAAAATAACACGGCGGGATCTCCCATGGATGAAACGATAAAATGGACAAATTTATCGCGCCCTGCTATCGCGAAAAAGCTTGGGGAACAAGGCTTTCCAATGAGTGTAACGGTTGTTGATAGACTGTTGAAAAAACATAATTTTCGTCCACGGCAAGCTTTTAAAGCCGAGGCAGGAAAGTCTAATATCCCTTATCGAGACGAACAATTTAAGAATATTGAACGCCTCAAGCAGGAATATACAACACAGGGAGATCCTGTTTTGAGTATCAACACTTCGGACAGTTTTAAAAGTAGAGGAAATCTTCAATTCATAGGAAAATGTAGTTTCTAAAGCAACAATTTCCTGAAAAGAAGATTTCCATGCAACTAATAGAAACGATTTTAGAAAAAATGTCTAGTGGTTCTCAACCACAAAAAAATTTTATCTAGCCTATTAAGTAATTTGATAAGCTTTAGAGGTAAGGCTAACTATACAAATCTCAGCCGTTACAATGAGTTATCAGAAAAAACCTATCGTCGATGGTTTAATAAAAAGTTAGATTTTCTTAAATTTAATCAGGTAGGTAATAATGAAATTCTTTCAACGTCGGGACAAAAAATAGCGGCTTTAGAGTGTAGCTTTGTTAACAAAAGTGGTGAAAAAACTTACGGTTTAGCTAAGTTTTGGGATTCTAAACAAAAGTTTACCCATGGCGTGATCGCTAAAGGTTACCATCAAATTGGAAAATTACGTTGTGATGCTAATTTACGTTTACTCTACGAAGGTGAGCAAAAAGAAAAAGGTCGCCATAAATGTTATGACGGTAAGTGGATTGTGGGTGAGACGAGAAAATTAGAATTAGCAGGTAAACAGGGTGGTGTTAAGATTTATACAGCAATCGTTAATTCTGTCTCATTGAAATGTAATATTCGCATCGCTTATTTAGTTAAAACAACGTCACAAAGTACACATTATGCGTATCTACTTTAAATCTCAGGGTAAAGATAAAATTTCTAAAATAGATTTGACAACATATCATAAAAGAACGAACATTTACATACTTTGAATATCCACGACCTACAGGCTGAAACTAACGCCATTTATCAAGAAATCGCTCAAATTGAAAGTAGCGAAGCGCAGGATATTGTCAAAAAAATATTCAATCTTATTGAACGCTTAGCCAGTGATAAATTGTCTTTAGAAACTGAATTACAGCAACTTCGTGACGAGGTTAATCGCTTGAAAGGTGAGCAGGGAAAGCCTGATATCAAACCCAATAAAAATAATAAGAGTGATGATATTTCATCCGAAGACGAACGTAAAAAAGCACAAGTTGACGCGCAAAAAGAAACTAATAACGACACTGAAAATACGGACTCGGATAAGAAAAACGCCGCCGTAAACCCAAGATCCCACGAGTTAAAATCGACCAAACGCTAAAATGCCTACTCGACAAAACTGGCTTGCCTAGCGACTTAGTATCTAAAGGCTTTGCGGAAGTGGTGATTCAAGACATTGTCATCAAAACCAATAATATTAAGTATCTCCGTGAGATTTTTTATTCACCTTCTGAAAATAAGTATTACCGCGCCCAATTGCCTGAAGGCGTTCGAGGTCAGGGCGAATTTGGTATTGGAATTCGTAGCTTGATTCCCATGCTTAAGATGATGGGCGTGACCGAAAAACCCATGGTCGGTTTTTTGAAAATATTGGCATTGTGGTGTCGCCGACTTATGTTTCTCAGCAATGGACAGGCGGTTATGACTGGGCGCATCAGGAAAAAAGCGAGCTTTATCGCAGCGGCATTCTCAACAGTGATTATGGACAGATTGATGATACCAGTGCGCGAGTCAATGGTGATAACCACTATTGTCAGGTGGTCTGCAACGACTTGTTTACCGCTTATTTCACCACTAAAAACAAAGACCGTTTATCGGTTCTGGACGTGCTGACCGACTATGCGCCACGCCATTATATCTACAATCAACAAGCTCAATCCTTGCTTGACGAGTTCAAGTTAGCTGATAAAGCGCGGGCAAAAGTTGATGCTCAAATACCTGTCAATACAGTGATGAATGAAGCGCAATTTAAGTTGCACTTAGCGATCTTAAATACCTTAGGCGTAAGACAGGCAACGCATGTCACCGAAGCTTGCGCCATTGTCTATTATCAGCAATAAACGGATTTTCCTGTTATTGAAACCTTGCTTGCAGACGATGCGCCGCAATTCAAATTACTGACGGAACATTTGGGGTTATGCTGGGTTCACGATGCTCGCCACTACAAAAACTCCGTCCAATTCTGGAAATACATCAGCAAGCATTAGCCGATTTTCGAGGCGACTATTGGGAGTATTATAAGGAGTTGCTTAACTATCAAAAAAATCCCTGCCCCGATAAAAAGGCATGGTTGTTAACGCGATTTGATGAATTGTTTGCAACCACAAGCGATTATGAAGACCTCAATGATCGCATCGCCAAAACACTGGCGAAAAAGACCGAATTATTGCGAGTTTTGGAACTTCCGAAATTACCATTACATAACAATGCAGCCGAACTCGGCGCAAGAAGACAAGCGCGTGCGCGAGACATAAGCTTCCAGACTCGAAATGAGAAAGGCACGAAAATCAAAGACAGTTTTATGAGTCTTGCTGAAACGGCTAAAAAACTAGCCGTGAGTTTTTATGATTATGTTTATGACCGAGTTAGTGGTGAATTCAAAATGCCGTCTATGGCGAATCTTATCGCTCAAAAAGCGCAAAGTTTGCAGGTCTGATATTTGTTTTACCCTGAAATTTAAAGTGGATACTTGTCAAATCTATTTTAGAAATTTTATCTTTACCCTGAGATTTAAAGTAGATACCATTATGCCTTGTTGTTTTCAACAGATACAGAGATTGATGCAATGACACTTTATAATTATTACAAGGCACGGTTTCAGATTGAATTTCTATTTCGTGATGCTAAACAATTTACAGGACTTTGTGATTGCCAAGCACGTTCTGAACCTGCTTTACACAGCCATTTTAAGGCACGTTTTACTGCGCTAAATTTGATTAAATGGCATGACCGACTTTTAAGTCCTAAACGAAAACCAATTTCAATCGGTAGCTGGAAGACTAGATTTTTCAATGAGTTATTGATTAAACGTATTTTTTCAAACTCTGGGGTAGACCTGAGTTTAATAAAATGCTCTTCTCAATACGAGGAGCTTTGTCGCTTCGGGGTTATCTCGCATTAAAACTGTCCGAAGTGTTGAAATAAATAACCTACTGGTAATAAATAGATACCCTACTAAACTCATATTTTTCAGAACATACTATTGTCATATTATAGTGACATACTCAGTATTTATTAGTCGTAACTATACACACTTTGATACTAACGCTAAAAAAGTAATAAAATTAAAACGAAACGAAACGAAAATGAATATACTACACATCTCAGATATGCACTTTGGCCCTCGTCACTGGCTCGGAAAAAGTGAATTATTGTTGAAAAAAATAAACAGCTATGCCGCTGATATTGTCATCAACACAGGCGACAACACCACCGATGCTCTCGAAAATGAATTTGAAGCGGCTGGAAATTTTTTAAAGTCAATTGATTGCCCGCACGTTGTTTCAATTCCTGGAAATCATGATAAACGAAATATGCGCAGCGCTGACTATTTTCGCCAGTATATTGAGGACATCGACGTTGTTCGCCCACTAAATCGTGATAAATGTAAAAAGAATAATATTTTTCTTGATGGAAATACTAATGGTATCAAGGAACATTTTACGGATATTAATTTTCTTAAGAACATTACCCTCGACGGTAAGTCATTTCTAATAGTATGCTTAGACTCTAATGTACTCTACAAAGACAACGGTTTTGTTGATAATGAAATATTAAAAACACTTTCTGATGCCATTAATAAAACAAGTTACGATAAAATAATTTTGCTCAATCATCACTCTATTTTGGATACAGATTCAGACCCTCTTTTTAATTCAAGAATCGTTGTCGAATTTGTAAGAAAGCATAATATAGAACATGTTTTTTGTGGACATACGCATCATTTATCAATAATGCAATCAACTGATCTTTATCACAAGCACTCATTCACTCAATATAAGAATGGGTCACTATCAAGCGGTAATATGCTCAACGACACAAATATGTTTCTATACTATAAAAATTTTGGTAGCAAGAGGATGGAAATCCATGTGATTAGAGCGATTGTTGAAAATAAATCGATGAGATTTAAAGAAGAAGTAATTACCATTTAAGCCTAATAAGATAAGCTACAAGGATGTGTTAATGATAGGAGTAGTCAGCTGTTATTTAATTATTATCTATTTTTGTGTATAGTTATCTATATGGATAATTTATACACTCTAAGCTACAAGAAAAAAAGTGAATGTTTCAGCTAGTTGTAGATTATATGGGCTTAGAAGTTACAAAAAAATTTTAAAAAAGCATTAGAGAATGAAAGTGATACTTAGTCCAACACTTCGGACAGTTTTAATGCGAGATAACCCCGAAGCTACAAAGCTCCTCGTATTGAGAAGAGCATTTTATTAAACTCAGGTCTACCCCAGAGTTTAATAAAATACGTTCAATCGATAACTCATTGAAAAATCTAGTCTTCCAGCTACCGATTGAAATTGGTTTTCGTTTAGGACTTAAAAGTCGGTCATGCCATTTAATCAAATTTAGCGCAGTAAAACTTGCCTTAAAATGACTGTGTAAAGCAGGTTCAGAACGTGCTTGGCAATCACAAAGTCCTGTAAATTGTTTAGCATCACGAAATAGAAATTCAATCTGAAACCGTGCCTTGTAATAATTATAAAGTGTCATTGCATCTATCTCTGTATCTGTTGAAAACAACAAGGCATAACGTGTACCTTGTGACGTTGTTTTAACTAAATAAGCGATGCGAATATTACATTTCAATGAGACAGAATTAACGATTGCTGTATAAATGTATCTACTTTAAATTTCAGGGTAAAACAAATATCAGACCTGCAAACTTTGCGCTTTTTGAGCGATAAGATTCGCCATAGACGGCATTTTGAATTCACCACTAACTCGGTCATAAACATAATCATAAAAACTCACGGCTAGTTTTTTAGCCGTTTCAGCAAGACTCATAAGACTGTCTTTGATTTTCGTGCCTTTCTCATTTCGAGTCTGGAAGCTTATGTCTCGCGCACGCGCTTGTCTTCTTGATTCATCACTGTATTAACAGGTATTTGAGCATCAACTTTTACCCGCGCTTTATCAGCTAACTTGAACTCGTCAAGCAAGGATTGAGCCTGTTGATTGTAGATATAATGGCGTGGCGCATAATCGGTCAGCACGTCCAGAACCGATAAACGGTTTTTGTGTTTGGTGGTGAAATAAGCGGTAAACAAGTCGTTGCAGACCACCTGACAATAGTGGTTATCACCGTTGACTCGCGCACTGGTATCATCAATCTGCCCGTAATCACTGTTGAGAATACCGCTGCGATAAAGTTCGCTTTTTTCCTGATGCGCCCAGTCATAACCGTCTGTCCATTGCTGAGAAACATAAGTCGGCGACACTACAATGCCAATATTTTCAAAAAAACCGACCATGGGTTTTTCGGTCACGCCCATCATCTTAAGCATGGGAATCAAGCTACGAATTCCAATACCAAATTCGCCCTGACCTCGATCGCCTTCAGGCAATTGGGCGCGGTAATACTTATTTTCAGAAGGTGAATAAAAAATCTCACGGAGATACTTAATATTATTGGTTTTGATGACAATGTCTTGAATCACCACTTCCGCAAAGCCTTTAGATACTAAGTCGCTAGGCAAGCCAGTTTTGTCGAGTAGGCATTTTAGCGTTTGGTCGATTTTAACTCGTGGGATCTTGGGTTTACGGCGGCGTTTTTTCTTATCCGAGTCCGTATTTTCAGTGTCGTTATTAGTTTCTTTTTGCGCGTCAACTTGTGCTTTTTACGTTCGTCTTCGGATGAAATATCATCACCCTTATTATTTTTATTGGGTTTGATATCAGGCTTTCCCTGCTCACCTTTCAAGCGATTAACCTCGTCACGAAGTTGCTGTAATTCAGTTTCTAAAGACAATTTATCACTGGCTAAGCGTTCAATAAGATTGAATATTTTTTTGACAATATCCTGCGCTTCGCTACTTTCCATTTGAGCGATCGCTTGATAAATGGCGTTAGTTTCAGCCTGTCGGTCGTGGATATTCAAAGTATGTAAATGTTCGTTCTTTTATGATATGTTGTCAAATCTATTTTAGAAATTTTATCTTTACCCTGAGATTTAAAGTAGATACCTATAATGGTACTTAGTTTCAACCTATTTTATTTGTTAGCGAATCGTGGCTTGGGTAAGCAACGTAATGAGGGGATAAATTAGTAGAGCTGAAATGCATCGTATCGCTATAATGATGGATAGTGACTTTATTTTGAATTAATGATGAGCCTCGTAATGTGATTGAAACGAGTATTTATAACGGCTTATCTTGAAATAACACATTATTGATAACATATTACCTAATGCTTATAGATTATAAATATTGACAGCAAAATCTAATGTTACTTTATAAACAGACTTAAAATTTACTCCTATGATTAAACAAAAATTAAAGACTCAACAAGGTTTTACATTGCTAGAACTTTTAGTTGTTTTAAGTATTATCGCCTTACTCGCAGGGGTTGTTGTCCCTAAATCAATTGAGTATTTAGATGATTCCAAAATTAAAACGGCTCGTTTACAGGTTGAAGAGCTATCGGCGGCATTGGATATGTATAAACTCGATGTCGGTAGCTATCCTAAAACGGATCAGGGTTTACTGGCCTTAGTTGAAAAACCGAGTAATGGAAAACGCTGGAATGGGCCTTATGTTCGTAAAAATAAAAAAATTCCAAATGATCCTTGGGAACAAGACTACACCTATGTTTCACCCGGTGAACACGGTAAATTTGATTTATTTAGTTTAGGGGCCGATGGTCAAGAAGGCGGCGAAGGCACCGATCAAGATATTACCAGTTGGGAAGAATAGCCCTCATTAACAAATGATTGCTCATAAAGGGTTTACACTGGTTGAATTACTGATTGTCCTTGTTATTATGATTTTAGGCATCTCCCTTGTTGGACCTAATATCTCATCAGGAAGTGATCGTGCTAGTCTTAAAGCGGCGAGTCGTGATTTAAAATCCGCGTTAAGATATGCACGAGGTCAAGCCTTGATTAGCCAGCAAGAAATTACGCTAAGTCTTGATTTGGCGACAAATCAGTATAAAATTAATAGTCGCCATCAAAAGAACTATCAATTATCGCCTACAATTGAAATTACGCTACGGACGGCACAATCTGATATTCAGAGCGATCAACGAGGAAATATTCGTTTTTTCCCTGATGGCTCTTCAACTGGAGGTAGTATCATTTTATCGCAAGCTAAATTTGGAATAGAAGTGAGTATTAATTGGCTAACAGGTCATATTGAGATCAATGATGTTGATGAACCTTAGTTTTTATGATGAACAATGAAAAAATTTAAAAAACAACAGGGATTTTCACTACTTGAAATTTTAGTGGCCTTTTCTATTTTGGCCATATCACTAGGCATTATTCTTAAAATTTTTTCTGCGGGGTTACAAACGGCAAGCCTTGCAGAAAATTATACCCTTGCTGTCGAGATTGCAGAATCGTTATTAGCAAAAACAGGGGAAGAGACCCCCTTAGATTTAGGCGAGACACAGGGACAGGAAAATGAGTCTTTCAACTGGTTAATTCAGGTGACTCCCGCAGAATTAATGATGGGGGCAGAATTACCTGAAACGTTAAATGACCGAGTGGTACAAATTAAAGTGTCAGTTTCATGGGGGGATGAAAATAATGTACGTGAAATTGATTTAACGACGCTTAAAATAATGCCTATTAAATAGGGACTATTACGTAACAATATCTTCACCAATCATATAGAATACGTTGAAAATCCATTTTAAAAATTTGTAACTGATTAATTTTATTAAAACTCAAATATTAGGTTCTGAAAAATTTTAGCTCAAAATTCAAATTGGCGAAGGTATTGCTTTGAGCAACTGATAATCATCGAGCCTTCCTATCATCGAAGCCATCCTCTTTAACGTCGATTCCTTATCAGAAAGAGTCGTTGTCATTAATAACGTTAAATCACTTGAATACACCTTGTAAGAAATAGGGGTTAGGTCTTACATTTTGCGATCTCTCAATTCACCGTATAAAGTAAAACATTAAGAGTGAAAAATACAAGATATGTCCTCTTTTTCCTTCATGTTTTTAGGTTGAACTCAATAAATCGCCCTCTTAAATTTTACAAATAAAAAACCTCACTAACTAATATTTATATCTTTTTAGTATGTAATGAATCATTATAGTATCGACTCGACAATAATAAGATAGCTTTTTATAACTCAACAGGATACTATATCTTTTTTTATTTGCTTTATTCTGTTCATTCTGTTCATTCTGTTCATTCTGTTCATTATTTTTCTATTATGTCTAGTTTTATCAGTTAGGTCAGAAACTGTTTTCGAACATATTAACTTAACACAACATACAGTAGGTTTCATGGCACTGTTTGCAGTTGCCTATATACTCTAGGAGGCTGTCTGGCAATAACTAAGTAAAACTCAACTTATGTGAGTAAGTTTAGGTAAGCTTTAAAGAGCCGTTTATGTCTCAAGCCAACCTTGTATGTATATTAAATTTATCGCTTCAGCACAAAATTATTTAAGCCAAAAAATTTATAGTGATAATCGATTTCGAGGGAAATCGTTCCAGCCTCTACGCTACTATAATGCAAGACACCAAATATTTTTTTTATTGAGAGAATTCTATGCACACCTGTAACGATTTATTACAAAATAACAAGGAATGGTCTGAGCAATTAAAGACAAAGAACCCCTCTTTTTTTGAGCAGTTATCTAAAAAACAAACCCCTAAATTTTTATGGATTGGCTGTTCTGATAGCCGTGTTCCCGCAGAAATTATTGTCGGTGCAAAACCAGGCGATATGTTTATTCATAGAAATATTGCTAATCAGGTTATTCATACGGATTTTAATTGTCTGAGTGTCTTGCAATATGCGGTCGGTATACTTGAGATTAAACATATCATCGTTTGTGGTCACTACGGATGCGGCGGTATTATGGCGGCATTAAATAAACAGCGTTCAGATCTGGTCATTACCAATAAATGGCTAATGCATATTAAAAATACCTATCGTCTGCATCAGCAAGAAATAGATTCATTGGCGACCGAAGAAGAGCGAGGTAATCGGTTAGTTGAATTAAATGTAATCGAACAAATTCATGCTTTGTCTCATACATCCATCATTCAGGAGGCATGGAAAAATCATCAACGCCCGACTTTGCATGGTTGGGTTTATGGTTTAAATGACGGTCTAATTAATCCTTTAATTACTCTAAAACCCAATGACCCTATTAATCCAATTTTTCAGTATCAGGATGTTAGTACTTGATAAGTTTTACTTCTCTAAAAGTTTAATTATTAAAAAAGAGATAAATCGTGATTCATAAACATATCCATTATTATGCAACGTATTTAAAACAAGACATTCCAGCGGGAATAGTCGTATTTTTGGTGGCTTTACCCTTATGTCTTGGTATTGCACTAGCCTCTGGAGCCCCCCTTTTTGCAGGGTTAATTGCTGGTATGGTTGGAGGTATCATTGTATCTTGGGCGAGTGGTTCACAGCTTAGCGTTTCAGGACCTGCGGCGGGTTTAACTGTTATTGTACTGGGTGCTATTGAACAATTAGGCAGTTATCCTGGATTTTTAGTTAGTGTGGTTTTAGCGGGTGTTATACAACTCATTCTTGGTTACTTCCGTGCGGGTATTATTGGTGCTTTTTTTCCATCATCGGTCATTAAAGGCATGTTATCCGCTATTGGTTTAATTCTTATTATCAAGCAATTGCCTCATGCTGTCGGCTATGACTCTAGTTTTCAGGGAGGTGAAAGCTACATGAATGAAACGGCCTCTAGTAGTTTTTATGATGTACTCGAGGCTTTTAGCTCTATTTCCATGGGGAGTACTATCATTACACTGGGGTCTTTATTGATTCTAATTATCTGGGAAATGTCTTGGGCAAAATGTTTTAACTGGTTGAAACTAATTCCTGGACCCTTAGTTGTCGTAGGCTGGGGCATTGGTTTTAATAGTGCTGCCTTACAATGGTTTCCAGAATTTTCGATCAATGGTAATCATTTAGTTTCTTTGAAAATAACGGCCAATATTAGCGAGTTTGCTGGCTTATTTATACAGCCCGATTTTAGTTTTCTTAGTAACCCTCAGGTCTATTTCATAGCGGTCACATTAGCTATTATTGCCAGTTTGGAAACGTTACTGAGCTTAGAAGCGGTTGACAAACTGGACCCATTAAAACGAATTGCCCCCACTAATCGTGAGTTAAAGGCACAGGGGCTTGGTAATATTATCAGCGGAATGCTGGGCGGTTTACCCGTTACCGCAGTCATTGTACGTAGTTCCGCCAATATTAATTCAGGGGGTCGCACGCGTATTTCTAGCTTTTTTCATGGCATTTTATTGTTTCTCAGTATACTGTTTTTTACACACCTGCTTAATTTAATTCCTTTAGCTTGTTTGGCAGGAATTTTACTACACATAGGGTATAAACTAGCAAAGCCTCAGCTATTCATCTCACTTTACCGTCAGGGTTGGAACCAATTTTTACCCTTTATCATCACCGTCATTGCCATATTAACCACCGACTTATTACAAGGGGTCTTGATTGGTATCGGCTTTGGTATTTTTTTTGTTATCAAATCAAATTATCACGAATCCATTACACTGCATCATGAAGAAAATAATTACACCCTAACCATGCATAAAGACGTATCATTCTTAAATAAAGCGTTATTAAGGCGACTTTTGAATGAAATTAATGAAAATAGCACCGTAATAATTGATGCTTCTAAAGCAAAATTTATTGATTTTGATATACAAGAAACGCTGGTAAATTATCTGAAAACAGCACCTGATGATAATATTGTTATTGAAGTTTTTGGTTTGCCAACAGGACAAATACTGCAATCAAAAAGTGTGACTATTCACCCTGTTTTACCTAAAAAATAGGTTAAGATAACACGCAAAAAATAACCTCTATTGTAAATTACAAATGGGAGTACAAAACATGTTTTGTACTCCGATAAATACATTTATTGAGATATATTATTTGTTACGAGTTACCTAAATCACTGTTTACACAATGATCTTTTAAAAAATAAAGTCTAAATACATCATGAATATTTACAAGGTAATACTAACTGCTTGGCAACATGATAAAAAAAACGAGTCGAACCGACAAATGCTAATAAGAGTAGGCATAAATTTTCTATTGTTATTTTTTATTATTCTAATATTTGATTCATTATTAGATTGGTTTCTAGCGGGTATTCATTTCATTTTTGGACTTATTCACCTTTTTACCGAATCCATTGAGTATATCGTTGGAGCGATACTCGAACACTCATTGGAAACCAATTCTAAACAAAGTGACATCATCATCGCAAATAGTACGATTTTTATTGCCTTGTATCTGCTTTATCATTTTTATCGTGCTGCACCAAGGCTATGTGTTCGATTGAAAAAAATGTTATCGACTCTCTATGCAAGATGGGTAAGGAAAGAAACCGCTTATTGGCAAGCCTTACCGTTAAGCCAAAAAATTTACTGGATTATATCTCATATATCTGGTTTTAGTGGTCTGTTACTTCTGATGACACTTTAAAATAAAAAATTAGAGTTCAAGTCAATAAATCAAACCTAACCCATTAATAGTAAATTAGTTTTATGGGTTAAAATCTATATCCATCCCCCAAGTTACCCCTGTCCTCACTATAATTTCTCATATTTTTTACCTAACACTCAATCCTCAAATTTTTAGTTATTAACTTTTTAAAATAGCCTAAATTTCCCCCCAACAGGTGATTTTTTTGTGGTCTCCATTAGAATTCATTTTAATTTTTTTAAAGCGTTTGAATTTATCAAGAATAATAAAAATAGGAGGTTGTCATGGTTTTGTCATCTTGACCGATTATCCTTTGTGTAGATTTTACAACAAAATGTTTTTTATAATACAAAGGTATTTTTATTATGTTAATAAATAAAAAATGCGGCGCTTCTTTATTCGCTCTTGGTGTGATCGCTTCTGTAGCAAGCTTTTCCGCACAAGCGGCTGATAAAGAATTACTCAATATTCTATTGCAAAATGGTTCAATCAACCAATCACAATATAATACATTACTTAAAAAAGAAACCATCAGCAAAAAAGATGTCAATAGTATAATAACTAAGCTGGATAAAAATGGTTTGCAATTTGAAACCGCAGACAAAGAATTTAAAATGAAAATTGGGGGGCGTTTACATGCAGATGCCTCTTTTCATAGTGGTGATAATTATATTGCTGGCGATTCTGCAACCAATGGGACTGAAATTCGTCGCGCCCGCCTTTATATAAAAGGTGTTATGTGGGATGATTTTAAGTACATGTCTGAATTTGATTTTGCGGACAATAAGGTAGCTATTAAAGATTTACTTGTTACCTATACGGGTCTAAACTGGCTGGATATTACGGTCGGTAATCAAAAACAAGCTATCAGTATGGAATTACAAGAAAGTTCAAATGATATTATGTTTACCGAACGTTCTTTAGTTAATACGCTCACCGGCCCTGCATTTGATCGTGCTATTGGTTTAAATCTTAAATCATCAGGAAAAGACTGGTCAGCACAACTTGGGGTTTATAGTGAATCTATTGGCTCAAGCAGTTCTGCTGGGGGAGACGAGGGCTGGGGAATGTCATCTCGTGTTACTTATGCCCCCATCAATACTAAAAATCAGGTTGTTCATTTAGGTGCATACGGTGGTTTTAGAGAAACTAGCGACAATAACGATATATTAAATGGTGGAAAAAACACCCGTTTCAGCTACGAAACAACGCATTCATCTAATTTAAAGTTAACCGATACAGGCAAAATTAGCAACTCTGAAAATCTGTCAATAGCAGGGTTTGAAGCCGCCTATATGCAAGGTCCTTTTTCAGTACAAGGTGAATATGCCTACGCATGGTTAACGCGTGATGGAGAACCTAGTGTCGATTTCAATACTTTTTATGTACAAGCAGGCTGGACATTAACAGGTGAATCTCGTTCTTATAAAGGTTCTGATGGTGAATTTAAACGTCTAAAACCTGCTAAAGATTTTAGCTTAAAAAATGGGGGCTGGGGTGCATTAGAGTTAGCTGCACGTTATGATCAAGCAGATATGACTTCAGAAAATATCATTGGCGGTAGTGAAAAAGCAGTTACCCTTGCTTTAAACTGGTATCTAAACCAAAACGTTCGTTTAATGGCTGATTATCGCAGAGCATTTGATGTTGAAAATAGTGCAATTTTAGCTGCTGAAAATTCAGGTGATCTTGAAGGCGTGAATACCTTTTCTCTCCGTGGGCAATGGGCATTTTAATCTATAGTCAGCCTGATAATATTCATGCGTTTACTTTGCGTACACAGTGGGCCTTCTAAAGCGTCTAAAAACGGGGTGAGTTTTTTCAGCTTAGGAGTGCTTCAAACCTCCAAGGTCTTCAAGACCTTGGAGGTTTTAGTCTCGTGATTGCAGCTTATTCTCGTTACCAAGCTCCAGAGGCTGTGAAAGTATTCACCCATTTAATGCGATATAATAGCAGTATTATTAAGGGGTCGGAGTAATTTAAATGTATTTTATTTCATTGATTTACTAGTTTTAAACAACTCCGACCCCTTGATTTCGCCCCTTGATTTCTATTCCGAAGTTTCACTTGGGAATGCCTCTCCTTATAAACCACAACTCAATATATTTATTTTTTATATTTCGCCCCCCCCTGATCCCCCTGCATCTTATCTAAACACGCTCGTAACAACTTAGCCGTTGTTTTCACATCCTTCCCCAAATAAGTAATCTTTTCATGCTCACCTTCGGGCAACTGATAATCATCCACCCGTCCTTTCACCGAAGCCACCCACTTTAACGTCGATTCCTTATCTGAAAGAACCTTCGTCATTAATAAAGTTAAATTCCCTGAATACACCTTGGGCTGATAACGAAAAATACTATTTTTATGCGCCTCTTTGCGTAACCTAATCAGCTCATCTGTTGAAAGATTAACCGCTAATTCCGCATCAGGGAAAACTATTCTCAACGCTTTTTTACTTTTATCCACAAAATAATTAAGCCACTGGTCAAAGGAAAGCTGTAATAACGAGTTCCCATGCCGTTTAAATTTAGGCCACATTATATTAACCCATAAATCCTTAAAATTTTCACCCCCCGTGTGTAACGACGTTTCAATCAAAATTAAACGCTGAACGTCTTGCCCTTGTGCCTGTAATTGTTGAGCAACTTCTAACATAACTCGCCCGCCTAAACACTCGCCAACCAGCAAATAAGACCCTTGTGGCTGTATAGAACGAATCGCCTTAACACAATCTGCGGCCATTTCATTAACACTCGTATACGGCGCTAACACGCCATCTAACCCTCGCGCCTGTAATCCATAAACAGGTTGATCCTTCCCCAATAAATAAACCAACTTGACTAAATTCATCAACTCGCCTTCACCTGCACTCCCACCCGGCATAATAAATAGCGGCTTTTTAGTGCCTCCTTGTTGTAAAGGAACAAGAACCGACCCCTGTTTATTTTTTTGTGAAGACTGTTGTTGTAATTGCTCATCAATACATTGAGCCAACTCTGCAATCGTAGGATGCTCAAATAACGACCGTAACGGAATTTTTAGTTGAAAAACTTTTTGTATTTGAGCCATCAAATGAGCCGCAAATAAAGAATGCCCGCCCATCGTAAAAAAATCGTCATGAACATCAATATGAGTCGCGCCTGTGTCATCTAAGATTTTAATCCCTAAAATAGCCACCCAAATTCTCGCTAAACGCTCTTCGGTGAGCGTATGCGGGGATTGAAAATTATTCGCCTGTTGAGACTGATGAGTCACTTTGGGTAACGCTAACCGATTAATTTTTCCATTGGCGGTTAACGGTAAAGTCGGCAACACCTGTATTTGTGACGGCAGCATGTAATTGGGAAGCTTAGTTTTTAACCACGCCTGTAATTCGTCCTCTCTTAGATTATCCGATTCAGAGGTAATGTACGCCTGTAAACGTTCTTTTTCATCAACAATCACCACCGCTTCGTTCACTTGAGAATGCAAACATAAATTAGCTTCTATCTCCCCTAATTCAATCCGAAACCCATGTAATTTTATTTGATGGTCAATGCGCCCTACATACTCTAAATTACCCTCGGGCAACCATTGAGCAAGATCTCCTGTTTTATAAATACGTTCTTTTTTTCCCGCTAAAGTCAGTTCAATAAATTTTTCAGCGGTTAAATCAGCTCGGTTTAAATAACCCCGTGAAACGCCTGCGCCTGCAATGCACAATTCACCTATCATGCCTTCAGGAAGTAATTGATCGTTTGCATCCAAAATATAAAAACGCGTGTTAGCAATAGGCTGTCCAATAGAAGGCGAACGTTTTAAGGGCGACTTAATTCGATAGGCGGATGACCAAACCGTGGTTTCCGTCGGCCCATAAACATTCCATAATTCATCACTATTTTTTAATAAATAATTCGCTAATTCAGCAGGTAAGGCTTCGCCGCCACAAAGTAGGGTTAAGGGATGTTCGGCCTGCCAATCACTGTGTTTTAACAATTGCCATGTCGCAGGAGTCGCTTGAATTAAGCTAATTTGATGTTCAACTATCTGCTGTTGTAATACAAACGCATCGGTGGCCATTGCTTGAGTCGCAAGATATAAACACGCCCCCGAAATTAATGGCAAATAAAGCTCTAATGCAGCAATATCAAACGATAGCGTAGTTACGGCTAATAGCTTATCGTTATCCGTTATCTTGGTAAGCTGCTGCATCGCCTGTAAAAAATTCGTCAAATTCTGCTGTTCAACCATCACCCCTTTTGGCTTTCCTGTTGAACCCGAGGTATAAATAACATAAGCTAAATCGGTTGCTTTAATCGGATGAATAGGATTATTAACCGATAAGGGCGCGGTCTCTATTTCATCTAAACACTGAACCCGACAATCCTGTTTTAAGTCATTAAGGGGAAGCTGTTGTTTTAAATGACCTTGCGTAAGTAATAACGGCGCGGCACTGTCTTCAAGCATGTATTGAATTCGCGCCCGTGGGTAATGAGGATCAATCGGAATATAAGCCCCGCCGATTTTTAAAATCGCTAACAGCCCAATAACCATTTCAAAAGAACGTTCTACCGCAATGACAATTAAAGGATTATTTGTTAATAAGGGGCTGTCGTCCGTGTTTTTAAGATGAACTAAATAATCCGCCCATTGATTGGCCTGTTGATTAAGCTGTTGATAACTTAAGGATTGGTTTTCAAAAACAATCGCCACTGCATCGGGGGTATTTTTCACCTGTTGTTCAAATAAGCCGACCATATTCGTTGGCTCAGGGTAGCTAACCGTCGTTTGATTCCAGTGTTGCACGTTCTGATTATCATCGGCTGTCAATAGCGTTAACTGACACGCCGCTTGATCTGAGTGCATGACAATCGACCTGAGTAAGCCCTCAAAACGCTCACTCATTCGCGTTATCATTTCAGCATCAAATAAATCAACCGCATAACGCCATTTACAATAAAATTGCCCGTCTTTTTCTTCAATATCTAAACTTAAATCAAACTTTGCATAAGGATTTTCAACCGCTAAAGCGCGAATGTCTAAGCCCTCTAATTCCAAATTAACCGTTTCATGGGTTTGTAAGCTAAATAAAACTTGAAACAACGGACTATGGCTAGGGGTTCGTGTCGGTTGAAGCTCTTTTACAATCACTTCAAAAGGAATATCCTGATGACTATAGGCTTCAAGACACATTTTTCGCGTGGCCTGTAAAACCTCATTAAAGGTTTGTTCCCGTTTAAATTGAGTACGTAAAACTAAGGTATTGATAAAAAAACCGATTAGATTTTCTGTACTTTGATGAGGACGATTGGCAATCGGGCTGCCGATACAAATATCGTTCTGACGACTGTAACGTGATAACAACAGGCTAAACGCGCTTAATAAGGTCATAAAAACACTCACATTTTGTTGCTGACTGAGTGTGGCTATTTTTTGACTCAAGGACGGCGATAAAACCTGCTGAAAACTGTTCCCTTCATAACTTTGTTGTTCAGGACGAAGTCCTTTTAACGGAAGCTCCAATAAGGTGGGAATGCCTGTTAACTGGGTTTTCCAATAATCAATTTGTTGTTGTAAGACCTCTCCTTGTAACCAATTAATTTGCCATAAGGCGTAATCACTGTATTGAATCGGCAAGGGAGCGGAATCGGGTTGTTTATCCTGTTGAAACGCCTGATAAGCCTGTTGTAAATCCCGAGTAAAAACGCCAATAGACCCCCCATCACTAATGATATGGTGCATCGTCACCAGTAAGGTACTTTGCTGGGGATTTTGTTCAAATAAATCAAATCTAATTAAGCAATCATTGGCCAAATTAAACGGGGTATTGGCTTGCTGTTTGAGTTGTTTTTGAGTTTCTTCTAAAGTAGAAACCGAGTGATGAGTTAGACGCTTAGAAAGAGTATTTAAAGGACGCGTTTTTAGGTGCGCTTGACCTTCTTGCGTTAAAAAATTAGAGCGTAAGGTCGTGTGTCGTTCCAATACCCACGCTAAACTTTTTTGTAACACCTGATGATTTAAACCACCTGTTATTTGAAAGGCAAATGGAATGTTATAGGTCGCTTGATCCTCTTCATTAAATTGATTTAAAAACCACAGCCGTTGCTGGGCATACGAGAGTTGAATCGGGATATCGGTCGCTTGTCGTTCTATCGCAGGTAAACACACGGTATTATCAGTGCTGTCAATCGTATCCGCTAAGTTAATCAGTTTGGAATAATCAAAAATATGACGGATGGTTAATTCCACCTTAAATGCCGCTCTAATTCGGATAATTAACTGTATCGCTAATAATGAATGACCGCCTAGTTCAAAAAAATCATCTTCTTGATAAATTTTTTCATGATTGAACAGTGCCGCCCATAAACCTGCAAGCTTTATTTCTGTGGGCGAGGACGGTAAATGCGCGGCTACTTTGTCTTCTAAAGGCAGCGGTAAGGCATTCCGGTCAATTTTTCCATTAGGCGTGAGTGGGAAATGCGCCAATCTGATTATTTGTGCGGGAATCATATAATCAGGCAAGGTATTTTTTAAGGCGGCTCGTAATTCTTTTATTTCAATCGCCGTATTATCACTGGTTATATACCCCAGTAGACGCGGGTTTTCATCCTTTGAATATAAAATAACCACGGCTTCGTTCACATCGGACTGTAAGCATAAATTAGTTTCTATTTCCCCTAATTCAATCCGAAACCCATGTAATTTTATTTGATGGTCAATACGCCCTAGATACGTTAAATTTCCATCGGGCGACCAACGAGCTAAATCCCCTGTTTTATAAATCCGCTCCTGTTTGCCAAATAACGAAATCTCAAAAAACTTTTCAGCGGTTAAATCTAAGCGGTTTAAATAACCACGAGATACGCCTGAGCCTGCAATACATAATTCACCCATCACGCCAATAGGAAGAGGCTGATTCATTTGATTAACAATATAAAAACGCGTATTTGCAATCGGTTGTCCAATGGAGGGCAAGGTTGTTAACGGCGATTTTATTTGATACGCCGATGACCAAACGGTGGTTTCTGTCGGCCCGTAAACATTCCATAATTGAGTGCTGTTATTTAATAAATAATTCCCCAATTCCATCGGTAACGCTTCGCCGCCACAGAGAATAGTGAGGGGTTTTTCAGTTCGCCACTCACTGTGTTTTAATAATTGCCATGTGGCGGGCGTGGCTTGCATGATGCTAATGTTATTCAGCACTAATTCTTTTTGCAAAACAAACGCATCATTAGCGGTTTCTTGAGCCGCGAGGTATAAACGACTGCCTGAAATAAGGGGTAAATAAAGTTCTAAAGCGGCAATATCAAAGGATAAAGTGGTCACGGCTAATAAATGGTCGTTAGCTGTGATTTGAGTTAATTGCTGCATGGCTTGCAAAAAATTACTGAGATTAGCCTGTTCAACCATCACCCCTTTAGGTTTCCCCGTAGACCCTGATGTGTAAATAATATAGGCTAAATCATCGCTGTGAATTTGTTTTTTTGGGTTTAAAAATGACTGCTCGCTAAGATTAATTTCATCAATACACTGAATTAAACACGCGTGTTTAAGAGTCGCTAACGGCAGTTTATTTTTTAAAGTCTGTTGCGTTAAGACTAAGGGCGCGGCACTGTCTTCAAGCATATAGCGAATACGTTCACGGGGATAATGAGGGTCAATAGGAATATAAGCCCCGCCCATTTTAAGAATGGCCAATAACGTAATCAGCATCTCTAAAGAACGCTCGACTGCAATCACAATCAATGGATTCTTATTAAAAATGGCGTTGCCCTTAGCGTCCTTAAGTGTTGCTAAATAATGGGATAATTGATTCGATTTTTGATTTAATTGTTGATAACTTAACGATTTATTTTTAAAAAAAAGGGCGATGTTATCGGGCGTTTTCTCAACGTGCTGTTCAAAGCGGCGAATAAACGGTTGAAAGTCCGAAGTTTCAACCGCTGCGGTATTCCATCGTTGTAAGGTTGAAATTTCAGGGTCGGTAATAATCGGTAAATCACAAATAAGCGTCGTACTGTCCTTAATGACGGCTTTAAATAAATTAAATAAACTCGTTTGTAATGCACTGATTTCCTCAGCTTTAAAATACGCCCGATTGTAAACAAAATGAATTTTTACATCGGAATCGACATTAAAATCTTGAATATGAATCATTAAAGGCATTTGTTCCCACGCATATAATAATTGCGTGGTTTCGGTCTCAATATTAGCAAAACGCGCATCAAAACTAAAACGTTGATACGACACACTTAGACCAAATAAAGAAGTCGTTTTATGCGACTTATCTTGATTGATAATCCGCTTTATATCACTGGTGGGAAACGGCTGATGTGCTAAATCTTCTTTTAAGGTTTGATGAACTTTTTGTAATAAATCGGCAAAACTTAAGTGTTGACCAAAGTTAAAATGAGATGAACCGATTAGGGTAAAAAGACCTGCTATTTTTTTAAATTCAGATTCCGAGCGATTTAAAGTAGGGTAGCCAACCGCAAAATCATCCCGCTGTCCTGTTTGAGTAAAATAAACATAAAGCGTTGCTAAAAACACCCGAAAAAATGTAACACCCTGTTGATGGGCCAGTGAATTTAATTGCTGGTAAAACGAACGCGGCATAACCCATGTATTGCAATCACTGCCAATAAATTTTTCAGAGTATTGACTGCGATAATGCGGAATTAACAACGGTTCGGGCGCGGATTTATAGCGGTTTACCCAATACGCCTGTTTATCCGCAAAATCCTTTGAATCCACATAAGTACGATCATAGCGAATAAAATCGCTATAAGAAGGGCTTTCCAGTGATGGTTTTTTTTGATTGACTAAGTCGGTATAAATCTCAGCCAATGAGCGACTTAGATGAGCCATGCTAAATCCATCGACAATAAGATGATGGTATTGCATCAAGACGTAATAACAGTGAGAATCTGTTTTAATTAAGTCATACCGACATAATAATTCGGTTAATGAAAATGCATCGTCGGCTCGTTTTTCCATCCATTTTATCGCAACTGCATCTGAATTAGGCTCAGTTGAGAAATCCCATAAGGGGACGGTTACGTTAATGTCTGACACGTAAGTTTGTAATGGCGTGCCATCATTTGCGTATTCATCAGTAAGATGAGTGCGTAATGTATCGTGCTTTTTAATTAAACAATTAACAGCTTTTTCAAAGCGTTTAGGATTAATAATACCTGATATTTTGATATAACGCGCCCGATTATAAAGTGGAATGCTCTCGTGTAAAATTTGGTCAAACCAGATTTCACGTTGTGGCGCGGTCAGAGGAAAATTTTTTTTTGTCATAAAGGGTGATACTGTTTCTAATATTAACCCCTCTGAAAAGTTTAAAATAGAGGACAGTCGGTTTCACTCCGCCTAATAAATGAGGTGTAGTGAGGGAAGAATAGTAAATAAGGTTTAAAGGTTTCAGTGGCTATTATTAATAGTCTGTTTCCTAATTTTTCTTACCCTTTCAAACGATACCATTTGTCCTAGTATTCTTTCTAGATAATTTTGGGGTTTAATTAAGTTAAAAAGGTGATTAAACATTAACAGATGTAACGTAAGGAATCAAAATACTAAAAGAATTTGGGTTAAAATTCCATTTATATTTTAAAAGTGTGACTTGTATTCAATAAATATCACACTTTAATAAAATAAAAACTGAGGGTTGGGGATTTTTTTCGAGGATTTATGACCGCTCATTTCAAGGTTGAAATCAGGTGATAATTTGGCCTTCTTCATTTATCTAAAAAGGTAGTTTACTACTTTATTCTTAAAAATAGGGTGGCGTAAAATATGCGTTAACTATTTTCGTGACTCACCAACCGCTAATGCTATTAAATTCCAGTTTAAACTGTAAACCGAAAAATGAAGGATGCCCAAATAAGTGACCATAATGTATTGAGTCGATTCCCTTTACATTAAGCCACGCTAGTCGTTACGCTTTTGATTGAATTCGCTCGCTTAATTCTTCAGCACTTAAATGACGAACATCTTCCCCTTTAACCATGTAAATAATATATTCACTCATATTACACGCATGGTCGCCAACCCGTTCTAATGCACGGGCTGTCCATAATAAATCTAATGACTGGCTAATGCTTCTTGGGTCTTCCATCATCTTGGTAATTAATTGGCGTACAATTCCCTTATACTCACGGTTAACTTTTTTAACCTGTTCCTTAATCGTGACAACGTCATGAATATTTAAGCGTGCAAAGGCATCTAAGGCATTATGAAGCAGGGTACTTACCATTTCAGATATGTGTTGTAATTCATAATAGTCATCCTGATTTTCACCACCCGCTAAATGAATCGCCATTTCAGCAATACGTTTTGCTTGATCCCCTACTCGTTCAATTTCAGTGATTGTTTTAATCACTGAAATTAAGAGTCTTAAATCAAAAGCTGTCGGCTGGCGTAATGCAATAATTTTGATGCACTCACGATCAATTTCTAATTCTAAATTATTAACACGATCATCTTGTTTGATGACTTCTTCTGCAAGCTGAACATCCCCTTTGGAAAAAGCTTGCGTTGCTAATTTGATTTGTTGTTCAACTAAGCCGCCCATCGTTAACACTTTGTTGCGAATATCCTCCAGCTCGCGATTAAATTGTTCCGAAATATGATGCCCAAGTTTATTATTATTAGTTTCCATGACGATTTTCCTTAGCCGTAGCGACCTGTAATGTAGTCTTCTGTTTGTTTTTTAGACGGGTTAGTAAAGAGTTGATTGGTTTGTCCAAATTCAATGAGTTCACCCATATACATAAAGGCGGTATAGTCAGAAACGCGGGCGGCTTGCTGCATATTATGCGTGACAATTACAATGGTGTAAGTTTCTTTGAGTTCATTAATAAGTTCTTCAATTTTTAAGGTTGAAATGGGGTCAAGAGCTGAGGCAGGCTCATCTAACAACATCACTTCGGGTTTAATCGCAATGGCTCGCGCAATCACTAATCGCTGCTGTTGTCCCCCTGAAAGCCCTAATGCATTATCATTAAGCCGATCTTTTATTTCATCCCATAAAGCCGCGCCTCGTAAGGATTTTTCGACGGCTTCATCTAAGGTACGGCGATCATTAATCCCTTGAATTCTGAGACCATAAGCCACATTTTCATAAATTGATTTAGGAAAAGGGTTCGGCTTTTGAAAAACCATCCCGACACGCCGACGTAAATCCGCAACATTAACCGATTTATCATAAATATTATGGCCTTCTAATAAAATCTCTCCCTCAATTCTGGCACTATCTACTAAATCATTCATTCGGTTAATGCTGCGTAATAGCGTTGATTTACCACAGCCACTTGGTCCAATATAAGCCGTTACTTTTTTCTTAGGCATTTTCATATTAACATTGAAAAGAGCTTGTTTTTCACCGTAGAAAAAATTTAAATTTTTAACTTCAATGCAAGTGGATTCATTCTCAGAAGTCGGTTTTGTTTCCTCCCTTGCGAATGTGTTAATATTAATAGCATGGGTACGTGTCTGTTCTAGTGTCATAGTTGGTTTTATTTGCTGGGTTTAGGAGGGGTATAACGTCGGTCTAAATCATAATCAATTTTAACGGTTAAACTTTCAACGGCTTTTAGGGTTAATTTTTTCGCGCCCCCCTTTGGTTTCAGATATATAATTACCGATCAGTTTCTTATTACTGACCTTGATTAAATGGCCCATGAGGTAAGCAAATAAAAAGCTAGGTTTATGCAGCCGACCCACTAAAACATAATCAGCTCCGACCTCTTCTGCTAATTTAGCGGCACTATCATCATGATCAAAAAGATAACCCAATCCTGCATTCGCTTGCTGTTGTGCCGTTGAGTTAATCGTAATAATTTTATAACCTGCTTTTTTTTAATTCATTTTCTAGTAAGGGCTTGATGGATGCCGTACGCGCTAACTCTGAAGAAATTCTAGGGGTTAAGGTTAAATCTTTTAATTCAAAATCTAAAATAGCAATACGCGTTTCTGCATAGCTATTAATTGAGAGCAAGCATCCTAATAAAATTAAAATTTTCATCGCTGATTTTCCTAGTTTAATTTATTTAATAAAAAGGTATCCTCACTATAAAAGACCTATTTTTTCTAAAAAAATAATAGTCAGCCAATAAGGATACGCGATCATTATGACAACATTATTATAGAAATACTATTGATGAAAATTATTCCTGTTATTGATATTAAACAAGGGGTGGCCGTTCATGCTAAATTAGGGTTACGGCAACATTATCAACCGCTAAAAACTCCTTTATGCCACTCTTATAACGTCACCGAGGTTATTCAGTGTTTCTTACAATTGCATCCGTTCACGGTTATTTATTTGGCGGACTTAGATGCGATTCTCGACGAAGGGGATAATGATGCTTTAATTGAAACACTACGACAACACTATCCAAACATTACTTTCTGGGTGGATCGAGGATTTCAAGCGTCCCCGTCCTCATTATCCGTATTCAGTCATTATCAAACCGTTTTAGGTAGTGAATCCTATGGTGAAGACAAGGTCAGTTATTTAAAAAATTTTGAAAAAGAGTTTATTTTATCACTGGATTTTTCGGCCAACGGGGAATCGTTAGGGGCAAAACAATTATTTTATGAACAAGATTTGTGGCCGAAAAAAATTATTCTGATGACACTCGGTCGTGTTGGTAGTTATCAGGGCGTTGATTTGGATCTATTGATGCGCTATCAGCGGTTAAATTCTAAAATAGAACTCATTGCCTCAGGGGGGGTTCGAGGAATAACCGATTTATTCGCATTACAAAAAATAGGGATACACGCTGTATTATGTGCTAGCGCGTTGCATAATAAAGCAATTTCGAGTCGGGCTATTAAAAAATTACAGGCAAAAAAATACCCCGAATAAATCGAGGTATTCTTTATCAATTTTATTTGAAACTAATAATTAAACTTTATTAGCTGCAAATGGATGCTCAGAAGAACCTTTTGCTGCAACAACTTCAGCCGCAGTAGGTGATTGAGCGACTGCATTTTTGATAGACTGTTTAACAGCATCATAGTTGTTTTTCTCAATGGCAACATCATCTTCTGCTAACCAATGAATGAAAACACCAACAGAGATAAATAAATCTTCTGCTTCGTCGGCTGGAATTGTGCCATCTTCAACACAATCAGCAACAGCCATAGCAACACCACGTTGTGCAGGGCCAAACATTTGTACTGCTTGCTTAGAACCTTTGATTGTTACTTTGTTAAACATAACTGTAGCAGGCTTAACCATTAGGTTAGGCGCAACAACAGCTAAAAGACTAGAAAAACCATCTTTGTTGTTAGTTAAGCAGTTAGCGAATGCAGATTCAGCTGCTGAACCACGAGGCCCAATCATTAAATCAATGTGTGCAACTTCGTTTCCATCACCGTTTAAAGACTCGCCTACACGAAGGTTGTTAATTTTAGCCATTTGTTGTTATCTCCTAATTGAGAAAAATAAAAAATTGTTTATAGTCCGACTGTACGAAGCATTCTTTCTGCTAAAAAAACAAAAATAGTGGCAACGGTTAAATCGGCAGTTGTTCCAGGGTTAATCCCAGATTTTTTAAAGGTAGTGTCTATTTCATACAGCATCGCTTCATGCTGCTGCGGTTTATCTGTACTTAACAGGATGTCATTGAGTAAACGCATTTGTATTTGTACTTCTTCCGTATATTTATTTCCATATTTTCGCTCGATATGACTATCGGGAAATTTACTCAGCAGGGCAGAATAAGACGCAACCGCAGACCAATTTAGGTCTCCCCACTTCTTGAAAGCGTCATTATACCTTAAAATTGAAAAATCGAAAATATCTTTAAAATTTGTGGTGTATTGTAGGGCCACTCTATCTTTATTTTCAGCAATTTTCATAGCGTCAATTAAAGTAATTTGTGCGACCGTATGAACATCCGCTTCAGCAGATTCACCTAACCCACCTGGTGAGGCCAGTGTGATGGCCTTAAAAACCCAATTAGCATCACTACGCGTGGTTGCGTGTAACACCTTACTCAGTCTCTCTCTAAAATCCTCGCCTTTACTCATCGTGGATAACGCCTGTATCAGGGGCGCGCACAATAATATTATCCCTAAATTAGTGTTACAGCCTACTCTATCTCGTGTATTTTTAACGGCATAATATATTTTTTCACCCAATGAATAATTAGGGTTGGTGATAGGGGTCATACTTGCCATTGCACTCAGCTGAAAATCTTTTATCGTCATGTCATGCCCTTCAGCATAGACACTTACATTTCCTGGTTTAAAGGCCTGTAATTCTATATCACAGGCATCGTGGTAAAGCTTACTTAATTTAGAGGCTGAAATCATAAAAATAAAGGATGAGCTTGCACACATTAAGTGCGTAATAACGGGTTAAAAGGGGGGATTTATTTCATGCGTAACATATCATTAACTAACAATTCAGCCACGTTAAGATCACAAACCGATTCCAAGCCTTTCCACGCGGGAATGCTATTGACTTCAATAACATGATAACACCCTGCTTTATCTTGAATAATATCAACGCCTGCATAATCCATTTTTAAAGCCGCCGTGGCTTTAATCGCTAATTCAGATAAAACCGAGGTTAATTCAATAGGCTCACAACGCGCCCCTCTAGCGACATTATTTAACCAAGACGTTCCACGCCGACACATCCCAGCAATGGCTTGATCCTGAATAACAAAAACGCGTATATCTGAAAAATCATCACCGACACATTCAATGAATTGTTGTAAATAATAAATACCATTGCTTGCGGTAAGCCAAAATAAATCCGTCATTTTTTCAATACGTCTTAAACCCACCCCTTGTGAGCCAAACAACGGTTTACTAATTAAATGACTGCCTTGTTTTAATTGCTGTTCCGCGATAATTAGAGCGGTTTCGCGGTCTCTCAATACCCAAGTTATCGGGGTCGGTAAGCCTGCTTGTTTTAGTAAAAAACTCGTCATTCCTTTATCAACACTGCGCTCGATTGCGTAGGCATCATTATAAACAGGTATATTAAGTTGTTTTAACGCATGAAGTATATCCAAATAAAACACAACTTCTTGTAATGATCCTCCGGGTACGCCACGAACAAAAACACCGTCGGGCAAAGCCTGTTCAAAGTCTTTAATCTGAATCGGTACTTGTTCCGATTCTAATTGAATTTTACAGTCCGTTAACGAGACATACGCACTGTCATAGCCATGGTCTGTAAAAGCACGCTTGAGTTGTTTTCCATGCCAACCGGGTTCATCGGTAAAAATAACTATTTTCCCCATCTAACCTTGCTCTTGATAATAAAGTTTAGCCAGTTTATCTGGGGATTGTCCCAACCAATAACGCAATCGTAAATTCCACATTAAAAGAATGGTTTGAAATAGACCAAACTGTTGCCAGCGTCGCCCAGAACTTTGCACTTTATCCTTTAAACAAAAGGGGGTGCTTTCTGATTTTAATTTTTTAGACAGGGCAATATCTTCCATTAATGCAATTTCAGGATAACCCTTAACGTATTCAAATAGCGTTTGTCGAACAAAAATAACTTGATCGCCTGTGGCAATTCCCGTTAAAGAAGATCGCCAGTTCATCATTTGTGAAATAATTTTTAATACGGAAGGGCCTGTTAAATTGATATTGAATCGCCCCCAGTGTTTATTTGAATGCAATCCCTGTTCGATTAACGTTAATGCATTGTCGGGTAAAAAAGTATCGGCATGTAAAAAAATAAGTACCTCACTTTGAGCGAGTTTTGCGGCCGCATTCATTTGTTTTGCACGGCCTTTATCCGCATGAACGATTTTATCAACAAGCGGGGTTGCCATACTTAAGGTCTTATCCTGACTTCCACCATCTGCAATAATCAAGGTTGCTTGCTGACGTAACGGCTGTAATGCAAGTAGACATTTCTTAATAATCGGCTCTTCATTGAACGTTGGAATAATGATAGAAAATTTTTTATACATAACAACTTTAAAGGGGGATTCTTTGTATCTTAAATAGGAAGCTAATCATTGGGCATTCTTCATTTTTCGGTTTACAGTTTAAATCGGAGTTCAATAGCTAAAGCTATTTTACGCCACACTATTTTTTAAGCTAAATGAAAAATACCAATAATTGAACAAAATCTATATCTTTATCAATGAATAGCTTCCCTCAACCCCCCCGCCTCTTAAAATGGGGGTATTTGTCACTCTAAACTTATCGACCAAATAATCTAACTAAATGCGATAATTTATTTGCTTTTTCTGCGGTAAGTTGATTCCAATCAAATCGCCATTTCCAGTTTCCAGTCGTGGTTCCTGGAACATTCATTCGACCTTCTGAGTTTAATTCTAAAATATCTTGCAAAGGAATAACGGCAAGGTTTGCAACCGATGAAAAAGCGGCTTGAATTAAAGCCCACGGCATTCCTTCATTCGGTTTACCCAGCAACTCATAAATACGATGTCTCTCATGATCGTCTAAAGGCTCATACCAGCCTAAAGTCGTATCGTTATCATGGGTTCCCGTATAAACAACGCTGTTATTTTCATAATTGTGCGGTAAATACGGATTATTGGCATTATCGCCAAACGCAAATTGTAAAATTTTCATCCCTGGAAGATTAAAATCAGTTCTAAGTTTATCCACTTCATCGGTGATTTCACCTAAATCTTCAGCAACCAAGGGAATGTCACTAAATGCGTTTTGTATTGCATCTAAGAGAGCGTCACCAGGTGCTTTAACCCATTTCCCTTTGATTGCTGTTTTTTCACTGGCAGGGATTTCCCATGCCGATTCTAGGCCCCTAAAATGATCGATACGAACAATATCAAATAATTCTAGCTGAGTTTCTAAGCGTTTCACCCACCATTCAAATCCTGTTTTTTGTAAATATTTCCAGTTATAATGAGGATTCCCCCAACGCTGGCCTGTTTTTGAAAAGTAATCGGGCGGAACCCCCGCAACAACAGGCATTTCACCGTCTTTATTAAGTTTGAAAACTTTACGATCCACCCAAACATCAACGCTATCATACGAGACAAAAATAGGAATATCACCCAGCAATAGGACATTGTATTCGGCAGCAAACTTTTTTAGCTCTAGCCACTGGGTAAAAAAGATATACTGTTCAAACTTTATAATTTCAATAAAATGTTTTAAGCGTAATTTAGCTTCTTTAATTGCTTTTGAGCGCCGTTGCTTGATCGGCTCTGGCCATTGATTCCAGCACTGTAAATTGTATTCTGCTCTAAAGGCCATGAATAAAGCAAAGTCATCTAACCAAGCGGCTTTATCATCACAAAACTGTTTAAACTCATTTTTTTCTTCTAGCGTTGCTAAGGATTGAAACCCATAAAAAGACTTGGTTAATAAACATTTTTTTGTAAAATTATCTTCCGCTTCACAATGCTCACAGCTTTCTGTGTGATGTAGCCAGCCTTTTTCTTTAAGCCATTCTAAGCTGATTAACGCAGGGTTTCCTGCATGGGCTGATAAGCATTGATAAGGGGAACCGTCACTATGTGGGACACCTAAAGGGAGTGTTTGCCAAACGGTGATACCTGAGTCATGTAAAAATTTGATGAAATGATAGGCTTCTTTACCCATATCCCCTTTTACATAATTTCCAGGTAATGAGGTAATATGTAGCAATACACCCGCCCGTCGTTGTTCTAAAAGTGTTGCCACGTTTATTATCTCCTGTTTGAGAGGCAAGAGCTATTTTGACAATAGCTCTCATTGATTAAGTTAATGTTCTGTTCCAGGTCGCATTGCGCCACCCATGACAGGTGTACCTGAACCTTGGGTAAATGAATGGGTTAAATAACTAGGGGGTTGTTCACCCAATAATGAATAGAGGTTGGTTAAATTCAGACGAAACTGTTTTTCAAAATCACTGACGGCTTCATTTGGGTTGTAATCACCAAACCACCAAAACCAATCAGAGCCTTCACAAACAGCCAGTTGTATTTCCGCTTTTTTAGTTTGTTCTGCATTTAAACGGCCTGTGGGAATAACGTTATCAAAACATTTTTTAACATCACCCAACATATCCCAGCCACGGTTTTTATCATTATCACCAACCCATGTTGAAAATGTCCCGTAAACCCAACTGCCTGCAATGAGTTTATTCAGTGTTTTTACGTCTGATTTTTCCGCTAAACACTCTGAAAAGGTACTCAGTTCAATGGTGGGATGATCGGCTAAACGTTTATACAGCGCGTTTAAAAAATGATAACCATTATTAGGAAAATATTCCCACGCATTTTCACCATCCATAATAATGGATACAATATCATTTTCTTTATTCGTGCCAATGTTTTCTAAATGTTCAATTAAATTATTAACCGCATCATCTGCATGCCATTTAGAGTATTCAAAACCAATTAAATCCGATAAGCCATCATCTCTAAAAAAACAAGCAATATTAGTTTCTTTTAATTTAAAGGGTTGATGAATACTTACTCCCTGTTGCTCTGAACTATTAAGGCTATTGTGTAAGACGCTTCCCCCTGTTGCCGCCCAATCAAACCCAAAATCAGCCAGAATTTTTAACGTTTCGGAACTAACCGCTCCCTCTGAAGGCCAACAGCCTTTAGGGGTAAAGCCAAAAAAATGATTAAAGGTTTCAACCCCTTTTTTCAAATGCCATTGTACGCGCTCTTCGCCCCCAGGATAATTTTCTAACTGAGGTAAGGGCGCATCAGGCATCGCTTCACACGTCGTTTTAATATCCAACATTAAAGGCACAATGGGATGGGCGTAAGGGGTGACCGAAAGTTCAATTTGTCCACTTTGTGCTAATACTTTATAGCGATTAAGCACATGAGAGAGTAAATCAGAAATAACTTTTAAAAGATGAGTCCTATTTTCTAAGCTAAAGTTAGATCCTTGTTCAATTAATTTTTGAATGTTTTTGTCGGATAACTTAACCGTTTCACCCATCCAAGCAAGATGATACCAAACTACAATATCACTCATAAATTGTGAACTAATGTAGTCCATAGCACAGTCAGTTTCTTCTAACTCATCGGCTATTTTAAGAAGGTCTGAAAATTTAGAATAACGTTCAATTTGGCGTTCTTTATTGGCTTTTTTACAATTTTTAATGATTTGTAAACGATCATCCGCATTTGTAATGGCTTCAGGATTAGCAAGAGCGGCTAATAAACTGTCTCTTAGCGGTTTTCCATTACGTAAATAATCGTGTAACTGGTGACTATAGTCTTCAATTTGTTCAAGTAAAATCGGTGCAAAATTAACAACGGCTTTTGCATTGGGAGTCGCTTCTAAATGGGCGACCATATCGACATAGTCTTTGATGACATGTAAATAAGTCCAAGGCAATTTATAATCGCCACTTTGTAAATTTCTATACTCAGGCTGGTGCATGTGCCAGCATAAGACTAATTTTAATTTTTTACATTCTGTCACGAAATCGTCCTTGCCCTAACATGGTTGCTGTTACTAATACTACGCCGCTTTCACTGACTTCAAATCGTCTTTCATCTTCGGCTCTATCTTCACCAATAATCGTTCCTTCAGGAATTTTACAGCCTTTTTCAACAATGGCTTTCGTAATTCGGCAATGGCGACCGATGGTGACTGACGGTAAAATTATCGCATCTTTTAAGTGGCTATATGAATTCACACGTACATTTGAAAATAACAAGGAGTGGGTTACTTTAGATCCAGAAATAACACAGCCTCCTGAAATCATGGAGTCAACTGCTTCCCCTCGACGGTCATCATCATTAAATACAAATTTTGCAGGCGGGGTTTGTGCCTGATAAGTCCAGATAGGCCAGCTATTATCATAAAGATTTAATTCAGGATTAACCCCAATTAATTCCATATTTGCAGACCAATATGCGTCAATGGTACCGACATCGCGCCAATAACTTTGCTGACCGCTTTGTAAGTCTAAAAATGGGTAGGCATTAACTTTATGGTCATTAATCACTGAAGGGATAATATCTTTACCGAAATCACGGCTAGAATTAGGGTTTTCAGCATCTTTGGCTAATTTCTCAAATAAGAATTCGGTTTTAAACACATAAATTCCCATCGATGCTAATGCGGTATTACTACGTCCTGGCATGACTGGCGGATTTTCAGGTTTTTCAACAAAAGCATTAACCCGTCGATTTTCATCAATACCAATAACCCCAAATGCGGTGGCATCTTCCAATGAAACTTCAATACACCCGATGGTTAAATCAGCATCTTTAGTCACATGATCGGCTAACATTTGCCCATAATCCATTTTGTAAATATGGTCGCCCGCTAACACTAAAATATATTCAGGGTTGATCGAACGAAGAATATCAATATTTTGATAGATGGCATCGGCTGTACCTTGATACCATGAACTTTCATTAATCCGTTGTTGTGCAGGTAATAAATCGACAAATTCACCAAATTCACCGCGTAAAAAACTCCAACCTTGTTGAATATGGCGAATGAGTGAATCTGATTTATATTGGGTTAAAACCCCAATTTTACGAATGCCTGAATTGACACAGTTAGAGAGTGGAAAATCAATTATTCGAAATTTACCTCCAAAAGGAACAGCAGGTTTTGCCCGCCAATCGGTCATTTGTTTTAGCCTTGACCCTCGGCCTCCTGCTAAAATTAATGCAACTGTGTTACGAGTTAGATGGCTAACAAAACGCTCATGAGGTTGATTTGTTAAATCTGACATTTTTATCCTCTTTATGAAATTGACTGTTACAGACTAAATTTAATTTGGTAACATGACTTACTAATCCATTTTACTACACTGAGGCAATACAAAGTGAACAAGCAACAAAAAAAAATTACGCTTGATTCTGATTCAATAAAAATCAGTGAGGCAACCCATCATGACCCTTTTTCAATTTTAGGTCGTCATACTAAAAATAAGCAAACCAAAATAACTGTTTATTTACCTTACGCAGAAAGCGTTTCTATTACAGGCTATGGCGAGTTACAACGCATTAATGGAACTGATTTTTTTGAATGTCTTTTAGTAAATACAAAAACCTTAAAACATTATGAATTACATGGGGTTGATAAAGAGGGTCACCCCTTTAAATTTTATGACCCGTATGATTTTCCATCACAATTACCTGAGTTTGACCAACATTTATTTAGTGAAGGGAAGCACTGGCACATTTATCGGAAACTAGGCGCACATTCACGCACGGTTGATGGTGTTAGTGGTATTTATTTTGCCGTTTGGGCCCCTAATGCGCAGCGTGTTAGTGTTATTGGTGACTTTAATCGCTGGGATGGCCGTTGTAATCCTATGCGAAATTTAGGCAATTGTGGAATATGGGAAATTTTTATTCCTAATTTAAATTCTGTTTGTTTGTATCGGTTTGAAATTCTTAATCAAAAAACCCAAGAAATATTAACCAAAGTGGATCCTTATGGGCAAGAGTTTGAATTTAGACCGCAAACGGCTTCGATTATTAGACAAAAAAAACCGTATCAATGGCAAGATGGTCAATGGGTGGATCAGCGTAAAGATTATGATTGGTTACATGCGCCGATGTCTATTTATGAAGTACACCTAGGGTCTTGGCAACGTGATGTACGCGGTAATTTTTTAAATTATCGTGAATTAGCCGCCCAGCTTGTTGAGTATGTTAAAAAATTAGGCTTTAGCCATATTGAATTATTACCGATCACGGAACACCCGTTAGATGCTTCGTGGGGCTATCAAACCACAGGTTATTTTGCCCCCAGTAGTCGTCATGGATCACCTGATGATTTTCGTTATTTTGTTGATTATTGTCACCGCCACGACATTGGCGTAATTTTAGATTGGGTGCCTGCTCATTTTCCAAAAGATACCTTTGCATTGGCGCGTTTTGATGGCAGTCCCCTCTATGAGCATGAAGATCCCCGCAAAGGCGAGCATCGTGATTGGGGAACGCTCATTTATAACTACAGCCGTAATGAAGTTAAAAACTTTTTACTGGCCAGCGCTATTTTTTGGTTAGAAGAATTTCATTTAGATGGTCTGCGAGTCGATGCGGTTGCCTCTATGCTCTATTTGGATTATTCCCGCGAAGAAAATGATTGGGTACCCAATATGTATGGGGGGAATGAAAATTTAGAAGCGATTGATTTTCTAAGAGATTTAAATTCTGTGACCCATGAGCAACATCCTGGTACCGTAATTATGGCCGAGGAATCAACCTCATGGCCTCAAGTTACACGTCCAACATGGACAGGTGGGTTAGGTTTTTCGATGAAATGGAACATGGGCTGGATGCACGACATGCTGTCGTACATGAGTTTAGATTCGGTTCATCGAAGTCATCATCACGATCAGTTAACCTTTGGAATGCTTTATGCATTCACTGAAAATTTTGTGTTACCTTTTTCGCATGATGAGGTCGTTCATGGCAAAGGCTCAATGCTCTCTAAAATGCCAGGAGATGAATGGCAAAAGTTTGCTAATTTACGATTATTATATTGTTTTATGTTTACCTACCCAGGTAAAAAACTTTTATTTCAAGGCTGTGAATTTGCACAAGGGGCGGAATGGAATTTTAATCAAGCTCTTGATTGGTTTCAACTGGATTACCCACAACATCAAGGCATTCAAACTCTAATAAGAGATTTAAATAAACTGTATTCTAAACACCCCGCACTTTTTCAACATGACTTTGATAATGAAGGCTTTGAATGGATTGATTGTCATGATGTGCAACAATCGGTGATTAGCTATCGTCGTAAAACTGCGGAAGAGGATTTAGTTATTATTTTAAATTTCACCCCCGTTCCTAGAGAAAATTATCGTATCGGGGTGCCTATCGCAGGAAGTTATACTGAAATTTTAAACTCTGATTCCAGTTATTACTGGGGAAGTAATATCGGTAATGGTCAAATCATTTCGGAATCTGAATCCTGGATGAATCACCCTCATTCGATTACACTTACCTTACCCCCACTAGCGGCGATTGTATTGAAATTATAGTCTTAAGTCATGTAGGATAGTTAATAACTATCCTACATTATTAAAATCTTGCAACATCAAAATTTATGAAAAAAATACTTTTTGTCAGTAGTGAAGCCCATCCTCTTATTAAAACAGGTGGTCTTGCCGATGTTTCGGGAAGTCTGCCCAAAGCCTTAAATGAGCTTTCACAAAGCATTCACATCTTACTGCCTTATTATCAAAGTTTAAATATCACCGAACCCGTTCATCATCGTTGTACGATTTGTATTGATAATTCTGAAGTCCATATTTTAGAAACCAAGCTTCCCAATAGTCAGGTAACTATTTGGCTCGTTGATTACCCGCCTTTTTTTAATTTACCTGGAAATCCTTATAGTGACCCGAAAGGTAATCCTTGGGAAAACAATTTAGAACGTTTTACGCTATTTTGTAAAGTTGCAACCGAAATTGCCATGAATAGAACGTATTTGGAATGGAAACCTGATGTTGTCCATTGTAATGACTGGCAAACAGGGTTGGTTCCCGCCCTTCTAAGTCTTGAGTTACAGCGTCCTGCGACCGTATTTACTATTCATAATTTAGCGTACCAAGGCTTATATCCTGCGGATAAATATTTAACGTTAAATTTACCGAATCAGCTTTGGCATCCTGATGGCTTGGAATTTTACGGAATGCTGTCGTTAATTAAAGGGGGGTTGGTTTATGCTGACCATATCACCACTGTCAGCCCTCGTTATGCTTTAGAAATACAAACCTCAGAACTGGGCTATGGACTTGAAGGCTTACTGCATTACAAGCAAGACAGTTTGTCAGGAATTATTAATGGCATTGATACCCAAGTATGGGATCCAGAGACCGATGAACATATTACTCAACATTACAATGTCGATAATTTAGACTACAAACAATCCAATAAAATCGCCTTACAAAAACGACTTTTCTTACCCATTGACAAGGACATTCCTATTTTTGGGATGATTAGTCGATTAGTTGAGCAAAAAGGAATTGATCTTATTTTAGACTGTTTAGCTGAAATGTTACTCTTACCCATTCAGTTTGTTTTATTAGGCAGTGGTGAGCCTGACTTTGAACATCGATTACATAACCTAACCTTGCTCCATCCTGATAAAATTTCAGTGACGTTAGGCTATGATGAATCCCTTGCGCATTTGATTGAAGCAGGCATTGATATTTTCATGATGCCTTCGCGTTTTGAACCCTGTGGTTTAAATCAGCTCTATAGTCAGCGTTATGGGACGATTCCCATTGTAAGAAAAACAGGAGGGTTGGCCGATACAATTAAAGATACCTTGCCTGAAAGTATCGCTAATAATACCGCGACAGGCATTGCTTTTCATGATGCCAGTGCAGATTCTTTAATCGAAGCCGTTAAGCGGGCATTGATTTTATTTTATGACAAACCCGTTTGGAAAAAATTGCAACGTAACTGTATGAAAAAAGATTTTTCATGGCAAAATAGTGCTAAACAGTACTTATCACTTTACAAAAAATTATAACGATTTTTGGAGGGCTAGATGGGGCGAATCCTATTATTTTTAAGTTTATTTTTACCCCATTTAGCGACTTTTGCCGCTGAAACGGTCATGGAAATTATTCCACTTTCTAACCGACTTGCCTCAGAAATAGAACCGATCATCGCCCCCTTTTTAGATGAATCTGATAGTTTAATCCCTGATGGTTTTAATTTAATCATTCAAACCCGTCCTGAAAAACTGCGTGAAATTAAAGCGGTTATCAAACAACTGGATAGCGTCCTAACAAATTTGACGATCACGGTTATTCAGAGTGAAGACTTGAGTGCCGAACAGTTAAATGCAGGGATTAACCTTAACATTTTAGTGGGTCAGAATTCAAACCTACAAGGACAAGTGACCGCGAATTATCAACAGCAACAAGACAATGCGAATCATCAACAAATATTAACCACCTTAGAAGGAACAGCGGCTCATATAAATGTGGGTCGTTATCTTCCTATTCATCAGACACACCGCTATATAAACCGTTATGGTCAACGGGTTGTTAGGCAACAGCAACAACAAATTGAAGTCAGTACGGGCTTTGCCGTATTACCCCGATTGAACGGTGAACAGGTTCTCTTGGAAATCTCTCCGTGGTCTGAACGTTTACACACGAATACGGATATAAAAACACATCAAGCTAAAACAACGTTGAAAACACGGTTAGGGGAATGGATCGAAATTGGTGCGGTCAATCAACAGCAGCACTCTGAAAAAGAGGGGCTGTTATCGCATCAACAAAGCCATCAAACGAAAAATTTACGCATTTTAGTTAAAGTTGAAAAATAAGGAAAGTTTACGGGTATCAAGGCGAGTAACCCTCTACACCCTAGGACTAATTTCATCCTCAGTAAGGTAGCAACCTGGATCTTCAGCCCACGGGTTATTAAATACTTGTTGCGCTCTAACCCGTGTATTACCATTGCATATTTTTTGATAATGACACGACCCACAACGTCCTTCTAAAGGCCGTGGAGTTTGCTTTAAACCGGCCATCAGTGGATCTGACGTATCTTGCCATATATCCGCAAACGTTCTTTCTTTAACGCTACCTAACGAGTGATTCCACCAAAAGGTATCAGGATGAACATGGCCTAAGTTATCAATATTTGCAACATTAACCCCTGACGCATTGCCGCCCCATTGTTCTAATTTTAACTGTAAATCATGGACACGTTGTGGGAAATGTTGATTAACCCAATGTAGAAAATAAACCGCATCTGCATCATTATTGCCTGTTACAATTTCCCGCTTCCCGCCTTGTTGCTCCCATTGTAAACACTGGGTGAATAATTGATTCATGACCTCCCGCGTCATTTTAAAATTGGCATCATCCTGACGATTTTTATTCCCACGTCCGCCATAATTCAAATGCGATAAATAAAATTTATCAATACCCTCATCATCCATGAGTTTTAATATTTGAGGAAAATCCTCCACATTATCTTGCGTTAAGGTAAACCGAATGCCCACTTTAATTCCCTTATCGTGACATAAACGTATCCCTGCTAAAGACTTTGCAAACGAGCCTTTTTGTTGACGAAAATCATCGTGCGTTTTGCCAATACCATCTAAACTAACCCCCACATATTGATAATTCATTGCCGCAATTTGTTCAATGTTATCGGGGGTAATTAAAGTTCCATTACTGGATAATGCGACATAAAAACCTAACGCTTTAGCCCGTTTTGAAATGGCAAATATATTAGGATGTAATAACGGTTCACCGCCTGATAAAATAAGTACGGGGACGTTGAAATCCTTTAAATCGTCCATTGTTTGATAGATTTCAGCGGTCGTTAATTCACCTGGAAAATGAATATTAGCCGACGTGGTGTAACAATGCTTACAGGTTAAATTACAACGACGAATTAAGTTCCAAATAACGACGGGCGCAACGGGTTTACGCACCGATTTTAAAGCGGTGGGTTGTAAAACTTCACGCATATACTGGCTTAATCGAAACATCGTTAACCTATCCTTAATCCTATTTTTTAAAATACGATGATGATACACACCATCATCGCTTGAATTTGTGCCTTATTAAGGTTGACTCATCGCTCTTATAACGTTAATTGCGAAACAATTCCTACCGCTTGATAGGGCATCGTTTTAACTTCTTCAACCGGCACATTCTTTTCCTCAGCCAACACTAAAAAAGGGCTAATATCGGTAGAATGTCGATCTTGAACTAAAATTCTATCGGGAACACGTCGGAGTAAAATACGAATAGCCTCGCCTATCCCCGGTCGAATTAAGCGACGATTTCCGATTTTATACGTCACCATGACCTGTTGAATAAATTGATTATTTTGTTGCTGTAATGGGTGTTGATTAACATTAATACATGCGCGAGGTTCATCCAACGTTTTTATTTCTATCATCATTTGCTCAACAAACCATAATGATAAATCATAAGGTTCAAATTCAGGGTAAAGTTTACAACCATGAAAATCATCCTCATTAAGATAATTTTTATTTAATATCGTCCGACTGACCAGTCCATTAATGGTCGAATTTAATAACGCTGATGGGATAACATAATCCTTTGTCGTCGCCGCAACGGTCGCATAACCTGCAATATCGGCCACCGTATATAAGTCTGTGGAAATATTTGTTTCATGTTGTTGGTTAAAACGGTCAACCCATTTTTTCACTTCACGCGCAATTCCCCCCTTACCCGTCCAACCATCAATAAAAACAATATCCGCGCCTTGTTTATCATGGTGAGACAAAATATAACGCAGGGCATTTTCATCAATCCCTTTATCTAAAATAATTGAAATGGAATAATGAGCCACTTCACGATGAAATAAATCTCGTAAACAGCGTTTTAAAATAACCCCAATCGGTGTGCCTGCCCGTGCTAATGACACCAGTACCAAGCTTTTCTTTTGATTCAAACGATTCGCCAGTGCAAAAATATGCTGGGCCAAGCGGTGTTTATTGAAATCAAACACCTGATAAAAAATAGCTTGATACTGTTTTGAAGGTAAATATTCTTTAGGCAATAACTCACTATAATGCCGCCCTTCAATTTGCATAATTCGTTCGCGTTCTTCAACGTCGGTATAAGGGATTGAAATAGGCTTTAATAAAAAAGAAACATCGTCGGTTAAATAACTACCCGAAAATATAGAATGTTCCAATCGGTTTATATTTATTTGCATAATATTTGCTACTGAACAAGTATTGCTAAACCAAGCAAGGTCGCGCTTGCAATAATGGCCATAATCGTCCCGTTATAATTACTTTCGAGCTGTTTCCTAATACGTTCCATTTCCTGATTATGCGCGGATAATTGACGATTTGCATTGGCCGCCCCATCTAAAGCTTGAAATAATAAATTAGGCATTTCTGGAAAATGTTCCGCTACTTCGGGGAATTTTTTTAACGCTTCCTTAATTTTTGCTTTAGGGCCTAAACGCTCATGAAACCAATTTTCTAAAAAAGGTTTTGCGGTTTGCCATAAATCCAATTCAGGGTATAAATCACGCCCTAATCCTTCAATATTTAATAACGTTTTTTGTAATAAAACCAACTGCGGTTGGACGACCATATCAAAACGGCGTGCGGTTTGAAAAAGTCTGAGTAGCAATAAACCAAAGGAAATATCTTTTAATGGTTTTTCAAATATAGGCTCACAAACACTTCTAATCGCCATTTCAAAATCTTCTATCCGTGTTGTATGCGGAACCCAGCCTGATTCAATGTGCATTTGGGCCACTCGATTATAATCACGATTAAAAAAAGCGAGAAAATTTTCAGCTAAATAGCGTTGATCGGTTAAGGAAAGTGATCCCATAATACCAAAGTCCACTGCGATATATTTATCAGGAATATCGACAAAAATATTACCTGGGTGCATATCAGCATGAAAAAAGTTATCTCTAAAGACTTGGGTAAAAAATATTTGCACACCGCGTTCAGCAAGGGTTTTAAAATCAGCCCCTTGTTCTGCTAATTTTGGAATATCGCCAATAGGAATACCATGAATACGCTCCATCACCATGACTTTTTTACGCGTATAATCCCAATAAATATCAGGAACATATAAGGAGTCTGAATCTTTAAAGTTACGGCGTAATTTAGCGGCATTTGAAGCCTCATGCACTAAATCTAATTCATCTAAGGTGGTTTTTTCAAATTCCGCGACCACTTCAACCGCACGTAAGCGTCTAGCATCATCCCAAAAGCGTTCAGCAAATTTGGCGACTTCATACATCAAACGGACATCCGCATGAATGCGTGTTTCTATATCAGGCCGTAAAACTTTAACAACGACGTGTTCACCGCTATGTAATACCGCGCTATGAACTTGAGCAACCGATGCTGAGGCTAAGGGTTTAGACTCAAATTCAGCAAAGGCTTCACTCACCGACATAGTTAATGATTGTTCAATAATTTCAATCGCAACATGGCTTTCAAAAGGGGGAACTTTATCTTGAAGTTTAACCAATTCATTGGCGATATCTTCAGGCAACAAATCTTTACGCGTTGAAAGAGCTTGACCAAACTTGACATAAATAGGCCCTAAATCTTCTAAGGTGCGACGTATTCTTACCCCTCTATTTTCTTTTTCCTTTTTAAACCAATAATGAGGGGATAGATAAACCAAATAACGAATAGGTCGAAATAAATGCGTTTTTAAAACAAGTTCATCTAAACCGTGGAACATCATCACCCAATTAATATGGATAAGGCGTATTAAAACTTTAGGGTGTATCACTTAAGAGTCCTTGTTAGTGTTAAGTGTTTGTAACCGATTAACATGGGCGCAAAGGCGGTCAAAATCCATGCGTAAACTATCAACCTGTTGATAAAAAATATCCGCTTCGGCATTTGCGGGTAAGTCACGGGTTTCTTCTTGTAAAAACTCGGTCGCATTGAGTTTAAAGGTTTCAATGGTTTCTTGTGTCCAGTGATGGCTTGAACGAAATAAGTTACTTAACGTATGCGCGACAACTTCACCTGTGAGATGAGAAAGGTGTTCTTCCCAGTCAATCTCTAATTGCTCAAAAAGTTGCTGGAATCTTTGTCCAAGGCGAGTGTCCCCAGTAATTTTCACATCCCCTGAAAATAAAGAACGCATCGGGGTTTTTGAAAGTCCCATGACTCCGAAAGCGGCGATTGAACCTGAAAGTGTGGTATCAACGTCGCCTACAAAATTTTCTAAACATTGAATATGGGTTTTAGTCGGGCAGAGGTATAAGGTTTCATTGAAAGGTTCAATCGTAATCGCAATAACCTTATCGGCTAAGGGAGTTAAAAATAAATGAGCCTTATCATCTAAGGTGAGGTATTGATTAAGTACGGTTTCTAAGGCACTGCTTAAGAGGGGTTTGATTAGCATAGATAGATAAAGGGGTGGAAAAAGAGTTTAAAAGATAACATTATTTATTTTTACAACGCCCTATACCCACAAAAAGAATAACTTTTTTTAGTTTGAGGTTTAATGTTTAAAATAGCTTCCGAATCATCCTTGAAATGCGGATGTTGAATTAAACCCTTTAATCGACTTCTTTCTAAAGTTACCTGTGTTTGCATACCAATGTATCTAAATTTATGAGTTAAAGTAATTTATATGATTTTTTGAGCGTGCCGAGTATGTAAATTTAAATTGATCCCAGTTTGTTGTCTAAACTTCTTTTTTAATACTTGTGTTCCCGTTCCTAACTTAGGAATTATTGAGGCAACAACATGACACTCTTTTAGTAAATTTTGATGACGATTTTTACAGGCTATAATCGTTGTTTTTAACTGGTCACACGCTTTCTCAATAGCCTTCCCTTTTTAATTCAACATAATATATTTGTCGTATTGGATCACCTATTTCAAACAAATAATCACAACGTTTTCCTGTTTTAATCAAACAATTATCAACGACAACCTGAAAAACTAGTTTTTGATGAGGATTATTCAGGGTAAATTTCCGAGTATTTTCAGAAATTGTGATAATTTTATCTGTTCTCTTTCGACCACAGGCTTGAAAATCCATTATTCTGCTTGCAAATCAAGTAAATTATCAAAATCTGTTTCAAAATCATCTGACACAGAATCAATAATAGTGGCACCAATGAATCGCGCCTCATCATCCATAATACTTATTAAACGTCCGTCTTCAATAGTATAAGCATTTACATCCTCATATTTAATCGAAAAATCAGGATCAAAAATAGCTTTAACCGCCTCCTTGCCTTTTTCTTCGATAACATCTTGTGCTAAAATTGCATTATTAATCGCCGTTAAAATATAAGGACTATGGGTTGTTAATACAAAATCATAAGAATGGTTATAAATTACCCCTAGTAAAGAAATAATATGCTTTTGAGAAACAGGAAATAAATGCGCTTCGGGTTCTTCAATAAAAATTTTAGCGTTGCTTCTCTCATCTATTATATCTATAAAAGAAACCCATACAGATAAAATAATCAGCATGGGTAAAGACTCTTGTTGCCCTGATGACGAATGAAAAAGATTAACGATCTCTCCTGTCTGCATTTCTATCCAGTCTTGTTCGTCTTTACGAAAATAATTTCCTTTTAAAATAGAGTGTATTATAGACTTTGTTTTTTGTTGTAGTTCACTTTTGCTAACAATACCATCATGTTCAATAAATGACCTTTTTGCATTTTCATATAATGAGCCAAATTTTTTCAAAAAAGGGTCTATTTTTATATCATTATCCAGAAGATAAAAAATATTTTTTTGCATAATGGCAAAAAAAGAACGTGTTGCAGGAATAAATAACACAGGGTAAAGACAAGAAAATTCTTTTTTTAATTTCGTAAGCTCTAATATAGAATCCAAAGAATCTTCTACGTTATTTAATTTTTCTAACGCTTCAGTCATTCTTACAAATTCATCCGATAAAACGACCTCTATCGTCCCCTCATGGGTATTTATTAAAGAAATACCTATATTATTAATTTCATAATCAATTTGAAAGTTTTGATCTTTCCACGTATATTCAGGAAAATACTTCTTAAAATTTTTATAAAGCGTTGTTTCTACATTATATTCTGAAACACTTAATAATTTAGCCTTATAAAAAATTTCTTTAAAAAAGTACAATACTTTACTGATAACACTTTTACCACTGGCTTGAGAGCCAATAATAATATTAAACCTACCGACTTCAAAATCAGCTTCTTTAATACATAAAAAGTTTTTAATACTTAAACGTTCCATTAAATTATCTCTTAAGACCAAATATACTTTCAAAACCGACTTTAATCAATTCCGATTCAACCACCGTATAAACCTAACTCTGCTTTTCTTTTGTCATCACAAAAATAGTGTGTGTAAAAAGCTCAATTGCCTATACGACGTTAATACCCGCTTCAATTAAACGTTTTGCTTCTAACGACACTTGAATAAGTTGGCTCGAAGAAATAACGCCAATGACTAACATAGGCATCTGGACTAATTTATTGACATCATGCAAAAAATTGGGGGCATCACCTTAGTAGGATAAAGACAACACACCCTCATGTTTTGACTACTTTACGTTGTAATTCCAACATTTCTTCATTAACCACTCGCTGATAAATAGACTCAACCGATAACGTTATTTCTAATGATTCAAATGTCACTTTATCCCCTAAAAAATAATGTTTGGATTGCCAATGCGAAGACCTACGACAAATTTCAATATCAACAAAATTTTGCTCAATAAGAACATATTCTTGTAATGTTGGAATAGTTCGATAAGCATTCATTTTTGTCACTTTGTCACGACCACGGGTTGAATTCGATAAAACCTCAATAATAATAACGGGGAATTCAGTATAATAATCATCCCCTTTATCATCATCACAAACCACCAATACATCAGGGTAATAAAAAGCATCATTAGCCTTTACTTTCATATCGGCAACAAATGTTGTACAAGGCGTATTTTCTAAATGATTACCCAATTGCCTGGCAATATTACTGCTGATAATATTGTGATTTCGACTCGCCCCCGCCATCGCATAAACGTCACCCTCACTATATTCATGCTTAATTTCGCTGGTTTTTTCGCCTTCCAAATACTCAGCTTCGCTCAAATGATATTTCGTCGCTAAATTGGCAACCATATTGCACCTCTTAAAATTTATAACCCCGATGTACGGCAACAATCCCTTGCGTCATATTAAAATACTCACAGCGTTCAAAGCCTGCCGTTTCCATCATTTCTTTTAATTCATCTTGCTTAGGGTGCATCCGAATAGACTCCGCTAAATAACGATAGCTTTCTTCATCTTTTGCGACAATTCCACCAATTTTGGGTAACAAATTAAAGGAATAAAAATCATAAACCTTTTCAGTTAATTTATCAGTAGGATGAGAAAATTCTAAAACAATCAGCCGTCCACCGGGTTTTAAAACGCGTAAAATAGAACGTAATGCCGCGTCTTTATCGGTAACATTTCTTAAACCAAAGGCAATACTCACGCAGTCAAAGGTGTTATCTTCAAAGGGTAAACACTCGGCATTGACTTGGGCATATCGAATATTCCCGATAAGTCCTTTATTAATTAAACGATCACGCCCCGTGCGTAACATTTCTGAATTAATATCGGCTAAAACAACTTCCCCTGTTTTACCGACACGCTTTTCAAATTGAATCGTTAAATCCCCCGTGCCGCCCGCTAAATCTAGGATTTTATCGCCATTACGAACATTGGCAAGCTGTATCGCGACGCGCTTCCAAATTCGATGAATCCCCAGTGACATTAAATCATTCATCACATCATATTGCGCCGCGACAGAATCAAAGACTCCTCGGACTAATTTAACTTTTTCTTCAGTATCGACTTCTTTAAAACCGAAATGGGTGGTGTCTTGATTGCTCATAATAGTAATAATAGTATTGAATTTTGTGTAAAAATAAACGGAAAGAAATAACTAGGCGGTACGACTTTTCCCTGCGTCTTCAAGCTGTTTCAAATAACTTCCCCATAAAGTTTCATAGTCAGAACCCAGTTTATAAAGCAATTCCCATGTATAAATCCCCGTTTGATGTCCATCCGTAAACACAGGGCTAATACCGTAATTTCCGATGGCTTTAATTTCATTAATGCCTATGTCTTGTTTGCCTGTTTGCAAAATTTCTTGTCCAGGCGCATGACCTAATGCTTCTGCGGAGGGGGTAAATACCCGTAAATATTCACAGGGTAATTTGAAAACTTTACCATTATCAAAACTGATTTCTAAAACTTTAGAGAGTTTATGAAGTTTAATTTCAGTTAAATGGCAATGAATAGGATCGGCTTTTAAACGCATAGTTTGAAGTTTGATTAGTTAATATAAAACATAGGGGGCTTAAAGCCCAGCCTACAATAAAGTTTGGGATGTTATTACATTATTAGTCCTTATGGATTTTACCCATAATCAATCATCAACCCTATAAATATCGCCATTCCAAAATAATTACTATTTAAAAAGGCTTTAAAACATAAGTCTTTATCACGCTGAAAAATTAAAGTTTGCTGGTAAACCGATAATCCAGCCGCAATAAGAAGACTAAAATAATAGAAAAATCCAAGGGCTTGCAGTTGTCCAACAATCGCTAAAAGACTTAAAATAACCAACTGTAATAAGGCAATAATTTCACGTTCTCTATCACCAAATAAAATAGCGGTTGATTTAACCCCAATTTTTAGATCATCTTCTTTATCGACCATGGCATACATGGTGTCATAAACAATCGCCCATAAAGCAACGGCTAAATACATAATCCAAGCAACCGTTGGAATATGGTTAGTCTGTGCTGCAAATGACATGGGAATAGCCCAACCAAAAGCAATGCCTAAATAGGCTTGGGGCAAATGCGTATAGCGTTTCATAAAGGGATAACTGGCAATTAAAAATGCACCAATGAGCGATAATAAAATGGTCATGACATTTAATAATAACACTAATAAAAAAGCACTCCCAATCAAAATAGCAAATAGTTTTAAGGCTTCTGAAGGGCTTACTTTTCCTGATGCAATCGGTCGTTGTTGGGTGCGTTCGACATGGCAGTCAAAATCACGATCTGCATAATCATTAATCACACAACCTGCCGCTCGCGTTAAAATAACGCCTAAACAAATGACCGTTAAAACCAGTAAATTAGGCTTGCCGTCACTCGCAACCCACAATGCCCACAGGGCAGGCCATAATAAAATTAAAATTCCAATCGGTTTATCAAAACGTGCTAATAACCAATACTGATGAGCCCGATCTAATAGTCTATCTTTAGTCATTAAGGATTCCCTTTAATCGTTTCAATAATCTGACTGGTTGAATGCCCGTCAACAAAGGTTAAAACTTTAACTTCACCGCCATTATCAAGCACTTCTTTATGGCCTGCAATGGTTGTAATATCCGCATAATCGCCGCCTTTCACCAAAATATCAGGCAATAATTGTGCGATAACGTTTTGCGGCGTATCATCGGTAAAAAACACGACCCAATCGACGCATTCTAATGCCGCTAACATTTCCATCCGTTCATTCAAATGGTTAATCGGTCGATTTTCACCTTTTAAACGTTTAACAGAGTCATCACTATTAACCAAGACGACCAGTCGATCGCCCAACGCTTTGGCTTGTTTTAAATAGGTAATATGGCCTAAATGTAAAATATCAAAACAACCATTGGTTAATACAATTTTTTCACCATTCTTTTTAGCATGATTGACCGCATTGATAATTTCAGGAAGCGTCCCTACGCCTTGATGATCAACGCTTTCTCCATTTAAGGCTTCATTAAATTCTTTTATGGTTACAGTCGCGGTTCCCAATTTACCTACGACAATACCTGCGGCTATATTCGCTAATGTGATGGCTTCAACTAACGAGCTATTAGCGGCAAGACTCGCGGCTAAGGTTGAAATAACCGTATCTCCTGCCCCTGTTACATCAAAAACTTCTTGTGCATGTGTGGGTAAATGTAACGGCGGTTCACCATTCGCTAATAAGGTCATTCCATGCTCACCTCGCGTAATGAGTAAGGAACCTAAGTTTAATTCAACCAAGAGTCGCCCCCCTTTAGTCACAATGTCATCTTCATCAGCACAATGACCAACAACTGCTTCAAATTCACTTAAATTAGGGGTAATTAAAGAGGCACTACGATAGCGGGTGAAATCGGTTCCTTTCGGGTCAATTAACACAGGAATATTCATTTTTCTAGCGAGGGTTACAAACCCGGGAGTATCGTTAAGTGTCCCTTTATTGTAATCCGATAAAACCACTATTTGTGCGTGTTCTAGTTTAGTTTGGTAATGAGACAACAAGGTCGTACTATCAACATGATGAAAACCATCTTCAAAATCCATCCGAATGAGTTGTTGATGGCGACTCATAATGCGGAGTTTAGTAATCGTAGGCAAATCGTCTAAAGCCTCAAACGAACAGACAACACCTGCTTTGTTTAATAGTCTTGTTAACTTTTTAGCCGCTTCATCTTTGCCGACAAAACCCATTAATGAAACGGTTGCTCCTAGTTTAGCCATATTTAAAGCCACATTACCCGCGCCTCCTGCACGTTGTTCATCATCTTTAACGTGAACAATAGGCACAGGGGCTTCGGATGAGATACGTGATGTCGTCCCATGCCAATAGCGGTCTAACATTACATCGCCAACGACAAGGACTCGTGCAGAAGAATAATCAGGTAATTTCATAGCTTTACGAGCCGTTAGTAATACAAAATGTTATTATAACGTTTTTTATGTTATCCAAGAATGCAATCTATGCCTATTTCTATCATTCATAACCCACGTTGTAGTAAATCAAGACAGACATTACAACTGTTAAGAGACCAAGGCATAGAACCTGAAATTATTGAGTATTTAAAAAATCCCTTATCAGCCAAACAGCTTACTGAGATCTTACAAAAACTCGCTCTTGAACCGCGTGAATTAATGCGAAAAAAAGAAGACATATATAAAGAACTCGGCTTGAATAATGAATCCTTATCATCTGAACAACTCATAAACAGCATGGTGTGTCATCCTAAATTAATTGAACGGCCGATTGTTTTGGCTAATGGAAAAGCCGCCATAGGAAGACCCCCTGAAGCCGTTTTAGCTATTTTGGAATAATCAACATGCTAAAAATATTAGTGCTTTACTATAGCCGTGATGGACATACTGAAAAAATGGCCAATTATATCGGACGTGGAATAGAATCTATAGAGGGCGTTGAGGCTATACTACGTACCGTTCCAGCTATTTCAACCGTCTGTGAAAAAAAGGAGGCCGATATTCCTTCCAAAGGGGCTCCTTATGCCACGCTTGACGATTTAAAACAATGCGATGGTTTAGCTTTAGGGAGTCCTACGCATTTTGGTAATATGGCCGCGCCTTTAAAATATTTTATTGATAATACCACAGAAATTTGGTTATCAGGCGCATTAACAGGGAAGCCCGCCGCCGTCTTTACCGCAACAGGGAGTATGCACGGCGGACATGAAAGCACCTTATTATCGATGATGCTACCGCTTATTCATCATGGCATGATCTTAATGGGCGTTCCTTATAGTGAAAATTCACTACGAGAAACGACAACAGGCGGAACCCCTTATGGAGCAAGTCATCTATCCAGTGGTGATGCTGATTTAAGTCAAGATGAAAAAAATATTTGTAAAACATTAGGCCTTCGATTGGCTCATACCGCTTTAAAATTAACATAATGAACCCACGCTACCTTTATTACATTGCTTTAACAGGTTATTTCGGACTCTTTTTTTTAATGATGTTATGGAATACCCTATTAGCTCCCTCGCGGTATTTTCCCGTGAGTATCGTCCTTATTGTCATGGTCACCCCCTTGTTACTCCCTTTACGCGGCTTACTTGAGGCAAAACCTAAAAGCTGTGCATGGGCTGCTTATGTGAGCTTATTGTATTTTATTCATGGCTCAATAGAAGCGTTTGTTACAGCAGACCAGCGATTACTTGCTATACTTGAAGTTATTTTTAGTTTATTACTTTTTTTTGGGGCGAGCTTTTACGTACGCTTAAGAAAAAAAACACCCTAAAATCATGAGCATTCAATTTCCACTCGCGTTTGAATTTCAATCAAATCAAGGTTTTAACACCTATTTTCCCGCATCCAATCAAACTATTGTTACCCAATTACAAGATTTGATTTTAGGAACAGGTGAACGACAGATTTTTCTTTATGGCGATGCTGCGTTAGGGAAAAGCCACCTCTTACAAGCCTGTTGTCAATTAGGGCATACCGAGGGGATGAACCCTTTTTACTATCCTTTTGAAAAAAAGCGACTACCCCCCCTTTCCATGCTTGAAGGACTCGAAGAGGTCAAACTCATCTGTTTCGATGATGTGAATGAAATTGTCGGTAACTTAGATTGGGAGCAAGCCTTATTAAATTTTCTCAATCAGCATTTAGAAAATAATAATCGTCTAATTTTAACCGCTCGTGAACACCCCGAAGCAAGTAAAACTAAATTAGTGGATCTTAAAAACAGTCTTAATGCAGGATTAGCGTTAAAATTAAATCCGTTAGAGCAAGATGAAATTATTGCCGCCTTAATTCATAAAGCAAGTCACATGGGAATTATCGTTTCGCATAAGGTAGGGCATTTTTTAGTGACACATTATGCCAGTGATATGCCATCCATGTGGGTTTTATTAGAACAACTTGATAAAGCCACTCTGTCAGCCCAGCGTAAATTAACCATTCCATTTCTTAAGCAAATTTTAGAATAATCATTGATAGAGAGCCATTTCCGCCTAACGTTTCTCCCTTAATAATCGTTTTTAATGGCACAAAATAACACGAGCGTCTCTAATAAAAATGATAAAAATTATTAATTTATATTTCACATCTTAAAAAAATCGCGTAACATAGATAGATTAATTTGATTATTGTTTAAGGAATTTATCAATGGTACGCATTCGTCTTTCTCGCGGTGGCGCGAAAAATCGTCCATTTTATCATATTGTTGTTACTGATGGTCGCAACAGCCGTGATGGACGTTATATTGAACGTCTTGGTTTTTTTAACCCATTTGCAACAGGTCAAGAAGAAAGATTACGTTTAGATACAACTCGAATTGAACATTGGAAAATAAAAGGGGCGCAACCTTCTGATCGTGTTTCTAAACTCATTAAAGACCATAAAAAGTCTGAAGCTGTTGCAGTTGCAGCCTAAGCGCATTGTCTACAAAACTGATTACACTAGGTGAAATATCGGGTATTTTTGGTGTTCATGGCGCGTTAAAAATTTTTTCTTTTACCGAACCCCGTGAAAATATCTTAACGTATTCACCGTGGTTGTTAAAAAAAAATAATGAACTGACTGAAATTAAAGTAGCTGGCGGCAAACGCCAAGGAAAAACAGTCATTGCCCGATTAAAAGGAATAGGTGATAGAGACGCTGCCGCACAGTTGATCGGGAGTGAAATCCTTATTCCAAAAGATTTATTACCGGCAACAGCAGGCGATGAATATTACTGGCATGATTTAATCGGCTTAAAAGTTGAAACGCTGGAAGGCGTTCAGCTAGGTGATGTTGACTCTATTTTAGAAACAGGCGCGAATGACGTATTGATTGTTAAAGGTGAAAAAGAACGGCTCATCCCCTTCCTACAACCTGAAACCATCGTTAACATCAATCTTGAAACAGGAATTATGCGTGTTGACTGGGATATAGACTTTTAAGATGCAATTTGATGTCATTACCTTGTTTCCTGAAATGGTCAGCGAAACAGCACGTTATGGTGTAACAGGTAGAGCCCTCGAAAAAGCCTTAGTAAGCCTATCTGTTTGGAATCCTAGAGAGTATACCCACGATAAACACCGTACCGTTGATGACCGCCCTTATGGCGGTGGCCCTGGCATGGTGATGAAATATCAACCACTTGCCGATGCGGTAAATGATGCAAAACGCAGCATGAACGCAAAAAACTGCAAAGTGATTTGTTTATCACCTCAAGGGAAACCTATTAATCACGCTTTACTTTCGACAACAAGCACCGACGTTGATCAACTTATTTTAGTTGCGGGTCGTTATGAAGGCATTGATGAACGTTTTATTGAAACCATTTGTGATGAAGAATGGTCGTTAGGCGACTATATCATCAGTGGCGGTGAACTCGGCGCATTAACTATTATTGATGGAATCACTCGATTAATTCCAAAAGTATTAGGGGATGAGAACTCCGCTAAACAGGACTCTTATAGCGATGGGATTTTAGATTGCCCTCATTATACAAGACCTGAAAAACTAGAGCAGGGCGAAGCCGTTCCCGCAGTTTTATTAAGTGGCGATCATGCAAAAATAGAACGTTGGCGTATGAAACAAGCTTTAGGACGGACGTGGTGTAGACGGTCTGATTTATTAGAACATAAAAAATTAACCGCAATGCAGGAAGCATTGTTAGACGAATTTAAATTTGAAGTGAAATAGGGTTTGGTATGAGTAATATTATTGATGAATTAAATAAAGCACAATTGAGAACAGATCTTCCTGCGTTTAACCCAGGTGATACGGTTGTGGTTCAAGTCAAAGTAAAAGAAGGCGAACGTGAAAGATTACAAGCCTTTGAAGGGGTTGTCATTGCAAAACGTAATCGGGGTTTAAACTCGGCTTTTACGGTTAGAAAAATTTCTTATGGTGTGGGTGTTGAACGTGTTTTCCAAACACATAGCCTCATTATCAGCAGTGTTGATGTTAAGCGTCGTGGAGCGGTTCGTCGTGCAAAATTATATTATTTGCGTAACTTAACAGGTCGTGCTGCAAGAATTAGAGAAAAACTTTAAGCTCTTAACGTTGTTAAAAGCAAAAAAGACAACTTTCGGGTTGTCTTTTTTTTTGGGTTGATAAAAGTTAATAACGATCTACAATAAGCGAGTATCATTCGTTTATTTAATTATATTTAAAGGTAAAAAATGAGTTTTAACATATTAGTCACGGGTGGCGCAGGCTACTTAGGATCAGTCATCGTTCCTGAATTATTAAAATTAGGTCATAAAGTCACTGTTTTAGATAACTTTATGTTTTCCCCGACCTCGTTAGCGGACTGCTGCTATCAAGATAACTTTGAAGTCGTTCGAGGCGATGCACGAAACAAAGCCTTATTAAAAAAATTAGTTAAAGATAAAGATGTGGTCATTCCATTAGCCGCTTTAGTGGGTGCGCCTTTATGTAATCGTGATGAAATTGGCACATTAACCACCAATCGTGATGCGATTAAAACCTTAGCGGATATTTTATCGCCTGAACAACGTATTTTAATGCCGATTACCAACAGCGGTTATGGTGTTGGACAAGATGGGATTTATTGCACCGAAGAAACCCCGCTAAATCCAATTTCAACCTATGGACAAACCAAAGTTGATGCTGAAAAAATCGTTTTAGATCGTGGCAATGCAATTAGTTTTAGATTAGCGACCGTCTTTGGAATGAGTCCACGAATGCGTCTTGATTTATTAGTCAATGATTTCGTTTATCGTGCGGTAACAGATCGCTTTATCGTCATTTTTGAAGGTCATTTCAAACGTAATTACATCCATATTCGTGATGTTGCCAATGCGTTTATCATGGGATTAAATAATTTTGAGACCATGAAAAATGAACCTTATAACGTCGGTTTATCGGATGCTAATATTTCTAAATTAGAATTGTGTGCAAAAATAAAAGAACAAGTCCCTAATTTTACGATTATGGAAGCTGAAATCGGTAAAGACCCCGATCAACGCAATTATATTGTTTCCAATGATAAAATTGAAAAACACGGTTTTAAACCTCAGCATTCGTTAGAAATGGGGATTAAAGAATTAATAAAAGCCTACACTATTATTAATAATAGTAAATTTAGTAATGTTTAACCCCGATTCTAAAATCTACCTAGCAGGTCATACGGGCCTGTTAGGATCGGCTTTATTACGTGTTTTAAAGGCTAAAAATTATCAAACTATAATAACTCGAACGCATGAGGAATTAGAGTTAACCGATAGACAACAAACCGAAGATTTTTTTAAAACCGAACGTCCTGAATATGTCTTTTTATGTGCAGGAAAAGTCGGGGGCATCATAGGTAATAAAACTCGTCCTGCGGATTTTTTACATCAAAATTTAGCCATACAAACCAACGTATTTGAAATGGCCAATAAATACGCCGTTAAAAATTTAATGTTCTATGGCTCATCATGTACCTACCCTAAATTGTGCGAACAACCGATGCAAGAAAAACATTGGCTAACAGGGGCCATTGAAGAAACCAGTATGGGTTATGCAGCGGCTAAAATTGCAGGTATTATCGGCTGTCGTTCCTACAATACTCAATATGAAACCAAGCGTTTTATCTGTGTCATTCCCAATTCGATCTATGGTGAAAATGATAATTTTGATTTAGAAAATTCGCATGTGTTTTCAGCTTTAATTAGACGTTTTCATGAAGCCCAAAAAGCAGGTAATTCTGAAATCACCTTATGGGGAACAGGCAGCCCACGGCGTGAATTTATTTTTAGCGAAGATGTTGCTGATGCTTCACTTTTTCTGATGAAAAATGCTGACACGTTAGAAAATCAACATTACAACTTAGGTTCAGGCACGGATTATTCGATTAAAGAATTAGCCGAAAAAATTGCTCATGTAACAGGTTTTGAAGGAACGATTAATTGGGATACCTCCAAACCCGATGGCACACCGCGAAAATTATTAGATAGCTCCCAGTTATTAGCCCTAGGCTGGCAACCTCAGATGAAGTTTGATGAGGGTTTAAACGCAACTTATCACTGGTTTAAAAAACATTATGATTGATACCGCTTATTTAAAACAACAGGCAAAATTTTTAAGAGTAGAAACCTTAAAAATTCACAAAGCGGCACCCGAAGTGCGTGTCGCGTCATCCCTTTCGCCAATAGAAATATTTGCTTCGTTATTTTATGGCAAGTTGCTCAATTACAACCCAAAAAATCCACGTGATGAAAATCGAGATCGCCTAATTATCTCCAAAGGGCATGGCTCAATTTGCATGTATCCCTTGTTAGCGGATTTAGGTTTTTTTGATAAAGACGAATTAAACCGTGTTTGTAAAAGTGGCAGTTTTCTAGGCGGAATTCCTGATCCAATCATCCCTGGTTATGAAACCGTCAATGGTTCATTAGGGCATGGATTAGGGGTTGCCTGTGGGATAGCATTAGCCTTAAAAACCAAAAGATCCGCTAAGAAAGCCGTCGTATTAACGGGCGATGGTGAGTTAAATGAAGGCGCTAATTGGGAAGCCATTATGTGTGCTGCTCAACACAAGCTGGATAATTTAACCCTGATTGTTGATTACAATAAAGTGTCAATGCTGGATTTTAGCAAAAATATTATTGATTTGAATTCATTATCCGAAAAATTCAAGGCCTTTAATTGGGATGTCTATGAAGTGGAAGACGGTCATAATATCGAACAGGTTTATAACACCTTAAAAACCGCTTTTTTAGATCAACACCAAAAACCGAAAGTTGTGATCGCGCACACCGTAAAAGGCAAAGGAATTCCCTTTTTAGAAACACACCCGTTAAGTCATATATTATCGGTGAAAGAAGGTGATATTGATGGTTTAATTGAGGAGATTAATAATGCAGATTAAAGCGATGCGGGATGTTTTTTTAGCGGCATTACATCAAAAAATGCACGAAGATGAGAGCCTATTTTTTGTATCGGCTGATTTTGGTGCGCCCATTTTAGATAAAATTCGGGCTGATTTTCCTGATCGGTTTATTAATGTCGGGATTGCAGAACAGAATTTAATTAATGTTTCCGTAGGTTTAGCCCTAGAAGGCTTTACGGTTTATGCGTATGCCATTGCCCCGTTCATTACTATGCGTTGTTATGAACAGATTCGAGTCAATATCGCCATTTTATCGCAATTAAGACCGATGAATATTAATCTAATTGGCGTGGGTGCGGGAGTCAGTTATAGCTTAAGCGGACCCACCCATCATTGCCTTGAAGATTTGTCGATTATGCGTACCTTGCCTAATGTGGAAGTTTTTTCACCCAGTGATTACTTACTAACCGAAGCGTATGTTGAACGCACCATCGCTAATAAAACTCCTAAATATTTACGCTTTGATGCCATGCCGATGTTACCCATTTTAGACTTGGTTGAAAATTTTGAGGATGGCTTTAGAGTTTTAAAAACAGGCTCGAAAGCGGCGATTATAGCGACAGGTTATATGAGTCAAAAAGCGAAAAAAATAGCCGCTGATTTTGATGTGATGGTCATTGATCTTTATCTTTTAAATGCTTATGACTTAGAAAAATTACAAGTCTGTTTAGAGAGCATTGAAACTGTGATTACCTTGGAAGAAGGCTTTAAAGGCGTTGGGGGTTTGGATAGTGAAATTAATTCTAAATTGAAAAATAAACAAGTGACTAATTTAGGCTTTGAACAAAAATATACCTTTGAAGTCGGTTCGCGGGAATTTGTTCATGAAGAGAATGGCTTGGGTGAGCAGGATTTAGTGCGGTTATTACAGATAATCTAATGAAGATTAGAAAAATTAGAATCAAAAACTATAAAATGTTTGATGATTTAGAATTAGATTTTACGGATTCTAATGATGGAGCATTGGATACTATTGTCTTAGCAGGGATTAATGGCAGTGGAAAAACGTCTATACTTCAATTATTAGCAAAAATATTTTCAGAAGCAATACCTGTTCAAGGTGAAATATTCATTGAATTTGAAAGCACAGAAATAATTATTAATAATCTCATCGAATTGATGTCTATTTTTATGTCGGAAGGGACACAAATGAATTTTGGTGGAAAACCTCTTTCTTTTAAAAAAATTAATTCTAAATTATTAAAAGCCATTGAAAATGAAAGGGCTATAAAAGTATTCACGTTGAACTATAAAGTAGATGCTAATAATAATCCTATCGTACATGATTTTATTCTATTTACTTGTTTTTCATCTCCTTTATCAAAATATTTTAATATCTTATATTTTGTTTGTAGTTCTTTTGATTTAAACCTTATAGCAGTTGAAAAAAATAGCCTTATTAGGTTAGTTGATATTTTTTCACATAAAAAAGAAATTGAAAGATATCTTGTTGATTCAATTATAAATAGTGTCTTGAAAAATAGAGAGATGAGTGTTAAAGAGGCGGTTGACTCTCGTATTAAAGAAATAAATTACCTTTTAAAAGATGTAAAACTAAACACAAAATTAATTAATATTACCGCTGAAAAAGCAATTTTTGAAAGTTTTAATCATAAAGAAATATCAATGGATGATTTATCCAGTGGTGAAAAACAACTTTATTATCGAGCAGTTCTTTTAAGTCAGCTTAATATAAACAATAGTCTGGTGTTAATTGATGAACCTGAAACATCCCTACACCCTGGATGGCAAAAAGAAATTATTAAACTTTATCAAAATGCAGGAGAAAATAATCAACTTATTATAGCCACCCATTCACCTCATATTATTTCAACAATAGACCCTAAAAACCTTTTTGTACTTAATTGTGATAGTACCGATAATAAAGTAACCATCACTAACATGGAAAAGGAACAAAAATACACCAAAGGCGTTGAACCTAATAGAATTTTGCAAGAAATTATGGGGATGGAATTAAGAGATGATGAGACACAAGAGCGAATTGATGACTATGTCACCCTACTTCGTCAACAGCCCGAAAATAGAAATACCCCTGAAAATGAAGAAAAACTGCGTCAATTAACGGCTGATTTAGGCCCTCAAGACCCCTCAATTATGCGGATTCAGCATCAACTATTTTTATTAAATAGAAAAAGATAATATCATGCGATTTATAGGTAAATCAAAACGTTGTGATGAATTTGATACATATATAAAGGATAATGTTCAGCTTTTATCTTCAACAGGAAAATGGAACTTGCCAACCGATATAAAAACAAAGCTACATAACGATATTTTAAAGCAACAACAAGGGCTTTGTATTTATTGTCAGCAAGAGCTTCCTGAAAAAGAAAATGCTCAATATTTACCTGAATCCATCATAGAACACCTTCGACCTAGAACAAAATACCCTGAACTAACTCATATTTTTTGTAACTTATCAGTTGCTTGTAAAAAACATAAACAAAAAAAAGATAAAAAAGAACTTATTGATTTTTGTGAAGATAGAAAGGATGAGGAATATGATGAAGATAAATTTTTAAACCCTCATGAGTTAGTTGATATTGAAACGTATTTTGAATATGACACCGAGGGTAATATTTTTGCACATCAGTAAGATGAGTGTGCTGATTATATGATTAACAAAGCCCTAAATTTAAGTCATTCAACATTGAAAGAAATGAGAAAAATACAATATGACATTTTTTTAAATATGAGTGAAAACGATCTTGAAGTTTTTGAAGATATTTTATCAGATGATAATGCTGAAAAATTACCGCCATTTTATTCTATGCTGAAGTTTTGCTGTCTCTGAAAGCTGTGGAGAGTGATGCGAGGCAGGTTAGTCCCTAAAAGGATTAGAGTAGCAGATTTTTCAAGTTTATCTTACAGCTCAAATTTAAACCTTGAACTCAAGTAATTACCAAGATTAATCAAACTTTTTTAAGAAAATAAAAATTTCTGACCTCGAATGAGAGCTACTGTAAAATTTTAGCTATCAAACAATAGAATTATCACGTAATGATTCAAGTTGCCTCACTACGCTACGGCGTTATTTTTAAAAAGGTTTTTTCCAAACCCCATATTTTTACCGCCTTCGTCAAAGATATTTTAGGATTGGAAATTGAAATTGATAAAGTCGAAACCGAAAAATCATTTTCACCTGTGATCGGTAATGTCGCTCGCTTTACTTGAACAAATCACCAGTTTGGGAAGCTATAAACCTAAAATGGATGTGTATACCATTGTAATTTTAACCACAGGTGACCGACATAAAACTGACATCTTAATTAATGATTTTCGCCCTCGAAAACTAGATGACAGCTATATTGCTGAAACCTAGCATAAAATTATTTACCTTTGTCCGAAATATGTCACCGATAAAACACCCGAACCTTATCGAGAATGGTTAACCACCATCAATGATAGCCTAGATCAACAGGTTGAAGAAAATGATTATCATAATGAAACTATTAAATAAATATTTTCCTTAATCAAAGATGATAAGGTTAGCCCACAAGAAGCCTTTCGGATGAAAGACGAATATTTGGATGAAGAATATTTACGTGATGAACGAAAAGAGGGCATAAAAGAAGGTATAGAAAAAGGGCTTGAAGAAGGAATGGAAAAAGGCTTGGAAGAGGGAATAGAAAAAGGAAAAAAGAAAAAAGAAAATGCTAAAGCTATGATAAATAAAGGACTTGAGCTATCTTTAGTCTCTGAAATCACAGGATTTTCTAAGAAAAAATTACAGACATTGGGATTATTAAATAATGATTGAAGTTGCCTACCTACGCTACGGCGTTATTTTTAAAAAAGCGAGTAGCCCGTATGTAGCTTTTGGAATACGGGCGTTCCCCCGCTTAGAGGCTGTGAAAATATTCCTAATTCAAGTAAAAAATCGCAGTTCGGTAACGAATAATTAATAATTTACAGCACATTTTTTACTATTTTTAGTGATTTTATTGAATACTTTTACCGTCTCAGGGCGTGGGAGTTTCTACGGGAAAATAATTCTTCCCTGCATAAATTTGTAATAAAGCTAATTGTAATTCATGAGCTTCTGCCGTTTTACAAATATAACCTTTAACACCTAGCTTAAATGCCATTTGTATATCTTCAATTTCAGTAGATGCCGAAATAATAAAAATAATTAGATCAGGATTGTTGATTAATAAACGTTTAAGTTCTTGCTCCCATCAGTGTTGTCTAGGCATGAATAGATCCGATAAAATTAAATCAAAAGGGTGTCGCGATGTTATTTCATAAACATCTATCCAACAATCGCAGTATTGTAATTGACTCAATGGAAAAATATTTTCAATGATTAAAGACAATCCTTGTCTAAATAAGCTGTGATCATCTGCTAATAATAAATTCATTTTTTATTTTAGATATAACATGAAGGGCTAGCATTGTTGAAAGCTACTCTCAATGTTTTCGTTAGGAACGTCCAAATGAGACACTCTTACTTTAACATCGTCAAGCATAATACGGGCTACTTGCTGGAATAATAATATAATATTTATAGTTTTATGGCTTTAGCCAATAATTCAACTAGATAGAGTACAATACCAAATTATCATATCATCCATTGAGAGTTAAAATAATGATCGAAGTTGCTTCTTTACGTTATGGCGTTGTTTTCAAAAAAGCCTTTTCTAAACCGCATATATTTACGGCATTTGTCAAAGATATTCTAGGACTGGACATTGAAATTGATAAAGTAGAAACTGAAAAATCCTTTTCACCCATCATCGGCAATGTTGATAGCCGCTTTGATTTATTTGCCGAAGATAAAAAAAATCGCTTCATTATTGATATTCAACACCGCCGCTACCCAGATCATTATGATCGTTTTTTACATTATCACAGTGTCGCTTTATTAGAACAAATCACCAGCTCGGGTAACTATAAACCCAAAATGGATGTCTATACGATCGTGGTTTTAACATCAGGTGATAAACATAAAACTGATATATTAATCAATGATTTTCGCCCTCAAAAATTAGATAAGAGCTACATCCCCGAAACACAACATAAAATAATTTATCTTTGCCCTAAATATGTCACGGATAAAACCCCAGAACCGTATCGAGAATGGTTAAGAGCCATCAATGACAGTTTAGATACACAGGTTGAAGAAAGTGATTATCATAATGAAACCATTCAAGAAGTCTTTTCACTAATCAAAGAAGATAAAATCAGCCCTCAAGAAGCCTTTAGAATGAAAGATGAGTATTCTGATGAGGAGTATTTACGAGATGAAAGAAGTAAGGGGGTAAAAGAAGGCTTGAAGAAAGGAATGGAAGAGGGGATGGAGAAAGGAATAGAGAAAGGAATAGAGAAAGGAATAGAGAAAGGAATGGAAAAAGGAATGGAAAAAGGAATGGAAAAAGGAATGGAAAAAGGAATGGAAAAAGGAATGGAAAAAGGAATGGAAAAAGGAATGGAAAAAGGAATGGAAAAAGGAATGGAAAAAGGAATGGAAAAAGGGGTAGAAAAAGAAAAAATAGAAAATTCTAAAGCAATGATAAAAGAAGGTCTTGATGTTTTATTAGTTTCTAAAATCACAGGAATTTCTGAGCACGAATTAAAAACATTATAAAATAATAGGCATCTTAAAATAATAATCGAAGTTACCTCTTTACGCTATGGCATTGTTTTCAAATAATATTTTTTTAATCCCGCTATATTTACGGCATTTGTCAACGATATTCTGAGGCTAAACATTGAAATTGATAAAGTAGAAATCGAAAAACTCTTTTCTCCCATCATCGGTAATGTTGGTAGTCTCTTTGATATTCAACACCGATTCGACTATTAAGTAATCATTTTTTCTGTTGATATAAATTAAGTAACCAAGGGGTTCAAGGGCTTGGCGTTGTTGATTTTATTTATGGCTTCTTGTTTTTTGGTTTTTCAACAACGCCGCTCCCTTGATTTAAGCCTCTTGATTCACCTGTGCTTGAAATTTATTTTGTATCCGTGTGGAACGCGGTAGCAAGTAGCCTAGCCTAAGCATTTCTCGAATATCACTTTTATTTGCCTTGCCTACAGTGCCGAACAGGGTATCGGTAAGCGGAAACACGACGTTAAAATTTTTCCCCATGTCTTGGTGATGAATAAAATGATGTCTTGCCAAAAAACGATAGATTTTCCAATTACGAAAAATAACATCTTTTGGAATGTGCATTTGTCTATGGATGGTGTTCCATAAAAAACGATGTATAAAAAACATGCTAATAAAAATAATCCCTGCTAATGGGTTAAACCACATCAAGGTTGCCCAGGCTGGTAGAGTCAAAAGAAGCATGGCAAAAATATCGACCAGTAAAATTTCTAAGTTTTCCTCCCGACCAATAGGGTCAGGTTCATAATCAAATTTACGATACCATATTGAATGATGGCGAACGGCGTGGGATTCAAAAACTTCCAAAAGATAAGGCATACGATCATATACGCGCTCTGGAAATTTCTTGTGATGCATAAAATATTTATGAATGAGGTTTTCAAAGACTGAGATCAGTAAGTAGCTGAAGATAACCCAGAAAATAATTGATAAAAAAACGGACTGAAAAGGTAACAATTTAGTTTTACTCCTTATGAGGGGTTAATATACGAAACGCTTGTTGAAAATCACGCAAAGGGATTTTTTTATATTATATATTTTAACGGCATACTGAAATTTTGGCTTGAGTATTTATCTTGTTTTAAAATTAACACTTGTTTTTTAAGACGACTGGTCGTATTATTAATCCATGAACGCTACTCAGAATAAAGAAAATAAACGCGAAAAATTACTAAAGCAAGGGGTTAGCCTATTGATGGCACAAGGCTATCATGGAACAGGATTAAAAGAAATTTTGAATTCGGTGCAAATTCCTAAAGGTTCTTTTTATAATTATTTTGAGAATAAAGGCTACCAACTTAAGGCGGGACAGCAGTAAATTCAACTACTGCATGGTTATTAACTTTCATTCAACCTTGAAGTTAAAAGTGTCCCGCTTTAAGTTGGTAGCCAGAATAAAGAAGCCTACGGTGCAGAAGTTATTCAGCATTATATTCAGCCCTTTATTTATCAACTCAGCCAGCATTTACAAAACCCAAACTATGATGCGCTCACGGCGCTCACAGTTTATTTTGATGAATTAATCCATTTAAGCGAGCAAGGCAGTTTTAAAGGCGGCTGTTTATTAGGCAATTTGATGGGCGAGTTGGGTGACACTAGCGAAGTTTGTCGTTGTGCTTTAAAAAAAGCGGTTTATGATTATCGAGATTTATTACAGCAAGGTTTAGAAAAAGCCCAGCAACAAGGTCGGATTAGAAAAGATAAATCGGCACAGCAAATGGCAGATTTGCTGGTTGATAGTTGGCAGGGGGCCTTGTTACGGATGAAAATAGAACAATCCATAACCCCTTTAAAACGCTGTTGTGATAACTTATTAAACGATTATTTTAAACCTTAATTTTTATCAAGCCGTAGTCATCATTGCGGCTATTTTTTTATACTTTTTATAAGACGACCAGTCGTATTTATAAATTATAATACAGGAGATATCATGCCAAAATATATTATTGAACGAGAAATTCCCGACGCAGGGGCTTTAACGACTGAACAATTACAAGGTATTTCACAAAAATCTTGCTGCGTACTGTCAGAGATGGGAAGCAAAATCCAATGGCTACAAAGTTATGTCTGCGATGACACGGTGTACTGTATTTATATTGCACCAGATGAGGCGGCTATTTATGAACATGCAAGTAAGGGTGAGTTTCCTGTGACTAAAATTTCACAAATAAAAATCATTATCGACCCTTGCACCGCAGAAAATTAAAATTTCCTTTATAACTCAATAGTTCGGACAGTTTTTGTAACCCATTGATTTAAAAAAGAATTTACCAACACATCTCGTAAATATAAAACCCTTTAAAATCAATGCCTTATAGAATTAAGACCGCTATCTTTTTTAAAACTATCCGAAGTATTGATAACTTAAACATCTCTATAGCGATGTTTACAATTTTGAGAGATATTATGAAAATAATACCCACATTTAAAAAATCATTGTTTGCTTTAACCTTACTTTGCCCAATGATGGCACAAGCTGAAATGTTAGCCTTGGTTAATTATCAAAGTAAACCCGATCAAACACCCAAACGAGAAGGATTAGCAATTATTGACCTTGATTTTGATTCTGAAAATTTTGCAAAAATTATCACCGATATTCCCTTGCCGACTGATTTAGAGGCGCATCATGTTTTTTATAATAAAGATGTCACTAAAGCCTATGTCGCTTCCTTAGGTAGCAACCCTTTGCAAGTGATTGACATGACCAAGCAACCTTATAAACTTAAAACCATTGATGTTCCTGAATGTCAGGTTGCAGAAGACTTGGTTTTTTCAGCCGATAAAAAGCGGTGGTATGTCACCTGTATGGGATCTAGCAATGTCATCATGGGCGATGCTCAAACCGATAAACAAATTAAAGTCATTTCAGCTCCGAAAACAGAGACCAGTAAAAAGTTTATTAGTCACCCGCATGGCATTGGTATAAATGATAAGATTAATCGCATTGTGATTGCGAATACGCTGCATCCTACGGATTTTAGTATTGCAGAAGAGACGGTAACGGTTATTAAAGCGCGTAGTGGTAAAGTGCTTTCCACCCATAAAATGTCAGACAAGCCATCACCTTCTGGTGTTGCCCCTGTTGAAGCCGTCTTTTTACCGAAAGCAAAGCCTGAGCGACTTTATATTAATACCGCATTTGGCAATACATTGTGGACAGGTGTCTGGAATACCATGAGTCAAAATTTTAGTTTTTCACAAATTTTTGATTTTAATTTGTTGAAGCAAGGCGTGCCTCTGGAAATTTATTTTAGTCATAAGCTGGATAAAATGTATGTTACCACTGCAAGTCCTGGGTACTTAAATATTTTCAATATTAAGAATCCAGCTAAACCGATACTTGAAAAAGCCATTCCAACGGCGGAAGGTTCACATCATGTGGTTTTTTCACCCGATGAACGGTATGCTTTTGTCCAAAATAACTTTTTAGATTTACCGGGAATGAATGATGGTTCTATTTCTGTGATTGATTTGCAAAAAGGAAAAGTCAAAATGTCAATTAATACCTTTAAAGATCAAGGTCTTAATCCAAATGCTATTGTTATGATGCCGAAATGGTATCATGATAATGCGCATTGATTTTATAATCATATAGCGGGGGTTACGCAGAGGAGTGGAAAATAAGTTTTTTCACTCCAAACACTAAAAATATTTCCTACCTCTGATTTGGCTATTTACAGTTTTTGCATAACAATCAGTCATATAACTAAGCCACTCAAGTTACAGTTAATACATTCAGACTTTGTTTTTAGGCTGGACTCCAAAACATATTTTGTAAATAAAGGGGAGTATTGTTGATTTTATTTATTATCGTTATATTTTCTATCTCCGTCATACGTTAATGGAGTAATTCATCCTTCATTAGACAATACTTCGGACAGTTTTAAAAAAGATAGCGGTCTTAATTCTATAAGGAATTGATTTTAAAGGGTTTTATATTTACGAGATATGTTGGTAAATTATTTTTTAAATCAATGGGTTACAAAAACTGTCCGAACTATTGTATACTCTAACTCTAACTCTAATTATTAGTTATTTTAACCTCAATTATTAATTTTATAGGAACTGTGAATGAGTACAAATGAAGTGCAAACCCTAACAACCGATGAAGCATCAAAAATAAATGCGTATTGGCGAGCAGCTAATTATTTATCCGTTGGGCAAATTTATTTACTTAACAACCCATTATTACGCGAACCTTTAACGTTAGAGCATGTTAAACCTCGTTTATTAGGGCATTGGGGAACAACGCCCGGGTTAAATTTTATTTATGCACACATGAATCGAGTCATCAATAAGTATGACTTAAATTCTATTTATATCGCAGGCCCTGGACATGGTGGCCCTGGGATTGTTGCTAATACATGGCTAGAAGGCACTTATAGCGAATACTACCCCAATATTTCCGAAAATGCAGAAGGGATGCAGCGTTTATTTAAACAGTTTAGTTTCCCTGGAGGCATTCCTAGTCATGTTGCGCCTGAAACCCCTGGGTCCATTCATGAAGGCGGCGAATTAGGCTATGCTTTATCTCATGCTTACGGTTCAGTCTTTGATAATCCTAACTTAATCACTTGTTGCGTTGTGGGTGATGGTGAAGCCGAAACAGGGCCGTTAGCCACGTCTTGGCATTCAAATAAATTTATTAACCCTATTTCAGATGGGGCTGTGTTGCCTGTTCTGCATTTAAATGGCTATAAAATTGCGAATCCGACGTTATTAGCACGCATTCCTCACGAAGAATTAGAAGCCTTATTTATTGGTTACGGCTATAAACCTTATTTTGTTGAAGGCAGTGATCCTGAGCTCATGCACGAGCGAATGGCAACCGTTTTAGATACGGTGATTGAAGAAATCAAAGCGATTCAAGACCAAGCACGTCAATCGGGTGAAGCCAAACGTCCACAATGGCCAATGATTATTTTGCGTTCCCCTAAAGGATGGACGGGGCCTAAAACAGTTAATGGTTTAAAAGCGGAAGATTTTTGGCGATCACATCAAGTTCCTTTTGCAGGCGTTCGTGAAAATCCAGAACATTTAAAATTATTGGAAAAATGGTTACAAAGTTATGTGCCTGAAGAATTATTCGACGAAAATGGTACTTTATTACCTGAATTAGCGGCACTCGCCCCCACAGGTAATCAACGAATGAGTGCAAATCCACATACGAATGGGGGCTTATTATTAACCAAGTTACGCTTACCTGATTTTTCTCATTATGCCGTTAAGGTTTCAACTCCTGGCGGAACAATTGCTGAAGCCACGCGTGTTCAAGGCGAATTTTTACGAGATGTTTTAAAATTAAACGCCGATCAACAAAATTTTCGCTTATTTGGTCCAGATGAAACCGCCTCTAATCGTTGGAATGCTGCTTTTGAAGCAACGGATAGACGCTGGATGGACAGCACTATTCCAGAAGATGACCATTTGGGAACCGATGGGCGAGTGATGGAAATTTTATCTGAGCATACCTGCCAAGGTTGGTTAGAAGGTTATTTACTCACAGGTCGGCATGGTTTTTTCAATTGTTATGAAGCCTTTATTCATATTATTAACTCCATGTTTAATCAACATGCAAAATGGTTAAAAACCACGAGTCAAGATATTGAATGGCGTAGACCGATTGCCTCCTTAAATTATTTATTATCCTCACATGTTTGGCGACAAGATCACAATGGTTTTTCACATCAAGATCCAGGGTTTATTGACCATGTTGTTAATAAAAAATCTGAAATAATTCGAGTCTATTTACCTGCCGATGCCAACACTTTATTATCGGTTACAGATCATTGTTTGCGTAGTCGAAACTATATCAATGTCATTGTCGCGGGCAAACAACCTGCGGAACAATGGTTGGATATGGATGCAGCGATTAAGCATTGTACACAAGGATTAGGAATTTGGGATTGGGCAAGTAATGATGTCGATACGGGGGAGCCTGATGTAGTGATGGCCTGTGCGGGTGATGTACCAACCTTAGAAACCTTAGCTGCCGTTAAATTATTACGCGAATTTTTACCCGATTTAAAAGTGAGAGTGGTTAACGTCGTTGATTTAATGACCTTAATGCCTAAAGAAGAGCATCCACACGGTTTAGACAATCGCAGCTTTAATGATATTTTCACTACGGATAAACCGATAATTTTTGCCTATCATGGCTACCCTTGGTTAATTCATCGCTTAACCTATAGACGTGACAATCACAACAATTTACATGCACGGGGTTATAAAGAAGAAGGCACAACCTCCACGCCTTTTGATATGGTGGTTATGAATGAACTGGATCGCTTTCATTTAGTGATTGATGTGATTGATCGAGTACCTAAATTACGTCAACGGGCGGCTTATGTTAAACAGTTAATGCAAAATAAATTAGTCGATCATCGTATTTATGTGCGTGAATATGGCGAAGACATGCCTGAAATTAAAAATTGGAAATGGCAGGATTAAAATCAAAATTTAGTTAAATTAACGATCAATGAGCTTGGAAAGTCAGTACGTCAAATTATTGGCTTTCCAGTTTCATGACTTTCAAATCACCGCTCAATAAATCATGAAGATTCTAGTTATTAATTCGGGGAGTTCATCCCTTAAATACACCTTATTTAAATTTCCAGAGCAGATTAGTTTACTTAATGGCCTATTTGAAAATATAGGGACGGATGCAACGATACATCATTTACAATGGGGAACTCAAAAAAAAATCAAACAACCGTTACCCTTAGCCGATCATAAACAAGCCTTATTATGTCTTTTACAAACGATTAAACAACAGCATTCCTTCAAAACAATTAATTTAGTCGCTCATCGAGTCGTGCATGGTGGCGAAAAATTTAAACAGCCCAGCCTCATGAATGCCACTAACTTGGCAGAATTAGAACAATTAAGTCCACTCGCTCCGCTACATAATCCCGCCAATAGTTTAGGGATTAAAATTTTATTGCAGCAGTTACCCGCGATTAAACACATTGCCGTGTTTGATACTGCTTTTCACGCGACCTTACCTGATTACGCTTATCGTTACCCCGTCCCAAATGACTGGTATCAGCAACATAAAATTCGCCGTTACGGATTTCATGGCAGTTCACATGCTTATGTCGCCAAGCAAGCGGCTTTAATGCTTAATAAACCCTTGAATCATTTAAATATTATTAGTTTACATTTGGGTAATGGCGCGAGTGCCTGTGCTATTCAAAATGGAATAAGTATTGATACCTCGATGGGATTTACCCCCAATGAAGGTTTGATGATGGGAACGCGGAGTGGGGATATAGATACCGCAATTTACCCGTATTTACAGGCTCAAACCGATTTATCCATCACAGAAATAGATGGGCTATTAAATAATGCCAGTGGTTTAAAGGCGATTGCAAGCACTAATGATTTACGCGAGGTGCATAAATTGATAGCGGCTAAGGATTCAAAGGCTAAACTTGCGTTTGCAATGCTGTGTTATCGAATTAAAAAATATATTGGGGCGTATTATGCTGTGTTGGGTCATTTGGATGCCTTAATTTTTACAGGCGGCATGGGTGAAAATGATGCAGAATTACGGGCTAAATGTTGTGAAAATTTAGCGGGGTTAGGTTTGAAAATTGATATTGATAAGAACCAAGCGCATGATGATTGTATTCAAGCACCAGAAATGAATATTTCTATTTTAGTCATTCAAACGAATGAAGAGTTAGAAATTGCTCAACAAGCGCACGCAATAATCAATTAACTTACTTACCTATCCATTGCAAGATTAGAAAAACCAAGTTTGTGACAAGAGTTTTTACCCTGTAAGAATGATAAGTTACGCTTGCTGTATCAAGTCTGAGTCTTTCGCTCCAGCTTGGGAATGCCTACCGTCAAGCTCACCGTATAAAGTAAAACTGTAAGAGTAAAAAACTCAAGACCTGACCCTAATGCCTTAATGTCCTAGTTTACTATTTTATAATTAGACCCATTTTTGGCTACCAACTTAAGACGGGACAAGTTGAGGGTAAGCCGTTCGTACTGAGCTTATCGACGTATGAAGGGTTTAACCATCTTAAGAACTTTAAGCGTGCAAAATACAAGACCTGATCCCAATGCCTTTATTTGTTATAGTACCTGTAAACGAATTTCCATTTTATTTTGAGTTGCAAATCTTATTTTAGGCATTATTATTATGAAAAATATATTATCAAGTTCTAGCGAATATGGTCGTGAAGCGGTTGTTTTAAAAGAAATAAATAACTGGAATCATAAGATATTTATTAGAAATAAAAAAGATAAATATCTTAAAATGGCGTATTCGCCTTTTATATTTTTTCGGGGAACCGCTCATTTATTTTGGTCAGGTTTTTCAGGGGATTGGCGATTAAATAAGTTTGGTGACGCAGATACTAGAACATGGGTACAAGGGGATAATCATGTTGAAAATTTTGGAGCATTTCTTAATGCTAAAAAAGAACTTGTTTATGGTTTAAATGATTTTGATGAATCGGTCGTTGCTGATTATCAGCACGACTTATGGCGCATGGCGGTGAGTATTGTCTTGGTGCTTAAACAAAATAAAAACCTCTCGAAAATAGAGCGTGAAAATGTGATTAATACATTTACTAAAGCGTATTTAAAAACGCTTTGCTCTTATCGTGATCTTAAAGATAAAGACTTAAATAAAATTTATTTTACGGAGCATAATACCAAAGGGATATTAAAAAAATTCTTAAAAGAAACTCGAAAAAATAATAGTTACGATAAAATGCTTAAAAAATGGCTTTCGAGTTCTAAAAAAGCAAACACATTTAATTTAAATTTATCAAAGTTAGATTATGTTTCTCAAGATGAATACAGTGATATAAAAGCGGCTATGGTGTCTTATGGAAGAACGTTAACGGGCGGCATTAAATACAATAATGATTTCTTTTCTTTAAAAGATGCGGCTCGACGTTTAGACGCAGGGACAGGTTCTTTAGGAACTTCACGTTATTATATTTTAATTGAAGATAAAACTAAATCGGTTGATGATGACCGTATTTTAGATATAAAACATCAAGGTAAACCGACCCCTTATTATTATTTTAATGAGGCAGAAAAAATAAATTATGATCGAAATATTGAGAATGATGCACAACGACATGCAGAAGCCTATAAAGCGTTATCGCATGATGCGGATGATTTTTTGGGATGGATGAAACTTTCCGATGGGTATTATTCCGTGCGTGAACGCTCGCCTTTTAAAGAAACACTTCCCTCAGATCGTCTTAAAACTGAAAAAGAGTTCATAGAAATGGCTAAGCAGTGGGCAATAGTATTGGCAACAGGGCATGAACATGCTAGTCGATGTTTATATCATCCTTTAGCTAAAAACGTGTATGCGTTGACAAAAGGTCGTAATAAAGAATTCTTGGAAACGGTGCGTGAAGTTGCTTTTGATTATGCCGATCAGGTAGAGCGTGATTGGCATTATTTTGTGGATGCGCTGGCTTTAACCTCTGTTGATTTAAAAAGACAAAAAGGTTTGTTGTAATGTTTAGTTTAAAGGGCGGAGTAGAAAACATGCTTTGTATTCTGAGTCGCTGTTTTATGTAATAAAAAATAGTAATTATTAAACGTCGTTTTTGCTCGCTCCTCAGATCCAACTTGGGAATGCCTACCCTCAAGCTCTGCTTGATGAGTACCCACTCACTCTCTTAAATTAAACGTTATGGGACGAAGCCGCTATAAAATCTTAAACGAAGAATATCCTTATTTTCATACGGTGACGGTTGCAGGCTGGCAACCTATTTTCACTCGAAAAGAAAGTGTCCAAATACTTTTCGATAGCTTTACATGGTTACAAGAAAATACCAGAATAAAGGGGCAATAGGGGGCAGGGCAAAGTTAAATTAAAGACTAAAGGATTTTTAACTTTACATTTTACACAGCCCCCTATACTCTCGTGTTCTAATGACAGGCGTTTGGGCGGCTAAACAACGAAACAACCGCTAGCTCAGGCGGATTATTAGTTCAGGATAAAGGTTTAGGCGAAATAAATGCAGATGATTTAACGGTTGTGAGTAAACTCAGGCCTTCAGAAAATGAATTATCTGATTTATTATTTGCTTGGGAAATGAGCCGTGTTTATTCAGCCAGGAGGGGTAATTCGTGATGATGAAGTGATGCCAAGCGGTTAATGAACATAATCTTGCAATGGTCTTTACAGGAATGCGTCATTTTAGGCATTAAGTGTCAGGAACCGTGTGATTATATACCGACAAGAAGCGGGTCTTTATTCCAAGCAAAAAGCATAATGTCGGAAGTTCTCAACGCTATTAAAAATTAACCAAATCCTATGGCTTATCAACTACATTCTGAAGCACGCACAACACCCAAGATTCGAGCTGAAATTCAGGCCTCAACACTTGGTCTGACAAAGTTAGCTAAAAAATACAATATCACCAAAGCAACCGCTTTAAAATGGCGTGGACGCGATGAGGTTGAAGATCGTTCGCATCGTCCACACAAACTTAATACCACCTTGAACGAGGCTCAGGAAGATATTGTCGTTGAGCTGCGCCGCTTTTTACTGTTACCGATTGATGATTTGTTAGTTGTTACCCGCGAGTTTATTAACCTCGATGTTTCTCGCTCTGGATTAGGACGCTGCTTAACCCGTCATGGCGTGGGTAATATCAGGGCTTTAAGAGCCGAACAGAACCCAAGTGAAGAGAAAACAGTCTCCAAAAAAGCGTTTAAAAATTACGCGCCTGGCTTTATTCATATCGACATCAAATATTTACCCAAAATGCCTGACGAAGCCCATCATCGTTATTTATTTGTCGCCATTGATAGAGCCACACGTTGGGTTTACTTTCGTATTTATGCTGACCAAACCCAAGTCAGTAGCGTTGATTTCCTACGGCGGGTAACTGAAGCTTGCCCCGTTCACATTAATAAAATATTGACGGATAATGGTACTCAATTTACTGATCGCTTTACCAGCAAGGAAAAGCAAGCTACAGGCAATCATGCGTTTGATAAGGCTTGTACCGAACACGCAATTGAACATCGACTCATTCCGCCACGCCACCCACAAACTAACGGCATGGTGGAACGATTTAATGGACGCATCAGCGAACTAAATAAACAAACCCACTTCACCAGTGCGGCTGAACTTGAAGCTACTTTATATGCCTATTTGAAAGTTTACAACCACCAAATTCCGCAACGTGCCTTAAACCATCAAACACCAATACAGGCATTAATGGAATGGCAAAAAACAACCCCCGATATTTTTACTAAAACCGTACATAATCATACGGGTCTTGACAATTAAGCTATTGGTTCATAGTCTTAGGCATTTATGCAATTATTATACAAATTAAGGAAGTATGAAACTCTCTATTTTTATTAAAAGGTTAAAACATCCTCGTGTTAGGAGGCGATTAAAGATAGCACTCTCCGTTTATGCGGTGGTTATTATATTGAGTATAAGCTTTAAGACTGTTTATAATATCGGTTATTTTAATGCCAAAGCACTTGATGATGAAAAAAGAGCGAAACGAAATTCGACTCCTTTTGTGCAAAGAATGATGACAAAAGAATACGCACAACGTATTATCTCAAGCGCATTAAAAGAAAATCCTATTGACCCACAAACTATTGTCGAAAGAATTAGTAACAGCAATCGTAAACTTTCGTCCATTGTTATAAAAAATAATGGGGTAAAAAAAGTTGCTTGGATTATTGATATGCGTTTATTTTTTGTGGGTAATATACTTGATGAAAGAGGCTATAGTTTAACTAAAGCGGTTGAACGAAAACATAATATTATTAATTCTTATTAACTTATCATTTGTTGGCTTATTTATGATTTAAGTAAGCTAGCAACAAGGGCTATTCTCATTACGAGATGGCTGGATTAAGGACTCAGGATTTAATAAAACCCGAAGATACAAGGTCAACAGGGACGGCAACATAATTCCATTGCGGAAATAAGCGATGTTCTATTGGGTTATATTTCGATGTATACGGTGGATAATGGGCGATACGAATATTAATCTTTAATTCCTCTGACAATTTTTCCAAATCTTCTTTGAAAATATAATAGCGTGCATTATTACTACCACCGCAGTCACATAGTAGCAATAAATTTGTCGATCCCTCATACAATGCCTGTCCATGCTCTAACCACCATTGACGAATACATTTGCAGGCAAACTCAGAGGTATCATGACTGACTCCCAGAGTGATATAACCTACGTTACGATTAATATCATACAATCCCATGAGGTACAACTTTACCTTTGGCATAGGATGGAAAATCATGGTCATTTACACGGATAATTTCTTGTGTGTAAAGCGTACCTGCACGAAAGAAATTACCGATTAATTCTTTTTTTTAACATCCATACTCAAAACAGGATCTCCCTGTGTTGTATATTCCTGCTTGAGGCGTTCAATATTCTTAAATTGTTCGTCTCGATAAGGGATATTAGACTTTCCTGCCTCGGCTTTAAAAGCTTGCCGTGGACGAAAATTATGTTTTTTCAACAGTCTATCAACAACCGTTACACTCATTGGAAAGCCTTGTTCCCCAAGCTTTTTCGCGATAGCAGGGCGCGATAAATTTGTCCATTTTATCGTTTCATCCATGGGAGATCCCGCCGTGTTATTTTTCAATACGTCTAAAAATACCTCATCTATTCCATCAAGGGTTGGCAGTAAAAAGTTACGTCCTCCTCCTGATTTGCGAATGCGTTGCTTTTCATTAGATAGGTCGGTTTTTAATTCCTGTTGACCGCGAGTAACGGCGACGGTCTTTTTCCGATAAGCTATTATAAAAATTGCGCATTTGCGCTTCAATGTTTACTGGATAATTTTGTATTTTCATAACAATAGAGCATACTTGATTCAAAGCTTGTTACCAACTAATATAATTTATTAATTTTTGGGTTTTATTAAATCCGCATTCCTAAGTGTCATTACGGTTAGTGAAATGCCCTGTGCGGATCCGCACGCAGGGTGTTGTGGGGGCTGAGGGTGAAATACCCTTGGCTACCCCGATTATAAATTGTACTCACCGATACAGTGTTGTTTGAAATAGCTCTGTACCTGAAAAAGATTTGTTTACTATTTTTTTTGGTAAGTTATTTAAAGTTGGTTGATACATAACTATAAATACTTTTTCAAGCTTGCGTATAAATTCGTTCCCTTTGTTATTAGCATTAATAATCATATATTTGTAGTTATCAATTACGGATACGGCTTCAACATAACCATCAAAATCTTTAGAAAAGCCAAGATTTTCAACTAATTTACTGAGAAAAGTATATTTATAATTTGGTGACATACCAAAATGGAAACCAAGCCTATCTACAAAGTGAGAAGATTCACATTTACCAACATATACACACTTATTTTCGTCATTAAATATAATATAGACACCATGCCTTATTGCTTCATTTGTACGTTTATCTACTAACATACTTAAATCAATACTTCGGACAGTTTTAAAAGTAGAGGAAATCTTCAATTCATAGGAAAATGTAGTTTCTAAAGCAACAATTTCCTGAAAAGAAGATTTCCATGCAACTAATAGAAACGATTTTAGAAAAAATGTCTAGTGGTTCTAAACCACAAAAAAATTTTATCTAGCCTATTAAGTAATTTGATAAGCTTTAGAGGTAAGGCTAACTATACAAATCTCAGCCGTTACAATGAGTTATCAGAAAAAACCTATCGTCGATGGTTTAATAAAAAGTTAGATTTTCTTAAATTTAATCAGGTAGGTAATAATGAAATTCTTTCAACGTCGGGACAAAAAATAGCGGCTTTAGAGTGTAGCTTTGTTAACAAAAGTGGTGAAAAGACTTATGGTTTAGCTAAGTTTTGGGATTCTAAACAAAAGTTTACCCATGGCGTGATCGCTAAAGGTTACCATCAAATTGGAAAATTACGTTGTGATGCTAATTTACGTTTACTCTACGAAGGTGAGCAAAAAGAAAAAGGTCGCCATAAATGTTATGACAGTAAGTGGATTGTGGGTGAGACGAGAAAATTAGAATTAGCAGGTAAACAGGGTGGTGTTAAGATTTATACAGCAATCGTTAATTCTGTCTCATTGAAATGTAATATTCGCATCGCTTATTTAGTTAAAACAACGTCACAAGGTACACGTTATGCCTTGTTGTTTTCAACAGATACAGAGATAGATGCAATGACACTTTATAATTATTACAAGGCACGGTTTCAGATTGAATTTCTATTTCGTGATGCTAAACAATTTACAGGACTTTGTGATTGCCAAGCACGTTCTGAACCTGCTTTACACAGTCATTTTAAGGCAAGTTTTACTGCGCTAAATTTGATTAAATGGCATGACCGACTTTTAAGTCCTAAACGAAAACCAATTTCAATCGGTAGCTGGAAGACTAGATTTTTCAATGAGTTATCGATTGAACGTATTTTATTAAACTCTGGGGTAGACCTGAGTTTAATAAAATGCTCTTCTCAATACGAGGAGCTTTGTAGCTTCGGGGTTATCTCGCATTAAAACTGTCCGAAGTGTTGATAATTTCTTCTTGCGTATTAATATAAAATAGTCTACCTAGTAAATTTAGTCGGTTTATCTTGCCGAAGGGTAACTTATTCATAAAATTTTGTACTCATTTTAAAATAAAAAAATAATACCTGGGGCGGGAGTTGCTGATATTAGATTTATTTAGTGTCTGGTCTCACCACATTATCCAAATTTAGTAGAAAATAAAGCAATAGCTTGATACCATACGAAATCTTTCAGAAAAAAGGATTTATATGTCACAAGTCTATCACTCGAATGCGAGGTTGAACAAGCATTCAAGAGCTATTATACAAAACTCAGCATTAAAGAGTAGTGAGTTAGCAGAAAAATTCTCAGTAAGCCAGAAGACAATTACAAAGTGGAGAGGTAGAGACTTTACAGATGATGATAGCTCAATACCTCATACGATACACTATGCCCTTAACCCACTGGAAAAAAGGCTTATAGAGCTTGTTAGAACAACAACATGGATGAGCTTAGATGATGTAGTGGATACTGTAGTTCCAGTGATACCAAAAGCAAATAGAAGTAATGTTAGCAGAACATTAAAAGCACAAAGTATCAGTCAAGTTCCAGAAGAGAAAAAAGCGAAAGCAAAGAAGTTTAAAGAATATGAACCTGGGTATCTCCATATAGATGTCACCTATATGCCAAAGCTAGAAGGAATCAAATATTACCTCTTTGTCGCCATAGATAGGGCTACACGGCTTATGTACTACAAGGTATATAAAAATAAGACAGCTGATAATGCAGTATCATTTCTAGCAGAGTGTAAAGAGTTCTTTCCTTTTTATCTCTCTCATATACTCACAGACAATGGACTAGAGTTCACAGATAAATGGGCAAGAGGAAAAGGAGTAGTCAGTGGTAATCATAAATTTGATAAGGAGTGCAGTGAGGACAATATAGACCATAGACTAACAGCTCCACATACTCCTGCAACCAACGGAATGGTAGAGAGAGTGAATGGTACTATCAAAAATGCTACAATTAAAGTAGAAGAGTATCAAAATATAGGAGAACTCAAAGAAAGTTTAAATAAGTTTTTGCTATATTATCTTTTTACACGAAGACACGGAAGCCTAAGAAGAGAGTTGAAAGTCAGAACTCCCTACGAAGCTATGGAAAGTTGGTTTAAAACTAAACCTGAATTATTCAAGATTTCGCCTGATGAGTTTAGAGCTAATGCTTTTGAAAAATTGGAACAACGTGGTGAGAATTGACAATATAGTTTGATTACGTTATACTTTTAAGATTTAGATAATTACGGATTAACATGAAAAATAAGATTATAGTTTTATCAGTTTTACTCTTGATGCCTTTGACCAGTTTTGCATCAAGTTTGAAAATTATCAATGATACAGGCAGTAAAATGAGTGTGCATACGGGCAGTGGTATTGCAAATTTAAACAAGGGTGGATCAACTTCTGTTACCTGTAAACCTGGTAAAAAGATTTATACTGCAAATAAGGGGACGAAAGGAAGTTTTCTTTTTAAAGTAACGTCATCACATTGTGGTACAAGTGTAAAGCTGTCTTCTGTTATGTAATTTAGAGGGCTTGTTGATCTCATAGTCGCTCTGATTTTAGGTTGTCTTACGTTTAAATTAAAGGGCGGTTGTTTTTATTTTTAACGCTAGAAAATAAAAAATGAGTCCGCCCTAATAAACAAAAATAATGTATCTACTTTAAATCTCAGGGTAAAACAAATATCAGACCTGCAAACTTTGCGCTTTTTGAGCGATAAGATTCGCCATAGACGGCATTTTGAATTCACCACTAACTCGGTCATAAACATAATCATAAAAACTCACGGCTAGTTTTTTAGCCGTTTCAGCAAGACTCATAAAACTGTCTTTGATTTTCGTGCCTTTCTCATTTCGAGTCTGGAAGCTTATGTCTCGCGCACGCGCTTGTCTTCTTGATTCATCACTGTATTAACAGGTATTTGAGCATCAACTTTTACCCGCGCTTTATCAGCTAACTTGAACTCGTCAAGCAAGGATTGAGCTTGTTGATTGTAGATATAATGGCGTGGCGCATAATCGGTCAGCACGTCCAGAACCGATAAACGGTCTTTGTTTTTAGGGGTGAAATAAGCGGTAAACAAGTCATTGCAGACCACCTGACAATAGTGGTTGTCACCGTTGACTCGCGCACTGGTATCATCAATATGACCGTATCACTGTTGAGAATACCGCTGCGATAAAGCTCGCTTTTTTCCTGAGACTTAAGCATGGGAATTAAGCTACGAAAAAGCCTTTAGATACTAAGTCGCTAGGCAAGCCAGTTTTGTCGAGTAGGCATTTTAGCGTTTGGTCGATTTTAACTCGTGGGATCTTGGGTTTACGGCGGCGTTTTTTCTTATCCGAGTCCGTATTTTCAGTGTCGTTATTAGTTTCTTTTTGCGCGTCAACTTGTGCTTTTTTACGTTCGTCTTCGGATGAAATATCATCACCCTTATTATTTTTATTGGGTTTGATATCAGGCTTTCCCTGCTCACCTTTCAAGCGATTAACCTCGTCACGAAGTTGCTGTAATTCAGTTTCTAAAGACAATTTATCACTGGCTAAGCGTTCAATAAGATTGAATATTTTTTTGACAATATCCTGCGCTTCGCTACTTTCCATTTGAGCGATTGCTTGATAAATGACGTTAGTTTCAGCCTGTCGGTCGTGGATATTCAAAGTATGTAACTGTTCGTTCTTTTATGATATGTTGTCAAATCTATTTTAGAAATTTTATCTTTACCCTGAGATTTAAAGTAGATACAAAACTTGAGCTGTGGGTGCGATGAAAATTCTATGTACTCTGTTTAGAGGGCTTCCCCACCGTTAGGTGGGGCGGCTACTCGACTTATTGGCTATTGTTTAAACAACAACAACTTTATTTGCACAGGGACCTTTTTGTCCTTGACCAACTTCGAATTCAACGGTTTGACCGTCATTCAATGTTGCATACTCGCCATTTGCTTGAATTTCAGAATGATGAACAAACAAATCTTTGCTTCCGTCTTCAGGTGTAATAAAACCAAAACCTTTATCTGCACTAAACCACTTAACTGTGCCTTTACTCATAACGCTCTCTTTAACTTTAGTGAAAAATATAATTCTAATTTGCTATCACCATTACAAAATCAGAACTTGAATCTAATTGAGCACATAACGCTCCAGAATGTACACTAAGACTGATCTTTTTGTACAATGCTTCTGGGACAATGCAGCCCTTGATTATCAATAATATCAGAAAAATAACAATGAAGATAGTTAGGACTATTTTTATCTACTAGAGTCAGGAATAAAAGAGTCAAAATAAAAGGATAAAAAAATACTTTAAAATCATTATATTTCAATATCTTGCCTCAATATAGGTCTTTATTATTTGATGAAAATAGTAGGGCCTTTTTTATTGATTTCTATCGCCCTTTATTGCCTTTTATCGAAAAAGCGGGGGTATTTTAAATTTTTATTCCTAAAAGCACCTCACTTTAAATGGGTAGCCTCAATGTCCTACTACACAAAACAAAGGGGAATAAATTAAAAAGTGTGCGCCATTTTTATAATTATGACGTATTTTTTAACCACTGCGCGGCCTCTTTGGCATAATAACTTAAAATACCATCACAGCCTGCCCGCTTAAAGGCTAATAAGGATTCTAAAACAACCTGCTTTTCATCCAGCCACCCATTCATAGAGGCCGCTTTTAGCATCGCATATTCACCACTGACTTGATACGCGAACGTCGGGACGGAAAACTCATCTTTAACGCGACGGATAACATCTAAATAAGGCATTCCTGGTTTTATCATCACCATATCAGCCCCCTCTTGTAAATCTAAGGCAATTTCACGCAAGGCTTCATCTGAATTTGCAGGATCCATTTGATAACTTTTTTTATCACTTTTACCTAAATTACTCGCAGAACCGACCGCATCCCGAAAAGGCCCATAAAAACTAGAGGCATATTTAGCTGAATACGCCAGAATTTGCGTATGAATATAGTTTTCGCTTTCCAATGCCGTGCGTATTGCGCCAATACGTCCATCCATCATATCAGAGGGGGCAACAATATCAGCCCCAGCTTTTGCATGAGATAAGGCTTGTTTGACCAACACCTCAATGGTCTCATCATTCATGACATACCCTTGCTCATTAACCAACCCATCTTGTCCATGGGTGGTGAAGGGGTCTAAGGCAACATCGGTAATCACCCCTAGTTCGGGAAAGCGTTGTTTTAAGGCTCTAACCGCGCGTTGGGCTAAACCTTCTGGGTTATAAGCTTCTTCGGCTAAAGTGGATTTTTTATCCGTCTCTGTTACGGGAAAAAGTGCCAGTGCGGGAATTCCTAATTGAACCAGCTCTGCCGCTTCCTCTAACAATAAATCAATCGTCAATCGTTCTATATTAGGCATTGAAGCAATGGGTTGACGATTATTTTGCCCTTCAATAATAAAAAAAGGCTGAATTAAATCATCAACCGAAAGTGTGACTTCCTGCATAAGACGGCGAGAAAAATCGTGATAACGCATTCTTCTCATGCGTACAGTGGGAAAATTGATGGTATTATATTTCATCTTGTCCATAATATGAGGATGAGTTATTTTAAAAACAATCTACTCAGGACACCCCTAATTACCGATACCGTATGAGTTGCCCTTTCGTAACTTATAGGGTTTTATTGTATCAGGGTCTCGTGTATTACTGATATTTGAATAAGGATAAGGTTATCCTAAAAGGTGAAAATTTTATGAAAACAAAGCATCACTATCACTCAAAATTTATTTCTTTAGCTCTATTTGGAATACTATTAGCGTGTATTCCATTGACTAAAACTTTGGCGGTCGAGCTGGCTACCCCTCAACTAGGGATTGAAAGTGTCTCAACACAGTTAAAAGAAAAAATGGCTGTGGAAGGGTTTTCGAAGGATTTCAAACAAATTACTAATTTTGTTGAATCGGCTATTTATCCCTACATTGATTTTTACAGCATTTCAGCGTTAGTACTGGGAAAGCATTGGAAAAATGCCACGACGGATGAAAAGAAGCTTTTTGAGCAAGAGTTTAAAACACTCTTAATTAGAACGTATTCACGGGCCTTTGTGGAATTTAAAGATTGGTCTGTACGCTACCTTCCCTTAAATATGGTTGAAGGGGCTAACAAGGTCATTGTAAAAACAGAAATTCTTCAACCTGGCATACAGCCTATTGCGATTAATTATCGAATGCATTTGACTAAAGGCCAATGGAAAGCCTATGACATTATGATTGAAGGCGTTAGTTTAATTACAAACTATCGGACCAGTTTCAAAAATGAAATGACCCGTTTTGGTTCGTTAACTGAAGTTATTGATGCTTTAGCAAAACGAAATCAAACTGCCTTAGCTAAGTAATTAAGGTTCGTTTAAAGCGTTTAAAATTGAGCTGCGTAGAGGGGAATAATCTCATTCTACGCAGCATTCTTCCTCATAAAACGTTCGTTTTTTTAACTTACGTCCATTGAATCCTCTCTTAATCATTTTTCATTCCTCCAGTTAGAGTCTAATTAAACACATCCCCTTTAATAGTTTTAAAATTCGTGTCAATGTCCACTCATAAAGATTCTCTTTACGCTGCCCCCTTTACAACAATTGATAACTTCCAATTTGACGAAGCGGTCGTTAATGTCTTCCCTGACATGATACAACGCTCAGTTCCTGGTTATCAGATCATTATTTCAGCCATTGGTTTATTAGCCGCCCGTTTTGCTCAAGATAACAGCCATTGCTATGATTTGGGGTGTTCTTTAGGCGCGGCAAGTCTTGCTATGCACCAACAAATTACCGCTAAAAACTGTAATATTATTGCGATTGATAATTCACCTGCGATGGTCGATCAATTTCAATCGCATTTAAAACCCGAAACGAATATTAATATAGTCTGTGCGGATATTCGTGATGTCGAAATAAATAATGCCTCCGTCATTGTGTTAAATTTCACCTTACAATTTATTCCACTTGAAGACCGATTGGCTTTTTTACAGCGACTCTATGAAGGGTTATTACCCAACGGGGTTTTAATTTTATCTGAAAAGCTCACTTTTGATGATGAAACTCAACAACGATTACAAACCGATATGCACCATGTTTTCAAGAAATCGCAAGGGTATAGTGACTTAGAAATCAGTCAAAAACGAATGGCGTTAGAGACGGTTTTAATTCCTGAAACCTTTAATCAACATCAACAACGCTTAATGCAAGCAGGCTTTAATAGTGTGGAAGTCTGGTTTCAATATTTTAATTTTGCTTCTATGATTGCCTTAAAATGACGGATTATCAAGCGGTTTACACTCTGTTGGATGCGAGTAATAACAAAGAATGGCTGGAAATATTACCTAATCAAATAGCACAGGCTTTTGATTTTAGTACGCATGGTACCTCGGCTAAATGGCAATCTATTATTGAAACATTAGATTTACCGTCGCCGTCTCATTATGATTTCCAAGGGGATGTCGTAAAAATGGGGGAGGCCAGTGAAATAAGTGCTACGCGACAACAGCAGTTAAAAGCAGACTTAATGGCGTTTCATCCGTGGCGCAAAGGGCCTTATGATTTGTTTGGTATTCATATTGATAGTGAATGGCGATCGGATTGGAAATGGCAGCGTCTTATCCCTCATATAAGCCCACTCAAAAATCGTTTAGTCTTAGACGTAGGGTGTGGTAATGGTTACCATTGCTGGCGAATGCTGGGGGCGGGGGCAAAAAGGGTAATTGGCATTGATCCCACACTGATTAATATTATGCAGTTTCAGTTAATAAAAAAATTAAGGGGTGAGGCTCCTATTCATGTACTCCCGATTACCTTAGAAGCGATTCCTGCGGGGATAAACTTATTTGATAGCGTATTTTCAATGGGCGTACTTTATCATCGACGCTCACCGATTAACCATTTACTGGAGCTAAAAGATACGTTACGTGAAGGCGGTGAATTAATTTTAGAAACGCTTATTATTGAAGGGGCTTTAGGGGAAACCTTACTTCCTGAAGGACGTTATGCAAAAATGCGTAATGTCTGGTTTTTACCCAGCAGTGAAACCTTAGTGAGTTGGATGCAGCGTTGTGGCTTTAAAAATATTCGAGTCGTTGATAGTAATCAAACCTCGACTCAAGAACAACGGAGTACCGAGTGGATGACCTTTTATTCATTAGCGCAGTTTTTGGATGTTAACAATACAGACTTAACCTGTGAAGGATTACCCGCGCCTAGACGAATTATTGTCATTGCTAATAAATAATAAAGCGATGTTTTTAGATTACCGTAAACGATTTCCCGTGACCGCATCATAAATTTTAGATGGTTTTTTATGACCCCCTGTTTCCCCCCTTAAAATTTTCAGGTTGGGTGAGGTTGAAAAATAACCGCGTACTTGCAAGGCCGTATAAGCGGGGCGTTGATGGTGATGATTCGCACTGGTTGAAACAATCGGCCCACAAAAATGTTCACATAAAGCCTTAGATAACGGGTGTGTGGTTATTCTTACGGCAAGTGAAGGATGATTTCCTGTTAGCCAATGAGGAACCCACGATTGAGCAGGAATAACCCATGTAACCACATCGGAAGAACGCGCTTGCATTCGAGCTACTATTTTTTCGTCATAATCCAAAAAAGGGGTCAACTGCTCAAAATTAGCGGCGATTAGAATTAAACCTTGATTAACAGAACGTTGTTTTAAGGCTAATAAATGCATAACCGCCCGCTCATTCAACGGATCACAGCCTAATCCATAAACCGCCTCGGTTGGATACGCAAGGAGCTTACCTGTTTCTAATTGATAACAGGCTTGTTGTACTCTAAACGGGGATAGGTAACGCATAAATAGAAAGAGTTAATGATTTTTTAGAAAAAGAAAGAGCCATCGTTAATAGACAGCTCATCAACTTAGTTTTCAATTAACTTTAATTAACTTTAATTAATTCAACTTCAAAAATTAAAGCCGCATTTGCAGGGATATTTGCCCCCGCACCGCGTTCACCGTAAGCTAAGTCAGAGGGAATAAAGAAACGGTATTTAGCCCCTTCTTTCATTAATTGTAATCCCTCTGTCCATCCTGCAATCACACGATTTAAAGGAAAGGTTGCAGGGGATCCTCGTCCGTAAGAGCTATCAAATTCATTCCCATCCAGCGTTGTTCCTAAATAATGGACGGTGACTTGATTCGATGCCGCAGGGGATCCGCCTGTTCCTTCGGTTAAAATCTCATATTGCAAACCACTCTCTGTGGTAATAATCCCCTCTTTTTTCGCATTTTCAGCTAAAAAAGCAATGCCGGCTGTTTTGTTTTCATCGGGGGTAGACGCGTTAAGTTTATTAAGCACAATATATCCTATAATAATAAAAAATAAAATTGAAAGGGAAAATACAAGTAATTGGGTCGATTTCATAAAATGATCCCTAGAATAAAATAACCCATTATAAATGTTTTTTTAAGTAAATCTTTGTTTATGGCGCGATAACCAATACTGCGACGCTAAATCGGATGCGTGTTGTTGATTCGTTGCCTTCCCTAAAGTTTTTAAAGCAATGGCCGCCGTACTAATAATCGTTGCTTGAGCAAATTCATTTTCTTCATTACCTTGCCAAACATTAATTAATTCGACAGGATCTAAGGTATCGGCTTTCGGATGACGACGAGAAAATAAGGGGGGCCACTGTTCTTCGGTTAATACACCTTCTGTGACACTTTTTACTAAACATTCGACATCAGGATTGCGTTCAGTTTCCCCGCCTTCGCCCTTTAAGACCGCCATATTTTGTTGACCTAATAACAAGGCCGCGTGTTGATGAACATCTCGATAGCTCGGATGAAAAATCCCTTGCAAAGTATGACGGGCATTAAGCGGGTTAAGTAATCGCACTAAGGTATGGACAGGTGAGCGTAATCCCATTAATGAGCGTAATTCAATAATTTCGTATAAAGCAGGGCAAAAATGACGTAAAGGGAGGTAACTAAAATTTTGACTCAATAGCTGTTGATTGGCTTGTTCAAATGAAGTCGCTATCGGGAGGCCTAATGTCTTTAAAACATCTTCCGTATAAACGCGTCCTTCGGTATGTCCGCCTGCGCCATGCATAAAAATGGTGATATTATTTTCAGCTAAAAGCAATATAGATAAAATAAACCACGGTAAATGACGGCGTTTCCCTGCATACGAGGACCAATCTAAATCAATAGTTTGTTGCTGTTTAGGACGCGTCAAGGATTCCCGTGCGGCCTGTACAAAACCTGCGAGTTCTTCGGGGGTTTCTTCTTTAACACGCATTAACATTAAAAATGCGCCGAGTTGTTCGGGTTCAAGGTCACGATTCACGATCATTTTCATCGCTCGATAGGCTTCATCTTGTGTTAAAGGACGTGAGCCACGTTTACCTTTACCAAGGATTTTAATAAATTCTGAAAAGGGATGAGGGGGAATTGAAGTCATATTATTTTAAAGAAGAAAGTGAGATTATTTTATTTGTAAAGTGCAATAGTCCAACACTTCGGACAGTTTTAATGCGAGATAACCCCGAAGCTACAAAGCTCCTCGTATTGAGAAGAGCATTTTATTAAACTCAGGTCTACCCCAGAGTTTAATAAAATACGTTCAATCGATAACTCATTGAAAAATCTAGTCTTCCAGCTACCGATTGAAATTGGTTTTCGTTTAGGACTTAAAAGTCGGTCATGCCATTTGATCAAATTTAGCGCAGTAAAACGTGCCTTAAAATGGCTGTGTAAAGCAGGTTCAGAGCGTGCTTGGCAATCACAAAGTCCTGTAAATTGTTTAGCATCACGAAATAGAAATTCAATCTGAAACCGTGCCTTGTAATAATTATAAAGTGTCATTGCATCTATCTCTGTATCTGTTGAGAACAACAAGGCATAACGTGTACCTTGTGACGTTGTTTTAACTAAATAAGCGATGCGAATATTACATTTCAATGAGACAGAATTAACGATTGCTGTATAAACCTTAACACCACCCTGTTTACCTGCTAATTCTAATTTTCTCGTCTCACCCACAATCCACTTACCGTCATAACATTTGTGGCGACCTTTTTCTTTTTGCACACCTTCGTAGAGTAAACGTAAATTAGCATCACAACGTAATTTTCCAATTTGATGGTAACCTTTAGCAATCACGCCATGGGTAAACTTTTGTTTAGAATCCCAAAACTTAGCTAAACCGTAAGTTTTTTCACCACTTTTGTTAACAAAGCTACACTCTAAAGCCGCTATTTTTTGTCCCGACGTTGAAAGAATTTCATTATTACCTACCTGATTAAATTTAAGAAAATCTAACTTTTTATTAAACCATCGACGATAGGTTTTTTCTGATAACTCATTGTAACGGCTGAGATTTGTATAGTTAGCCTTACCTCTAAAGTTTATCAAATTACTTAATAGGCTAGATAAAATTTTTTTGTGGTTTAGAACCACTAGACATTTTTTCTAAAATCGTTTCTATTAGTTGCATGGAAATCTTCTTTTCAGGAAATTGTTGCTTTAGAAACTACATTTTCCTATGAATTGAAGATTTCCTCTACTTTTAAAACTGTCCGAAGTATTGATATAACCAAGCTCTGGTCTATCAATTAAATCATCTAATTGATGGTAGATAACCGATGGTAAATTATCTGTCATGCTTTACCAACCATTCTGTTATAAATTTTATTTATTTTCTGCATTACCTCATCATAATCAAGCGAACTATCCCCAATATTTTTATCTGGGTGAAACATTCTTTGAAATTTTATTTTCCATTCCTTCGCAGCATTTTTATCTACGTAATGTTTCTTTTTAATACCTAACTCTTCATCAAAAATATTTCCTTGATGTTTTAATATTAGGAAAGCAAACTTATCTTTCTCTGATTTAAAAAATTCCTCATCAGACTGATATTTTAGTATTTTTTGAAATGCCTTAACTACTTTCAAAAGATTATCTTTTGTTTCTATGTTTAATAAACCTTTAAGGCCAGTATCATTGATAACTTCATCTTTTAAACTATCGTATTTATTTTTTAAATCACTTTCAGGTATGGAAAGCCAGAGATACTTATTCATTACGATTTTCCTTAATTAGTGAAATTGTTGAATGTTATTTTGAAACTTAACACCCGCATCAGCGGCAGTTAAAAGCAGAGTGTAGCGAAGCGAAACGCCGCTTTTAACTAATGGAATGGTTCGTCCCACTTTTACAACCGCCCTAAAAGGGATGATAATAACCGTTATTCATTTTCAGCACAAGTGTGAGGTCATAGTCATGAGCAAAGTTAATTCAAACAAAAATATCGCCGTCTTAGGGATTGATTTGGCGAAGAATAGTTTTCAGCTACATGGCGTGGATGAAGACGATAACGTGTGTCTGAAAAAGAAACTCACACGCAACAAGCTGAGTGCCTTTATCGCTAATCTGCCGCCGTGTTTAATTGGCATTGAAGCCTGCGGCGGCGCGAATTATTGGAAGCGCATTTTCTCTCAATTTGGGCATACGGTCAAAATTATGGCTCCACAATTTGTGAAGCCGTATGTGAAATCAAACAAAAGCGATGCCTTGGATGCGGAAGGAATTTGCGAAGCTGTGCAACGGAAGTCGATGCGCTTTGTCCCCAGTAAAAGTGTTGAGCAGCAGGATATTCAATGTATGCATCGCATTCGTAGCCAGTTGATTGGGCGACGCACTGCGCAAGCGAATCAAATTCGCGGCTTGCTGATGGAATATGGCATCATCATTGCGCAAGGCATTCACTCGGTCAGTAAGATTATTCCTGAGTTGCTAGAGGATGCAGAAAACCAACTTTCACCGATATTTCGAGAATTATTGCAAGAGCTTTACGATGAAATGAAGCACCTCAATGAGCGGATTGATTCGATCGAAATCAAGTTAAAACAGGTCTGCGCTCAGAATGAAAACTGCCAACGATTACTCACTATTCCCGGTGTCGGACTGTTAACTGCCACGGCTTTAATCGCTGCGATTGGCGACATCAATGTGTTTAAAAATGGACGCGAACTCGCGGCATGGCTAGGGCTGGTGCCGAGGCAACATTCCACAGGCGGCAAGCCGACATTATTAGGGATTAGCAAACGCGGCGACACTTATCTGCGCACCTTGCTGATTCACGGTGGACGCTCGATGTTACGGGTAGCGCATAAATACGAAGACAAGCGTAATAAATGGATTGTCAGTTTAAAGGAACGACGCGGCGAAAATATTTCCACAGTTGCCATCGCCAACAAAAACGCGCGTATCGCATGGGCGGTATTGAGCAAGCAAGAAGATTACTGCATCAAGAGTACTTAGGATTTTAGTTAGGAAAAATCGAATCCACTTTTTAAAGACGAGCAACAGAACAAACGATCAGTTTACAACGAATTGCGTAGATAAAGTTTAAGTGATGGCATAAAAGGTAACACCTGCATTTCCAGCAACCTGTAGCGGACGGAGACCTTCGAGGTCGTTTAGCTGATGAGGAGAAAATGCGCGGATTCCATCAGGGCTAGAGGGCTTTCAGCGCCTCATTTAAAAGCCGGATATATGGCTGCACTATTTTTTTATGTCACGAAAAAACTTTACTTGCAATACGGGACGAACCATATATGTCCGCTGGATTTTTTTGTTATGTGTTTTAATTTCATATTCACCTGCAGGCTCAAACAAACTCATTTGTTCAGGGTTAGGCTGATAATTTAACTCGAATGACTTGTTAAATAATTGATTATTAACTTCTTTTGCTATTTCAATAACCATAGGTACAACAATTGAATTACCGACCCTGTTATACTGTTTCGATGTAGTTCCAATTTTTTTGAAATCATCTGGAAACCCCATTAAGCGATAGCATTCAAGTAAAGTTAATTTTCTAACTTTGCCATTATGATATATAAAATATCGCCCTGTAGGCTCTTGTGAAGAGAGTGTTGGGTGAGTTCCTTCAGAAGAATAAATTCTATTCGGCTGTTTATGGACCCTTGATAAATGCTCCGTGTTTTCCCTAACACCATTTTTCCTTATTTTTTTGTTTCTATAGCCAGAAAATATAAGACCAGACAATTGTTTTTTAGGCGTTTTTATTAATGTATATTCAGATTCATCAAGGTATTCAAAGTCATCTCGACTTGATTCTAAAATATCAGAAATTTTAGGTGATGGTGATGTTTTTAATTTAGAAAAATCAAATTCAATACCATTTTTAGCTCCCACAATAATAGTTCTTTCCCTATTTTGAGGGACACCAAAATCTTTAGCGTTCAAAAGCTCCCAATTAGTTGAGTAGCCCATATCTTTTAATATTTTTAAAACTGTTTTTAAAGTTCTACCCTTATCATGATTTTTAAAATGCTTCACATTTTCTAAAACAACTACTTTAGGGCTATGGTATTTAATAACCCTAGAAATATCAAAAAATAATGTTCCCCGTGTGTCATTAAACCCCTTTTTATCACCTGCAATACTAAATGGCTGACAAGGAAAACCAGCCAATAAAATATCAAATTTAGGAATTTCAGACTCTTTTATTTGTGTAATATCTCCAAATGGTTTTTCACCAAAATTTTTACAATACATATCTTGAGCATGAGTATCCATTTCCGAAGAAAACACACATTCAAAGCCTTGTTTTTCAAAGCCTTGCCTAAAGCCACCTATACCTGAAAATAAATCTATAAATTTATAAGGCATGTTCTAACCTCAACATTAATTCATTCCATTTTTCTTTATGGCAAGCTTTCAATTCAGAGTCATCCTGAATTAAAGAGGAGTATAACGTAATAAATAGATTTAAATCAGATACCAATCTTAAGTAGTATTTTAAAGTAGGTAAAACCCCATTAATTACGATTTGGCATCCATGTTTTTCTTTTACTCGCTCTATAACTTCATTAATTTGGTTAATTTCACTTTTTTTAGCTGGGAAATATGACAATATGTAATATCTTTGAGGGTTATATCTTATTATTTTCTCTTCTGCAATTCGCAATATATTTGCATCAATTTCTTTATCTAGTTTTATTTCAATGGACTCGAATAAAACTGAATTCTTAAACAACTCTATATCGCCTGAGCTTTTTGATGTTCTGTCTGATGCGGTATGACTACCTAGGTCTTTTAATTCGCAGTCACTGTATCTTGAAACTTCATTTATAATTATTTGATAAATGGCATAAAATGCAATTACTGGCAATTTAGAACCTCCAAAGTCTTCATAATGATATGAAAACTGTGTATCAAGAGATTCAATTATTTTTAAGATAGTTAATCTTTCAGGATTTTTCAGAGGGGTAATAATTATTTTATTTTTTTCTTGAGCTTTAATAACCTGTCGTAATAGCTCTACCATTATATATCTAGGGTTTATATTATTATTTTCTATATCATTTATTATTTCTAAAAAAGCTTTTTTTACTACCTTATTACTTACTTTTCCATTGTAATTTAATAGACTTGTTCTTTAAGAAGAAGTTAATATATCATGTTAAAATTCCATAGGATAGCCGCTAAAAAAGAAAATAAATCTTTTACACCTTCTTTTTTATTTCTAAACTTGTCAACTAGGCATCTATATCTTTTCATTCCACCGATTACATGCTCAACAATGACTCTTTCACGACTCATCTCTTTGTTTTCTTTTTTTTGATTTTCTGTTAATGTTGGGTTTGGATTATGCTTAGATTTATTTGGTTTTTTATGAGGAATATTTACCGAATTAGTTTTATATTCATTATTAAACCCCAAATAACCTAAATCAATAAATATATTAAAATTACTAAACCAATTTAATTCTGGATTAAATTCTTTTTAAACATTCCATAATCATGATTTTTACACGGAAAACTAACCCCAATATATAAAATTAAATGACCTAAAGAAGCTATAGTGGTATTTTTAATTGTATGCTGTTTTTTTACCACTGTAAAATTCATTTTGTTCTTCATAGTCACTAGGGCGTTGTACAGCACGCTCTGTAGCATCTATTATCAATGTTTGAACTCCGCCAAAAGCCTGCTGCATTTCTTCAGGGGTTGAAAAACTTGTTGCAGGTAAAACATTAAATATATCTAACGTCTTTATTAAAATTGGAAATAATTTGTATACATGAGTATGGGCGCATGATTTATTCATATTAAAAGAAAACCCTAAGTGATCGAAAGTAGAATAGCACTTCATATAATTTAATATAAATAATAATTTGTCTGCGGGTTTTTTTAATGTGCTATCTAAACCACTACCGTATTTTCTTTCTTTATTTTCATGTTTTTCTTTTTGATCTTCAATAAGGGTCTTTTCAAATAGAGATAATAGTAAAATAAAATGTTCTGTTTTTAATCCTGTTAAAGCTCTTAACTGTCTATCATCATAAATTCTTGGTAAAATTTCTTTTATTTTCATGTTATACTTTGATTTTTATTTTTTATAGAAATTTATTATAAAGCTTATTTATTATTTTTAATAATTTAATTTAAAGTTTATTTATTAGGCTGTATCAACTGATTGTGAATGTTATCAAGTATATATAAGCAATTGATTTTAATATATTTTATTTAGAAGAACAAGTCTAATGTATATGGGTATGGTTGTTCTAAAGAACGTGTAAGCCACCCACTTTCAGCCATTGATGGTAGTTTTAATTCTTTTAATGTTGGTGTTATAAATTGTGTATCAATTGTCCTACCAGAAAAACCATTTTTGATTTGAGTTTGATGGTTTCGTATATCTTGCTCTGGATGTAATATTTTATAGATAGATAAAGTTATTAATACCGTATAAACACCTTTTTGAGTGAAGCATTTTTCAGAAATCTTTCTAATATTAGCTTGAGTGCTATCACTTAAACTTGAAAGATACGACTTTCCTATATTTGCTTCATTATAGAGTTCGATTAACTGCTCTTTATAATTCATAAATTCCCATTCGCATATCTATTTTTACCTATAATTCCGTGCATAACTGTCCATTTTAAGCTAACGAAGTTCAAAAAGTAATCACTATTTTAACTAAGAGATAGAAGGTTTAGGGAGAAGGTTATCGTTGGTTACTTCTTTAACACATAACGTTTGAATTAACTTGACGGTTTTACACAGAGCAGAGCGATAGCGGCGCGGCGTGTAAAACCGGTCAACGTTAAATGACTTGTTATATTTTTACTTTGCACTCTATCTATGACTTAGAGTACAAGCTGGATTTCGTTCAAGATGCTCAAAATGTGCACCTGTAGAACCACCGTCATTGTGAGCACGCACTGGTTGATTGCATTCAATGCAGAAATAATCTTCTCTATCTGCACCCCTGTTATCTGCTTGATCTCTTAATGTTAGTGCTTCACGTATATCTATTGTGTTTCCATTCATGATGCATGTAGTCATGGTGGGCATTTTTATCTCCTTATTTTGCTTTTAAAACATAACGCCATGCTCAGCGACAGGCTAAAGTGGCGGTTTTTTGTGTAAAATGGAGCTTGCGACTTACACAAAAAAACGACGCTTTAGACTGTCCGCTGGATTTTATTGTTAGCCTTTTATTTATTCGTAAGCAACCAAAGGCGAGTTTTCAATGGTAACGTAAGCGCCCAAATATTTTTTAATAACCATCCAATTAATTCTTCATGCTTAATAGGTATCACTTTTTCCACACTTTTCCCACTATAAGCCTCTTTATTAGTTGAAAAAAGATAAATAAAAGAGTTATTGGTTACATGTTTTTTATAATCACTAGGACATAATTTATTCGGTTTTTTTCCTGATTTTACTTGTACATAACAAACTTCATTTTTACTATTAAGCATTGAAAATTCAAAAACGGGCTTACTTCTAAAACAAGTTGACTTTGTTAAAAACCATTTTTGAGACTGTAAGTAAAATGACACAATATCCTCCATATCATCGGGAGACATCATGGAAAATAGCTCATAAATATCAATTTTTTCTATGTTTTTCTGTAACTCTTTATCATTTATGTTAGGCTTCCACTCTTTATTTTTAGATAGTTCTTTTTCTAACAATAAAGAGTACTTTTTCTCTTTTTCAGAAATTTTAATTCTCTGAATCATTCTTTGAGCAATTGTTCCTCTTTGAATTGCCCCAGACACAAATAACTCGGGGACTTCAATCCACTTTACTTTCCTCACATGACCTAAATCATACTTTAAAAAATCATCTGATATTTCTTTTCCATATTTACTTTCTTCACCAGCAATACACAAGTAATATTTTCCATTTTTATGTACCCACAGGTGGTCATTCTCTTTAACGGATTTAAGCAGGTGCTTTATTTGATACGGAACTTTCCCATACCTGATTTTAACAAGATTTTTTGCATTTTCAGCATCTGAAGGCGTTTCTTTCTCATACGCCCCTGACCAACCTAACCCTATGTATGAATTATCTTTACAAAAATCAAAAGCATTAAACCCTTTTTCACTTGCTGGTTTAATCGTGAATTTCCATGTGTTCATTTTCATACCTATGACTTTTTTTCTTTAGGCTAACGCCAAAATAAGCGGCGGATAAAAGGGGCATGGCTTTTGCGTCTTTTTGCAAAAGACAGTGTGCCTAGCATGGGCTAAAACTTGCTACCTGTAAAGAGGTAGTCGGGGAATGTAACGACAACCGTAGCGAAACGCAAGGGGGAAACCGTGAGGTCAGCCTGAAAGCAGCGCGTAGCAAATGCACGACCGTAGGAACACGAACAAGCAGTGAGGCAGGGTGTGGGCGATAAGTGTGCTGTTAAACACAAAATCCAACTGTTACCGAAAGACACATCAAGTAAAGCTTGGCGGCGCGGGCGGAAAGTTTTAGCAATTACCTAGGGAGGTCTTTGATATGAGAATATCGAAGAAGTCAGCAGATGCCATAGTAGTGTCGAAGCCGCTGTAATGGCGGTGGAGCGAAGGGCTGAAGAATCTAGTTCATTAATCCAAACGAGGCGAATCGGAAGCGAGCAGTACTTTGAAACAGGCAGGCGTTGTTGCGTGCAATAAACTACCTAACTGGTGGGAAATTCAGTATCAAAGTGGATTCTTTGAGAAATAAATTCCATGGGGTGCAAGCGAAGATAATCGGTGAAAAAGGAGAAAGAAAATGACGAACAAGTGTTTGATGGCGAGAATGTTCAATTGGTTAAGTTTTGGCATCGCTTTTGAGGCGGTTAAACGCAATAAAGGCGCGGCAGGAATTGACAGGAAGAGCATTCTTGAGACTGTGCAGCATTGGGAGCAATATGGAACGCAAATCGAAGAAAAGTTAATCGAGGGAACGTATGTTCCAAGTCCTGTTTTGGGCGTGATGATTCCAAAACCAAATGGGGGCGAACGGCTGTTGGGGATTCCTACGGTGCAAGACCGTGTGATTCAGCAAGCGATACAGCAAGAATTAACCACGATTTTTGATAGCGGTTTTAGTGACTCAAGTTACGGTTATCGACCGTTTCGGAGTACGCATGATGCGGTGAAACAAGCGCAAGCCTTTGTCAAACAAGGTAAAACTTGGGTGATCGATATAGACATTAGCAAATTTTTCGATGAAGTAAATCACGATATTTTACTGCATCAAATGAGTCAGAAAGTTGATGAGCCAGAAGTTTTGGCTATTATTAGAAAATACCTGAAAACAGGCATCATGCTGAATGGCAATGTAGAGCGACGAAGCAAGGGCGTGCCGCAAGGCAGTCCGCTTAGTCCTCTGTTAGCGAATATTTATTTAGACCCACTGGACAAAGAACTGGAAACGCGCGGGTTGAGTTTTTGCCGTTATGCGGACGATGTGAGTATTTATGTCGGTAGCGAAAGAAGCGCGAAACGCGTCTTGGAAAGTCTCACTCAATGGATAGAAAAGCACCTAAAACTCAGTGTCAATCAAGATAAAAGTGGAACAGGACGACCTTGGAACGGACAATATTTAGGCTTTCGGATTAACGAAAACGCCGAAATAGAAATCTCACCTAAGAGTATCGAAAGATACAAAGGAAAAGTGCGCCAACTTTGGGATGCACAGCAAAGTCGAACCAGTAAACAACTGGTGAAGCAATGGAGACAATACAGCATTGGCTGGTGGAATTATTTTAAACTGGCTGAAAATCTTTGGAATATCAAAAGGTTGCAAGGCTGGACACGCCGCCACATGCGAAAATGTTTCTGGTTACGCTGGCATAAAAAGAAAGGCAGACTGAATGCTTTACGCCGCCTAGGTGCAACGCCTAGAGTGCAGAAAATCGCGGGCAGTTCACGCGGTGCATGGCGGATAGCAAAAAGTCATGCTTTGCACAGAGTATTAAGCAATTCCACTTTAAGACGTTATGGGTTATTTGCGCCCTCGGATCTTGCAGTAACTTAGGTTGCTGGATTCAACCGCCGTATGCGGAAAACCGCATGTACGGTGGTGTGGGAGAGGTAACGGGCGCAATCCCGTTACCCCGACCCGATTGACGCTTTTAGCTAATGGAATGGTTCGTCCCACTTTTACAACCGCCCTAAAAGGGATGATAATAACCGTTATTCATTTTCAGCACAAGTGTGAGGTCATAGTCATGAGCAAAGTTAATTCAAACAAAAATATCGCCGTCTTAGGGATTGATTTGGCGAAGAATAGTTTTCAGCTACATGGCGTGGATGAAGACGATAACGTGTGTCTGAAAAAGAAACTCACACGCAACAAGCTGAGTGCCTTTATCGCTAATCTGCCGCCGTGTTTAATTGGCATTGAAGCCTGCGGCGGCGCGAATTATTGGAAGCGCATTTTCTCTCAATTTGGGCATACGGTCAAAATTATGGCTCCACAATTTGTGAAGCCGTATGTGAAATCAAACAAAAGCGATGCCTTGGATGCGGAAGGAATTTGCGAAGCTGTGCAACGGAAGTCGATGCGCTTTGTCCCCAGTAAAAGTGTTGAGCAGCAGGATATTCAATGTATGCATCGCATTCGTAGCCAGTTGATTGGGCGACGCACTGCGCAAGCGAATCAAATTCGCGGCTTGCTGATGGAATATGGCATCATCATTGCGCAAGGCATTCACTCGGTCAGTAAGATTATTCCTGAGTTGCTAGAGGATGCAGAAAACCAACTTTCACCGATATTTCGAGAATTATTGCAAGAGCTTTACGATGAAATGAAGCACCTCAATGAGCGGATTGATTCGATCGAAATCAAGTTAAAACAGGTCTGCGCTCAGAATGAAAACTGCCAACGATTACTCACTATTCCCGGTGTCGGACTGTTAACTGCCACGGCTTTAATCGCTGCGATTGGCGACATCAATGTGTTTAAAAATGGACGCGAACTTGCGGCATGGCTAGGGCTGGTGCCGAGGCAACATTCCACAGGCGGCAAGCCGACATTGTTAGGGATTAGCAAACGCGGCGACACTTATCTGCGCACCTTGCTGATTCACGGTGGACGCTCGATGTTACGGGTAGCGCATAAATACGAAGACAAGCGTAATAAATGGATTGTCAGTTTAAAGGAACGGCGCGGCGAAAATATTTTCACAGTTGCCATCGCCAACAAAAACGCGCGTATCGCATGGGCGGTATTGAGCAAGCAAGAAGATTACTGCATCAAGAGTACTTAGGATTTTAGTTAGGAAAAATCGAATCCACTTTTTAAAGACGAGCAACAGAACAAACGATCAGTTTACAACGAATTGCGTAGATAAAGTTTAAGTGATGGCATAAAAGGTAACACCTGCATTTCCAGCAACCTGTAGCGGACGGAGACCTTCGAGGTCGTTTAGCTGATGAGGAGAAAATGCGCGGATTCCATCAGGGCTAGAGGGCTTTCAGCGCCTCATTTAAAAGCCGGATATATGGCTGCACTATTTTTTTATGTCACGAAAAAACTTTACTTGCAATACGGGACGAACCATATATGTCCGCTTGATTTTTTTGTTAAGTGTTGTTTACATTAAACTATTTGCAATTTCTAAGATTGCAAATAATTCAAAACCCGCAAACCAAGAAGTGTAGATTTTCTCTTGATTTGCGGTGTAGAAAAATTAACTTGGTTTTGGTGGGTTATTTCCTCTACCGCCACCAGAAGGATTACCAGTTTTACTTGGAGCATTTACAGGTGCTGTACCAGCATTTAAGTTTTTCATAACATTAGACTTGTTCTTCTAAATAAAATATATTAAAATCAATTGCTTATATATACTTGATAACATTCACAATCAGTTGATACAGCCTAATAAATAAACTTTAAATTAAATTATTAAAAATAATAAATAAGCTTTATAATAAATTTCTATAAAAAATAAAAATCAAAGTATAACATGAAAATAAAAGAAATTTTACCAAGAATTTATGATGATAGACAGTTAAGAGCTTTAACAGGATTAAAAACAGAACATTTTATTTTACTATTATCTCTATTTGAAAAGACCCTTATTGAAGATCAAAAAGAAAAACATGAAAATAAAGAAAGAAAATACGGTAGTGGTTTAGATAGCACATTAAAAAAACCCGCAGACAAATTATTATTTATATTAAATTATATGAAGTGCTATTCTACTTTCGATCACTTAGGGTTTTCTTTTAATATGAATAAATCATGCGCCCATACTCATGTATACAAATTATTTCCAATTTTAATAAAGACGTTAGATATATTTAATGTTTTACCTGCAACAAGTTTTTCAACCCCTGAAGAAATGCAGCAGGCTTTTGGCGGAGTTCAAACATTGATAATAGATGCTACAGAGCGTGCTGTACAACGCCCTAGTGACTATGAAGAACAAAATGAATTTTACAGTGGTAAAAAAACAGCATACAATTAAAAATACCACTATAGCTTCTTTAGGTCATTTAATTTTATATATTGGGGTTAGTTTTCCGGTAAAAATCATGATTATGGAATGTTTAAAAAGAATTTAATCCAGAATTAAATTGGTTTAGTAATTTTAATATATTTATTGATTTAGGTTATTTGGGGTTTAATAATGAATATAAAACTAATTCGGTAAATATTCCTCATAAAAAACCAAATAAATCTAAGCATAATCCAAACCCAACATTAACAGAAAATCAAAAAAAAGAAAACAAAGAGATGAGTCGTGAAAGAGTCATTGTTGAGCATGTAATCGGTGGAATGAAAAGATATAGATGCCTAGTTGACAAGTTTAGAAATAAAAAAGAAGGTGTAAAAGATTTATTTTCTTTTTTAGCGGCTATCCTATGGAATTTTAACATGATATATTAACTTCTTCTTAAAGAACAAGTCTATTAATTCTCCGCATCCAATTAAATAAAAAAATTGTTAGGTGGGATGCACAAAACACTTAATGCGTCTGTGAGCGGCGAAAGAGTTTGCGAGTTTCGTCCGTTCGACAGACTTGTTATCAGGTCGCCGCTTAGGTGCTTGATGGCAAGTTTGGCGTACGGTATCCGCTCACAGACGCATTATCAGGTCGTTGTCTCGCTCGACCTGATAATGCGTCTGTGAGCGGCGAAAGAGTTTGCGAGTTTCGTCCGTTCGACAGACTTGTTATCAGGTCGCCGCTTAGGTGCTTGATGGCAAGTTTGGCGTACGGTATCCGCTCACAGACGCATTATCAGGTCGTTGTCTCGCTCGACCTGATAACAATTTATTAGTAGGCACTTTCGCCCGAATAACCCGACATAGCCAGAAATTCAGGTAATTTTGCCCATTTTTAAATTTTTCAGGTAGATTCACCCACATATTCTGCTATTAGCTGGATATTCAGACGAATATATTTTACTTAAAGAATCATTCTAAACTCTAATTTAAAAATGTCAATAAAAAAATGAAAGGGCTTCCCCTCTATAAGGTGGAACGACTACTAGACTTAGATTAAATGTTGGAGTTAGTCCCTCATTGCCGTACTAGAACTTCCGAATAAACATAGCACGCTATTAAATGTACTTGGGTTTATGACTAAAAATAAAATAGGAGGGGTTACCTTTGAATTCACACTTTTAAAAACTCTGAAAAATGTAAAACCTCTAATACCACAGGCTCAGGTAAACCGTAAGCATTACGGATAATTTTTTCTGCTGTGTTCATACTAAATCCACACCATTAATCAGCCTTATTAAAACAACCCAGAAAAAGCTTGAACATTAACATAATCACCTTTATTAACTGTAGCTTGCTCATGCTCAAGCAAAATAAAAGCATTCGCCAAACTCATCGAATATAAAATTCCCGATCCTTGCCTCCCTGCTGTTTTAACCGTCCATTCCCCCGTTGAATCTTGCTCTAAAATACCCCGTTGTACTTCTGTGCGCCCAGCCCGTTTACGTATCGTTTCTAAGGCCCTTACTTTAAAAATTGGCACAATCGGTTTATCCGTCATCCCTATCATTTTTTCTATCGCAGGAATAACAAATTGATAAAATGTCACCATCACCGCAACAGGATTACCCGGTAACCCAAAAAAAGCCGTTTGATTAATATGTCCAAAAGCCAGCGGCCTACCAGGTTTAATCGCAATCTTCCAAAAATCAACCGTCCCTGTGGCTTGTAACGCCGATTTAGTATAATCCGCATCCCCCACCGAAACCCCGCCTGTCGAGATAATTAAATCAACACGTTTAGCAACCTCTTGAAACGTCGCTAATAACACATAAGGATCATCGGCAATAATACCTAAATCAATAACCTCTATGTCAGGTCGCGTTAAAGCCGCTAATAAACTGTAACGGTTACTATCGTAAAGTCCACTTGACGAACGTTGCTCCCCTAATGCAAAGACCTCGTCCCCACTTGAGGCAATAGCAATCCGTAATTTACGTTTTACGCTCACCTCAGCGAGACCTAATGAGGCCAATAAACCTATATCAGGCGGCGTTAATCGCTTTCCTACCTTTAAAACACACGCTCCTTGTGTTAAATCTTCCCCAGCTAGTCGAACATTTTGACCCAAGTGATGATTCGCGTCTATCTGTATAAAATCACCCTTAGCATCAACGTGTTCTTGCATAATAACCGTATTCATTTTTGAGGGTAAGACGGCCCCAGTCATTATGCGTAAACAGTCACCTGCTTGTATTTCCCCTTGATAAGGCTTTCCTGCAAACGCCTGTCCAACTACTTTTAATTGCAGAGTCCCTTGTTTGGGAATATCGTCATCCAGCACCGCATAACCGTCAACCGCTGAATTCTTATGTGACGGAACATCAAAGGTCGCATAGATGTTTTCAGCTAAACAACACTGAACCGCTTGTTCAATTGGACGTTGTTGCGAATCGTTCAAGGTGTGAACCGACTTCAAAATTGTCTTTAACGCCTGCTCAACAGAAAGTAATCCTGTTTCATAAATATCATCACAACTTATTTGTTTTTTAATCATCGTCGAGTACTCGGAGCATTAATGGGAACACCTTGCCCCATAAAGGTTAAAAAATAGTCTAAATTACGCAATTCAATGGATTGAGCTTCGGGAGCTGTTGCCCGAATTTGCTGATGACACTCAATAAAACGTCGGTGTAATGTTCCCATTTCACCCCATTTTAAACGATATGTCGGCCAACCACTGGTGTGACCTAAAGCAGGGCTTAAGACTTCCGATCGAATATGTTGACCCGCATAAGTAACATGACATAACGCACAGGAAAAATTTAATTGCCCCCGACGTTGATAATAATAGGCTTTACCTTGTTCGTAAGCGGCCAATGCTTTAGGCTTATCAGGAATAGTAATGTTAATTTTTTTTCCCCGCGAAGTATAGGCCATGTAAGCTAATAACTGTGTTATCTCCCCTTTTTGATAGGCTAATTTAGGTAATTGATAGTGAACGCGACAATCATTAATCGCTTTTGCTAAGGTAATTACTTCACCCTGTTTCTCACTCCATAAAGGATAAAGATGCGCAATCCCTAAGCCTTTGTTTTTAAAGCAATCCGCATAGTATACCCCCTCTTTTAACGGCGTTTCAAAAAGCAACTTACCCGCTTCTATTGCAAATTCATAAGGGGGAAATAGTTCAATTTCTAGCCATGATTGTCGAGAAATCGAATCAATCGCATAAAGCCCATCCGCATAATCTTCTAAGATTAATTGGGGGAAACGCTGCTGATAATGGGTTCTAAACGCCTGTAAATCATCTAAAGGGGCCGCATTCAGCGCGAATACAGGGAGTAATAAACATAAATAAATTAATCGAATTATCATTCAGACATCGCTAATAAAGTGTAATCAAATTGAGTTTCTGTTTCTAAAGGGACAACCCCCTTTGCTTTAAGTTGATAAACAGTCTGCTGTGGATTATAAATACAAATCGCACCATAATGTTGAGCATTGATGTCTAATAACCAATAATCCCAATGACTCGAAACCTCTTTTAATTTTTCATCAAAGCTCAGTTTCAATCTCTTTTTATCAAGATTAATACTAAATGAAAATTGCTCTAAAGGCTGCGATAAGCCCATGCCTTTTGCTTTAATATACGACTCTTTTAACGTCCAATATTGAAAAAAACGCTGCCGTTGGCTTGATATTGGCCCCTTTAATAATTCATCCACTTCATGCGGTGAAAAAAATCGTTGGGCAATGTCAACAGGATGGCTTCTATGCTGTTGGGTTTCAACATCTACCCCTATATTAGGTTGCCGACTTAGTGCGCAAACGATCAACGTTTCCGTATTAGAAAGATTAAAAAATAAATCACGAGCGGGCGTTATGCTCGGTTTACCGTATTGATTGGTTGAAAATTGCCAGTTTTCAGGCGGGTCGTCTAAATAGCGTGATAAGGTAGTGCGTACTAATGCCCGTGTCATTAAATATTGATGTTGATGTTGTTGAAAACGAAACCGTTGCCAGCGTTGCTGTTCATCGGAGCTTAAAAGCTGTCGATAGCGTGACAGTAAGTGCAGATCACTGACTTTATGCGGAAAAGTAAACCAAAGGTGAATTTCATTAAAGGGCAAAGTAAGCATTATATTTTTATAACGTAATTTATAATTTTGAGACGGCTGTCACTTAAAATTATACCTGACCGTCAAAAATGCTCAATTCATTCCCTATTAATCAATCCACCTTAGTGGTAGTATTATTTTTTTATTCGCTAAATTTAAAAAGGGTACGCTATGAAATTATTAATTTTACCGTTGCTTATTGCCAGTATTGGTATTGCAGAAGCACGCGTTTATAAATGCCCAGGAAAAGTTGAGGGACGCTATACTTATCAAGAAAAACCCTGTTCTAAAGCCGAGGGGGCCGCTGAAAAAAATAAAGTAGACATTGTCCCCGTCAATAAGAAACGAGTTAAGGCTGCGGTTGAAAAATTAAACCACGATTTAAAAGATCACAAAAAAAAGAAGGATGACGCGGCAAAGGCGAGTGATAAAAGTCATACCGAAATTAACGTAACCATGCCGACTAAAAAGGTTGAGGATAAATCAGAAAATAATCAGTCTGAAGAGGATTCGGGCGAATCTGAAAATTCAGGTGGTTAATTCATAATTAGTGCTAATAAGGACAACAGATGATAGAAATAGGTCGCTTTAATCAGCTCACGACTATTGAACATAATAACGAGCTGTATCTTGACGGCGAAGAATTAGGAAATATTGTACTCCCCGTAAATGAACGCCCTAAAGACTGGGCGGTAGGCAATCCGTTAACTGTTTTTATCTACAACGGTAAAAAAGGCCAACTAACCGCAACGCTACATACCCCAAAAGCACAAGTGGATGAGGTTGCGTGGTTAAAAGTAATTGAAATAGGCGAGGCGGGTGCCTTTTTAGACTGGGGGTTATCAAAAGACTTATTAGTACCGTTTAATGAACAACGTCATTCACTTGAATTAGGTAAATCTTATTTAGTTAAAGTTTTTGTCGATGATAAAAATCGTATTGCAGCGACCGCTCGCTTTGAGCATTTCATTATTGATGAATCCTTTTATTTTAAAGAAGGCCAACAAGTTGATATTATTGTTGTCGATAAAACGGATTTAGGTTTTAAGGTGATTGTTGAAAACAGTCATTGGGGCGTTATTTATGAAAATGAAGTCTTTCAACCGCTTCGTCGAGGTAAAAAACTAACCGCTTACATTAAAAAAATTCGGGACGATAAACGACTTGATATAAGCTTACAACCGCTTGTCCCAGTTCATACTCAAACAGGTGATTTAAGTGATCGCATTTTAGCTCAGTTAACCGCTCAAAATGGTTATTTAGCGTTAGGCGATAAAAGTCCCCCTGAAGATATTTATCGGACGTTTGCGGTCAGTAAAAAAGCCTTTAAACAAGCCATTGGCGCCTTATATAAAAAACAGTTGATTACCACGGATAAGCAATCCATATCTCTACGTTAAAGAGAGAGCCGTCTGGGTCACGGCTCTTTATTTTTTATGAACGATATTTCGCTTCATAATTGGCTTTTCGAGCTAAATAATTTTTCGTAAATTGCTCAATACTTTCTTGATTATAATCCCGCATTCCACTGATTAAAATTCGTTTGGATCCACGGCCTACCTTCTGATGACTCTCTGAGTTAATTTGAAAATGAAACCGCGCATCGCCGCGTTTTCCTTCAATACTTAAGGTATTTTCAATCGCCTGTAATTCAGGGGTTTTAAACGCCATTGTTTCAAGTTCAAATGACATACTTTCATAAATAACTAAAGGCCGTGTGGTATTAATCATCACCTGCTGTTCAGCCATTAAAGGGACAAGAATATGCGGGAAATTAGGCCCTGAAAAAGCCACATAATCCCGAATAAAACTCTCTAGTAAGTCCGCATCATTAGCCACGTCACCCTGACGGTGAACCTGCATATACGTTTTGCCATTGTCATCCGTAATATCAAAACTATCCGCATCCGTCTCAGGAAAATTCAGAGAAATATTATGGCCGACCATTCCTGAAAAAGTAAAACGCATGGATTGACTCAAGCCATATTTAGCAATAACCAGTGATACGAGTAAATCACCGGGAACACAAAAGCGTTTAGCATCTTCATCATGCAAGGGATTAAAGTCTCTTGCAATATCCTTGGCAAAATGACTCGCTTGCTCGGCACTAATTAAAATTTGTTTCTCGTGTATGCAGTGAAATTGGTCTAAAAACATTTGAAAGTAATCATTCAAGTTAGCTAAAAAACTGAATTGTATCACTACTTTTTATTTTATAGAGATTAAAACTTAAATTTGTACCCTATCTTTAAATTTAGCTTAAATTCGAGGTATTTAACACACTAAATATAGGCCATATAACACACTATTTTTCCTCCCTGTCTTTATTCCTAAAAAAGACCTTATATTCAATACGTTACCTTTTGGCCTGAAAATTGCGATCACTAATAAATTACTTTTGATAAATTCCAACATAACGTTGGTAAATATTAACAATTATGACAATACCCTCCCATTAGTTGAACGTTAGTAATCCTAAAATAAAAGGAAAATTTATAATGCAACCTAAATCCCCCCCTAGACAACATAAATGGTTTTTATTACCATTTATGTTGTTTCTATTTACGCAGGTGACCTTAGCCGCCACCGAAAATGCTTATGATAAAACCGTCATGCATCCCGCTATTCCTTTATTAGATGAACAGGGACAACATGTATTAACAACCGGGAATGCTTATAGCCCTCGGTCCAGTTGTGGATCCAGTGGCTGTCATGATTATGATGCGATTACTCATGCTTACCATTTTGAAATGGGGCGTGATGAAGCGGATGATATGTACGGTAAGAAAAGAGGTTTACCTCAATTAGTTTCTCCTGGTTATTTTGGAGGCTACTCTTGTATGGGTGGAAGTCGCCCTAATATTCTTTCAAAAAAATCTAATGCTAATGCGGTTGAATTTAAAGATCGTGGTGCAGCAGGTTTTATAAAAGATTGTGCGGGTTGTCATGCGGGAGGTGGTTTTGGTGAAAAAGATCGTAACGGAATGCGTTATGACCAAAAACAAGAAGCCCATATTACGCCATTAGATGGTGATTATTTTGAACGTAAATCTAATGTTGCAGGGGTAGGACATGACCCTGAATTAAAAAAACAACTTGTTCGCTGGGATTGGAAAAAAACAGGTGTCGTTGAAAATGATTGCATGATGTGTCATGCCGATTTTTCCGCTTTGAAAAAATTTCCAGCAAGTGGCGCAGGATTAGGCTTAAATGATTTATCCGATAAATCCAGTTCTGCTCTTGATTTTTACAAAAGAGCTAGAAGTTCTATTTTAATAGGGAATGATTTTTTCAGAGAGTCTACTTCGCCTATTTGGGAATTTTATAATATCAAACCTGACGCGCCTGAAGGTTTACAGTTAATGCATATGGTGCGTAACTTTAAGGAAGGCAAAGAAGGGGATGCTAGAGGCTATACTTTTGCTTTAGGCGAAAATGGCAAACCAATGATGAATTGGAACCCAGCTGCCTTTGATGAAAATGGCAAAGCCCATATTCCAATGCTACGTTTCCCTGGTAATGATAACTGTATGTTATGTCATCGCACTAGTAATTCACGCCGTGGATTTTATGGTTTTGGTGATGCCGCTGTCGCGTCCTTTGATGATGATGGTGTTATTGAAGAAGACTATCAAGATGACGTTCATAAAGGTAAAGAATTTACTGATGACAACGGTCAAGTTAGAGCGATTGAAAACTGTAATACCTGTCACTCACGTAACTATAAGAAACCGACGTTTTCCAATGCGGAACTAAGTGCCGATCATAACTTTTTGAAAGGTAATTCCGACATGGATGTGCGTAATGATTTAGATTATGCGCCGAATGCAAAAAGCTGTGAGAACTGTCATGACACGATGATAAATAATATTGTCCCATCGGGTCAAGCCAATATGCAGGATGCTCACAGAGAATTGTGGAAAGCAAATGGTGACATGGCAGGTTATGAGCTTGCTCAGTTAGATAGCATTACTAAAACCCATTTGGATGTAATTAGTTGTCAAGCTTGTCATATTACAGGTAAGCAATCCCGTGGCACACCGATTCAAACCTTATTCCGCTACCGTCAAGCCGAAGATGGTAAGTCTAAAATCTTCCCTTATAACCCTAAAATTCGTTATTATTGGAAAGATAAAAACAGTGACTATGTATTATCACGCTTAGACAATGATGCTGTTTTTGAAGTCAGGAAAAATGCAGCGGATGAAGAATATGCCGCAATTGTTGATGCACAAGGGAATGAGTTAGGACAAGTCACCTTTAAACAAGGCAGACATGGCCCATCTTATGGCGCCCCTGAAAACTACGAAACCTTTGTTGCGTTGAAAAAAGCGTATGACAGTGTTTTAGCGAGTAAAGGAATTCCTAACGCCAATGTACAACAAGTTTGGTTAGCCTCGAACATGTATATTATGTCTCATAATGTACGTCCATCAACATCTTCTGTTCCATGTGAAAGTTGTCATACACGCAAACAAAGCGGTGCCTTTAGCGCATTGGTTGCAGCGGATGGTATTTTAGGGACGGGTATTGTTAAAGAAGTGACGACTGTTCCTGATAAACGTTTAGTTGATGAAGGCTATATTGTTTTTAAAATGGATACTTATAAAGTTCATGCGGATGGCAAAGTAACCGAAAATGTCGGCGATATTCTTTACAGTTCACGTCTTGATCCATTTGTTACTTTCTTAAAAGGAAGCAGCGCAAATTTCCAAGAAGCTGAATTTAAAGCCAACACATTAGTTCCCGCGTTGGCTAAAATCGGCATGTTAGGTGGAATTAAAGATCAACTGGTTGCGTCACTCGGTGGTGATGTTCCTATTTTCTTATTAGATACACACCAAGGTAGTAAAGCCCTTAAAGGTTCCAGTGTATTTGGTATTAATAAAGGAATGGCTGGCTTATTATTTCCTAGCTACCGTATTGAAACCCAAGCTATTAGCAGTATTCCTGCTGACTTAGCGGCTTTAGTTGAAAGTGTTATTCCAGGTAGTAAATTAGCCTCAAGCATTCATGGTTTTATTGCTAAAGATAAGGATAGAGCAAGAGTTTCTAATTTACTGGATCCTGTTTATGTGAAAATACCTTATACAGGTAGAGCCTCATCTGCGAGTCAAGTCAATGTCGTTTGTTCTAAAACGGGGGCGCAAATAGGCCGCTTAGATCCAAGCAGTATTGTGTCATTTAACCCGCATACCGAAGCAAGTGATGGTTATTTGATTTTTACCACCACGCAGTTGCAATATTGTGCGATATTGGATGTTATTTAACCTCATTAAATAATTTGTTTTAACTTAATTAATAGAGTGGCGAAAGTCGCTCTATTTTTTATAACCGACCCAAACGAATAAAATGAATACAGAAACTGAAACCGAACAAACAACTCGACTAATGAAAGTCGCGCCTTGGGCCGCAGGGGCTGGGATTGCTGTGGGACATATTCTAACCTCATCCAATTGCACTATTCCTAAACAAGGGCTATGCAGTACCTGTGGAAGTTGTGTTGTTGCGTTAGGCTCATTAGTTGCGTGGGCAATGATAAAAAAACGTCAAGGGAATGATTTTTATTCCGAGGAAAAAATAAGCTAAGAATGTGTATAAAATCACTTAGACTTTTTGTCAAAGTCATTTTATGGACATTACTTTTGTCCGCTACAGCTCACGCAGGTAATTGGAACGGATCACTGACGACTAAAGTTCAAGCAGACAACCGAATCAGTAACGAAACCAGTTATTCCAGTGAGATATGGGGAACCTATGAATATCGAGGGGCTAACAATAATTGGCGAATCGCTTATGATTTTTTATTGCGTGGAAGTGATTTAGACTCCAAAACGGATGATCTAGCGGAATTTGGAATAGGTTATGAAAGTGGCTATAAAACGTATCAAGCCTTCATAGAAAAAACCTTTTCGTTTATGGATACCACTATCAAAGCAGGACGCTTTCAACGCTCTGATAATTTGGGGTTTTATTTATTAGATGGCGCAGAAATTTATTATCAATCTAAAAACAAAGGGCTTGCCTTTAGACTCTATGGCGGCAAACCCAGCCGAATAGATCATTTAAAAACTGAAAAAGCCGATTTATTGTACGGCGCGGATGTCATGTTTCACTATACCCCACGATGGGAAGGAAACAACTGGCTTCCTCTAGCCCTTGATGTTATTGACTTACGCCTAGGGTTTCAACAGTTTAATAATACCACTGACATTGGGCTTTTAATTGATGCGGATGATAGTGTTAAGCTGATTGACCAAACCCGTCTTTCTGTCGGATTTAACACCGAGGGACGGATTCTAAATTGGCTGAGTGATAAATTTGAAATTCGTTTATTAGCCACCTATCGACTGGATAAACATTTTTTTGAAAATATGCTCTTTGAGACTCAATTAGATGTGAATAAAAATTTACGATTACGTTATTCGTATGAACTTTATGATCCTAATCGAATCTCATACCCCAGTTTCAGAGAACGTTTTTATAATTATACCAACTTGGGACATCAAGCGTTATCACGAGCGCGTTTTGATTATCGCTTATTTGAAGCCCTCACGATTTCACTCGGAGGACTCCATAGTAACCGAGAGATTGGAGGAACAGGTAATGGTGTTAATGCGGCTTTAAAAATTAAACCGTGGTCAGGCAATACAACAACTGTTTCGGCTGATTTTCTTGAATTAGGCGATGAAAGTCTTTACACCCTTGGATTCCGATTTAAGCAAGCGATCACCTCAAAACTTTCATTAGAAGTGGAAGCCATTATTCGTAAAGAAGATAAATTACTCTATGGGGATAATAACGTGCTGGGTGGCGAAATCAAAGTGGATTATATGTTAAAAAATAACTTAGTCCTGTCATTGGACACCAACTACATCCGTAACAGTAATTTTGGCGATGAGCATTTAGGGCGTTTTCAAGTGACCTATTATTTCGACAACTTCAAACCTAAAGGTCAATAGTGTTTAAATTATTAATCTTGATCGTCTCCTTACTCCTCGGCTTCACCGCCATCAGTGATGAATTACCCGATAAAAAGCCCGACGATAAAAAAAGCTGGTGGGAAAATCGTAATGCCAAAGAAGAACGTGCCGACATCTTTTATCCTCATAATGCTCACATGCAAGTGATGGATGAAGAAGGTGATAGCTGCATGTTATGTCATACCTTTAATAGCAATAGCACGATTAAAGAAGCGCGTTTAAAAGCCTTAACAACGATTGCCAATGAAGCCTTAGAACCTATTTGTCATGATTGCCATGTCGATGATTTAAGAGCGCCGTGGCGGTGTAATTTATGTCATCCTGATCCTGAAAAAATATGGCCTGATGACCATAATTTTGATTATATTTTACATCACAGTGAAGATGCTCGACAGGATGAAACCATTTGTAAAACCTGTCATTTAGACCTCTCATTTTGTACCAATTGTCACTTACGCCGTGATACCAGTGGTGATGATTATCATCCTATGGGCTACCAATCAAGACATGGGATGGAATCTCGAATGATGTCAGGAAATTGTGGCCGTTGCCATAACACTTTTTTCTGTCGTGATTGCCATCGAAGTAAGGAATAGGAAAAAATGATTAAATTTTATCTAGGGGGGTTATTAAGTTTATTGCTCTTAATTAGTTACCCTGCACAGGCTTTAGAAGAAGGCACTTTATTTTTAACCTCCACTCATGGGGGCGACGGTTCCGCGTGGAGACAAACGCAATGTGATGGTTGTCATCTATTAAACCGTATTCATCAACAGCGCGGGCGTTCAGTTCAAACCATTGTCCGTCGTAAAGGCTATGAAAGTTGTACAGGGTGTCATGGTCGTAATGGCACCGATCTTAAAAAACCCTGCATACTTTGCCATAACCCACAAGATTTACCCACCGCACCCACCTTAACAGGGGCGGAAAACCATAATTTTATCGTAGGTCAAGTCAATGGCTTAACCGATGAACAGTGTATTAGCTGTCATCAAGCTTCCAACATGAATGGACAATTTGAACTTAATGTTGATTTAACCGCCTTTCCTGATGCGAATGGACGTAATGAAGACTATTCACGAATCACTGATTTTTGTCTACGTTGTCATAATTTAGACCATCAACAACCCGGTTATGAAATTTTAAATAAGAATTTTCGAGATCCGTTAGTTGCGATGGAAAAAAATTATAACTTTCTGGATATGCACGGTTATCCCAAAGGCAGTGGCCAGCGAACCTATTTTGGTTTAGTGCCTAATTACCGCTACGCCTCGGTCGTTGAATGTACCGATTGTCATGCGATGCACGGAACTCATAACCCTAAATTAATTATTGATTCCGCCTCAAAAGGAGCGACTCAATTAGCCGACCCCACGGATTACCCTGTGAATGTTATTAATGGGGATTATTCACAACTTTGCGTGTTATGCCATCGAATGCAAAACCCCGTAGAAGATGGCCGTTTAGATACAGGGAATGGATTATCAGGGGTTCATTTAACGGGCGCGGATGAAGATTGTCGTCAATGTCATACGCATGGCCAAGCGGTACAAGTTGGCTTATGAACACCTATTTAGGCTTTTTATTATTACTCCTGAGCTTTAACGCACATAGTTTTGAATACATTGATAAAGAAGGTAAAAAACGAGAAATGCCTGAGTTGCATCATATTTTAGATGTTAAATTATTAGAGACCATGAGACCGCCTAAAGAGTTTGAAGTCAGTGATGATAGAACCTTACAGTGTGTAACCTGTCATGGCACTGAAGAGATAGAAACCCTAGCCATAGAAGATGTGGATAAAGAAGCGGATAACTTTTTACGGGGGGGACGTTATCGCAAACTAACCGATTTTTGTTATAACTGCCATCAAAAAAAGGCCAATACACGTAACAATATTCATATTTTATTAGACGAAAATGATCATATTATTGAACATAAATGTAAATATTGTCATGAAGAAGTTCAAGATCAAAATGAAGCCAAACTGATTGATGAAGTGAAATTAAGACTTCCTGCGGAAATACTTTGTTATGGTTGCCATTTAAAAACCCCGCATTTGAATACAATAGAGCATTTAGTTGAATTAAAAGATAAAAAGCTTGAGCAATGGAAATATACCACTAAAGAAAAAAATATTTATATGCCGTTAACAAAAAAGGGAAAAATTATGTGTATAACCTGTCATGCACCGCATCAAAAAGGGATTTTAAAAGCCAGCTTACCCGCAGCAAAACAAGTTGAAGATGTTGCATTAAAAGAAGGGGTTCTTTATCAAAAACATCCTTGGGCAGACGTTTATAAAACCGATAAAAAAGTGCGTTTGGAGGCCTTTAATCAAAAAACGGGTGAAAATTTACGTTTAGAATATAAACGAATTAAAGCGGAAGTTTTATTACGCTTACCTGCTAAAAATGGGGAGTTATGTTTAAGTTGTCATACGTTTGATTATTAGCGTTATTACTCGCGTCTATTTTAAAGTCATACATTTTATATTTCACATTCCATTTTTATAGTTCAGGTACTTTATGCGTATTCTTAATAATATTAAAGCGATCCCTTTTGTTCAAAAATATCGCTATTCAGTGATATTAATTTCGAGCTTAAGTTTTTTAGGGCCCTTAGCATTCTTACCGCAACTGGTTGGCAATGATGATTTATGTGGCGTACTGTGTATGCGGCGTTTTTATCTGTATTTTCCTGGGATGACTTTTGAGGATTTTTTCACTCATATTAATGTTGCATTTATTGGGGTTATTGCTTTTGCCTTAATTTTATTAACCACTTTTTTTTATGGACGACTTTGGTGTTCGTTTCTCTGTCCTGTGGGCGGACTCGCTGAATTAGGCAGTCGCATGTTAAATGATCGTTGGAAAATTGAATTTCGTGCCTTACCGCAAGTTCAAATTCGCTATGGTTATTTCACGGTTTATTTAGTCTTAATGCCGTTACTGGGAATTAGTGCCTGTACTTTATGTAATTTTATAACCATTCCCCGTTTAATAGAAGCCCTGCAAGGGGAATACCGAGGGATAGTTTATATTGTTTCATCCGTTGGTTTAGTGAATTTAGGCTTATTGTTTATTTTAGGTTTTTTTGCAAGTAAAGGACGGGCTTATTGTCAATTTTTATGTCCGATTGGAGCAGCCGATGGTTTGGTCAATCGTTTAGGGGCAAAATTTAATTTTACCCATCATATTCGGGTTGAAAAAGAACGGTGTACAGGCTGTAACGTCTGTGCGCGAGCGTGTATGTGTGGTGCAATTAAAATGGTTGATCGTGTCGCGGTTGTCGATCAATTATCGTGTATGTCGTGTCATGATTGCGTGGATGTGTGTGATTGGAATGCGATTGAATGGACACCTGCATCGCGTCATAAAGAACCGAAACGGATTAAAAAGCATGTACAAATTTTCCCCGATCCTAATTGGCAATCTATTAATGTACATGATCAGCCTAAAATTAATATTACTTCAAAGAAAGTTAATAGAGCGCGTCTAATTAATGGATTAATTGTTAGTTTTTTTCTTTCTTTTATTGCGGTTACTTCAGTAATGGCAATGGTTTAATTATTTTATTATTCTTTAACTTTTTGATGAGACTATTTATTCAAATTCTAAGCATTGTTTCACAAATTATGATTTATTGTTTAATTGCAGGAACATTATATGCTAATGAACGGCATATTGATCCTGATGGATGTTTATCTTGCCATGCTTTAACAGGATTGCAATTTATAGATAAAAAAGGTTTATTACGGATTAGTACAATTGATAAATCACATTATTATAGCTCGTTACATGGTAGTGTCCCTTGTAAAGATTGTCATCGAAAAATAACCAATTATCCACATAAAGTTGAGAATGGCTATGTTGATTGTGCAGAATCGTGTCATGTTAATGAACCGTCCAAGGGGGAAGCTTATACCCATAAACCTATTGTGGAAGAATTTGAAAAATCGGCACATGGTCAGGGCTTAGTCAAAGATTTTGCGGGTGGAAATCGTTTAAAAGAAGAATTAGAAGAAGTCAATCCTTCTTGTCGTCGTTGTCATGCGAATACGGCTTATATTGCTGACGATCAAATGGAGCAATTTAAAACGGCTTTTATGCACACAGAAACTGAGTGTGGAACATGTCACCAAGGCGATGTATGGCGTGACCAGTTTGGCGGACATATATTAAGACGGCTAGTGGGATCTCGTTGGAAAAAACAAGGCAATAATAAAATGTGTGTGGATTGTCATGCAAATCAAGAACGGATGGCAAAAGTTGAATTAGAAGACCCAGAAACCCACGAAAAGCATAAAGTAGATCGACGATGGATAGATGCCACTGAAAGTTATGATCGCACCTTACATAGTCGAATTTTAAAAACGAAAATCGAAGCAGGAGCATCGTGTTTAGATTGCCACGCGCCGACAGAAAAAGGTAAATTTCGACATAATATTTATCGTGATGAAGATAAACTCTCGGCAACGCACCCTGAAAAATTAGCCAAAACCTGCGCTCAAAGTGGGTGTCATGAATTTGCAAATACACCGCTGAATGCTGGCTTTGTGGAAACGGATTTACATGATGTTGACCAGCTTCAAATTCTTAATTGGTTGAGTTTAATTGATAGTGAACGTTTAGAATCAAATTGGCAACGTGCTTTTTATATCGTTGGAATAGTGGTGATAGTTTTTATTTTTGGGGCCTTTATCTGGTTATTTACGGGCATTAAAGCCAAAAAACAAGCCCCTATTTTAGGAAATGACTCTTTTGAAAAAATTATGATTGGTCGAAAAATAAGAAAAAAACCTAAAAAGAAGCCCGTCGTTAAGAAAAAATCACCCCCTGCTATTAAGCCAGAAGTTGAAGCATCCCCTATTGTTAAATCAGAAGTAAACGATAATTCTATTGAAAAAGCTGAATCTAATAGTGATAAAGGTAAACCCTCTATATGAAAATCATAAAATGGCAACAAAGTTTAACAATTGTTAGTTTGATTTTTGGATTACCCATCGTTTACGCTAATGAGTCACCACTCATTGTTAAATTAATTGAAGCGGCTCAACCAACAACTGATGAGATTGCTCAAGCTAAAAAAATATTAAAGATTAAAAAAGAAATCAAACTGTTAGATGATTTAACTTTAGCCCCGTTTCATAAACGTGATAAATCGGCCATTAAAAATACCGAGCAAATTTATTGTAATAGTTGTCATTTACCCTTGCCACATTCTAAAAGTTTGCGAACCCGTACCTTTATGAACATGCACAGTGAATATATCGCTTGTGAAAGTTGTCATTTTAAACCTAAAAATATCAGCCTTGATTATCGCTGGTATGATTACACAAAGAATCAAGAAGCTGAAAAAAAATCAGGTCGTCTACATTCGGGGCGTAATAAAAATGATGAAACGCCTTTATTAGTAAGAACAGGTGCTGTAAAAATCGCGCCTTTTTTTGAAAATAAACCTGCATTAATTACTCGAAACCATGCGTTTTCTAAAAATTTACAACAGCGTTGGAAACAAGCCGATCTTGATGAAAAATCTGAGATTCAGGCTAACATTCATCAGCCTTTAATCACTAAAGGAACAGAATGTGTTGATTGTCATACGAAAGCATTAGGAAAAGAAAAAGGGTTATTTAATTTATTTTCCTTAGCCGATTCAGAGGAACAAGCAAAATCAATTCAAAGGAATACCATCGCTGATTTTTTCAAACATTATAAACCTGAAAAACCTCTTGCTGCGGGTGAATTACCTAAATTAGAACAACGGATTAAAATGACCGATTTACTTAATTAAAATATGAATAAATCAAGCTTTTTATTTTTACTCCTCATTTTTCTCAGCTTTCCCGTTTTAGCCAACAATATTCCTGTTGTCAATAAAGTAGTTAAGTTTCAAGGCAATTTACAACAACCCAGTGCCGTAGCTATTTCTGAAACAGGACAGGTTTATGTCTTAGACGGGACAAATCACCGAGTGGTGGTTTTTTCTGAAACAGGTCAACGTTTATTTCAATTTGGAGCAAAGGGAAAAAATGGCTTAAATAAACCGATGGATATTAGCCTTTTTGGACAACAAATTGTTGTGGCCGATACAGGATTAGAACGGCTGGTTATTTATAATTTACAAGGTCACTTTATTAAGGAAATTGAGTTAGATAACGGCGGTGACGAAAAAATAAACCCGCCTGTGCCTATTTCTGTTTTTATGGATGAAACCCATATTTATTGGGGTGATCGTCCCAATCATCGCATTTGTAAAACTAAGCTTAAAACGGCACAATTAATTCAATGTTTCGGTAAACGCGGTGAAACCGAGGGCTTATTTCAATATCCGTGGCAAATAGCCAGTGACCGTGATGGTTATTTACATATTGTGGATGTGCTGAATGGACGCGTGCAAATTTTTCATAAAACAGGTCGATTTTTTTCGCAAACCTCACATTTTGGTTTAAATGAAGGCGAACTTTATCGCCCTAATGGTATTGCCATTGATGACACCGATACGGTTTTTATTAGTGACAGTTATTTTGGGACAGTCTCGTTATTTAAAAACAATAAATTTATCACCCCCTTAAGAATGGCAGATGGTTCACTGTTAAAATTTAAAGTTCCAGTTGGCGTGGCTTTACATAAAAATTATCTTTATGTGGCGGATGCCGAAGAAAATAGTGTTTATCAAATAAGTCTTAGCTATGTTGATGAAAAAAGCCTAAATTTAAAACCTAGTCAAAATAAATCACCGTCAATTTCCCAAAAGAATTGTGTTACTTGTCATTTATCATGGGCAAAAGAAAAACAATTAACCTCGCAAGATTATAAAGATGAAGTCTTACCCGTGGCTTCTTTTGAAATGTGCTATAGCTGTCATCATGGGGTTATTTTAGATTCCCGTTTAATGATAAAACACGAGGGACAGCATCCGAGTATTTATGATCCTGAAAAGGACAAATGGACGCTTAAGGAAATGAATAAGCGCACCGATGAAATGCCCAAAGAATTTCCAATCACCCACAACAAGGAAATGTTATGTACCAGTTGCCATACACCGCATAACAGTGATGAAGGGGCGCAAACCTTATATGTTGAACATCAAAATTCATGGATGCGAATCAGCAGTAAAGACGGCGATTTATGTGAGCGGTGTCATGAATCAAAAACTAAAAATGCGCGTGAATTTGATAAAAATAACCGAGGCATTAATCATCCTTTAGCGATTAAATTAGAGCGTCCGTCTAAACAAGGGGATGCGGGTTATGCAACCGAAAAAGCGTTACAAAAAGGCTTACCTGATGATTTGAAAAAAGCGTTAGCCAGTTTAAGCACTCAAAACCAGATTATTTGTCAAAGTTGCCATCAGGTTCATGGTGGCAAGGGTAATGACTTATTAGCGATTACGAAAGATAAAGGGGCGTTGTGTGTTCAATGCCATGCAAAACAAGATTCTAAAGATGAAAAAGAGGCGCGGCGTAAAGGCATTCATCCCGTTAATGTCAAATTAGAAAAACCGATTACTCGAAAAGGTGAAAAAATAACCAAGGTCGCTTGCGATAGTTGCCATAAGGTTCATAACGGTAGTTTAGGCACGGATTTATTGCCTAATAACATGAAAAAATCCGAAGATTTATGTATGGATTGTCATGCGCGTCAACATGCAAAAGATGAGGATGAAGCCTTAGCTAAAGGCGTGCATCCCACTAATGAAAAATTGGAAGACCCTGTAAAGATAGGGGGTAAAAAAATTCATAAATTAGGTTGTCTAAGTTGTCATAGTATTCATGATGGTGAGCCTAACACGCCTGCTTTATTAGAAAAATACAAACAAGATGAAATTTGTAAAAATTGTCATAAAAAATACTTTGCCAAAGATAAAAAAGAAGCGACCAAAAAAGGCTTGCATCCTACGCATGAGAAATTAGAAAAATCGGTTAAAATTGGCGATAACACCATTAAGAAATTAACCTGTCGCAGTTGTCATAGTATTCATAAAGGTAAAAAGAATACACCCGCGTTAGTTCAAACTTATAAAAAAGATAAATTGTGTAAAAACTGCCATAAAAAATATTTTGCTAAAGATAAAAAAGAAGCAGTCAAAAAAGGCTTGCACCCGACGCATCAAAAATTAGAAGAAGCGGTTAAAATTGGTGATAACAAAATTGAAAAATTAACCTGTGGCAGTTGTCATAGTGTTCATGAAGGTAAAAAAAATACACCCGCCCTTGTTCAAGCTTATAAAAAAGATGAATTATGTAAGAACTGTCATAAAAAATATTTTGCTAAAGATAAAAAAGACGCCTTAAAAAAAGGCATTCATCCGATGAATGATAAATTGGATGAAAAAGTTAAAATTGCTGATAAAGACGTACAGCAAATGGGGTGTTTAAGTTGTCATGTGATTCATGAAGACGGAGAGCCTGAAACGCCCGCGTTATTAGAAAAATATAAAAATGGCGAATTGTGTAAACATTGTCATGAAAATAAACGTCCGATTGTGGGAACAGATCATGATTTACGGATTACCGCAAAAGATAAAAAGAATCATTTTGATGAGTTACCGAAAGAGTCGGGGGTTTGTGGAACCTGTCATACAATGCACCGAGGCGATGGCAAACAGCCTCATTTATTCGCCGCTAAAAGGGTTCGTAATACGGATACAGGAAAAGATAAAGGCGACAGTCCTTTATTTGAAGAAGACAAGTTATGTTTAAATTGTCATCAAGAAGGGGGAATGGCGGAGAAAAGAGCGGTTAAATATTTTAGTCATCCGTATCGAGATATGGTTTTGCGCTCGAATGAAAAGATTATGCCGTTATTAGGTAAAAATGGAACGATTAAAGAATTTGGTTCAATTGCGTGTATTACCTGTCATGAGCCACATTTATGGCAGCCTTTAGCCGTTAACAATAACCCTAAGCCTTTTTTAAATAAAAAGAATCTTGAAGGGACGAGTAAAGATAGTTTTTTAAGGCGTTTAGGCGTGATTGATACGTTTTGTGTGGATTGTCATAGTCTTGAGGCATTGCCTAAATATAAGTATTATCATGATAAAGATAAGGTTAGGAATATTGGGGTTGATTATTTGAAATAATAACTGGAAATACCCGAATTTTCGGAGCTGCTTATTGGCGAAAAGGAAAAAAATTTATGAGAAAAAAATTCAATACAGTAATGAACCCATAGGCGAGTTTAAATTGGTAACAGATTTTTTACCTTCTCCCTCTGAATTAGCTTTAAAAAATAAAAAGACAAAAGTGACTACTTCACTTAGTTCAGAGAGTCTTTCTTATTTTAAAGATATTGCCGAAATACATCACATGTAATATCAAAAAATTATTCGGCAATTACTTGATGAGTATGTTTCAAATCAAAGAAAATGTTGATGAAAAACTCAATTGAGAGTCAAAGAGTTATGTTTTTGAGTTGAGGCAGCAACATTATGATTAACCGCAAGATGTCTTCTATTTTTCCCTCGGGTCGTATAAAGAGTTCGTTACGGATTTGCATTTTGTGGAAAAGAATAAAGCGTTTTATCCAATCACAATAGCTGTTTTCGGTATGGATGGAATAATGTTTGGGTCGCATTATATTTTTTACGTCACTAAGCAGTTTCATGTTTTTGTTGACATTTTTTCACAGGGGGCTAGAATCAGTCTTATAATTAAATATAAGGTATATTCGCCTGACAATACCTTCGCCAATTTGAATTTTTAGCCAAAATTTTCCAAAACCTAATATTTTAGGTCTAATAAAATCAATTGGTTACAAACTTTTAAAATGATATTTCAACTTACTTTAATATGTTTGGCGAAGGTATTGGCCTGAATATCCAGTTAATATCAAAATATACTGGTGAATCTATCTGAAAAATTTTAAAAACGGGCAAAGTTACCTGATTTTCTGGCTATATCGGGTTATTCCGGTAAAAGAGCCTACTAATCAATTGTTAGATGCAAAGAGGATTTATGAGTATCGGTAAAACAATAAGGATATATCTTGATGACGGCTCGGTTTCGGGTATTCGTCATGCTGAAATTGTAAATTGGACTGGTCAAGCCGTTTCATCTCCTCGAACTCAAATTAAATCTCTTTCAGCATGGGAAGAGTCAAAAAAACCTGGAGTTTATTTTCTCTTTGGGGTTGATGAAGAAAGTGGTCATGATGCTGTTTATATAGGTGAAGCAGAAAATGTATTGGATCGTTTACAAAACCATATTGCGAATAAAGATTTTTGGAATGAGGTGGTTTTCTTTACAAGCAAAGATGAAAACCTGACAAAATCGCATGTCAAATACCTCGAATCACGCCTAGTCCAGATTGCAAAAATATCGGGTAGATATGTCGTTCTAAATGGTAATGAGCCTCAATTACCAGTGTTACCGAGAGGCGACAGGGATGCAATGGAAGAGTTTATTTCAAATTTAAAAATTTTATTGGGAGCTGTTGGATATAAAGTATTGGAACAGTTAGCAGAGGGAATATCAAATACTGCAGTTTCGGAAGAGGTAGTAGTAGAACTGGATAGTTCAGAATCTATTTCCTTCGAGCTACTATTAAAGGTAAAAGGAATTAATGCAAAATCATATTTAACTAATGAGGGTATTGTTGTATTAACTTCATCACAGGCATCAAAAACAGTTAAAGAAAGTCTTTCTGGAGGATATAAAAAATTACGGGAGCAACTGATAGAAAATGGAGTATTGATGAAAACTGACTCTGGTTATGTTTTTACCAAAAACCAATTATTCAAAAGCCCGTCTCAAGCCGCAGCTATAATTGTCGGGTATGCAATAAATGGAAGACATCATTGGCAAACCCCAAACGGATTAAGTTTAAAAAACATTGAAGAATCTAATGCAAAAAGCATCTAATCGGGTAGCCAAGGGTATCTCACCCTCAGCCCCCACACCACCCTGCGTGCGGATCCGCACAGGGCGATTCATTAACCCAGTGTTACTAACACTTAATCCAGCTATTACTTACATAGAATAGCCCTTGTCGTTTAGACAAGTTTTCATCAAAGGTTGGGGTTATGTTTTCACGCTGACGATGACCTTTTCCTGTCGGAAAATAGGGCTTCTTCAAGTTAAACATTCCTCTTACCTTTTGGTTAATGTTCAGCCCTTCACCGTGTCCCAACCATTACGATGGGCGTTTGATTACTATGGCTTCTGCTGACTTCTGCTTAAACAATCAATCCATTACTGAATTGACCGCCGTCGATTTTCCATCACATTCGCTCTCTTTGGTTGATGGATTCCAAAAAGCCAAGACATTTTCTAACCCTGCGCCTTTTACAGGTTTCTTATCGACTGCCTGTTAAGCAGACCTCCCCAGATAAGAACATGAACTGTCACGCCACAACCTCATCATTTACGTTATCTCACAAACCTTGGGTTTCGTTGTCTTGTGCCAACTCACCTCAGAGACTACGCCTAATATGATATTTCTGTTCGTAGGCTTGTCGTTTTGCACTTAGGCTTCCTTCTCACAAACCCTCGCGGTCTTGCAATTGCCCTCAGCTAGTAGTTATACTTAGCCTACAAATGTACGCTAAGGACTCAGGATTTAATAAAACCCGAAGATACAGGGTCAACAGGGACGGCAACATAATTCCATTGAGGCAAGAATTCATCAAACTGAATTCGCATATTTTCTTTGAAATCATCCGCTACTTTACGCCCTATTTCAAAGGTTGTATTGAGAATGCTCGAAAATACTTTTAAGCCTGTAGTAGTTTTGGCTTTTGCCATCAAATTATTAACCAATTCAACATTTTTAAAAACAACGCCTTTGCAAGCTCTTGTAATATGCGGAAATAAGCGATGTTCTATTGGGTTATATTTCGATGTCAGGAACCGTACATAATCATACGGGTCTTGACAATTAACGAGACTGCGAGTAAACCAATAACAATCATTGAATACATAAATTTGAATGCAGGCTCAAAATAGACCCGACGACTTTCACCTGTAAAAAAAATTAAGGTCGCATTTAAATCAATGTCTAAAACAACATGTCCTTTTAATGAGCCATCATTCTGATAAATTTTTATACACGCAGAAATACATAATTCACGCCCTACACTGGATAAATTAAGGTTCGGTGACCACAGGAATATTACTATCAACACCCGCTAAATAATAAGATCGCCGACTACGATCAATTCCCTCTCCTATCGCAGGAATATTTTTAAAATTAGTTCCTGAAATATTAGGACAAATCTGTTTACCCTTTTCATCTAATAAGTAAAGGATGCTTATGAACGGATAGTGGTCGCAAAGTGAGGTGAGTAATGAGGATAATTCATCATAAGATTGCTCAAACATTTTTTCATTGGCAAAACAACCTAATATAGAGGCTAACAAATAATGAATTGAATCACGATGGTCATCGTACTTTTCAATAATATTAATGTAACTCATTTTAGACATTTATCATTCCTTTTTGCTTATAGTGTGATTACGTTCGTCCATGTTGAAAACTAATTTAAAGTAAACCTAAAATGCCAAAACCACCCAAGTTGTAATAACTTGGGTGGTTTTAAGGGGATGTCTTTAAATGAGCGACTAACTTAAATTGATCGAATTAATTTTAAGGGATAACGTTTAAATTATTTAAAATTAAAATCAAGCGAATAAAGAATTAAAAGCTTACGCCCGCACCAACCCAAATGTTTTGAGCATCAAAACGCCCATTATCGCCTTGAAAATAAGCGTATTTCGCGAGCAAGGAATAATGTTTAGCAAATTTTTTGGTGACTAAAAAATTCCATTCGTTACCATAATCCGTACTGCCTGTATCATCGGTATATTCATGGTAAATACCGACAAGTTTAACGCCTTTTATTTTTGTTCCTAATGAGGCATAAACATCACGTAAACCATCGGCTGGGGTACCTAAAAATTGGTCAGACCACCCATTAAACGCATGGCCTGTTGCTAATGGTGTATCGAAAGTTTTTAAGGCCCCTTTACCATCCAATTGCTCAAAACCCACTTTTGCAGTCACATTAAAGGCTGAAAGTCCGCCCATGACATGGTAATAATCGGCTTCATACTGCGTTGGGTTATCACCATAATCTTTTTGATACGCGTACTCAGCCCGATAAAGTGCTTTTAGGGTCTCGTTAATTTTAGTTCCACCGTTAAAGCTGATGCCATAGGTTTGATTTGACGCGTGTAAATTATAAGGCGCAGGGGTTGAACCATTGATGTCCATCCAATACCCATAAGCGGTTAATGCGCCAATATCTTTAATTTTATAGCTAACATTTAAAAACGGGGTTTGCATCGGTTCAACCATCGAACGAATGTTTTGCGCTTGTGCAATATAACCTACTTTAATGGTGGTATTCGGCAATGATTTATTAGTAATTAAAACCGCATCAAAGGTTTGCTCCATTTGTCGCCAGCCAACATTACCAATGAAGCGATCATTATCTAATTTTATCCGTTGTCGCCCTACTTTAATAACCGTATCCGCTAGGCCGTTATAACTTAACCACAGTTGATTAAGTTCATGTTCTTGAGGGTCAAGAATCGTTTCAAATTCACTTTTTCCATTACGGGTACTGTTATAAGTATTTACGCCAATATCTTGCATCCCTTCGTATTCGGCATAGCCTTGAAAACCATGAAATTCAGGACTTAAATAACCAATCCGCAAACGTACGGTTGAGGCATTACCCACTTTTTTTGAAGGATTTATTGAATCGTCATTTTCATAGCGATAATTTAAATCGAATTTTACTTTTCCATATTTACCTTCACTATTACCAAATTGAAGGGCTTTTTCAATATTTTTATTAATAATGTAGTCAGCGGCGTATAAATTGGAGACCAGTAAAAGTGATAATGTCCCCACTGAAAGCAATGATCCCTTGAGTGACGGGGGGCCAAAAATAGTCATGATATTTCCTTAATATAGATGAAATGATTAATATGAAAAGAGTGTGACACATAAAAAATAATTTAATGTATTTTATCGCATTCCACTAAAAAAGTGAGCAAGATTTCATCATATCTATAACAATCAGGGTGTTCTAATAAACTTTGACGATGATGAAGTCTGGGGCGTTTTATTTCCTCAACCTTACCTATTTTAATCAACGCATCAACGGCTTCTTTAGCTGTTTTTTTGTAAATAAAATTATCAGCCTCGAACAATATTGATTCAATTTAAGCCAACTTTCTAAAATATGATGGATGAGGGCAACCCTATTAATTATTAAAATATCAGGAATCATACTTTTTACAACCAAGCCCTACAAGATATTTAATGGTCTTTTTATCAGTAGGTTAATTAGGTGGATTAGACTATTCCGCTACCCACTCACGGCTTTCTTATAAAAAAATTTTGACAGGCGTATAATAAAGGCACTTTTAATAAGGCAGTGTTCATTGACAAAATAATAAAGATAACCGATAGATGAGAAACGTACCTTAAGGATTGAGGACGTAATGATTTAATGACTTAATTTTTAGATTTAAAATACACTAACATGCTTGATATTATAGATGTTTTTCCTTGGAATGAGAATTTTGAAACCGGTATAAAAATTATTGATTCTTAACATAAGCGATTAGTTGAATTATTAAACTTATTAGCGAGCCATATTGCTTATCAATCAGAAAAACCCACCTTAAATACCATTTTTACAGAGCTTTCAGAATATGCTCTTTATCATTTTGAGACTGAGGAGAAAATTTGGCAACACTATTTTAAAAACGATGACTGGCTAATCAAGCATCAACACGTTCATCAAGAATTTATAACAACCATTAACACGCTAAAAAAAGATAACCCTTCTGAAAAAACACGTGAAGAAATTCTTTCATTTTTAATCCACTGGCTGGCTTTTCATATTTTAAAAAGTGATCAGCGAATGTCTAAGGTCGTGTTAGCACTACAAAATGGCGACTCATTAATGGCGGCCAAAATAAGTGCTGATAAAGAAATGAATGGCGCAATGAGAATTTTAATCGAAACTATTCTCTGTATGTACGATAATTTATCAACCCGAACCTTACAATTAATGCGTGAGGTTGTGGAACGTGAAAAAGCGGAAGAAAAGCTACGATTAGTGGCGAATGTTTTTAATAAAACGCTGGATGCGATTTGCATTACAGATAACGACTTTAAAATTATTGATGCTAACCCGACGTTCTATCAACTTTCAGGACGTACTGAGCTTGAAATATTAGGAAAAACCTTAGAATCTATTGAATTTGGTCTTAAAGATGATAAATTAACCACCATTATCTGGGAGCTTGTTCATGCTCAAGGGTATTGGAATGGCATTGTTTCTTGCCGTGATAAAAGGGGGAATTACAGTCTGAATGGCTTACCCTGTCTTCAATAGACTTGTTCTTCTAAATAAAATATATTAAAATCAATTGCTTATATATACTTGATAACATTCACAATCAGTTGATACAGCCTAATAAATAAACTTTAAATTAAATTATTAAAAATAATAAATAAGCTTTATAATAAATTTCTATAAAAAATAAAAATCAAAGTATAACATGAAAATAAAAGAAATTTTACCAAGAATTTATGATGATAGACAGTTAAGAGCTTTAACAGGATTAAAAACAGAACATTTTATTTTACTATTATCTCTATTTGAAAAGACCCTTATTGAAGATCAAAAAGAAAAACATGAAAATAAAGAAAGAAAATACGGTAGTGGTTTAGATAGCACATTAAAAAAACCCGCAGACAAATTATTATTTATATTAAATTATATGAAGTGCTATTCTACTTTCGATCACTTAGGGTTTTCTTTTAATATGAATAAATCATGCGCCCATACTCATGTATACAAATTATTTCCAATTTTAATAAAGACGTTAGATATATTTAATGTTTTACCTGCAACAAGTTTTTCAACCCCTGAAGAAATGCAGCAGGCTTTTGGCGGAGTTCAAACATTGATAATAGATGCTACAGAGCGTGCTGTACAACGCCCTAGTGACTATGAAGAACAAAATGAATTTTACAGTGGTAAAAAAAACAGCATACAATTAAAAATACCACTATAGCTTCTTTAGGTCATTTAATTTTATATATTGGGGTTAGTTTTCCAGGTAAAAATCATGATTATGGAATGTTTAAAAAAGAATTTAATCCAGAATTAAATTGGTTTAGTAATTTTAATATATTTATTGATTTAGGTTATTTGGGGTTTAATAATGAATATAAAACTAATTCGGTAAATATTCCTCATAAAAAACCAAATAAATCTAAGCATAATCCAAACCCAACATTAACAGAAAATCAAAAAAAAAGAAAACAAAGAGATGAGTCGTGAAAGAGTCATTGTTGAGCATGTAATCGGTGGAATGAAAAGATATAGATGCCTAGTTGACAAGTTTAGAAATAAAAAAGAAGGTGTAAAAGATTTATTTTCTTTTTTTAGCGGCTATCCTATGGAATTTTAACATGATATATTAACTTCTTCTTAAAGAACAAGTCTAATTAAAAATGATTTAAACCAATTGACTCATTATGTTGCCGTTTTTTCTAATGTCACTAATTTATTAAAAAACAGCATAATCTGGAACGTATCGCTCATTATGATCCCTTAACAGGGCTGGCAAATCGTCTCTTATTTTCTGACCGTATAAAATTAGCGATAGCACATGCCGAACGGACAGGAACTTTTTTAGCCATCTGTTATCTTGATTTAGATGGCTTTAAATTAATTAACGACCAATTAGGTCACGCCGCAGGTGACATTCTGTTAAAGGTAATCGCCCAACGCTTTTTAAAAACCGTTCGTACCGATGATACCGTCGCACGTTTAGGCGGCGATGAATTCGTTATTTTATTAGGCGATTTAAAACAAACCCATGAAATCAAACAATTATTAGACCGATTATTATCAAAAATAGCCGCTCCAATCATTATTCAGGCGAATACAGTTCATGTTTCTACCAGTATTGGGGTCACTTTTTATCCCAAAGATGATAGTGATGCACACAGCCTTTTACAACATGCCGATGAAGCAATGTATGAAGCAAAACGCTTGGGAAAATCAAGGTATTGTTTATTTGGTTCAAAGCAACATTAATATAGTGTAATATGATTTTCTATATTAAATAATTTTCCCTTGGGTAACTAAAAATATGAGTGATATTCCAAACGATTTACACTATGCAAAGACTCATGAGTGGATCAAACTTGAATCGGATAACATTGCCCGTGTGGGGATTAGTGATTTTGCACAATCTCAATTAGGCGATTTAGTGTATGTTGAACTTCCGAGTATCGGTGACAAGGTTGATACCAGTCATTCTTGTGCTGTTGTCGAATCCGTAAAAGCGGCCTCTGATTTATTTGCCCCCGTTTCAGGTATTATTACCGCCGTTAATACCGACCTAACGGACAGCCCTGAATTGGTTAACGACGAACCTTATGAAAGCTGGATATTTTGTCTTAAAATTGATGACCTTGAGGCGTTAAAAACATTGATGAGTGCCAATGATTATCAAACATTAACCAACGATAGTTAGCGCATGGCCAATCAAAACACAGAAGGATTAAAAAGACTGATTAATGCCTGTTATTTTTCGATTGCAGGATTAAAAGCCACGTGGCAACATGAAGAAGCCTTTAGGCAAGAAGTCGTCTTATTAACCGTATCCATTCCGTGCGCTTTATGGCTCGGTGAAACTGTTATCGAACGACTTTTACTCATTGGCAGTATCGTCCTTATTTTAGTGATTGAACTTCTCAATTCAGCTATTGAGGCCGTCGTTGATAGAATAAGTTTAGACCCGCATGAGTTATCAGGTCGAGCTAAAGACATGGGATCCGCTGCGGTGATGGTATCAACAATCTGGGCAATAATCACCTGGATATTTATCTTAATTTAAAAAGGAAAACAATGAGTGCGTTAATTTGTGGATCAATGGCTTATGACACCATTATGGTATTTCATGATAAGTTTAAAAATCATATTTTGCCTGATAAAGTACACATGCTAAATGTCTCTTTTTTAGTCCCCGCAATGCGTCGAGAATATGGCGGTTGTGCTGGGAATATTGCTTACAATTTAAAACTATTAGGTGAAGATCCTTTAATTATGGCTACCGTTGGTCATGATTTTGAACCGTATTCACAATGGTTGTGTTTATGCGATTTATCCCGAAAATATATTCGCGTCGTCGATGATAACTATACGGGACAAGCCTACATCACCACCGATGAAGATGATAATCAAATTACCGCTTTTCATCCAGGGGCCATGAATTCATCGCATTTAAATTCAGTCCCGACGGAGGCAGGGATCAGCTTAGGGATTGTCTCACCTGATGGTCGCGCTGGAATGCTGCAACATGCCACCGAACTTGCAGAAGCTAACATTGATTTTATTTTTGATCCAGGTCAAGGAATGCCCATGTTTAGTGGCGATGAGCTGTTAAATTTTATGCAGCAAGCAAAATGGGCTATTTTTAATGATTATGAATCCGAATTAATGCAAAAGCAAACAGGACTCTCATTAAAAGCCTTAGCTGAACAGGTTGAAACCTTAATCGTGACACGCGGTGGTCAAGGTTCTCAAATTTATACCCAAGGTCAAATGCTAGAAATCCCAGCCGCTCACCCTAAAGCCTTAAATGATCCCACAGGCTGTGGCGATGCTTATCGTGCAGGACTCATGTTTGGCCTTATAAATGGGTATGGTTGGGAAGAAACAGGACGTATTGCGTCATTAATGGGGGCGATTAAAATAGAACATCATGGAACCCAAAACCATAAATTCACCCTAAAAGCATTTAGAGAGCGTTATCAAGAAAACTTTGGCTCTCAATTTTGAGCTTAAAAAACACGGAAAAGCTGCTCAGAATCATGTCACAATTACGTGATTCTGAAATGGGTTGTGCTTGGGATTTAAAGCAAGATTTTATAAGCTTAATTCCCCATACCATTGAGGAGGCTTATGAAGTCGCTGATGCCGCCGAACGTAATGACATGGGCGACTTACGGTCTGAATTAGGTGACTTACTACTTCAAGTTGTCTTTTATTCGCAAATGGCAACAGAAGAAGGTCTTTTTAATTTTGAGCAAGTAGCCGAAACTATTTGTGAAAAATTAATTAATCGTCATCCTCATATTTTTGCAGGGGCTGTATTTAAAAATGATGATGAACGGAAACAGGCGTGGGAAATGGCAAAAGAACGTGAACGCGCCGCTAAAAAAACCGAGACACCGTCCACCAGCGTTTTAGAGGGCATTGCTAATACTATTCCAGCCCTCATTAAATGTGAAAAAATACAAGATCGTGCCGCTCATCATGGTTTTGATTGGCAACAAACCGAACCTGTTTTTGATAAAGTTTTAGAAGAATTAAATGAAATCAAGGAGGCTTGGAAAAGTGGTAATCAGGCACATATTCAAGAAGAGGTGGGGGATTTATTATTAGTGACGGTAAACCTTGCCCGCCATCTAAAGGTGAATCCAGAAATCGCATTAAAAGAAAGTAACCAAAAATTTACACGTCGTTTTCATTATATAGAGCAGCAAGTCAAACAGTCAGGGCGAACATTACGGGAGTGTAAGCTCAGTGAATTAGATGCGTATTGGGATCAAGCAAAAATCGTGTTAAAAAAATAAACGAAATAATGAGCATCCTTCATTTTTCGGTTTACAGTTTAAATCGGAGTCCAATCACTTTAGCTGTTGGTTAGGTCACGAAAATAGTTAAAGCTATTTTTACTCCCCACTCTTTTTTAAAAATAAAGTGTAAACTACTTTTAAGCTAAATGAAGGATGCCAAATAATGAGTTTAATCACCCTAGAAAAAAATTTATCGTTGTTGAAAAAATGCCTGTTTTTGTCATAGAAAACAGGGTTAAGTTCACGGGGATGATTATTTTTTTTAGCGTGTTTTTTAGTCTAAGCGTTTACAGCCTATTTTTTTATCTAAAGATAGCAATCTTGCCAAGCAAATCGTTATCTTTTGTTTACTTTTTACAGCGTTTATTTTAGCGATAGGCTATAGCTTAAAACGGTGTTGGGATTATTTTGTAATGTCAGCGGATGATAAGGGCATTTATTATCAAACTAAATGGCGGGATCATAACGTCATTTTATTACAATGGGAATTTATTAGCTTTATTGATCTATCCGAAAATGACGGTCTCTATTTTTTAGAAATTTCAACCCTAATAAAAAAATTACCATCCCCTTGGAACAGCTATCAATCCAGTCAACCTCGCCCCATTTACTTTTGGGAAAAAACACTTTTTCAACACCAAGGTAATACGCTATTATCTTTTTCAATGCTCTCTGAAAAAGAAGCTCATCTTACAAAACAAAAAATAATCATGCTAAAAATTGCCTCTGGAATGGCAATCTTGGCTTAATAGTTTCTTTTCAGCTAACGTGTTTTTAACCTCGCCGCCTTAAGCTATAAAAAATGGATCTAAGAACTAAAATTGAGCATACCTCAGAACAGATTATGTATATGAGTCGTTGGATATTAGCCCCTATTTATATGGGATTAAGTTTAACGTTATTCGCCTTATCTCTAAAATTTTTCCAAGAAATCTACCATTTTTTACCTCATATTTTTCAAATGGAAGAAACCGACTTAGTTCTTAAAATACTATCACTCATTGATCTTGCTTTAGTCGGCGGCATGGTGGTTATTGTGATGTTTAGTGGTTATGAAAATTTTGTTTCTGAAATGAATATTGGGAAAACAACAGAAAAATTAGATTGGCTAGGAACCCATGATTACGGCTCATTAAAAATGAAAGTGGCCGCCTCCGTAGTCGCTATTTCATCCATTCATTTACTCAAAATATTCATGAACGTAGAAAATACCAGTAACGACAAATTACTATGGTATGTTGTTATCCACTTAACAATGGTTTTATCCGCTTTTTTAATGGGGTATTTAGATAAATTAACCAAACATTAACTACCCCCCCCGCCCCGTTGAAAAACTTAATTTAGTTGGAACTCCCCCATGAAAACACCCCCCATTTTTAATTACCCCTTGTTTAACTTAGGATTTAGAGCTTTTTTTTGCATTAGCGGGTTTATCCGCACTTGCATTAATTTCATTATGGTCATCTATTTTTAACGGTACCCTTGAGCTTGATAATTATTATCCGAGTCTTTACTGGCATAGCCATGAAATGTTATTTGGTTATGCAACCGCTGTTATTAGTGGTTTTTTATTGACGGCTGTAAAAAATTGGACAGGAAAGCCGACCCTTCAAGGGGATAAACTAGCATTACTGTGTTTATTATGGATTTATGGGCGTATTGTGCCTTTTTATTCGGAATTACTCCCTGATTTATGGATTGCTCTAATCGACTTTGCTTATTTACCCGTTTTAATTATTTGCCTCATCAAACCGATTGCCGAAGTCGATAAGCCTAAAATGTTATTATTTCCCACCTTATTATCTATTATGATGTTAGGTAATGCGCTGGTACATTTACAATTAGTCGGTTTTATAGAAGAAACAGCAACCCTTGGAATCAACCTTGCGTTGACCATGATTATTATGATAATTTTAATTATTTCAGGGCGTATTTTTCCATTTTTTACTGAACGCGCTTTATCAGGCGTTTTAATTATTAGAAAACCTTTACTTGATATCCTCGCCATTATTTCAGCATTTATCGTTTTCGCCTTATTACTTACTAATGTAACGGGAACCTTATTAGCGGTCGCAGCTTCAATAGCAGCCATTATCAATAGCATTCGTCTTTATTTTTGGTACGTGCATAGAATTTGGTATCTTCCCTTGTTATGGGTTTTGTATATGGGCTATTGTTGGATTATCTTAGGCTTCATTTTAACCGCACTGGCCGCGTATCAAATTTTATTACCCTCTATAGCCACCCATGCGTTTACCGTAGGAGGCATTGGCGTATTAACACTAGGAATGATGGCTAGAGTATCCCTAGGACACACAGGACGAGCTTTACGTGTTTCTAATGGGATTGCATTAGCCTTTGTTTTAATTAATTTGGCCGTTCTATTTCGTGTTTTAATGCCGTTTATTATTCCTGAATGGTATTCAGATTTTGTTTATTTTTCAACGCTGTGTTGGTTAGCCGCCTTTTCATTATTTCTGGTCATTTATACTCCTATATTAACCAGCGATCGAGTCGATGGTAAAGCCGAATAAGTGAATTCTAAGTTTTAAAAATTATAAAATAAAAGGCATCCTTCCTTTAGCTTCCCAAAAATAGCTACTAACTTAAGACGGGACAAGTTGACGTTAAGCCGCTCGTACTGAGCTTGTCGAAGTATGAACGGCTTAACCGTCCGCCCTTCGACTAGGCTTAGGACGAACGGTTAAGTTTCGCCTCCATAGCATCCCATTTTAAGTTGGTAGCCCGAAAAATGAAGGCGACCCATAAAAAGACCCTTTTAGTCATTTTCAATAAACATCTCTCACTATAAAGCTTATTTTCTAGCATCAAGCGATTAAGAAACCGTCCAAAAAAAGGACGTATAAAAATAGGTGTGTTTTTCCTGATGATGAGTAAACTGGTCAGAACGCCATATTTCTTGGTGTTCTTTTTTCCCTTTATGATACTTAATCGTATCTTTCAAATTATGATGAACTCGCTTTGAAACCCCAATATGTCCCGAAATAGATAATTTTTTAGCAATATCAACCGCAACGGTTAAAGCCTCCCCACTCCAAACCAAGCCGTTTTCGTCCGTTTGAACACACAACACCTTGCCATCATCAATTCCCATGACAAAATTTAACGCATCATAACTATCCAGCATCTTTTTAACTTGTGAGTATTCATTCGTCAGCATATATTTTATTTTCATAGCCGCTTTCACCGCACCATTCAATGAATCTTGTGTTGAACCTTGAAAAAAAATATAAAAACCATCATCATGCGCTCTACGAACCTTTCCCCCTAAGCTACGTACAATTTCGATCATCACATAAAAATAACTCATCCTAATTTTTTCTAACATAACAGGCGTATTTCGACTGAGTATTAACATCGTATTGCGTATTTCTAAATAAATGATGGTCGCTTCAAAGCGTAATCCTTTATTTTCAAAACATAAACGTGAGTCATTAAATTCAGGAATAGTTTTAATTTCCTCTATTTCAAAAGGTGCCTCAATCATCCGTTGTACTTTTTTTTCTATATCGACTTTCATTTAAAACCTTGTAAGAGAAATGGCCATTTAACAAACTCTATTTATTTCAATACTTCGGACAGTTTTAAAAAAGATAGCGGTCTTAATTCTATAAGGAATTGATTTTAAAGGGTTTTATATTTACAAGATGTGTTGGTAAATTCTTTTTTAAATCAATGGGTTACAAAAACTGTCCGAACTATTGTTTATTTGTTATTGGGTTTCTCCGATTTCGATTTCATAATCAATAAATAACGCTTTTCATCAATGAGTTGCTGTTTTTCTGTTTCCCCCCTATCTGTACATATTGATTCTAATTTTAATTGATCTTGCTGCATTTTAGTTTCAATTTCTAAAACAACCGCGTGTTCTTTTTTCAACGCCTCTTTATTCTCTTGATTAGTATTTGCAAGCTTTTCTTTCTGCTTTATGAGGGCTTCTTTTTGTAAAATAAGGCCATCATCTAAGGCTTGTATGCTCATATCCAAGGATTTTAACCGACCTTTATGGCTTATTTGCATAAACTCAAAACTATCAAAGGTGCTTCGTAAAAATTTATCCCGCTTATGTTGTTTATCTAAGGCTATTTTTTGTTTCACTTTTAACGCTTCATCACGTGCCTCCGCAATTAAATCGTCTTTAGTCTTTACTTTTATTTTTTTAACTTCTTTTTTTTCTACTTGTTGAATAACCTGAGCATTTTTATTTAATTGTTCACGCTCCAAATGTTTTTGAGTCGGCGGCACTTTATCAGAAAAAAACAGTTTGCCATTTTCATCAACCCATTTATACATTTTTGCATAACTCGGCTGACAAAAACACGTTATCAAGACCATAAAACCAATACTTTTAATAAAAACAGCGTTTTTTTTCATAATATTTTTTACACAATTAAGGGATCAATAAAAATCATTTTAAACGCTGAATCTATCATAGAGAGACCACATAAACAATGACTTTTCTATCAAAAATTAGCGTATCGTTAACGTATCAACGCCTTTATTTGCAAGCTCATCTGCTTTTTCATTGCCTTTATTTCCTGAATGACCTTTAACCCATTTCCAACTTACCTCATGAGACTCTCTCGCAGCATCCAACCTTCGCCATAAATCCTCATTTTTAACAGGCTGTTTATTAGCCGTTTTCCAACCCCGTTTTTTCCAGTTTGAAATCCATTTGTTAATCCCATCTTTCAAATAAACAGAATCCGTATACAATTCAACGACACACGGTTTTGTTAACGTTTCTAATGCTTGAATAGCCGCCATTAACTCCATACGATTATTTGTTGTATTCGCCTCACCGCCGTACAATTCTTTTTCATGGGTTTTATATTGCAACCAAGCTCCCCAGCCGCCCTTGCCAGGATTGCCTTTACACGCGCCATCGGTATAAATAATTACAGGTTTTTCACTCATCTTCTTTTATCCGTTGAATTAATTTTAAAGGGGGTTGCTACATTTAACCTCATGGGTGCGACAACACGCGCAGGGGCTAATGGAATAAGGGTATAACGACGTTTTACCGCGTTAATGGCATAGGCTGTCGCTAATAAGGTATTTTTATTAACGCTAAATTGATTTCTATGCGTTTTAAATGAATTTACTTCAAACTCAGTCGTTGTCTTCAATTCAAAATTAAGTAATTTCAACCAATCTAAAATACGCGAACGACTGATAAAATGTCCCCGCCATGATTCTGCAAGCCGTTTATCACGCACATATTGTGAACGTAACCAAATACTCCACGGATTAAAATTCAAAATAATCAAATGTCCTTCAGGCTTTAAAACGCGTTCTATTTCGCGCATAGATTGAAACCGATGAGCATCAAATTCCAATAAATGCGGTAAAATAATCATATCAATACTTTCTGATTGTATCGGTAAATTAAAAGCTTTAGCCTGAATTTTAGTTGCAAGACACGTCCCCTCTGCAAAATTATCTAAAATGGTAAAGCGTTTATAGAGGTCACAATCCATATAATCATCTTCAAAACCTAAAGCTCCAATTTGTAGCACTGTTTGCTGACAACTTATATCAATCGATTTTTTCAAATACTTGATTTCTAATGCTTGTAATAGCTTACCCTTTGGGGATTGGTAGCAGGAAAATAAAAATTCTCGTTTCATATTTTTAAGAGATAAATAGAAAAACAATAGTAAAATCAACAACCCTGATGATACAATTGATAACTTACGGTAACTATTTTTTAAAGTGGGGTAACAAGTGATTTTAGCTAATTCTAACAGGTCATTACGTTATTTATTATTTTTGAGTGCTTTATCAACCTCAGGTTGTTCTCAGCAAGCAACAAAGTATGTTTCAATTAACACCTTTGATAAAGACGGGGTCATTATTTCCCAGCTTGATAAAGACGGTGTTTTTGTTGCTAAAAATAAAAATAAGAATGAAAAACTAGAAAAGATTGCGCTAAAAAAGGTTGCGCTAAAAGAAAATATTGCACTAAAAAAGGTTGCATTAGAAAAGATTTCACTGCAAAAAATTGCGATTAAAAAAGAGCTACCCAAAAAACAGATCAAAGAGCGTAAAACCGTAAACTTAGTTAAAGAAACAAAAAGGACAGAACTCAATAAAGATGGAACTCAATCCATTTGGAGTCGAATGTTTGCATTATACGCGCTTCCTGACATTGATAATAAACGCGTCGATGAAGAAATGAAAAAATTCCTAAAACATCCGAGCCATTTAGTTAAGATTCAACGCCGTGCAGAACCCTATTTGCATCTTATCATGGATGAAATAGAATCAAAAAATATTCCGGGCGAACTTGCTTTATTACCTATTATAGAAAGCTCTTACAGGGCCAATGTTACCTCCCCTGCAAGTGCGGCGGGTTTATGGCAGTTTATTCCGTCAACGGGACTATCCTTTGGCCTAAAGCAAAACTGGTGGTATGACGGTCGTCGTGATGTCTATGCGTCAACCCGTGCTGCAACTAAGTATTTAAAAAAACTAAGCAAATCGTTTGATGGTGATTGGTTTCTCGCCTTAGCCTCTTACAATGTCGGCATTGGAAATGTTAAAAAAGCCATTAGACGTAATAAAAAACAGGATTTAAACACCAATTACTGGTCTTTAAAACTTCCTAAAGAAACACGTGATTATGTCCCTAAGTTATTAGCCCTCGCTAAATTATTTGCGAATGCTGAAAAATACAAGCTTCCTTTAAAATCTATTCCTGATCGACCTTTTTTTAAAGTCGTTAATATTGGATCACAATTAGGTTTATCCAAAGCGGCCAAAATGGCGAACATGAAGTTTGATGAGTTTTTTATATTAAACCCCGCTTTTAACCGTGTCACGACACCGCCTAATGGACCTCATCGCTTATTAGTAAAAATACGTGATGCTAAAAACTTTAAATATCGACTCAATAAATTACCTAAAAATCAACGTGTTGACTGGATTAAGCACAAAATTAAAAAAGGTGATAGCTTAAAAATTATTGCCAAATTACATAAAACACACATTAAAGACATTGTTAAAATTAACAAGTTAAATAGAGAACAAGTTAAAAATATCGAAGTAGGGAAGGTTTTAAAAATTCCACCCGCGTCGATTAGAACCTTAGTTAAAACTCGGGCTTAATAATTAATCTTTAAATCTTTAAATTAAAAGACTAGCCACTTAAAACGGGACAGCAGTCCATTCAGTTACTGCGGGTATTTAAGTTTCATCGAATTTTGATGTTAAAAGCATCCCGCTTTAAGTTGGTAGCCCATTAAAACCTCGGAAGTTTTTAAAACGACCGAGGTTTTTTTATTTTAGGTCTTTAAAAATAACTCTTTTTAATGTTAGCCTGTAGCGCATATTTCATTTTTAAAATAACTCGCGTAAAATAATACCCCCTTGAGATAAAATAAGCTCTTAAGGAATATAGAATTTAATAACATCTGAATTTTTTTGTAAGGCTGGGGCATCTTTCATTTAGCTCAAAAGTAGTTTACACTTTATTCTTAAAAAATAGCGTGGCGTAAAATAGCTTTAGCTATTTTCGTAACTCGGTAACAGTTAAAGCTATTGGACTCCGATTTAAACTGTAAATCGAAAAATGAAGAAGGCCGGCCTAGGCTGGGTTAGTTTTTTTGCGATCGTAAAAAACGTAACCTAGCCTACAAAATATCTTTTGATTTTGTAGCCGATTTTCAGACGTTATTAATCTCTTATTTCTAAGGCGACTTTTATCAACGAATGTAAAGATGATAATTTTTGATTATTTCTTAGGATTCTATTTTCTTAACTCTTGTCTAAAATATAAATGAAAACAAAAAATATTGGTTTTATTGGTGGCGGCAACATGGCCTCTAGCCTTATTAATGGTTTGATCGCTAGTGGACACTCACCACAGCAAATTTGGGTTGCTGATGTTAATCCAGACACCTTACAGCAACTTGCCTCGACACTTAATGTTAATATTTCTAATGATAATGAAACCGTTATAAACGAAGTCGATGTGGTTGTTTTTGCGGTAAAGCCCCAAGTTTTACGTAGCGTTGCAGAAACAATAACGACACCACTACAAACAAAGCAACCCTTAGTCATTTCAATTGCCGCAGGTATTAACCAACAAAGCTTAAGCCAATGGGTAGGGGATAATATGGCTATTGTTCGCTGTATGCCTAATACACCAGCCTTAGTTTTAACGGGTGCGACGGCACTTCATGCAAATTCAAATGTAAATAACGAGCAAAAAAGTCTTGCTGAAAATATTTTACGGGCCGTTGGTCTATCACTTTGGGTTGATGATGAAGCGGAATTAGATGCAGTAACGGCTATTTCAGGGAGTGGGCCTGCGTATTATTTTTTATTAATGGAAGCGATGGAAAAAACAGCGCAAGCGTTAGGACTTAGCCAAAAAACAGCCCGATTACTAATTCAACAAACCGCATTAGGCGCTGCAAAAATTGCTTTAGAGTCCGATGAGTCGCCTGAACAATTGCGCCAACGGGTTACATCTCCAGGTGGAACCACACAAAAGGCAATAGAAATCTTTGAAGCGGGAAATTTTAGTGAATTGGTTTCAAAAGCATTACACGCGGCAAAAGAACGCTCTATAGAACTGTCTAAAGAACTGGGAGATGCCTAAATGTCGGCCTCTTATTTTTCTCAGCCCGCTATTTTTTTAATTGATAGTTTATTTTCACTCTATATTTTAGCCGTTATTTTACGCTTTTTACTTCAATGGGTTGGAGCCGATTTTTATAACCCTATTTCACAATTTTTAGTTAAAATTACGCACCCTCCCTTAAAAATAATGCGCCGTGTTGTTCCATCTATCGGAAAAATAGATACATCTTCTATTTTATTAGCGTTTATTTTACAAATTATCAGTAACTTTTGTGTATTTTTACTGCAAGGTTTTTTACCGAGTATTCCTGTATTAATTATTATTTCATTTAGCGGTTTACTCAGTTTAATTTTTGATGTTTTTATCTTTTCTATTTTTATTCTTGCGTTATTAAGTTGGTTTAACCCTGGAAATTATAACGCGTTGCATGATTTATTAGTTAAGCTAACTGGGCCTATTTTAGACAATTGCCGTAAATTTATACCCGATTTAGGTGGCATGGATATTTCACCTTTAGTTGCGCTTATTGGTTTGCAAATGATTAAAATGATGATTTTACCGCCGTTACAAGAATTAGCTAATCTAATTGCTTAAGAATCCTTTTTTTATCAATACCGATGCCCAATGTCAAAACTAAGATTACCCTAAAATAGGGATCGGTATTGATTATGTCAATAACTAGTTAACACCTCCTATGTATACAGAAAAACTTCCTTATACCCATTATATTAAAGGAATTGATGGTTTACGTGCCATCGCTGTTTTAGCAGTCATGTTATTTCATCTCAAAGAATCGTATTTACCTGGTGGATTTTCAGGCGTAGATATATTTTTTGTTATCTCAGGCTATGTTGTTAGTGGTTCGCTCGCTAGAAATTATAAGACTAATTTATTTAGTTTTACGCTTGATTTTTATTCACGACGAATTATTAGAATTTTTCCTGCATTAATCGTATGTCTTGTCTTTACCAGTTTTATTGCATCACTTTTTATACCTGAATCATGGTTAAGCTCAACAAGTGAAAAAACAGGTCTTTATGCTTTCTTTGGACTCAGTAATTACGCGCTTATTTGGTTTAATGATGGTTATTTTTCGCCTAGAGTCGATTTTAACCCGTTTACACATACGTGGTCTTTAGGACTTGAAGAACAATTTTATCTGATATATCCCTTATTATTTTTTATATGGTTTAAATATAAAAAAAGACAGGGAATTTTAGGCGTTATCTCGAATGGGCTGTTAATTGCTCTTTTATTTATATCCTTATATTTTTCATGGTATGAAACCACTAATAACCCTGATAATGCCTTTTATTTATTACCCAGTCGTTTTTGGGAATTAGCCAGTGGAGCATTACTGTATCGATTAAAGGGGTATGAAAAATTAACCTCGCCGTGGGTTATTTTATCTAAATTATATTTATTTTTCGGACTTGCTCTTATTTTATTAGGGTTTATTTTTTCTAATAAAGCATCTTTTCCTTTTCCGTGGGCTATCTTGTCAGTAAGTGGTGCATTATTATTAATTTTAGGATTAACCCACCCGTTTAATAAAAAATTTATAATTCAAAGAGTTTTTGAAAATTCAATCATGGTTTATATAGGGAAAATTTCATATTCTCTCTATTTATGGCACTGGGCTGTTTATGTTATTTTCAGATGGACACTCGGTCTTGAAACTATTTTAAATAGGACTCTTGCAATATTTATCACCCTTTTTTTTGCAATGATGTCTTATCATTTTATTGAAGTGTTCATTGCAAAAAATAAATTTATTAGGCGTAAAGAAAATTGGAAGATTTTCATCATGGGTCTGATTATTCTTTCGGGAGCGTTTAAATTATCGTCAACTATTTTTAAGTTTCAACCTGATATAAGTCTTAGTGTTACGAAAGATCAAGCAACATGGTATCCGCTTCCGTGGACAGAAAACGATAATTCTACGCTTAAAAATGAATTTTCGGGTCGTAACTTATTTGTGCTGGGTGATTCTCACACGAGTGCCTATAGCACCTTATTTAAAAAACTAACCGATGAGCAGGGGGTTCAAATTCATCAGTATGCGGTCGGCTGTAGTTATGCAAACCTTATTTATCCTGTTGATCCCGCATGTAAAAATAAACTAAAAACGTTGATTCCCATCATTAAAAAGTTATCATCGCCGAATGATATTATTTTTTTAGCGTCTTTACGCCTAAATAGAGTGGGGACGCAATGGGGTTCATTTAAAGAGCAAAGTAATCAATTAACGAGTTGGGGTGTTAAAGTACAGAAAGTTGCTTTAAATGAAGCGAGTGCATTAATTCAAGAATTTCGTCGTTTATCATTGAATGTTATGATTGATGCCCCTAAGCCTGTTTTTAGATCCCCTCCTTTTCGTTGTTCTGACTGGTTTAATAAAAACAATCCTATTTGCGCATCGGGGTTCACTATAAAACGTAAATTTCTTTTAGAGCGAAGAAAGCCGATTATGGATTCATTGGATTTATTAGCCATTAAGTTTCCTCAACTCATTATATGGGATCCTTTTCCGATTTTATGTAAAACAATGACGTGTTCAGCTTTCGAGAAAACCATTCCTTTGTTTTTTGATGGAGATCATTTGAGTGCGTATGGGAATCGTCTTTTATACCCTAGTTTTGAATCTAAAGTGAAACAAATATGGTCATCTAAAGGCAATACTTCGGACAGTTTTAAAAGTAGAGGAAATCTTCAATTCATAGGAAAATGTAGTTTCTAAAGCAACAATTTCCTGAAAAGAAGATTTCCATGCAACTAATAGAAACCAACACTTCGGACAGTTTTAATGCGAGATAACCCCGAAGCTACAAAGCTCCTCGTATTGAGAAGAGCATTTTATTAAACTCAGGTCTACCCCAGAGTTTGAAAAAATACGTTTAATCAATAACTCATTGAAAAATCTAGTTTTCCAGCTACCGATTGAAATTGGTTTTCGTTTAGGACTTAAAAGTCGGTCATGCCATTTAATCAAATTTAGCGCAGTAAAACGTGCCTTAAAATGGCTGTGTAAAGCAGGTTCAGAACGTGCTTGGCAATCACAAAGTCCTGTAAATTGTTTAGCATCACGAAATAGAAATTCAATCTGAAACCGTGCCTTGTAATAATTATAAAGTGTCATTGCATCTATCTCTGTATCTGTTGAAAACAACAAGGCATAACGTGTACCTTGTGACGTTGTTTTAACTAAATAAGCGATGCGAATATTACATTTCAATGAGACAGAATTAACGATTGCTGTATAAATTTTAACACCACCCTGTTTACCTGCTAATTCTAATTTTCTCGTCTCACCCACAATCCACTTACCGTCATAACATTTATGACGACCTTTTTCTTTTTGCACACCTTCGTAGAGTAAACGTAAATTAGCATCACAACGTAATTTTCCAATTTGATGGTAACCTTTAGCGATCACGCCATGGGTAAACTTTTGTTTAGAATCCCAAAACTTAGCTAAACCGTAAGTTTTTTCACCACTTTTGTTAACAAAGCTACACTCTAAAGCCGCTATTTTTTGTCCCGACGTTGAAAGAATTTCATTATTACCTACCTGATTAAATTTAAGAAAATCTAACTTTTTATTAAACCATCGACGATAGGTTTTTTCTGATAACTCATTGTAACAGCTGAGATTTGTATAGTTAGCCTTACCTCTAAAGCTTATCAAATTACTTAATAGGCTAGATAAAATTTTTTTGTGGTTTAGAACCACTAGACATTTTTTCTAAAATCGTTTCTATTAGTTGCATGGAAATCTTCTTTTCAGGAAATTGTTGCTTTAGAAACTACATTTTCCTATGAATTGAAGATTTCCTCTACTTTTAAAACTGTCCGAAGTGTTGATGTATAGCCTCGAGTACTGAGTAAAATAGCATGAGCACGCTACCTTGTTTTAAAGGTAGAATGGCTCGTATAAATTTTATGTAGTTGTTCTTGCATGTTTTTAGAAAGTGGCTTTATAAATTTCATGCTATTTTGGTTTAAATTATTATATTGTATACCTGATAATTTTTATTTGGGTACTTGAATTTACGTTAGAAACAGATATTAGACTTGTTCTTCTAAATAAAATATATTAAAATCAATTGCTTATATATACTTGATAACATTCACAATCAGTTGATACAGCCTAATAAATAAACTTTAAATTAAATTATTAAAAATAATAAATAAGCTTTATAATAAATTTCTATAAAAAATAAAAATCAAAGTATAACATGAAAATAAAAGAAATTTTACCAAGAATTTATGATGATAGACAGTTAAGAGCTTTAACAGGATTAAAAACAGAACATTTTATTTTACTATTATCTCTATTTGAAAAGACCCTTATTGAAGATCAAAAAGAAAAACATGAAAATAAAGAAAGAAAATACGGTAGTGGTTTAGATAGCACATTAAAAACACCCGCAGACAAATTATTATTTATATTAAATTATATGAAGTGCTATTCTACTTTCGATCACTTAGGGTTTTCTTTTAATATGAATAAATCATGCGCCCATACTCATGTATACAAATTATTTCCAATTTTAATAAAGACGTTAGATATATTTAATGTTTTACCTGCAACAAGTTTTTCAACCCCTGAAGAAATGCAGCAGGCTTTTGGCGGAGTTCAAACATTGATAATAGATGCTACAGAGCGTGCTGTACAACGCCCTAGTGACTATGAAGAACAAAATGAATTTTACAGTGGTAAAAAAACAGCATACAATTAAAAATACCACTATAGCTTCTTTAGGTCATTTAATTTTATATATTGGGGTTAGTTTTCCGGTAAAAATCATGATTATGGAATGTTTAAAAAGAATTTAATCCAGAATTAAATTGGTTTAGTAATTTTAATATATTTATTGATTTAGGTTATTTGGGGTTTAATAATGAATATAAAACTAATTCGGTAAATATTCCTCATAAAAAACCAAATAAATCTAAGCATAATCCAAACCCAACATTAACAGAAAATCAAAAAAAAGAAAACAAAGAGATGAGTCGTGAAAGAGTCATTGTTGAGCATGTAATCGGTGGAATGAAAAGATATAGATGCCTAGTTGACAAGTTTAGAAATAAAAAAGAAGGTGTAAAAGATTTATTTTCTTTTTTAGCGGCTATCCTATGGAATTTTAACATGATATATTAACTTCTTCTTAAAGAACAAGTCTATTATCTGACGAGTTTACATCACTTGATATTTAACGAATCAATAACGCCCTATTTTTTATGATTGATGCCTCGTACTGGTCGTTCATTAAAAGACTATTTTTAGAGGGAGACTACAAAAAACCTATGTTTTTTATGGCTTTAAACCAACTAGAGCTATTTGGTAGCTAGTTCAAAGTTTTTTAAATTCAAAAATAAAAAACATGAATCTTAAATTAAAATACAGTACAATATTTGATTGACTAATTATTGACTAAGGCGTATGAGACAAAAAGGCATAAAATCTGATTTGCAGGAAGCATTAATGCTTTGTAAGGGGGCGTTTTTTTCCGCAGCAGGATTTAGCATGATTATTAACCTACTTATGTTAACCCCGACCATTTACATGCTACAACTTTATGATCGTGTCTTGAGTTCACGCAGTGAAACGACCTTATTAATGTTAACGCTTATTGTAATTGCAATATTTCTTACCCAAGGCGCATTAGAAATGATTCGCTCACAGATATTAGTCAGAGTGAGCGCGCGACTTGAAGTCCTCTTAAATCAACGACTTTTTAAAATAGCGTACAAACGTTCCCTCTATACAGGCGGGCAACAAGCGTCATCTCAACCTTTAGATGATTTAACCTCATTGAGACAGTTTTTAACAGGAAACGGCTTATTTGCTTTTTTTGATGCCCCGTGGCTCCCGTTTTATGTCGGGTTAATGTTCCTCTTTCATCCTTATTTTGGCTGGGCTGCGATTATTGCCGCGATTATCTTAAGTATCCTTGCTGTTGTTAACGAAAAATCAACCAGTAAAACCCTTGCAGAAGCGAATACGCTATCCGCAGGTAATCGAATGCAGCTTAATAAAAATTTAAAAAATGCAGAAGTGATTGAGTCAATGGGAATGTTAGATAACATTTTTAAACGCTGGTTACATAAAAGTAGTCGTGTTTTAGAATTACAAGCAAAAGCGAGTTCTAAGGCGGGTTTTTTTAGTGCGTTGTCTAAAACCTTACGGGGCATGTTTCAATCATTAGTTTTAGGACTGGGTGCTTATCTTGCGATTCAACAAGAAATTAGCCCTGGACTGATGATTGCGGGCTCTATTTTATTAGGAAAGGCGTTAGGCCCGATTGATCAAATGATTGGCGGCTGGAAAGGCTTTGTGGTTGCCAGAACTCAATATGCCCGTTTGAATGAATTACTCACTCAAATCCCCGAAGACAAAGAAAAAATGAGCTTGCAAGCTCCTGAAGGTAAAATTCAAGTTGAACAAGCGGTTATTGTTCCACCCGGTTCTAAAGTGCCTGCGGTTAAAGGGGTCTCCTTTACAATTGAACCCGGTGATACCGTTGGGATTTTAGGCCCAAGTGGAGCAGGAAAATCAAGTTTAGTTCGCGCATTACTCGGTATTTGGCCGACTGCGAATGGAAAGGTTCGCCTTGATGGAGCTGATATTTTTGATTGGGATCGAATGGAATTGGGCGAGCATATTGGCTATTTACCTCAAGATATTGAATTGTTTGAAGGAACAATCAGTGAAAATATCGCTCGTTTTGGCAGTGTCGATGCGAATGAAGTTATTGATGCTGCAAAAATGGCCGATGTTCATGAAATGATTTTACGTCTACCCGATGGCTATGATACGTTAATTGGGGCTTCTGGAAGTAATCTTTCAGGGGGACAACGACAGCGTATTGGTTTGGCACGTGCCATTTATGGTCGTCCTCAGTTAATTGTGTTAGATGAGCCGAACTCTAATCTTGATGACCAAGGTGAGTTAGCGTTAGGTAATGCCATTTCTCAATTAAAAGTTATTAATGCAACCATTATCATCGTCACCCATCGACATAATATATTGGGTAATTTGGATAAACTGTTAGTCTTACAAGATGGGTTGTTGGCTTTATATGGTGAGCGGGATGCCGTCCTTGCTAAGTTAGCTGAAGCGACTCAACCTAATAAAGCGGCTCCTGCTAAAAAACGCCCGCCTTCAACCTTTACGGTGCCTATTTGAATTATCGGGGTGAATTTATTTTTCACTTGCAAATAAATTTTAATGAACCCCTTGTTTCTCTCGTTTTAACAACAGGGAAGCTAAACACTTTAACGATACTTACCGACTAAATGACTATCAAAGACGCTTCAACTAATACTGTTCCAGAAATAACGATTAAATCGGATGATCGGCCTGTCCGCCGTCTAGGTTATTTTATTTTATTTTTTACGCTAGGCATTTTTGGTGTTTGGAGTGCGATGGCTCCAATCGACAGCTCGTCATTAGCAACGGGGGTCGTCAAAGTAAAATCGCATCGTAAAACAGTACAGCATTTAGAAGGCGGGATTGTTAAAAACCTTTGGGTTAAAGATGGGGATAAAGTTAGCATCGGGGATCGTTTAATTACGCTTGATAATACGCAGTTTAAAGCACAGGTTGAAATATTACGCGGACAATTTATTGTTAAATCCGCTTTAAACTCGCGTTTGAAAGCCGAACGTCAACAAAAAAATAAGATTGATTTTTCTGCCCTTAAAAAATTAAATGATGTCAGAGTTAAAGATGCCATAGAAGGGCAAGCTTATATTTTTAAAACCCGAAAAAATAGTTATAACGGTGAAATTGGTTTATTAAGACAACGAATAAAACAATTAGGTTCTCGTGTTCAAGGACTCATCGCTCAAAAAGGAAGTAAGCTGACATTAACTGTTTCTTATAAAGAGGAAATAAAAGATTTAAAGGAACTTTTAAAAGAAGGCTTTGCCGATAAGCAACGACTGAGAGAATTACAACGGACTCACACCAGTTTATACGGTGAAATCGCTAGTTTAAAGGCAGAAATTTCATCGACACAAATGCAAAAAGGTGAAACTGAATTACAGATCATCCAGACAAAACGTAAGTTTCAAGAAGAAGTTGCAGAGCAATTAGAACGGGTTAATGCCGAGTTATTGGATATTGGCGAACGATTACATGCCGAAGAAGATAGGGTCACGCGAACAGAAATTATAGCCCCTGAGAACGGTATTATTTTAGGTTTGGAAATGCATACTGAAGGCGGCGTTATTATCGCAGGACGGCCTATTTTAGATATTGTCCCTGAGAATGCCGTTTTAATTATTGATGCGCAAGTTCCTTTAATTGATATTGATAAAGTGATGGTAGGCTCGCACGCAGAAATTCGTTTTAGTGCATTCAGTAGTAAAACTACACCGACTATGGAAGGGGTGGTTCAAAAACTTTCAGCCGATAGTCTTATTAATGAAAAAACAGGGTTCCAATACTATCAAGCAACGATTGGATTAACCAAAGAGAGTCAAGACAAATTAGGCGATTTAATCCTTATTTCAGGAATGCCCGCAGAAGTCTTAATTAATACCGGTGAAAGAACCTTATTTGAATATTTAGTTCAGCCTGCAACTAATGCAATGGCCCGTTCTTTTATTGAAGAATAGACTGAAAAGCCGTCTTAAAGGCGGCTTTTTGAAATTATAAATTAACTTTGTACCCACGGTAAATCATGATAACGCCAGCCACCTCTATTTCCGCGCTGCTTATTGCTATCTAAATCCCCTTCAAAGCCTTCAACAATATTAATTAAATGAGAATAACCGTTATTTTCTAAAGCACTGGCTGCGGCAAGTGACCGCTGACCACTACGACAGAGTAATAAAATAGGGGTTTCTTTCTTTGGAACTAGTTTATTAACATGGGCCATAAACTCAGGGTTTTCTTGCCAATCGGGGGCTTCTTTCCACGCAATATGAATAGCACTTAAGGGATGCCCTACAAAATGGTGTTCTATTTTTGTTCGCACATCAATTAAAATAGCGGTCGTATTTTGCTGCATAAAAGCAACGCTTTGCTTGGGGTTTAAGTTTTCAATCATTAATCGGTATCCTTCATTTAGCTCAAAAGTAGTTTACACTTTATTCTTAAAAATAGAGTGTGGAGTAAAATAGCTTTAGCTATTTTCGTGACTCGCCAAGAGTTAAAGCTATTGGACTCCAATTTAAACTGTAAACTGAAAAATGAAGGATGTCCATTAATCTATCGTCTTTATTTTTTGGCCAATATATAAGGCTTCATTTCGATTGCCCTTAGTAGGATCCCCGATTAAAGCGTCTTCTTGATAATAGATGGTTTTTAAGGCTGAAAATAAAGTTAATAACTCATTTTCAGCTAATAAATAATCTGGGTTATTAGGCGGCGCATTGCTTAGTTTAGATTGCGTAAAGGTTTGGTAAAATAATAATCCCTCTGGCTTTAAAGCTGCGATGATACTCGTTGATAAGGCTCGGTTTAGAAAACGACTTATAACAATGACATCAAATTTATTTTTAGCTAAAGTGGTTTGTTCAATATTTTGCTGCTGACAATGAACCGTAAGGTTTTTCAGCAACGCTTGTTGGTTTAATTTTTCAAGCGCGACCGTTGAAATATCAAAAGCATGAACCGTTAATCCTAGTTTAGCAAGCAATAAGGCATTTGCCCCCAAACCGCAAGCTAAATCTAAGGCAAGTCCTTTTTTAGGCAGCAAGTAGCGATGATTTTCAAGAACCGTGGCCGCTTGAGTATTCGTATAATCCGCCGTCGCATAAACGTTGTCCCATTTTATTTCTAATGTCATTATTCACTCAATTTCTGTTGTAACCATGGTTCTAAAAATTCTAAAAATAAACGTACTTTGGCTGATAAATATTTACGATGGGGATACAGTGCGTAAATTTCTAATGCAGGGGGACTGTAACGTTCGAGTACGGTTTTTAACTTTCCTTTTTTTATATCATTACCGACAATATAACGCGGTAACATAATTAATCCTAAGCCCCCAATCGCTGCAATTCGCATGGGGTCTGCGATATTTGCTTGCATTCGTCCTGAAACTTTAATTTTTTTTATAGATTTTCCCTCTGAAAAATACCATAGATCACGCGGGGGTAAAGCCCAATTAACGAGGCAACTATGCTTATTTAAATCATCGGGGGTTTCAGGCGTTCCGTGCTGTTGCAAATAACGCGGGGACGCACAGACCACAAGGGGGGAGCTTGCTAGCTTTCGAGCAATTAAACTACTATCGTTTAATTTACCTAAATGAATGGCTATATCAAGCACATCATCAATTAAATCACTCGCCGTTGCTTTTAGAACCATATCAACTGAAAGTTCGGGATGAATTTTTAAAAATTCAGCCAAAGCCAATGCAATATGAACGGCCCCGATGACAGGCGGCGCACTTATTTTTAGCGTCCCCTTCGGTTCTGTTTGCAAATGTGTGACCGCCGCTTCCATTTCTTCGACATCTTGTAAAACTTGCTGGCAGCGTTCTAAATAAGCACTTCCTACTTCAGTAAGACTTAAACTGCGTGTTGTCCGATTAAAAAGTCGGGTTCCTAACTTACTTTCTAATTGCATCACATGCTTTGTAACCATAGATCTTGATAATCCTAAGTCTCTGGCAGCATTAACAAAACTTCCCAGCTTTGCGACACGAACAAAAACATTCATACTCGTTAGCTTGTCCATTTATGGCCTCTTAGTTGTCATATAACTGTCATAAAGATTGACAATACCCATAGTTTCATAATAGTAAATAATGAATTTAGTATTTGCAGTATTGTAAACATTTTTATCCACTGTATACTACGCACAACTTTAAGATATTTTATATTATTAATTAGGAACTAACTTTAATTATGAGTGACTTTAACAAAGATATTGTTATTGGTTTATTATTTATCATCGGTGTCTGGAGTTTTATTTCAGGCCAGTTTATTGTTTCAACCGTTTTATTTGGCATTGCGGCTATTTATAGTAACATTGTCATGCAAGTCAAATTGAAAAATTAGCTTTGCAAATGTTTTAACCTCCTAGTGTGTTGTACAAACAAGTAACTACTCCTCATTATAGTTTGCTTGACATTTTTATCCCCTTTACTTTTAACAATTGTTTAAAGTACTGGGGATTTTTTTTGCTTAAAAAATGAGCTTGTTGAGCATAATCATTTTTCAAAAAGATTATTGCTATTTTAGGTGGTTTTTATAATTACTTAGGCAACCAGTCTATCGCTATAATTAGTAGACATAAAAAAGCCGACACTAAAAATAGTGCCGGCTGGTTATAAGCTAAACTCGTTTATTCAGTAACCGGTGCTTCTTCTGTTGTTGTGGCTTCTTTTACAGCGTCTACAGCCGCCTCTTTAGCTTCAGTCGCTGTTGCTGCAACCGCTTCTGTTGTTTCTGCCACAGCAGTCGCTGCTGAATCAGTCGCATCATTAACAGCCGCTGCTGTTGTTGCTGTCGCATCGGCAACTGCATCTTTAGCTGCATCAGCTGACTCAATAACAGAGGCCGTTGCCGTATCAGCCGCATTAGTTACTGCAGTAGCAACAGATGCTTTAGCTGCATCAAGCGTTGCAGTAGCATCAGTTGGTGCTTCAGTAACGACTGCAGGAGCTGGAGCCGCGCTTTTAGCAGCAGGTTCGCTTCCTTGGTCACAACCTGATAGTAGTGCTAAACTGATTAAGCTTGTTGCAATAATTTTTGTTGTTGTCATGTAACTACCCTATTTTTGTTAAGTGTTGAAAATATATACTAAGTAATAACCTATTATATATTTAGTCATAAAATGAAGGAAGTTTATTCTTTTTTTTGTGAAAAATTAATAAAAAATAAAATTTACCTTCATCCTTACATGGTAACTTATTTTTAATGATTAAGTAAGTTTAATCATTTATTTAACAAGTCATTAGAAACTATAGATGACGTTATATTAGAGCTTACTAACGTTGCTTATTTTAACCATAATTAGGCGGTATCATGACGAGATTGTTTGTCTATTAACATCAGTAAAGGGGGTAAAAATAATAAATCCAGAAATAAGGCCACTGCGATCGTAATTGCTGTCATTAAACCCATATCGGAATTCATCGAAAAATGTGATTGACTTAAGACAATAAAACCACAAGTTAAAACCAACGACGTAACCCATAATGCGATTCCAACAGTTGAAAAAGCATAGCGAACCGCTTCTTCGGAGTTTAAGTTTTTTTCAACTCGCGCTCGTTGATATTTGCTAATAAAATGAACGGTATCATCCACGACTATTCCAAGTGTCATTCCAATAATCGTGGACAAGCTTAACCCCACATGCCCATTAACCATTCCCCAAATTCCAAACGCAATGGCGGCGGGTAACAAGTTAGGGATAAGGCTTAAAAACCCTAATTTAACTGATTTAAAAGCAAACATTAATAAAAATGAAATAAATACTAAGGCAAGCGTGGTTCCAATCATCATTCGTGAAATATTACGTTGGCCTAAATGTGAAAACATGAGGACGGTACTCGCTATTTCAAATTTGGTTTCAGGAGTGTTTTCATTTAACCAGTATTTAATTCGTTGTTCTAACGCTAATATTTGGTTTGAACTTAGCGGTTTAATGATCACAATGCTTCGCGTTCCCGATTTATTAATGTTAATTTGATTATTTAAATCTAACCCATACGGCAATGACATTTCATAAAGTAACAAATATTGAGCCGCTAACTCTTTATTTTCGGGTAATTTATACCAATTAATATCATCGCCATGCATATTTTTATTTAAACGCTTAAATGTATGCTCAAGACTATTAAGATGAACCACTTCAGGTTGAGCAAGTAACCAGTCACCTAATTTTTGTAAATTTTTCAAATAAAGAGGGTCATTAATTCCGCCTTCATCTTTACTTACCATTGAAATTTCTAGGGTATAAATGCCACCCACATTTTCATTCAAAAAATCGGTTCCTTGTCGAAATTCATAGCTTTTATCAAAAAACTTTATAAATTGATCGTCAAGTTCATTCATAGGAATAAAACAACTTAAACTAATGGCAATAACCGCATTAATAATGAGTAATGGCTTACGATTTTTAATCGTAAAATTCGCTAAACGTAACATGATATTATTATCTAACTCATCTTTAACCCGAACTTTTAAGGGTAAAACAATCATTAAAGCGGGTAATAAGGTGATGGACAAGAGCCACGCAACAATAACTCCGATCGCAACAATGTTACCTAAATGCTGAAACGGGGGCGAATCACTAAAATTCATTGATAAAAAACCAATGGCGGTGGTTAGGCTGGTTAAAAATATCGGCTGAAAATTAATCCGAATACTTTCTTGCATCGCCTGTTTTTTCTCATGACCTAGGCGCATATTATGTAAAAAAGTCACTAAAATATGAACACAATCCGCGACCGCCATTGTTAATATAATGGTCGGAGAAATTGCCGAGGTTGGGGTTAAAAATATACCCATCCATGTCGCAAGCCCTAACGCACTGAAAACTGAAAAGACAATTAATAAAATAACACTAAAAATACTACTGAAGGAACGTAAACATAAAAATAAGACAGCGACCAAAACTCCGTACATAATGGGGAGTAAGGTCATATTATCATCCATCGCAGATTCTGCAAATGCATTATCCATCATGGCCATGCCTGTTAAATAAACCCGAAGGTTAGGGTTACTGGATTCAACCATGTCTGCTAGACGACGTGTTGCTATGGCTATTTCTTTTGATTCGGTAAAGTGTTTTCCTGGAAGCTCTAAGGTAACGGAAACCGTCGTTACATGGGCAGTTTTTGAGAGTAAACGATTAATTAATAAAGGTTCCGCCAGTGCAATTTGTTTAATTTTTAAACGCGCTTCAGCGGTTAATAAAGCAGGTTTCGTAATCAGGTCTTCAACAATTAAGTTATCTTCAATGGCATGAGAATATTGAAAATTACTAATGGAATCTACTCGAGTAGAATAAGGAATTTTCCAAGCATCCTGCGTTAGCTTAATAACGGTTTCCAGTGTTTTAACCTCAAAAACATCACCGTTTAACGGCTCTAATATAAAGATAACATTATCTGTTTTATTATAGGTTTCCTGCATGGTATTAAAGGCTTGTAACTGGGGGTTATCCGCCCCAAAATAGACACGATAATTATTTTTAAAGGTTAAATTAATAACACCTGAACCCAAGGCACTAATGATTAATAACGATAATAAAATTGTCCACCAAGGGTGATTAGTTACAACCAGAGCGAGCCGATAACTCAATTTATTTTTTAGCATAAGCAATGAAATAGACGTTTTAGTTGAAGTAGGGCGCATGAGAATTATTATGAGACCTAGCGTAATAAAGGACCTGAAAATTTTTGTTTTCTATTGAGTTAATTCGACAAAGGTGACCTGATTTAGTTTGATTTGTTTTCGATACCATAGGTATAAATAGTGGCTGCAATTACCGAAAGGGGAGAAACCACAATGTTAAAAAAAGGAATCGTTAAGCCTAATAAGCTGACACCACCAAAGGTTAAAGCGCCTAAACGAACACTTTGAACTAATTTTTTTTGCTCAGGAAAGCGTAAACCCCGATTATCAAGCGGGTAAGCTAAATATTCTAAAGCCATTCCCCACGCGCCAAATATCCCCCATAACAGCGGTGCAATTAAATTAATCACAGGGATAAGGGAAAAAATTAATAAAAAAATCGCCCATAATAATAAGTAACGTATTCGTTGCCACTCCCCTTGTAAATTTTTTAGCCAGGATTCGTCGGTTAATCGCTCGGGCATTTGAGGCGTTTGTCCTACGGGCGTATCACGTTCGATAAGTAATTCTAACGTACGTGCTGATAATTTATCATAAAAGGGCGATGCGATGAGGTTAGCTAAAATCGTAAAGGTAAAGAAAGTAATAATTAAAATACTAATAAAAATTAACCCTCCGATTATTTTCGATAGCCAACGTAACCACGAAATAGATTCAATCCAATCAGGTAACAAGAAAGCCGTTAAATCATCCTTATAAATAAAGGCTAAACCAAAGGCTAAACTGTATAGGAGTAAATTAATAAAAATAGGAATTAAAATAAATTTACGCAATTGCTTTTTAGTTAAAAAATGAACGCTTTTTAATAAACAGCCGATAACATAAAATGGATTATTGCCTTTCTGGGTAAATGTAATCATTGTAAATTTTTTACACCATTTTGTTCGGATGGATTTAAAACAACGCCCCGTTCAGTGACAATCGCAGAAATTAACGCGGCGGGTGTTACGTCAAAAACAGGATTCCATGCGGTGACTAACGAGCCGTCTTTAAGGTAGCACGCATTGAGTAACTCACTCGGTTGACGTTGTTCTATTTCAATTTTTTCTCCAGAGTCCATCGCCCAATCAATCGTTGAGGTCGGGGCAACCACCATCACTTTAACGCCGTGGTGTTGAGCCAAAACAGATAATGAATACGTGCCTATTTTATTGGCCACATCGCCATTAGCGGCAATTCGATCCGCCCCAACAATCACCCACTCTATCGCCCCTGATTTCATTAACCATGCCGCCGCTGAATCGGCTATTAAGGTTGATGAAATTCCCTCTTGAGCTAACTCCCAAACACTGAGCCTTGCCCCTTGTAACCACGGACGAGTTTCACCGGCATAAATATTTTTTAAACCGCGTTTAGAGGCACTTCTAATAACGCCTAATGCCGTTCCATAGCCACCTGTTGCTAAAGCGCCCGCATTACAATGTGTCATCACGCCGTTCACATTTGTTAGTAAATCAGCCCCTAACTCCCCCATTTTATGATTCGCGGCAATATCATCGCTATGAATTTTTTTAGCTAATTGTTCTAAGTGGGCAATGGGGTTTCCTTTGCCTTTTTCTTTTTCCAATGCCGTTTTCATGGTATCTAAAGCCCAAAATAAATTAACAGCGGTGGGGCGAGAGGCGGCCAGTTGTTTAATATCCTCATAAACGTTTTGTGGCCAATCATTATTTGTTTCTGAGTAATGGGTTTTAACCGATAAAACGACTGCGTACGCCGCAGCAATTCCAATCGCAGGGGCGCCACGAACACGCATTGAGGTAATTGCTTCGGTAACGCCTTGAGCATCCGAATAACGTTCATAAGTCACCGTTTCAGGTAAGACACGCTGATCTAAAACCTGTAAATAATCGCTTTTCCAGGTTAAAGCATCGGTAGTTTGTGTGTTGTTTACAGTCATAAGTAGTGATATTACGGTTAATATAGTAAGAATTTGGCGTAAAAAATAAGTTTTTTACCTTTTCCTTAAAGCCAGTTTGAGTTGATGATAATGGAATATACCGCAGATGCAATCCCTCTTGCCGCCCGATTTAGACCCCAAACCATTGCCGATTATGTCGGTCAACAACATATTTTAGCGTTAGGTAAACCACTGAGGACGGCACTTGATAAAGGTCCGCTGCATTCAATGATTTTTTGGGGCCCCTCCAGGGGTTGGAAAAACGACCTTGGCTAAAATTTTAGCCCACCATTCCAATGCGCATTATATAGAACTTTCCGCTGTTTTAGCAGGGGTAAAAGACATTCGCGCGGCGGTTTCTCAGGCAGAGGAATCAAAAAAAACTCGGAATGAAGACTCTTTTATTTATTGATGAAATTCATCGTTTTTCTAAAAGTCAGCAAGATTCCTTACTCGCGCCTGTTGAGCAAGGGACGGTTATTTTAATTGGAGCGACCACTGAAAATCCCTCGTTTGAACTCAATAATGCCTTATTATCACGTTTAAGGGTCTATGTTTTGCGCTCGCTCAGTCTTGATTGCCTCATTAATTTACTCAAATCAGCATTAACGGATAAAGAACGGGGATTAGGCAACCAATCTATCTATATTTCTGATGCGTTACTTACGATCATTGCACGCAGTGCCGAAGGGGATGCTCGGCGCAGTTTAAATTTATTGCAAATAGCCGTTGATTTAGCCGATGAAGAAGACGGGGTGGCTCAAGTCAATGAAGCCGTTGTTAATGAGGCATTACAAGGACATCTACGACGTTTTGATAATAAAGGGGAGCAGTTTTATGACCAAATTTCGGCCTTACATAAATCTATTCGAGGAAGTAATCCCGATGCCGCTTTATATTGGTTTTGCTGCATGATTGAAGGCGGCTGCGACCCACTTTATATTGCCCGACGAATGGTAAGAGTGGCTTCTGAAGATGTGGGTAATGCTGACCCTAGAGCGTTGAGTTTAACGCTTTCGGCATGGGAATGTTATGAGCGATTAGGCAGTCCAGAAGGTGAATTAGGCCTTGCTCAAGCCATTGTTTACCTCGCCATTGCCGCAAAAAGTAATGCGGTTTACACCGCGTATAACCAAGCGTTAAGCGAGGCAAAACAGGGCGGCTCATTCGATGTTCCCTTGCATTTACGTAACGCCCCCACGAAATTAATGAAGGATTTAGACTATGGTAAACAGTATCGTTATGCACATGATGAACCTGAAGGTTATGCCGCAGGTGAACATTATTTTCCAGACGAATTAGGGGATCGACCTTATTATCAACCTGTTGAGCGAGGCTTAGAAATAAAAATTAAAAAAAAGTTAGATTATTTGCGCGGGTTAGATTTAAAAATGGGCGGGTAATAAAAAAACATTTATCCATCGTTGAAAATGTTAAAATGAGTCGTTTTTTAATGTCACTGGTTATTATACAAACTTACTTATTTACATGACTAAATTTATATTTATTACAGGTGGGGTGGTTTCCTCATTAGGCAAAGGTATTGCCGCATCTTCATTAGCCGCCATTCTTGAAGAGCGCGGCTTAAAAGTAACCATGACTAAATTAGACCCTTATATTAATGTGGACCCCGGTACGATGAGTCCATTTCAGCATGGGGAGGTTTTTGTGACGGGGGATGGCGCAGAAACCGATTTAGATTTGGGGCATTATGAGCGTTTTTTAAAAACCACAATGTCTAAAAAAAATAATTTCACCACAGGTCAAGTCTATGAATCTGTACTACGTAAAGAACGTAGAGGGGAATATTTAGGCGCGACGGTTCAGGTAATTCCTCATATTACGGATGAAATTAAACGCCGTGTTTATGCGAGTGCCGAAGGGATGGATGTCGCGCTTATTGAAGTCGGTGGAACGGTGGGTGATATTGAATCCCTGCCTTTTTTGGAAGCGATTCGTCAAATTCGAGTGGAACAGGGGATGGATAAAGCTCTTTTTATTCATTTAACGCTGGTCCCTTATATTGCCTCTGCGGGTGAAATAAAAACCAAACCTACCCAGCATTCGGTTAAAGAATTAAGAACGATTGGAATTCAACCCGATATTTTAATTTGTCGTTCGGCTCATGCTATTCCTGCGAATGAACGACGTAAAATTGCCTTGTTTACCAATGTTTCCGAAAATGCGGTTATTTCAGCGATTGATGCGGATACCATTTATCGTATTCCGTTATTACTTCACGAACAAAATTTAGATGATATTGTGGTGACGCAATTACGTTTGGATGTTCCTGCTGCGGACTTATCTGAGTGGGAAGCCGTTGTTGATGCGGTCACTCATCCGCATAATGAAGTGACGATTGCGATTGTCGGAAAATATGTTGAACATACAGATGCCTATAAATCGCTTGATGAAGCCCTTATTCATGCAGGGATTCAAACACGCAATAAGATAATAATTAAATACATTGATTCTGAAACCATCGAAGATGAAGGCTTAGGACAACTTCATAATGTTGATGCGATTTTAGTTCCAGGAGGATTTGGCGAGCGAGGGGTTGAAGGAAAAATTGCAACGGTGCGTTTTGCAAGAGAACATCAAATTCCTTATCTGGGGATTTGTTTAGGAATGCAAGTCGCGGTGATTGAATTTGCCCGTAATGTCGTGGGATTGGAAGGAACGCATAGTACCGAATTTTTACAAAATACCCCGCATCCTGTTATTGGATTAATTACCGAATGGATGGATGATTGTGGCACGGTAGAAACCCGCGCTGAAAATTCAGATTTAGGCGGAACAATGCGTTTAGGAAGTCAAAAATGCCGTTTGGTTTCTGATTCCTTGGTTTCAACCTTGTATCAAAAAGATGTGATTACAGAGCGTCATCGTCATCGTTATGAGTTTAACAATCATTATATAGAGGCGTTAGAGGCCAAAGGAATGCGTTTTTCAGGGAAGTCAATTGACGGGCGATTAGTTGAGGTGATTGAAATTCCTGAACACCCTTGGTTTTTAGCCTGTCAATTTCATCCTGAGTTTACGTCAACACCTAGAAAAGGACATCCTTTATTTTCTGGGTTTATTAATGCCGCAGTGGATCATAAAGAACGGGAATAAAATAATCTGAAAATATCAGTTAATCATTTGAACGCCATTTTTAGAACATAATTCATAATAAATGGACGGCTTTACAAGGGTTACAGACGCTATCTAATCATTCAATTTAAGGAATAAAGATGTCCAGACGATTACCGATTTATATTGCAATTGATACTTCAGGTTCGATGAATGGCGAGCCTATCTTATCGGTCAATGTGGGCTTACAAGCTATGATTCATGCGCTGAGACAAGATCCTCATGCGTTAGAAACGGTTCATTTATCCCTTGTTACCTTTGATAATACCGTCCAAGAAATTTTTCCATTAACCGCTTTAGAGGCGGTTCAAATTCCTGAAATTAGTTGCCCTCGATCGGGGGCAACAAACTTAGGTGCGGCTTTAGCCTTAGTGACTAGTCGCATGGAAGAAGAAACCATTAAAAGTGCGGCGGATAAAAAAAGAGATTGGCGACCGATGTTATTTTTAATGACCGATGGCTCTCCGTCCGATACGGCCTTATTTAATGAAATGGTTATTAAAATTCGCCAACATGATTTTGGAAAAATTATTGCTTGTGCCGCAGGCCCTAAAGCCAAGGAATCTTTTTTAAAACAAATTACGGATGTCGTTGTCAGTTTAGATACAACAGATAGTGCCTCATTTTCAAACTTTTTTAAATGGGTTTCAGCGAGTGTCGAACAAAGTAGCGTCGGTATTGGTGCGGGAACAGACTATTCCAATCATCTACCCCCGCCGCCTGATGAAATTCAAATTGTTATTTAAGGAATAATCTATGCGTCGCCTACCTGTTTTTTTAGTGCTGGATATTTCAGATTCGATGATAGGAGATCCGCATCGTTATTTGGAAGCGGGGGTTACTGAATTAATTAAAAAATTACGCCAAGACCCTCACGCATTGGAATCGGTTTTTTTATCTATTATTGCCTTTGCAGGTCAAGTTAAAACCCTCGTTCCCCTCATTGATTTACCTACCTTTTACCCGCCTAAACTTCCCATGGGTTCAGGAACGTCTTTTGGGGCGGCTTTAGCGCATTTAATGATTGAAATTGATGAAAATGTTGTTAAAACCACCCCTTTTTTTAAAGGCGATTGGAAACCTGTTATTTATTTTTTAACGGATGGCAAACCGACCGATCAATATCATCAGGCGATTGATAAATGGAAACGCGCTTATAGCCACCGTTGTCATTTTATTGCCATTGGATTAGGACACTATGCGGATTTAAGGGTGTTATCAAGCATTGCCGATGACGCATTTGTCTATAACGGCGAGCAGGAAACTGATTTTACCCAATTTATACAATGGATGACTTTATCAGTAAAATCTCAAAGTGTTGCGGTAGATAAAAAACAGCAACCTTCAGGTTGTGTCTCTTTGGAAAAAGCAGGCGGTTTTTTAGAAAAATTTGATTTTAATAGTTCTTACAGCGATGATGATTGTGTCGTTTTTATTGGGCGTTGTCAAAAATCAAAACAGGCTTATTTGGTTAAATACGACCGTCTACCCACCTTTATGGAAATGGGATTGGATTTATCCAAAATAAAAGAAGGGCAAAAAATATTTCAGGTTTCAGGCTGCTACCCTGTGGATGAAAGCTATTTTGAATGGTCAGAAAAAGACAATGTCAATCCAATGATTAATGTTAAAAACTTATTAGGCAGTGTTGGCTGCCCCTATTGTGGTAATCCTTATGCTTTAGGCGTTTGTATGTGCGATGAAATTTTTTGTGTCGATAATGGTGATGATGCGCAATGCCCTTGGTGTGAGGCGACGTTAAAAATGAAAAGTAATACGGATGATGCGGGGTTTAATATTACACGGTCAAAAGGATGAGTCGAGCAAATGATGTTATCGCCCTTAAATTATGTTTAGAGACCCTACAAGCAACGTCCTCCTCGTTAGATTTAAACCAACTTGAATCATTTATTCGCTTATCGAGTACCCAACTATTAATTGATAAATTTAGTACTGAATTACAACAAGCGTGGGATCTGTATTCTTTAGATCCCCCGACTGAAAATCTTGAAACCGTGACTAAACAGGACCTTCCGATGATTTTTGATAAGCCCTCTTGGGTAAGCTTTAAACTGCCTAATGCAACGGTTGGAAAGTCCTACGCGTCGGGTTTAGAAATAGTCACTCAGAAAGCGATAACCGTCACTAAAATAGAGAATTTAGATGATTTGGGCTTATGTTATCGGGCTGAGGAAAATTTATTAACGGGAGACCCATTAATCGCAGGGGATCATTCCTTAATTATTCATTATGTGCATCAACAACAGTCTTATCAGCAATCCATCCCCTTTGTTATTAATAATAACCCTAGAAATTTATGGAAAAATATTGCCTCGGATCCACAGGTTAACTATTGGAAAGCCGATGATGATTTCCAAGGTTTAGACGGCGTTTATCAGTGGAAATTAGTGGCTGCAAGTAAACGAGGTCGTTCTCATGCGCATGTAGGCGGCTGTCGTGATGATGATTTTTGTTTAAAGGTTGATTAAAAAACGCAATGGCATAGTGCCGCCGTTGCGGATGGCGCGGGGAGTTGTGAGTATTCACGGGAAGGCGCGCGTTTACTGGTTAATCATAGCACTAAAATTTTAATGCAACAGTTGATACGGTACGATAGTCAATTAAATACGCATATTAATGCTTGGCAACAAGATACCAGTGATGTGGATGAGGTCATTTTTAATGAGCTTTTATATGAAATTTTTGCCCCTGTTATTCAGGAAACCATTCAACACTTAACGGAATTAGCAAAAAATGACCATAAGGATCTCAGCGACTATTCGTCAACGTTATTAATTGCAGCCCACAAACCGTTAGTAAAAGGCGTTTTAACCTTAGCTTATTGGATAGGCGATGGCGCACTGGCTATTTATAAGGCAGGGGAAAACATCAAATTACTGGGGGTGGGGGACAGTGGTGATTATGCAGGACAAACGCGATTTTTAGATATAGAGGCACAAGAGCCTAAAGATATAAAAAAACGCGTACAATTCAGTTTTGATACCGACTTAACCGCTTTAATTTTAATGAGTGATGGCATCTCAGATCCTATTTTTGAAACCGATCATAACCTGCATCATATTAATTCTTGGGATATGTTTTGGCATAATGATATTCAGCCCCATTTATCAACCTCGCCTGAAACGAGTGCACTTAAATTACATGAATGGCTCGATTTTTGGTCAGCAGGTAATCATGATGATCGTACACTCGCATTAATTTACCGCTAAGGTGCTGATATGAATAAGCGATTAAAAGCCTACACTATGGATGGGCGTGAATTTGAGTATGAGGATGAAATAAAAAGTTCCGGTGGAATGAAGGATATGTATATTACCTCGGACAAAAAAAATGTTGTCCTCTTTTTTAGAGAGCCACAAACCCCTCAATGCCTTGAACGATTGCAGTTAATTACAGGCCGTTATCGTGAACGAATTTTTAACCAAGAAGGCGGTGATTATTGGCAATCATTGTTTCGGTGGCCTGTCGAGGTGGTTGAAAATGATGCAGGGCAGGTGGGTATTATTGAACCGATTTATCAACCGCATTTCTTTTTTGAACACGGCTCAATAAATAATGATTTTTTAGATATTAAAGGTTGTGAAAAAGAAGGAAAATGGTTTTCATCGCCTACAAATCGTTATAAATATTTAGACCCAAAAGAACGGGGCGATTGGCTTAATTATATTCGAGTTTCTCTTTTAATTAGTCGTGCTGTTAGACGGTTACATGCGGCGGGTTTAGCGCATTCTGATTTATCGTATAAAAATGTATTAATTGATCCCAAAGGCGGACATGCGTGTCTTGTCGATATTGATGGCTTGGTTGTTCCTGGAAAATTTCCCCCTGATGTCGCAGGAACGCCTGATTTTTTTGCGCCTGAAGTAGTTAAAAGCGCGCATCGACATAAATCTGATCCTGATCGCGTTCTCCCCAGTATCAACACCGATCGTCATGCCTTAGCGGTGCTTATTTATATGTATTTATTTTTACGCCATCCTTTGCGAGGCGATAAAGTTCATGATATGAATGACCCACAGCGTGATGAGGATTTATCCATGGGACATAATGCTCTTTTTATTGAACATAAAGAAAACCGTTCTAATCGTATCAATAAAGCCTTTGTACAGGCCGCAGAATTACCGTGGAAAGATACCGACGCACTCCCCTATCAAATTGCAGGGCCGTATTTAGCCTCGCTTTTTGAACGGGCATTTATCACAGGGCTTCATAGTCCAACCCTAAGACCAACAGCGGATGAATGGGAACATGCCTTAGTCAAGACTGTTGATCTTATTCAACCCTGTCAAAATACAGCATGTGAACAAAAGTGGTATGTTTTTGATAATACCCAATTCCCTCAATGTCCTTTTTGTGGCACTAAATTTCAGGGAAAACTACCTATTTTGAATTTGTATTCTAATTTACATCACGGAAAATATAAGCCTGATAATCATCGTTTGATGATTTATAACGGGCAATCACTTTATAAGTGGCATATTGATAGAAAAATTATTCCCAATGAACGCTTAAGCGATGAAAATCGTCAACGCATGGGGTATTTTATATTCCATGAGAATCACTGGTTATTAGTCAATGAAAAAATGGTTAATCTTTTTAAAGTTGAAACAGGCAAAAAAAAAGCCGTGCAGATTGAAAAAAAACAAAGTGTGATCCTTGAGGAAGGCTTGCAACTTTTATTTTCCAAAGGTGAGGAAAATTCACGTTTAGCGGTAGTACAGTTAATTAGTGTTTAATCGTGGCGCGAGTGATTTCTTATAAAAAATTATGGATTGGTTGCCTGAATTTAGATCACCGAGGTTTTAAAAAACCTCGGTGATTTGTCCCGTTTTAAGGGGGGGGGCGATGTTTCGGAGTCCTTGAATAAAAAGACGTTAGTTATTTCCAAATAAATCACGGGTGTAAACTTTGTCTTGAACATCGCTTATTTCTTCTGATAAACGATTTGCGACAATAATATCCGCCGAAGCCTTAAATTCACTTAAACTTTTAACAACGGTTAGCTCGTCATAACACGCTTCTTTTAACAAAGGTTCATAGATAATAATAGGAACGCCTTGATCTTTAATCCGTTTAATAATGCCTTGAATAGAGGAGGCGCGAAAGTTATCGGAATTGCTTTTCATGATAAGGCGAAAAATTCCAACCACCTTGGGTTTCATTTTAAGAATAGAATTGGCAATAAAATCCTTACGCGTTGCATTGGCTTCCACAATCGCACTGATTAGTGAATTTGGAATTTTTTCGTAATTGGCTCTTAATTGCTTGGTATCTTTAGGTAAACAGTACCCCCCATAACCAAAAGAAGGGTTGTTATAATGATCGCCAATGCGGGGATCTAAACCCACCCCATCAATAATTTGCTTGGTATTAAGCCCATGAACTTCGGCATAACTATCTAACTCATTAAAATAAGCAATTCGCATCGCTAAATAAGTATTAGAAAATAACTTAATGGCTTCAGCTTCGGTTGCATCCGTATATAAAACTGAAATATCTTTTTTTAAGGCCCCGTTGATTAATAGACCGACATACTCTTCTGCCCGTTGAGAGCGTTCCCCAATGACAATTCGTGACGGATAAAGATTATCATATAAGGCTTTACCCTCTCTTAAAAATTCAGGGGAAAATATAATATTATCACAGCCAAATTGCTGTTTTATTTTAGCGGTATAACCCACAGGAACCGTTGATTTGATTATCATTAGCGCATTTGGATTAATACGAATAACATCCTTAATAACGGCTTCAATAGACTGGGTATCAAAATAATTATTTTCAACATTATAGTCAGTTGGCGTGGCTATAATAATCAAATCAGCATTTTTATACGCGTCTTTCTTATCAAGCGTTGCTCTGAAATCAAGGACTTTATTGTTTAAAAAATCGGTGATTTCGTTGTCAATAATGGGTGATTTTTTTAGATTAAGTAACTCAACTTTTTCCTTAATAATATCAATGGCAATAACTTCATTATTTTGGGCTAAAAGCATGGCATTAGAAAGTCCGACATACCCTGTCCCGACAACCGCTATTTTTTTCTTACTCGTTGTTTTCACTTGTGTTTAGACCTTATTCATTATAAACAATATCATGCTATACTATACGCCGAATTTGGATCATCCTCAAATACTAGAATAGCTATTAAACAAGACGGTTGTTTACTAAATAGCTCATTATAAGTGACTACTTACACAAGGTAGAGCGGCATAAATGGACTCTTTTTTAATGACTGCAAAATTTTAAAGAAATAACGCCTCGTATCTTTGGCATTCATAGACTAAACTTACTTTATGACATAGTGCATTTCTATCGTTTAAAGTACTAGCCACCTAAATTAATTTTCTCCTAAGACTATGATCCACTTAACTAATAATAGATCAACGAACAGGGATCTATTTTCTATTAAAAATAGTGTTCTAATGGCTTTAGCCGTTGGACTCGTGATCCTTATGTATTGGGATGTCTTCGATACATTAATACAAATCTGGAGTGTTAAAGAAGAATATGGGCATGGGTTTATGATCCCTGTCATTGCACTTTATTTTATTTGGCAAAAGAAACAAATTATCCAGAAAGAAAAGCTGGCAGGCTCATGGGCAGGGGTTGCGATTATTATTTTTGCAATGTCAGGGTATTTTATTGGTACGGTTGGGGATGTTGATTTTTTATTACGATTTTCATTTATTTTTACGTTATTAGGGTTGTCACTGGCAATAGCAGGTTACAAAGTCACCCAAATTATCTTAATTCCCATTCTAATCTTAATCTTTTCTTTTCCACTTCCACCGGTTTTACAGGCAGAATTAACCTCAGAACTCCAGCTTATCTCCTCAAAACTTGGGGTCGCCGTTATTCGATTTTGTGATATTCCTGTTTATTTGGAAGGCAATATTATTGATTTAGGTAATTATCAATTACAAGTGGTCGAAGCCTGTAGCGGTTTAAACTATTTATTTCCGTTGATGAGTTTAGCTTTTATTTGTGCCTATATGTTTCAAGTCGTTTTTTGGAAACGAACCCTCCTCTTTTTAAGCTCAATTCCTTTAACCATATTGATGAATAGTTTTAGAATTGGGGTTGTAGGTATTCTCATCGAATACTGGGGCATTGAGATGGCAGAAGGCTTCATTCATGATTTTGAAGGCTGGATTATTTTTATGGGTTGCTTAATTATTTTAATATTTGAAATGTGGTTATTGTCATGGTACGACAGAAAAAAACACGGATGGGATGTTATCTTTAATTTAAATTCAGAGCAATCACTCGCGCCGTCGTATAAAGCTCAATTTTCAAATACCTTCCCCTTGGTTTCCGTTACTGTATTAATGTTAGTCGCCACTATTTTTATTAACCCGTTAACGAAACGCGTCGATATTATTCCACCTAGACAAACATTTAAGACATTTCCATTACAATTAGCAGAGTTCACAGGAAAAACGGCCTCCTTAGAAACAAAAACAACGGATTTTTTAGGGTTAACGGATTATCTTCTGATTGATTTTAGGAATAAGCAGAATAAACACGTCAATTTTTATGTGGCTTATTATCAAACTCAAAAAGATGGGGCGGTTCCTCATTCACCTAAACTATGTATACCTGGTGGCGGATGGCAAATTATGGATTTATCGGAGACAGAATTTGACCAAACAATCTTTAATAGGGTCGTGATTAAAATGGGAAAAAATGAACAGCTCGTTTATTATTGGTATCAGCAACGAGGTCAAAGTATTGCGAGTGAATATGCATTGAAATGGCATACTTTTTTAGGGGCGCTTAATCATCAACGCACGGATGGAGCCTTGATTCGTTTAACAACGAGAATTCAACTTGGTGAAGATATTGCAGCGGCAGATAATCGTTTACAACAATTCATGTTGCTCATTAATAATCAATTAGCCCCTTATATTCCTAATTAATGGAAATACTCAGGTTTAAACAGGACAAGGTGAGTCTAACGCACTGCATTCCTCTAAGTTAAACGTGATTAAATTTTTTTAAAAATGAACCCTTTTATTTGATTTGCGTTCAGAGAAAAATTTAATTGCGACATAATCAGCTATCAACGAAAGATAAGTTATTGGTTTAAAAAATAAACTAAAGCATATTTTCAGTGGGTAATTAAATAATTAATGATAAAATTAAAAAATAGACAAGGTTAAATAATGCACTTTATAAAAATACTTATTTTTTTTATAGCTTCTTTATTAGTAGGTTGCGGGGATTCTAATACGCCTCAATCGTATATCGAAAGTGGAAAAACACTGTATGAACAAAAAGACTATGACAAAGCCCAATTAGAATTTAAAAATGCCCTTCAACTTGATGATCAACAGGCGGATGCTTTTTATTATTTAGCCCTTATTTACCTAAATGAAAAAAAATGGGACTCTGCGAGGATGCAGTTGTTGCTGGCACTTCAAGTAAATCCAAAGCATGTTAACTCACATTTACAGTTAGCAACCTTATTTTTTATTAATAAAGATTATGAGGAGGCGTTAAAGAGAATTAACACGCTACTGGCTTTTGATGAAAATAACCTTGAGGCTCAGATAATAAGAGGTAGTATTTTATTAAAGCAAAATAAAGTCGATGAGGCTTTAATTATTTCGGAGACTATTTTATCAAAAAACCCAGGTAATTTTAATGCAACTTCTTTAAAGGTAGGTATTTATTTAGAGCAAGAAAAATATGCTGAATCATTAGAAATCATTGAAAATTCACTTAAAGCTAACCCGACTGAAATTTTATTAAATTTGCGTAAGTTAGATATTCTTAACAAAATGGGAGATAACGAAGCCATTAAAAAGTATTATGTAACTTTAATTGATCGTTTCCCAACGAATTTTGAATTTAGTTTTAAGCTCGGGAAATATTATATACAACATAAAGAAGATAATAAAGCGTTCGCTATTTTTGAAAATGTAGTCAATAAAAACCCTGAGCATATCGAGCCGAAGTTAGCTTTTATTGAATTTTTAACCATTAAAAAACCGCAATTAGTTGAACAAACCATAAAAGACTATTTACTGCAAATGCCAAAAGAAGCTAAATTTTATTTTAAATTAGCACGTTTTTATTTTGCTCAGAAACAACCTGAAAAAGCTAAAACGCAACTTAATTTACTGATTAAAAATACAGAGGATAAAGGGGCAGTTTTAAATGCAAAAATCAAACTAGCGGCACTTGAAACGGATGTAACGCTTGCCTCTGCCCTTATTGAAGAGGTTCTAGCCGAAAATAATCAACATCTTACTGGGCTTTTGTTAAAAAGTGTATTGAAATTAAAAGATGGCTTATATGATGAGGCTATTGCTGATTTACTGGATATTTTAAAAAATAACCCCAATTCTGATGATGCTATGGTCTTATTAGCACAGGCTTATTTAAAAAGAAGTTCCCCCGAATTAGCCAACGATTATTTTCGTAAAGCCCTTGAAACAAACCCTGGTAACAAAATGGCAATTATACCTGTTCTTTCAGCGTTAAAAAAGAAAGGAGAACTTGTGCGAGCTGAAAATATATTAATAGGGTATTTATCAAAAAATGAGGACAGTCCACAAATATTATTAGAACTTGCTGATATTAGACTTAGACAAGGAGATTGGAAGGGAACACAGGAGGTTGCTAAATTTATGAATACAAAATCAGAAGGGATTTATTATTCTAAGTATGTTGAGGCAAAGATTTTACAAGGACAAAAAAAATATAAGCAGGCTGCTGATACCTATAAAGAAGTTTTAATTAAGTTCCCTAATTTATCCGATGCGCTGAAAAGTATGTTGTTGTGTTATGAAGCTTTGAAGCAACGGCCTTTAATGCATAGTTATTTGGTTGAATATATAAAATTACATCCAGAAAATCCTTATGCCATTGCTTTACAAGTCCATTTATTTGCAAAAGACAAAAATTTTGATAGCATTTTTTCGACGCTAACGAAGGCGAATAATAAGTGGCCAAAAATACCCGAATTCTATGAGGATTTAGCTAAATATTTTAGAACAAAAAAAGAGCCAGAAAAGATGATGGCTACCTATCGAAGAGGAATGAAAAATCTTCCACAGGAAACTTCATTTGTCGTGAATTTAGCCACGGTTTATTATAATAATCATAAGTATAAAGAGGCTGTGAAGGTTTATGATGATTTTTTAATAATATCCCCTAAAAATGAACGCGTAACAAATAATTTAGCTTCCTTGTTAGTTGATTATTTCCCTACGAAGGCAAATTTAGCGCGCGCCTTAGTGTTAACTCAGGATATTAAAAATTTAGAAAATGTTTACGCGCTTGATACCTATGCTTGGGTATTATTTAAGAACAATCGTGATAAAGAAGCCTTAGAAATTCTTACCGAGGTGATTGCTAAAGAGCGTAAAATCGCTGTTTTTAGATACCATTTAGCAAAAATAAATTATAAAATGAATAATTTATCAGGAGCCATTTCTCAACTTGAAAAGGCGTTATTAATTGGTGAGAAAACCAATAATTTTGCTGAAAAAGAACAAGCGATTGCTTTTATGAAAGAACTTAAAAATACAACGAACTAAAATTAAAGGAGCGTGATAGCTGACAGGGTGTCGGCTATCATACTCTGGCGCATTTGTTTTTAATTCGCATCCCTCAATCGACGCGCCTTTACGTTATTTTAACGCAGGTAATCCTGATTTAACGTCATTATTTTGTCCTCTGTGACGCAAAAAATGATCCATAATAACAAGGGCCATCATCGCTTCTGCAATCGGCGTGGCTCGAATACCCACACAAGGATCATGACGACCTTGAGTGACCACTTCAATGGCCTCACCTTCGGTATTAATACTCCGTCCTACTAATCGTAAACTTGAGGTTGGTTTTAACGCGATACTCGCAACGATATTTTGACCACTAGAAATACCGCCTAAGATTCCGCCCGCATGGTTACTTAAAAACTCATCTGGGGTGATTTCATCACGAAACTCGGTTCCTTTTGCAGGAACACAGTCAAATCCATCGCCAATCTCAACGCCTTTAACCGCATTAATGCTCATTAATGCATGAGCTAAGTCAGCATCTAACCGATCAAAAATAGGCTCACCTAACCCCGCTGGAACATTATTTGCAATCACATTAACTTTCGCGCCAACAGAATTGCCTTCTTTGCGTAACGTATCCATATAATCCGCCAGTTGCTGCTCTTTACTGGCATCAGGGGCAAAAAATGAACTGGTTTCTCGATCAGCCCAGTCAATTAAGTCTATTTTAATCGGGCCTAATTGAGATAAGTAGCCTTTTATTTCTATTTCGGCGTGTTCTTTTAAATATTTTTTAGCAATGGCCCCCGCTGCAACTCGCATAGCAGTTTCTCTGGCAGAAGAACGTCCCCCGCCACGGTAATCTCGAAAACCATATTTAGCTTGATAAGTAAAATCTGCATGACCGGGGCGAAATGTTTTTGCAATCTCTGAATAGTCTTTAGAACGTTGATCGGTATTTTTAATTAATAAGCCAATGGGCGTTCCTGTCGTCTTACCCTCAAAAACCCCTGATAAAATTTCGACCTCATCCGCTTCACGGCGTTGAGTCGTATGTCTTGATGTACCAGGTTTTCGTCTGTCTAAATCGGCTTGAATATCCGCTTCGGACAATGACATTCCAGGAGGACACCCATCAACAATACAGCCTAAAGCAACGCCATGACTTTCGCCAAACGTCGTCACAGTAAATAATTTTCCTAGGGTATTTCCAGACATAATATGTAGTTGTAACCAATTAAGGGAGATTAAAGAAAGGGCTTAAATTCTGAATGATAAGTTTTGAGTTGGTTAGCGGTCAATAAAAATACGCCATCGCCTCCTCGTTCAAAATTTAACCAATAAAAAGGAATTTGTGGGAATTTATTCTGTAAAGTTTCGGAACTGCTGCCGACTTCAACCACCAAAATACCTTGTTCAGATAAATATTCAGGGGCATGAGCTAAAATTTTTAAAACCAAATCAAGCCCTGATTCGCCGCCTGTAAAGCCCATTTCAGGTTCCGCATGAAATTCGGTAGGAAGCTGTTGCCATTCGCTAATGCTAACATAAGGCGGGTTACTCACAATAATATCGTAAGGTTTCTTGTCTAATTCAGTGAATAAATCCGAATGATAAAGGGTTAACCGATCTTCTAACTGGTGCTTTTTACGGTTCATTTCTGCAACTTCCAGTGCATCGGTCGATAAATCAACCGCATCAACATGAGCTTCAGGGAAGGCATACGCACAGGCAATCGCAATACAGGCACTCCCTGTGCATAAATCTAAAAGAGTAAAAACCTCAGACTCATTAACCCACGGTTGAAAAAAATCTTCAATTAATTCAGCAATGGGTGAACGTGGAATTAAAACCCGTTCATCAACATAAAAAGAAAGCCCTGCAAAAATAGCTTCATAGGTTAAATAGGCGGAAGGTTTTCTATCAACGATGCGTTTTTCAATCAAGCTAATAATCTGTTGACGCTCATCTAAGGTAAGAACGGCATCTAAATAGTGGTCGGCTAAATTATAAGGCTGATGTAGGGTATGCAATACAATGGCCGCCGCCTCATCTAAAGGGCTTTCGGTTCCATGACCTAAAAAAATATTTGTATTCGCAAAACGGCTCGATGCCCAGCGGATATAATCCTTTATCGTGGTTAGGGTTTCACTGACATCCGTATGGGTACTGTTCATAGTTTAAAGAGTAAGATAAAAAGAGATTTATTTTAAACTAAATTAATCAAAAATTATTAATTAATCTATATTTTGGGCTTTTAATTGCGCTTCTTTTGCACCTTCATAATTTTGTTGTAAGCGTCTTGCTTTGGCAATTAAGAGCCAACTTTGTTTTTTTAACACTTTATCACCCGCAGCTAATAACGCGGATTTTCTAGCAATATTTTCAGCTAATTGAGGTTGTTGCTGTTTAAGTCGTAAATCTGCTAATTTATAGGTTAAGTGAGCATTTCTAGGTTCAATTCTTAAGGCGCGTTCTATATTGACCACAGCAGATTCTAACTGCCCTGTGCTTATATTTTTATCCGCTTTTGAGACCAAAGCAATCACAGCAGGGGATAAAGGTTTTGGTTGAGGTCGGTTGATAATGGTTTTTCTAAGGGGAATTTTCTTTTCAATAATAACAGGTGGGAGGGGGTTATTGTTAGGTTGCGGTCGATTACTGACGATAGGTGGCTGTTTTATAGGGGCTGGAACCGAGGGGAGACGCGAGGGAAAAATGGGAAGGGGTTGTGAGCGTCCCGTACAACTTATTTGAAGCGATGCTAATAAACTTAGCATTAAAAACTTTTTATTTTGCATAATTTTAAACCTGACTATTAAAAATATTATTCAATGATTCGGCATCCTTCATTTAGCTTAAAAGTAGTTTACACTTTATTCTTAAAAAATAGTGGGGAGTAAAATAGCTTTAGCTATTTTCGTGACTCGCCAACCGCTAAAGCTATTGGACTCCGACCATAGTGTCCCGTCTTAAATTGGTAAGGATCTAAACTTAAATTTTCATCTATTGAGAACAACAACTTTTTATACACTGAATCGTTATATTTTACAGGCTATTTAGTGACGAAACTCACAATTCCAAGAAATTTTTGCAATTAAATAAACAAATAGTTAGCTATCATTAGGGAATAAGAAATTAAGAGCGTTTGGATGTTATTAAATTCTTATCCTTAAATTAAATTAAATAACGATAAGGAGTCAAACAATGAATGAATGGTTTTTTTCACAAAAAGAGACAATAACAGGCCCCCATAATAGGGATTATGCTAAAGCCTTTGTTAGAGAGAACCCTGGGGCTTATTGTTGGAAGCAAGGATGGGCGGATTGGCAGCTCGTTTTTGAGGTTTCTGAAATTCGGCGGATGAAAAAAGATGGGATTACGCCATTTCCTCCGCCACCTGCCACGATGATTACCTCAAAACCAACCACGTTACCCATTATTGAATCCGCGCCTATAACCTCAATGCCTGTCCCCTCATCAATTAATCGATCTGAAACCTCGTCTGATGCGGTTTCAATTGGGTTTGGGTGTGGGGATTATACTGAGGGGATAGATTATAAAATTTATGGTGCAGAAACCCAGTTTATTGAAATTGAATTAGACCCTGATGAAAGTGTGGTTTCAGAAGCTGGGGCGATGATGTATAAAACGGCGGATATAGCGATGGAAACTATTTTTGGCGATGGGTCAGGTAGCAATAAACAAGGATTTATGAGTCGTTTATTAGGCGCGGGGCAGCGATTATTAACGAATGAGAGTTTATTTATCACCGTTTTCACTCAAAAAGCGAAAGGGAAGGGGCGAGTTGCTTTTGCCGCGCCCTATTCAGGGACTATTATCGCGCTTAATTTAAGTGATTATGAGGGGAAAATAATTTGTCAAAAAGATAGTTTTTTAGCGGCTGCAAAGGGGGTACAAATTGGTATTCAATTTCAACGTAAAATATTAACGGGGTTATTTGGCGGTGAAGGTTTTATTATGCAAAAGCTTGAAGGAACGGGCTGGGTCTTTGTTCACATGGGTGGGACATTGCGTAAAATTGATTTAGCGGTGGGTGAAATGCTTCATGTTGATACAGGATGTTTAGCCGCACTTACACAAACTGTTAATTATGAAATAGAAAAAGTAGGTGGGGTTAAAACGATGTTATTTGGTGGTGAGGGACTCTTTTTTGCAAAATTAACGGGGCCGGGGACGGTATGGTTACAAAGTTTACCTTTTTCACGTCTTGCGGGACGTATGTTGGCCGCCGCACCACAAAATAATGGATCACAGGGTGAGGGGTCTGTACTTGGCGGATTAGGGAATCTTCTTGATGGTGATAATTTTTAATTAGCTTTAAAAGGTCTTGCGTCTCTTTAATGCAATAAACCCGTGTACGCTATCATTTTATAACATGTTGGGTTACAAAAAGTATGTAACCTAATCGGCTACCAACTTAGGACGGGATACTATGGAGCAAGGCTTAACCGTTCATACTTCGACTAGGCTCAGTACGAACGGCTTAATCTCAACTTGCCCCGTCTTAAGTTGGTAGCGTTAACAGCCTATCTAATCGTTTTCTTTTTCAATAGTTCGGACAGTTTTTGTAACCCATTGATTTAAAAAAGAATTTACCAACACGCCTCGTAAATATAAAACCCTTTAAAATCAATGTCTTATAGAATTAAGACCGCTATCTTTTTTAAAACTGTCCGAAGTATTGCTTTTTAACCTTTTTATTTTTCCTCATAAAAGGATTGTCTTTAACAGGAACTTTCTTTTTAGCCGTTGATTTTTTTGAAATCGCCTTTTTAAAGGGTTTAAATACTTTCGGTTTTGTTTTAGACCATTCAACCGTTTCTAATTTACCGTTACTTTCAATCACCACGTTATTTATATTTATTTTTTTTATTAACCAACCCTCAATACGTTGTCCAACTTGAACCGTATAAAAGCGATCATTCTTAGTTTTTATATTTCGAGCCTTTTTATTACGGAATAACGCGCTAGTTTGCCCGTGGTGACCAAAAATACCAATAAGCTCATGTTTAAATTTCGTGGTTTTTTTAACGGAGGGCTTAGTGGTACTTACCTCAATAATTTCTTCAAAGGGTTGCCTATTATGATTAAACAAAGGACGCTTAATCAGATCCGAATAATGATCTACGGGTTTTTCCTTTAAATTAATCGAAGGTAAGGATTCCATTTCTACGTGGCCTGCAACAATACCTGCTAATTCACGCTTTAATTTAGAACGGGAATAATTGGCATAAGAAAATTCAGCAATAATAATCACACTTAAGATAAGGGCGATAAAAGCAAGGGTTTTAACTAATTGAACATTCATTTTAGTGGGTTCCCACAAAACTAGAGGCTTTAAAGTTGACCGTCAATTGCTGGGTCGATTCTAATTTTCGCGTTTTAATGTTTCTTTTCTTGGGCCCTGATTTTATCCGAATATGATTAATAATAACAAAGGGCGTCATGGTTTCAATGTCATAGAGTATCGTTCTTAACGCATCCATTGTGACCGTCATGTTCACATCAATAATAATTCGGGTGAAATTATCTTCTAATTTTTTTGAAGATGAACTTTTTCGAATAATTTGCCCCCCCCGCATCCGCAATGGTTGTGGTTATTAATAACTGTAACTCAGCAGAGGCTAATGCAATGGTTTCATTGGTGTAAAAATAATTTTGTTCACTGTATTTTTTAGTCACAATTTCAAAGTTTTTCGTCAACGCGGCTTTTTTCTTTAAGGTTTTTTGGTAACGCCTAAAATTAAAAATATGATCGCGTCTTATTTCCCTATACTCCAGCCCTAATGATAAAATAGGATAAATAATAAGCGCGGACACTAAGGCAATAACGCTCATTAACAAACCAACCGCTAACCATTTTTGTTTTTGTTCAAGACTACTCGCTTTCATCGCTCTCTCTTGCATTGACACTAACAACAATTCTAAATCGCTCTAATCCCGTGGTTTTATTTTTAGTCACCGTCGATTCAAAATCAGCATTTGAAAACAAGGGGGAAGATTCAAGTATTTTAATCAGTGTGGACGCTGCGGGTGACTCACCTGTTAAATGTAGTTTTTTATTTTTATAAACAATCATCGTTAACGAGGTATCATCTTTAAGTAATTGGCTGATGGTTTCTAATATCTCAATTAAAGGTGGGTAGTTTTGTTTTTGAGCAATGAGCCAATCTGTTTTTTCGGATAAGACCGCGATTTTATTTTGTAACTCTTGTACTTCCATCGCGTGTCGTTTAATTTTATAAATTTTACGATCTAAGGTTTGTCCTGATTGGTATTGAAACCACACGGGTAAAACAAGAATACTGCTGAGTAAAATAAAAATTCCCCCTATTAAGGCGGATTGAAAAATTAAGGCTTTTTTGTTTGCTTTGTAGCGTTTACTTTCAGGTAATAAATTATAGTATTCATAGTCGTCTTGTAAATTATTTGGCATCCCTTCATAGTCAACCAGCCAAGGGTTAATCCCCCATGATTTTAGGCTATCATAGCCCCGATCTAAATTATTTTTAGGGGTTAAAATAAGTTGAAGATTAATTTTATCAGTTTCGGCGGCTATTTTTTTTATCGTGTAATAAACCTGCTGTTGATTAAAAGGCGTATAGCGATCGAGTTCATACGCAATGACTTGCGTTAAATTCTCTTCAACGGCTTTAGGTAAGGTTAATTTTTTTAAAATACCCTCATTTTTATTGAGCCTAAAAATAACCCTCGCTTTTTCTAACAGGGGGTTATCCAATTTTAATTGCTGATAATCAATTAAACCTTGTTCATTAAGGGGTAAGTGAATGTGTTTCGATTGTTTTTTATGATCGGTAAAATTAAAATAGAGTTCATCATCTTTGATTTGAATAATGACGATCCCAGCGGTGTCGTTAAAAAGGCGACTAATCGCACTAGGGATTAAAAAAGCGAGCTCTTTTTTCCACCAATGAAAAAATTTTTTAATAACGAGACTATCAAGGGTTGAGTTCAGCATCTTCAGGTATCAGTAAGAGGGACATCGTTTTTGAAAAAAGAGAAGTTTTTAAGGCTGCATAGCGTTTCCAATCAAGAATAATAAACGGTTTAGATGGGTCTGATTTTTTTTTCATCACCACTTGGATGCGCGCCTTTGCTCCGTTATTAAGTTGCGTTTCAGCAATCACTGTATAAATTTCTTGTGCATTTTTTTTAGATTGAGTACCTGTTGTTATTAAAGCAGGGGTCGGTAAATGGTTAATATCACTTTCAACCCGCTCAGCGATATAGGAATCAATCCGCTCAGCCTCTAACCCCGTTGCGGCTAACAAGACCGCACGGCTTGCCGTTTTTAAATCCACCGTTAGTTGGCGTGAATACACCGTTATCATTGTTTTAAGTTGCTCAAAAAGTTCAGGTGTTACCCCTAATACGAGTCGAAGTTCCTCAATGGTTTGAAATGGTTTATTTCGGGGTGCGTAGGCTAACCCCTCGGATTGATAGGTCGCTTTTTCCGCACCATCAATTCTAATTAAATCATCTTTATCACGCCAATCTATAATAGCATTGACAATAGCGGGGTGTTTTTCGGGGGCAATATCGGTTTGCAAGAGCATTCCCGTTAATAATTTCTCATTGGCTTTATTAATATCTATTTTCCCGAATTCGGATTGAATTTTAACCCGAATAGTGGCCTGATTAAATTGAACAGGGTAAATATGCCCGCTAGCCCGCCAGCGTTGTGCTTTATCAAGGGTGGATAAATTAAGTTGAGCAAAGGTGATTCCCGCCTCGGCAAGGGCAATAGCTTGAGCTTTATCGCGTAAATTAGCGATAATACGCGTTTCTCTACGCATCCCTAAAGTAAAGCTGCCCGCCATAATAATTAAGAGGGTCAAGACCCATAAAACCAGTATTAAGGCCACGCCTTTTTGTGAAGGGGGTGTTTTTTTCACTCGGTGAATTTCCATTCTGTTTTGACCTTTTAAGGGCTTTTTCAAACACATTTAAGGCTTTTTTAGGGGCTTCTTCATTATTAAGTTTTAAGAGGGTTTGAGGCCAATAATGTTCATTAAGCGGTTGAATCGTAATGGCAATTAATTTAGGTAAATGATCGTAGTGCCAGTTTGTTTGCCATACGGGCAGCTCTTTGGGTTCTTTACTTCCAAAATAGCGCAAGGTTAAGGAGCCGATATTATCGACTAACGTGACCGTCTCTATTTTCCATGCGTCATCGGCTAACGTAGGGTAAAAAGGTTGAATCGAAACCTCAATTTTAGTGTTTTTTAAGCGAACATTAAACCGTTGCAATCCGAGTCGTCTTGAACTTGCAGGTAAGCTTGAGACAAATTGCAGGGTATTTTGAGTTCCCTGAAACGAAAATTCTTTTATTTTGGTTGTGAAATCATCCCATAAAGGTAACGAGGCCGCTAATTGATTATGAAAAAAATGAGCGGTAGAGGACATTTCAGCGACCTCGGTGAGTTTGTTTTCCCCTTTATCCCAGCTTTTTGCACTGATTCTTAAGCCCGCAAATAACATAAGCATCATCACACTTAGAAGGGATAAAGCGATGAGGACTTCGATTAAAGTAAAGCCTTGACTCGATTTTATGTGAACAGCCTGCATTTATGAGTGATTGTGGGGGTAGTTAGAAAAATCAAGCGAAATATATTGTTTTAGTTTATATCATTAGCCCGCTCTATTATAATAGTTGGTTGAAAATTTTGTTTGATTTTACGAGAAAGAAATGGCGACTTATAGTACCAATGAATTTAAATCAGGTTTAAAAATTATGATTGATACAGATCCTTGCGCAATTATAGAAAATGAATTTGTAAAACCTGGAAAGGGTCAGGCATTTAGCCGCGTTAAAATTAGAAATTTGAAAACAGGTCGCGTTATTGAACGAACGTTTAAATCAGGTGAGTCGGTTGAAGGCGCGGATGTGGTTGAGTTAGATATGCAGTATTTATATTCAGATGGCGAATTTTGGCATTTTATGGTGCCAGAGACTTACGAGCAATATCAAGCCGATAAAACGGCCGTTGAAGATGCGATGAAATGGTTAAAAGACCAAGATATTTGTACGATGACGCTGTGGAATGATCTGCCGCTGTCTATTGTACCGCCAAATTTTGTTGAATTATCCATTACGGATACCGACCCTGGCTTAAAAGGTGATACGTCAGGCGGGGGTGGAAAACCTGCAACGTTAGAAACAGGCGCGGTGGTACGTGTCCCTTTATTTGTTCAAATTGGTGAAACGATTAAAGTGGATACCCGCAATGGCGACTATGTTGGGCGTGTAAAAAACTAGTGTCCAATACGTTATGGCAACCGAGTTGTCAGTTAAAGCAAGTGCGACAACGGGCGCAAGTGTTTGCCTCTATTCGTCAATTTTTTGCACAAAGAGCGGTATTAGAAGTTGAAACGCCGTTATTATCGCAGGCGACAGGGACCGATCCCCAACTCGATTTTTTTAAAAGTAGCTATCATCACTCGCCTTGTCAACAAACGCTTTATTTACAAACCTCACCTGAGTTTGCAATGAAACGTTTATTGGCTGCGGGCAGTGGCTCCATTTATCAATTGTGTAAAGCCTTTAGAAATGGGGAATCAGGGCGATTTCATAACCCTGAATTTACGCTTTTGGAATGGTATCGCGTGGGGTTTAATTTATCGGAACTCATGGATGAGGTTGCGTTATTAATGAAAACGCTTTTAGAGCCTACTTTAAACTTAAAAAATGTGATAAAAATCGCATATAAGGATTTATTTTTACAAAAAACAGGGTTGGACGCGCTCACCTATAGTCCCGAACACTATCAAAATTATGCCCATAATCAGGCTATTCCAGAGGCGATTGCTCTTTGTGGGGATGATCTTGATTTATGGTTAGATTTTATTTTTAGCCATAAAATTCAACCCACGTTACTTGGTAATAATCTTTATTTAGTTCATAGTTATCCAGCCTCTCAAGCGTCATTAGCTCGTATTAATGAGATAGATTCTAAAATTGCCGATCGATTTGAGGTTTTTATTAAGGGACTTGAACTCGGTAATGGTTTTTTTGAGTTAGCGGATGCGGCTGAACAAAATTCCCGCTTTGAACATGAAATTAGCGTGAGAGCGAAAAATAACCGCCCCTCAGTCACTAAAGATTTAAATTTTTTGGCCGCCTTAGAGGAAGGACTTCCTGATTGTTGTGGTGTGGCCATAGGCGTTGATCGTCTATTAATGTTATTAACCGAGGTAACAACGATTGACGATGTATTAACGTTTCCGATTAACCGAGCTTAAGGGGGGTCTTTGATAAGATAAAGACCATGCTATAATCTATGCTGTGCTTGTTCTTTCCACTTTGGTAATTTTGTGAAACATTCTCTTATTTCCCCCTTATTATTGACCACGCTAATGGTCTCTCCCGTGACTTATGCGGCAGAAAGCTTTATTGTTGATGATATTCAAGTCAAAGGCTTGCAAAGAACCCCTGTCGGGACGGTTTATAGTTATCTCCCTGTTAAAGTGGGTGAAACGTTCTCTTTAGATGATGTCGGTTTGGCGATTCGGGCTTTATTTAAGACGGGTTTTTTTAAAGATGTGTTGTTGGAAAGAGAAGGAAATGCCTTAATTGTTAGGGTAAAAGAGCATCCAACGATTGCTAAAATTATTTTTGAAGGTAATGAAGATTTAAAATCAGAAGAGTTAACCAAAGCCCTGTCTTCCCAAGGATTTGCGGAAGGAAAAGTTTTTAGCCCTCAGATATTAGATAAAATAGAACAAGAATTACGTCGTCAATACTTTAGCCAAGGTAAATATGGGGTTAAAATTAAGACCAGTGTGTCTAAATTAACCCGTAACCGTATCGGCGTTCATATTGAAATTTCGGAAGGACAAGCGGCAAAAATAAAACAAATTAATATTGTCGGTAATCATAGTTTTGACAGTGAAATCTTGTTAAAAAGTTTTGAACTGAGTACCACTAATTTATTGTCTTTTTATACAAAAGATGATCAATATGGAAAGCAAAAACTTTCGGCTGATTTAGAACGCTTAACCTCATATTATCTTGATCGGGGCTATATTAATTTTACGATTGAATCATCACAAATTTCGATGACACCTGATAAAAAAGAAATGTATGTCACGGTCAACGTTAAAGAAGGCGATGTTTTTACCTTAAGTAAAGTTAAACTAGCGGGTAATCTAATTGTGCCGCCTGAAGAATTAATTGAATTAGTTAAACTGGGACCGGGTGAAATTTTTTCACGAAAAAATGCAACCCTAACCTCTAAAAATATTTCAGATAGGCTAGGGGATGAGGGCTATGTTTTTGCCAATGTTAATATGGTCCCTGAAATTGATGAAAGCTTAAAAACCGTTGAAATGACTTTTTTTATTGATCCTGGTAAACGAATTTATGTTCGCCATGTCAATATTACGGGAAATGATAAAACTCGTGATGAAGTGGTTCGGCGAGAAATGCGACAAATGGAATCGTCATGGGCATCAACAAAGCAAATAGAACGCTCTAAAGCCCGCTTAAATCGTTTAGGCTATTTTGAAACAGTGGATGTTGAAACGCCCCCCGTCGTGGGTGCGGCAGATCAAATTGATGTCAATTACAGTGTGGTTGAAAAAGCGTCGGGTAATTTATCGGCAGGGGTGGGTTTTTCACAAACCAGTGGGCTTATTTTTAATGCCAATGTTTCACAAGATAATATTTTTGGGTCGGGTAAGCGTATTAATTTAGCCTTTAATAACAGTGACATTAGTACCCAATACCGCTTTGGCTATTATGATCCTTATTTTACCTTAGACGGTGTCAGTTTAGGCTATGACATTGGCTATCGCGCACGCGATGCGGAAAAGGCTAATATTTCCCGTTATTCAACCGATGTGATTAATAGCAGTTTAAATTTTGGTTTACCTCTTAATGAAAATGATCGCTTACGTTTTAATATTGATTTGCGTCATACAAAATTGAAGGTGTCATCATTTTCATCGACTGAAATTTTAGATTTTATTAATAAAAATGGTAATAAATACCTCACCTTATCCCTTTCAGTGGGCTGGACACACGATACCTTGAATCGAGCTGTTTTTCCAACGGAAGGCGGTCAGCAACGTTTGTCGGCGTTAGCCACCGTTCCAGGAAGTGATTTAGAGTATTACAAACTGAGTTATAAGCATCAGCACTTTTTCCCCTTGTCAAAAGACTTTACCTTTCGGGTTAATGCGGATTTAGCCTATGGTGATGGTTATGGCGATACGGATAGTTTACCCTTTTTTGAACATTTCTTTGCTGGCGGGGTCCGTTCTATACGCGGCTTTAATGACAATACACTTGGACCTCGGGATTCAAGAAATGATCCTTTTGGAGGATCAGGTAAAATTATTGGTAATGCTGAACTGTTATTCCCTGTTCCCTTTTTCGACGACCTTCGTTCTGTTAGGTTAGGTGCTTTCTTTGATGCAGGTACCGTAACCAATGGTTTTGATGTCGGAGATATGCGCTATTCTGTGGGCTTATCAGGCGAATGGTTGTCTCCTTTTGGTGCTTTATCTGTGAGTGTTGCTAAACCGTTAAACTCAGGCGACAGGGATGAAGAACAAATGTTTCAATTTTCATTTGGTTCAGGATTTTAAAATAATCGCTTTTAGTTCCCTTACTTTTTCCCCTATAATTACCCTAAATTAAACCGTTTACAACTTTATAATAATTGTAAAAATCAGAAATACTGGAGATAAATTTAATTATGAAAAATAAAATAGTATTGTTTTTAGCGTTGATGTTTACCCTAAATGTCAGCTATGCAGAATTAAAAGTAGGCTTCGTTAACATAGCAGAGGTTTTAAAAAAAGTTCCTCAGGCAGAAGAAGCTAAAAAACGCTTAGAAACAGAATTTTCTCCTAGAGATAAACAGTTAGCCTCACAAATTAATGATATTAAACGTTTAGAAGAAAAACTGGCGAAAGATAGCAGTGTCATGAATGCGTCTAAGAAAAAAAATCTTGAAAAAGAAATTATTTCTAAGAAACGTGAAGCAAAACGCGCTCAGCAGGAGTTTGGGGAAGATTTTAGTTTACGTCGTAATGAAGAGTTAGGTAAATTACAAAAACGGATTGTTGAAGCCATTAAAGAAATTGCACGCGAAGATGATTATGATTTGTTACTTACCGATGGCGTAATTCATGCCAAACCTGAAATTGATGTGACTGCACGTGTACAAGAAAAACTTTCAAAGTTTTAAATAGCCGAACATTAAATTTAAACGTATATTGAGCGATAAGCGGGTTAATTTTTATCTGAAATAGCTGATGCTATTATCATACTTAAGGTAGGTTTAAGGATGAAATTTTACTGATTTTAAAAACTTATAGTGCGTAGAGTGGGTTTAGCCCACCCTAGGCAGGTAGCCCTATAAATTTTATAACAAAGATTCGGTTTTTATTAACTTTTCATTTCTAAGTACTTAACTTCACGCTTTTATCGTTTAAAAAGTTATTGAATAATTTTCATTCCTAATACTATAAGTAGATCACACTATGGCTGGACAGCTAGATAATTTACAAATTCAAGAATTTTTACCCCATAGATACCCTTTTTTATTGGTAGACCGTGTTTTAGAATGTGAACCTAATGTAAGGTTATTAGGGTTAAAAAATGTAACGTATAATGAACCTTTCTTTCAAGGTCATTTTCCAAAAGAACCTATTATGCCCGGTGTTTTAATTTTAGAAGCACTAGCACAAGGGACGGGGTTATTAGCCTCAGCGACCGAACCTGAAAAATTGGGTAAAGGGATGACCTATTATTTAGCAGGCATTGATAAAGCGCGTTTTAAACGACGTGTTTCACCAGGGGATCAATTAATGTTAGAAATTACTTATCTTCGTCGAAAACGTAATATTTGGTCATTTGCATGTCGTGCCGAAGTAGACGGTGAGTTTGTTGCCAGTGCGAACATTATGTGTGCGGCAGCGGTCGATTAGTTTTGATTGATTCTAAAGCAGTTATTGATGTTAAGGCTGAAATAGCCGATAACGTACAGATCGGTCCTTTTTCAGTAATTGCAGGGGATGTGCAAATAGAAACAGGCACCGTTATTGGTTCACACGTAGTCATTAAAGGGCCTACAAAAATTGGTAAAGATAATAAAATTTATCAATTTTCTTCTATCGGTGAAGACCCGCAAGATAGGAAATATGCTAACGAGGTTACACAGCTTCAAATTGGTGACCGAAATATTATCCGTGAATTTAGTACCCTTCACAGAGGAACGGTACAAGATCATAGCCTGACGAAAATTGGCAATGATAATTTACTGATGGCTTATACGCATGTTGCGCATGACTGTATTGTAGATAATCATGTCATCATGGCGAATGGCGCATCGTTAGCAGGCCATGTGCGCTTGGGTAATCATGCGATACTCGGCGGCTTTACCTTGGTTCATCAGTTTACACAAATTGGTGAATACAGCTTTTCCGCCATGGGAAGTGCAGTTACGCAAGACATTCCCCCCTTTGTGATGGTGGGAGGCCGACCTACCCGTCCCCATGGAATTAACTCGGTAGGAATGGAGCGAAATGGTGTTTCACCTGAAGTGATTAGAAAAATTCGTAAAGCCTATAAAATTTTGTATAAAAGTAATTTTCGTTTAGAAGATGCGATTGAAGAAATTGAAGACTTAGCAGGCGAAAGTGATGAAATTTCAATGATGGTTAGTTTTTTACGCAATGTAACGCGTGGGTTGCTTAGGTAACGATGATTATAGCGGGAATTGATGAAGTCGGGCGCGGGTGTTTAGTCGGTGCTGTGGTGGCCGCCGCCGTTATTTTAGACCCCGATAAACCTATTGCAGGCTTAACGGACTCTAAAAAATTAACGGAAAAACGTCGTCAGGCTTTAGCTAAACTCATTAAGCGGGATGCGTTGGCGTGGTCAATTGGACGGGCTGAACCGTGTGAAATTGATAATATTAATATTTTACAGGCTTCCTTATTAGCCATGCAGCGGGCGTTTAATGCACTGAGTATTAATCCTGACTGGGTAAAAGTAGATGGTAATCAATATCCGCCCATCGCGTGTGCAGGCGAGACGATTGTTAAAGGCGATTTAACCGAAGCTGAAATATCTGCGGCCTCCATTATTGCTAAAGTTCATCGTGATAGTGAAATGCAGGTATTAGAACAGCTTTATCCAGGTTATGCCTTTGTCCAACATAAAGGTTATTCGACTCAATTACATCAGCAAAAATTACAAGAGCTTGGGGTAACCGATTTACATCGAAAATCCTTTTCACCCGTTAAAAAACTGTTATAACGTGGTTATTTAAGGTTGTTTTCTGGCTTGAATACAAGCCATTTTTTTAGAGACGATATTTATTTCTAAAGGAAAACTGTTTATTCCATACGTGCTTTTTATTTTGATAGAGTCAATTGGTTAGCCTTAACTCATGAGGGATACCAACTTAAGACGGCTTAACTGTCCGCCCTTCGACTGGGCTCAGGACGAACGGTTAAGTCTCGCTTCATTAGTGTCCCATCTTAAAAAGGGGTCGCTCTATCGGGCTACCAGCTTAAGACGGGGATAAGTTGAGGTTAAGCCTTGCTCCATAGTGGCTTGTCTTTAGTTGGTAACTGCTTTTCATGCTTAAATGCTTATTTGAGAACCTCTTTCTTTTTTTGCAATATACATTTTTTCATCTGCACTTTTAATAAGGGCTTTACTGTCTACATAATTTTTAGTTCCTGTTTCTGCTATCCCTATGCTAATCGATAAATCAGGGTATCTATCGGTAAATTTATTAATTATTTTTTTACATACCGCATTAGCATTTTCAAGATTACATTCTGGAAGTATGACACAGAATTCATCGCCTCCATATCGACACGGTGTATCCCCCTCTCTAATACTTTCACCTAGAGATTTTCCTATAAACTGAAGTACTTCATCTCCTTTTATATGTCCAAAATCATCATTGATTTTTTTAAAATTATCGACATCAAAATAAACTAAGCATAGTTTTGTTTGCCGCCTTTTTGCAGCAACTAATTCCTTTCTAAGAAAATCCTGCATGGCTCGCTGATTGTATATGTTTGTAAGCGGGTCAAGTTTAGCCAGCTCTTCTAGTTGGACTGTTCTTTCGGCGACTTTTTCTTCTAAACTTGTCGCATAAACTTCGGTTCTATTTTTAGCGGATTCTATTTCACCCACTAAACTACCAATGTAGGTATCAAATACAAGGGTCGTGTCAAAATAGAGAAGTTTGTCTAAGGCGCTTAATGTTACTTCTAACGTTTCATGGTTATTGGTTTTTGTTTTTAGTACCTTGACGAGCAGGTCTTTTAGCGTGCTTACAGCGGATAAATAAAGTTTGGGTTCTACTCCAATTCGTTTATGTACCATACCAATTCTTAATCTATTGTTCACATATTCAGCATCATAATTTCCAGAGAATAGATCAAGGATATAATGATGTGCTGTGCAGTGCGTAAACGAAATAAGGTATCCGCATCTCCAATCAGTAAGGATATTTCTTCTATCTCAGTTTGCTTTTCATAAAATTCATCTACAATGGCATCAATATTGTCTTCAATAAACAGTTTATGGTTAGCTAATTGATTTAGTAATTCTTTTTTAAGTCCAAGCAACTCCATGCGTCGAGAAATCTCAACATCACTAATTTTCATTTGCTCTAGCAGTGTTTTTTCAGTGCGTTTCATTTTGATTCCTTATTGACCTAACCATGAAAATAACGTGCAGCCATTCGCGTGATTTTTCGGCGGTCTGATGTTACGAGTTAGAGATCTATTAACCATTTATAATCAACGTGTTAATAGTTTATATTTCGCGATACAATCCTACCATAATGTGTCTTAAGAATAATTTTTTTGTGTAAATAGGTAACCTGTGGTTGGTAATATGAACAGTCAAAAGAATCAATCCGCAGGGAGTGTCTTAGTTCTGATAGCCCCGTAACCACCGTCATCAAGAACAAATTAAAGAGACGGTAAGTGTGAGCTAAAATAGTTTAGGGTGGTCGAAAATGAACTCGTACGATCGCTGGCTAGATGGTATTTAAGTCATTTATATTGGTTTGCGTATGAAATAGTGTAAGGTAGCTCGCAAAAAATAACTTACCTTAATACGTTATTCTCATCATCAAGTTTTTCCGTTCATCCTTCGACACGCTCAGGACGAACAGAAAAATTCTCAACTTACTGGGCTATCATTTTATGTCGAGTTACCTAAGAAACGTGGATCAAATAACCTCGGTAACTTCATTCAAACACGTTGATAACTCAAGGCTTATAAATTTAAGTTGCATGATTTAATTCGTGCTTATTCCTAAGTCCCATTATCTCTTAAATCAACGGGCTAGTATTGTTGGAATTAAGGATTGAAGTTATTGACTTTATTTATTTTTGGTTTATAGCGTCTTAATTTCAACAATTCTGACCAACTTGATTTATTTCAATAATTATATTTTAAAATGTAACGCGGCCGTAACTAGCGGATTTATAAAGAGCGTAGCGAAAGAAAAATACATCTGGGTTTACAGGTTATTAGACATCAACTTTATTCGAGACAGTATTTTCGATTGCATTGATGGGGGGCGTGGGGATAGTTCAACTCACGCTTCTGAAACGATAGAATAGAGGGGGTCTGAATCACGCCACCATTAATATTGATAGCCTTTTGAATAGTCTGATTTTTTTGCCAACCATCAGGGCCTGCAAACACCGTCGGTAAATAAACAATGAGAGCCGCAGAGATTGATCGTGTTGCACTTTCCCATAAATAGCTAGGCGTGTGATCCACAGCGTAGTAATCTGTGGTTTCATATTTAAACATTGGATGCTTAAATGTAGTTGGCTTGGCAAAAAAGAATCCCATTCCCTCATCACAACTGACATCAATAATCAGGCCATTGGGCTTAAGGTATGAGCTTTCCGCCTCGGTAACAAAGTCGGTAGGGTTTTCTGTATTTTGAAAGGTTCCGTTTACGATGATATCTGCTTCACTAATCAGGTCAGTCAGTGGATGCACCGTTCCATCCTGTTCCACCACCAGCATACGAGCCTCTCCTTCATTACCCGCCCTAATTCTGACATAGTTACAATCAAGTATCTCTTTGTTCACTGTATGATTGGGGCGTTGAATGCAGATTGTAATATCTCTAAACCCATGTGCCTTAAGAGCGTATATTGCACCACGACTGACGGCACCAAAACCAAATAGGATTATTTTGCGTTGATTACCATAATATCCATCAATACCTTTAAGTTGCAAGGCATGTATTACAGCGCAATAGCCAGCCATTTCATTATTCTTAGAGAATGTGTGACGACGAATACGACCATCAGGAGACCAAACATTCATATCCTCAAAGGCAATAAGTGTTAATTTGCGATCAATGGCTGCTTGAGTAATATCCCATTGCTGCACACAATGGACATAGCCCCAAAGTGTGCCTCCTTCGCGAAGTTCCTGTAAATCAGCTAATACGGGCTTGTTAATAATAACCGTGCCAATATCGGCCAATAATTCATGGCGTGTGGCTATGCCACCTGTCTGAGCCGCAATTTCAGAGTCAGAAATACCGAAGGGTGTTCCATAACCCACTTCAAATATCATCTGACGACGAAGTGCTTCAGGAATGCGCTGTAAATGTTCTGGGTGTATTGGAAACCTACGTTCATCTACTTTTTTTTGAAGTCCCAATGACTCCTATTTTAAATTTATTGATGTTGAGTCCTTTTGATTAAACAAATAAATACGTGTGACTTCATGAGCGAATGATTAGCTTCGCCAATAGGCCCGCTTGTTTATGCTCTACTTTATCATAATAGACTTGTTCTTCTAAATAAAATATATTAAAATCAATTGCTTATATATACTTGATAACACTCACAATCAGTTGATACAGCCTAATAAATAAACTTTAAATTAAATTATTAAAAATAATAAATAAGCTTTATAATAAATTTCTATAAAAAATAAAAATCAAAGTATAACATGAAAATAAAAGAAATTTTACCAAGAATTTATGATGATAGACAGTTAAGAGCTTTAACAGGATTAAAAACAGAACATTTTATTTTACTATTATCTCTATTTGAAAAGACCCTTATTGAAGATCAAAAAGAAAAACATGAAAATAAAGAAAGAAAATACGGTAGTGGTTTAGATAGCACATTAAAAACACCCGCAGACAAATTATTATTTATATTAAATTATATGAAGTGTTATTCTACTTTCGATCACTTAGGGTTTTCTTTTAATATGAATAAATCATGCGCCCATACTCATGTATACAAATTATTTCCAATTTTAATAAAGACGTTAGATATATTTAATGTTTTACCTGCAACAAGTTTTTCAACCCCTGAAGAAATGCAGCAGGCTTTTGGCGGAGTTCAAACATTGATAATAGATGCTACAGAGCGTGCTGTACAACGCCCTAGTGACTATGAAGAACAAAATTAATTTTACAGTGGTAAAAAAAACAGCATACAATTAAAAATACCACTATAGCTTCTTTAGGTCATTTAATTTTATATATTGGGGTTAGTTTTCCAGGTAAAAATCATGATTATGGAATGTTTAAAAAAGAATTTAATCCAGAATTAAATTGGTTTAGTAATTTTAATATATTTATTGATTTAGGTTATTTGGGGTTTAATAATGAATATAAAACTAATTCGGTAAATATTCCTCATAAAAAACCAAATAAATCTAAGCATAATCCAAACCCAACATTAACTGAAAATCAAAAAAAAGAAAACAAAGAGATGAGTCGTGAAAGAGTCATTGTTGAGCATGTAATCGGTGGAATGAAAAGATATAGATGCCTAGTTGACAAGTTTAGAAATAAAAAAGAAGGTGTAAAAGATTTATTTTCTTTTTTAGCGGCTATCCTATGGAATTTTAACATGATATATTAACTTCTTCTTAAAGAACAAGTCTAATGAATGCTTTATTCAGGTTTTAGACGATAATGAATAAGAAATAGATAAAACCTACGGGCTTATTAAAAAGAGAGTCGTCATAATAAAGTCACTGAACTGGAAAGAATCTTTATAACTCAAGGATTGGAGTATGAGCATTGAAGAACTGAATGAATCACAGTTAGTGGCATTAAATAGACAAGAAACTAGAAAAATAAAGTGACTCTAACGACTGAATTATTGATTCATTGGCTACCAACTTAAAACGGGACACTATGGAGCGAGGCTAGCTGCCATATTTTAGTATCATGGGTTAATGACTAAAAAAAACACAACAACACAAAATCAAGCTGGCTAAAATCAAGCTGGCTGACCCCTTGTTTCCAAAGCTGGCTGACCCCTTGTTTTTTGTGAAGGCCGAAAAATCAAGCTGGCTGACCCCTTGTTTTGGCTGACCCCTTGTTTTTTGTTGTTTTTTGGACCCCTTGTTTTTTGTTGTTTTTTGGACCCCTTGTTTTTTGAGCTGGCTGACCCCTTGTTTTTTGCTTGTTTTTTGTTTTTAGCTGGCTGACCCCTTGTTTTTTTAATCATGATTCCTGCTTTTTTTAGCTACCGAAAAACATTAATTTATCAGAGAAAATTCAATAAAAATAGTTGGTAAATCCTTCTAAAGGCAGCCTATGTTAAAATTGTATTGTTAAGAGTCTTTCTTGTAATAATTATAGTTGGACTCATTTTAATATCACGAAACCAATCGAGAATAGGTATGATTCATAAATATAAACTTAACGCCTTATTAGATAACCCAAAGCTACCACCTGAAGACTTACCGATGGTACATAAAGCTATTGAGGAATATGACGAGTGGATTAAAAAACTAGATGCTATTGACCTAGAAGGTAATGAACTTCTTGAAAGAATGATTGAGCTATTAAATGAATATAAATTTTTTATAGAATTCAAACTGATTTTTTGCAGCAAACAAGATTTTCTATATCGCCAAAAGGGTCAATTAAAGCTAGATAATACAATATTAGAGGAGTTTTTACCTAGATTAGCTGATTCAAGGCTAGTCCCATCATTAAAAAATTATGAAGGCTTGGATGTTGGGCCAAGGAAATGTTTTGCTGGACTTTCATTTGGAGAAAGTCATTTGCTTTTAAATTCTGGGGGAGTTTTTCTTAAAGGAAAGGATCAAGATTTTTCTATCTCAAAAAAAGTACATATCAAAGCATCGACATCTCCCACATATTCAAATAATGTTTTCGAAAGTGATATTAATGTTGGGTTTATAGTTGGTGAGATAAAAACAAACCTAGATAAAACAATGTTTCAAGAAGCTTCAGCAACTTCTAGAGAGCTTAAAAATAATGTCTCAGGTGCAGTTTATCTTTTACTCGTAGAATGGTTAGATATGCCACCAATTGATTCAAAAAGAACCCATATTGATGAGGTCATATTATTACGCAAAGCTAAAAGGTTAAATTCAAATATTAGATCAAAATTTTCAAATTCAACATCTAGGATACAAGTAGCTAGTGAGTATAAAAAATATCTAGAAGAACATCCGTATAGAGTTGATTCATTTATGAGAATTGTTAACCATATTCAGGCATGTTTTCCAGAAACCACAGAACTTGATGTGCAAGAAGTTCTAGATAGAGGTTATTTCTGATATGAAAACAGTAAGATTTGGTGATGTTTTTGCAGGAGCTGGAGGTTATTCAGTTGGGTTGAGAGCTGCAGGTCTAAAGGAGTCATTCGCAATAGAAATAGATGAGTGGGCTTGTGAAACACTAGCAAATAATTTGACATGTACTGTTGTAAATAGAGATATAACCAAGATTTCAGATAATGAAATTCTGGCGCTTCCAGAAATAGATGTTTTAGTTGGCGGCCCCCCCTGCCAAGGTTTTTCTGTAGCGGGGCCATCACAGTATGGTATTGATGATCCGCGAAATAATTTATTTCTTCATTTTTTGAGAGTTGCAGAACTTAAAAAACCGTACATTTGTATAATAGAAAATGTTCCTCAACTTTTTACTAAGAAACTTTCATTTGGTGTAACTGCGCTTGATATAATCCGCCTAAAATTTGAAGAATTAGGGTATTGTGTAGAATCTACACTGTTGGATAGTTCTAATTATGGAGTGCCACAATCAAGAAAAAGAGCTTTTATAGTTGCATATTTTGAAGGCATTAAGTTTAAATTTCCAAGCCCTACTCATACCTCGGAACTAAGACAGTCATCATTATTTCCTGATGAGCATAAAAATAAAATAACTGTCTGGGAGGCTATCTCTGATTTACCTCAGATTGAAGCATCTGAAGGTAAAGATTCTTTAGTATCATATGAATTTGAAGCTCAAAACCAATATCAGCATGAAATGCGAGAACAATCAAATGGAATAACAAATCATGTTGCAATGAAGCATACGAAGAGGTTAATTGAGCGATTCTCAAAAATCAAACCGGGTCAATCGTTAAAAGATGTTCCTAATGAAAATGGACAAAAGGTAAAGTATACGGGGGAAACAAGTTTAAAACCATATAAAAGCAACAACCAAAGACTCGATCCAAACAAAGTATGTCTTGCTATACCAGCAAGTTTTCAATCTACTTTTTTACACCCATATAAAAATAGAAACTTGACTGCTAGGGAGGCTGCTAGACTCATGTCTTTTCCAGATAGTTACATATTTAAAGGTAAAAGAACATGCATGAGTTGGGAGAAAAACTTATCTCAATACAATCAAATTGGAAATGCAATATGTCCCTTATTAGCTAAGGAACTTGGGAAATCTTGTGTAAAATCTCTTTCTGATATTGACAGAAGTAAATTTAAATACCCTACAGTTGTAAAAAGAGTAACACCTGTAGTTAATGGAAATGAGGAGAGCTTTGAGTATCAGAAACAATATGCGTTGGCAGACATTTCATTTTTTAATAAAGTAGGTGCGAATTTGATAGAACTCGACCCTAGAAATAAATACCATGAATATAAAGGGGTTAATATTCCACTCGCATACTTCCCATTAGCTCTCATAATAGCAAGTAGTGAGGAATGTGAGTTATGTGATTCTAAAAAGATACCTTATGCATCTCACAAGGGTAGTATTCCTTTTTTAATAAGTAAAGACGGGTTTGATTCGTTGTCAAAAAAAGGCTATGACAATGGGTTAGATTATCATTTACGAAAATTTGGCTCTTTCCCCACACAAGTAGCACACTATGTTTCTGAAATATTGGAAGAATCTAATTTTGTTAATGTAAATAATAAAATGACCAATGAGAGGACTGGTCGTCCTGTAAGAGGGTTTCAAATAGTTGAAATGCCAATAGAAGTTGAGGCTCTCCGTAAAAAGTTTAATTTGATGATTAAAAGGAAAGCATAATAAGTAATTATAATTTTAAAGCTAAAAGCATGCTAATCGGGTAGCCAAGGGTATCTCACCCTCAGCCCCCACACCATCCTGCGTGCGGATCCGCACAGGGCGGTTCATTAACCCAGTGTTACTAACACTTAATCCAGCTATTACTTACATAGAATAGCCCTTGTCGTTTAGACAAGTTTTCATCAAAGGTTGGGGTTATGTTTTCACGCTGACGATGACCTTTTCCTGTCGGAAAATAGGGCTTCTTCAAGTTAAACATTCCTCTTACCTTTTGGTTAATATTCAGCCCTTCACCGTGTCCCAACCATTACGATGGGCGTTTGATTACTATGGCTTCTGCTGACTTCTGCTTAAACAATCAATCCATTACTGAATTGACCGCCGTCGATTTTCCATCACATTCGCTCTCTTTGGTTGATGGATTCCAAAAAGCCAAGACATTTTCTAACCCTGCGCCTTTTACAGGTTTCTTATCGACTGCCTGTTAAGCAGACCTCCCCAGATAAGAACATGAACTGTCACGCCACAACCTCATCATTTACGTTATCTCACAAACCTTGGGTTTCGTTGTCTTGTGCCAACTCACCTCAGAGACTACGCCTAATATGATATTTCTGTTCGTAGGCTTGTCGTTTTGCACTTAGGTTTCCTTCTCACAACACTTCGCAATGTTGCAATTACCCTCGGCTAGTAGTTATACTTAGCCTACAAATGGATGCTAAGTTGGTTTTCCTACAGAGGACTTGCACCTCATTAGTTCATGCCCATGCTGGGCGTACACAATCAAATCCACTTGACCGTAAAAAGCGTCACAAATTTTTGCTATCGCAAAATTTCCGCCCCTTTTTACGGTCAAGTGATTTGGGCGTTAGAAGAATAAGGGAAAAAAGTAATGAGGAAAATAATATTTATCGTACTTGTATATAGTCTTGGTTTTAATTCTTTAGGATTTGCGGATAGTTACTCTCCCTCCCATTCTTGCTCAAAACCATCTAAACCTTATGAATTTGAGGACGAATATGAACTAGAAAGTTTTAAAAGCAACGTCGAACAATACAAACAATGTATTGAAGATTTTATTGAAGAACAAAATGATGAGGCTCAAGAACATTTAAATGCAGCAGAAGAAGCAGCAAGTGAGTGGAATAGTTACGCAAGCTACGAATTAAATTAAATGGAAAATAAAATAAGAATTGTAATTTTTTTATCAATAATCTTACCAGCCTATACAAGTAGTACAGGAATAGTTAGAGATGGCAACACTTCGGACAGTTTTAATGCGAGATAACCCCGAAGCTACAAAGCTCCTCGTATTGAGAAGAGCATTTTATTAAACTCAGGTCTACCCCAGAGTTTAATAAAATACGTTCAATCGATAACTCATTGAAAAATCTAGTCTTCCAGCTACCGATTGAAATTGGTTTTCGTTTAGGACTTAAAAGTCGGTCATGCCATTTGATCAAATTTAGCGTAGTAAAACGTGCCTTAAAATGGCTGTGTAAAGCAGGTTCAGAACGTGCTTGGCAATCACAAAGTCCTGTAAATTGTTTAGCATCACGAAATAGAAATTCAATCTGAAACCGTGCCTTGTAATAATTATAAAGTGTCATTGCATCAATCTCTGTATCTGTTGAAAACAACAAGGCATAACGTGTACCTTGTGACGTTGTTTTAACTAAATAAGCGATGCGAATATTACATTTCAATGAGACAGAATTAACGATTGCTGTATAAATCTTAACACCACCCTGTTTACCTGCTAATTCTAATTTTCTCGTCTCACCCACAATCCACTTACTGTCATAACATTTATGGCGACCTTTTTCTTTTTGCACGCCTTCGTAGAGTAAACGTAAATTAGCATCACAACGTAATTTTCCAATTTGATGGTAACCTTTAGCGATCACGCCATGAGTAAACTTTTGTTTAGAATCCCAAAACTTAGCTAAACCGTAAGTTTTTTCACCACTTTTGTTAACAAAGCTACACTCTAAAGCCGCTATTTTTTGTCCCGACGTTGAAAGAATTTCATTATTACCTACCTGATTAAATTTAAGAAAATCTAACTTTTTATTAAACCATCGACGATAGGTTTTTTCTGATAACTCATTGTAACGGTGGTTTAGAACCACTAGACATTTTTTCTAAAATCGTTTCTATTAGTTGCATGGAAATCTTCTTTTCAGGAAATTGTTGCTTTAGAAACTACATTTTCCTATGAATTGAAGATTTCCTCTACTTTTAAAACTGTCCGAAGTATTGCAGACACATTGGTAATGCAGTACATCCAAAGCCTAGTGAAATCATTGGATAAAGTATTGTTGAACATTTACAAAAGAAAGGGTCAACACAAAGAAAGAAAGAAACAAAGAAAGCAAACAAGAACAAAAGAAAGGGTCAAGTCTTGCATTTTGCAAAATTAAGGAGTCAGACACCTTTAATTCAGTATAAACTAAATTTTCAAGTATGCAAAATGCAAGACTTGACCCTTTCTTGTGACCCTTTCTTGCAGTTAACTATTGCTATAAAATTTTGTTTATGAAATAATTAAAACTGTTCACTAACTTTTAAAAATATTTAATGTTTAAATTTTTCGGCTGTTTTATTCTTATTTTTATCATGGTAACGATGCCTGTTATGGCAACGTTTAATCCGTGTACAAATAAAAATTTAAACACTGAAAAGCCATTAATGACAATGACTACTTCTTTTGAGTCAAATCAGCAAGCGATTCATTCACCCTTGCAAAAACACTCAAAGAGCAAAATGCAACACTGTCATTCCATGACACATTGCAGTTTTCATTTATGTAGTGTCCATTATTATCCTAATTATTACCGCCTTTATTCGATAACGGTGGCTTCTGTTTATTCTCATTCTGAGAATGCTTTACTAAACTCTTTTTCTCACTCACCTGAGCTTAGACCCCCCATTAGCTAACATCCTGTTTAAACTGGCTTAACTTAAACGTCATTTCCATAGGAAAAGTACGTTCAAAATGGCTGTGAGCTATGTCATGCCGCCTCTAAACGTGCCTACCTTTCATTTTAAAATACTAGAAATGACTTATTTCTGGTAAATATATGAAACATTATGTTAGTTCTTTATAGACACTCTTTATTGATAGTCTGTTTTTGTTTTATGCACCCGCTTAAAGCAGAAACTTTGCTGACTTTAGAATCAGCACCCCAAATCGCATTAAGTGATAATCCCAATTTAGCTCAAATCAACGCTCGTTTACAGGCGATGCAAGCGATTATTCCGCAACGCGGGGCTTTGCCTGACCCTGAAATCAGTTTTAATGCTTTAAATTTACCTGTCGATAGTTTTGATTTAGGTCAAGAAAATATGACACAAATGCAGTTTGGGTTTAGTCAAAAAATTCCTTTTCCCACTAAGTTAGCCTTACGAGAACAAGTGGCGACGGATGAAAGAAAAGTGGTTGTGGAAAATTTACAGGAAGCGCGTTTGCAATTAGTCAGCGATGTTAAACAGCAATGGTGGTTAATTTTTTATGTTGACCGTGTACTCACTATTATTGATAGCACTCAAGCACTTTTGCGGCAGTTTGTTGAAGTTGCTAGAACTAAATATGAAGTCGGTCAAGGTCTGCAGCAAGATGTCTTGTTGGCACAATTGGAATTATCTAAATTGTTAGACCAGAAACTAACATGGCAAGGTCAACGTAAAAATGCCGTAGCTGGGTTAAATGCCTTATTAAATCAAGCGGCAAATCAAGAAATAACCTTACCTAATACGGTAGTTGCTGAATTTAAAAAACTCTTACCTGAAGATAACCTTTATCAACAAGCCCAAAAGTTTCGAGCCGCATTAGCCGCAGGTCAGCAACAGATTAAAGTAGCAAAATCGCGTTTAGACTTAGCTGAAGAAGATATTTATCCTGACTTTAAAATTGGAGCTTTCTATGGGGGGCGTGATGATACTTTGGCAGGTAATAGACGAGATGATTTTTTTAGTATGAAACTCAGTGTCACTGTCCCTATTTTTGCAGAAAGAAAACAAAACAAGGCAATACAACAACGTAAAGCTGAGGTGAGGCAGAGCGTATATGCGTTGCAAGATTTATGGAATCAAGTCCGCAAACAAATTTCAATCGCTTATAGTGATTATCAACGTAGCACTCAGCAAATCAGCTTGTTTGAAACAGGGATTATTCCGCAAGCACGGCAAACGGTGGCTTCAATGCTCTCAGGTTATCAGGTAAATAAAGTCGATTTTTTAAACTTAATTCGCAGTGAAATCACTTTATTTAATTATGAAATGGAATATTGGCATAGTTTTATGGAAGCTCATCAAGCTTTAGCACGATTAAATGCCGTCGTTGGGAAGGAGAATTTTTATGAATAAGTTAATTTTTATCAGTGTAATAACGCTCTTTATCGGTTTGAATGCAGGTTTTGGATTGTCATATTTTTGGCAAGCAAAAATGGTTTTAAATCAACCCCCCTCCGAAGTGGTTAAAAAACCGTTATTTTATCGCCACCCTATGAACCCAGATGTCACCTCCCCTGTCCCTGCTAAAGATTCAATGGGAATGGCTTATGTTCCTGTTTATGCCGAAGCGGATAAACCCCAAGAAAAAATGGGAACAGTCACTATAGATGCAGTGGTTGAACAAAATATCGGTGTACGTACTGGGAAAGTTACCCGCGAAAATTTAACCCGTCATGTACGAGCGGTTGGGCGCATTGATTATAACGAAGAACAGATGGTGCATTTACATCCAAAAACTGAAGGCTGGATAGAGAAAATGTATGTGGATAAAACAGGACAACAGGTTGCAAAAAATTCACGCCTCCTTAGTATTTATTCACCGCAATTAGTCACCAGTCAGCAAGAATATATTTTAGCCCTCAATAATTTAAAAATTTTGCAAAATAGCCCTATTGCTGAAATTCGTCAGGGTGCAGAGGCTTTAGTCGAGAGTTCTAAACAGCGTTTAAAGTTATTGGATGTGCCACCGCATCAATTACGTCAACTTGAACACAGTCAAAAAATTAAAAAAAGCTTGCATATTCATAGTCCAGAAAAAGGGATTGTGATGAAAATTGGCGCAAGAGAAGGACAATATGTCACCCCTGCTACTGAAATTTATATGATTGCCGATTTAAGTACGGTTTGGGTTTATGCCGATATTTATGAATATGAATTGCCGTGGGTTAAACAAGGGGATTTAGTAGAAATGCAACTCGTAGGTATTCCAGGACGAATATTTACAGGGAAGCTGACTTATATTTATCCGTATGCGAATGCAAAAACCCGCACCATTAAAGTTCGTTTGGCTTTTGATAATCCTGATTTATTGTTAAAGCCGAATATGTTTGCTGAATTAACTATTAAAGCCGACAAACGCTTAAATAGTCTAGTGATTCCAGCCGAAGCGGTGATTCGTTCGGGAACGCGCAATCAAGTTTTTGTGGTCAGAGCTAAAGGTAAATTTGAGCCACGTCTAGTGGTGTTAGGTTTGACTTCAGGTGATAAGGTTGAAGTGTTAGAAGGTTTAGAACTGGGAGAAAAAGTAGTGACTTCAGCACAATTTCTCATTGATTCTGAGTCTAAATTACGCGAAGCCACCGCTAAAATGCTGAAAATGAAAACTAAAAAACCTGAGCATAAAATGGACATGGACATGGACATGGACATGGATATGGATATGAAGTCTGAAAAACCTGAGCATAAAATGGACATGGATATGGATATGAAGTCTGAAAAACCTGAGCATAAAATGGACATGGATATGGATATGAAGTCTAAAAAACCTGAGCATAAAATGGACATGGACATGGATATGAAGTCTAAAAAACCTGAGCATAAAATGGATATGGATATGGATATGGATATGGATATGAAGTCTAAAAAACCTGAGCATAAAATGGATATGGATATGGATATGGATATGGATATGGATATGAAGTCTAAAAAACCTGAGCATAAAATGGACATGGATATGATGAATCACGAAAAGCATACAATGCCCACTAATAAACAAAACAACCAACACAACCAAAACAACCAACACAATATGGAGAATACTCATGATTGAAATCATCCCTAATTGGCATCCTATTTTTGTTCACTTCACGGTGGCTTTATTAAGTATTTCTATCCTATTTTATTTTGCAGCCAAATTATTATCGAACAAATATCACTGGCAACAGCAATGGTTGAACATGGCAAATTGGTCGTTATGGAGTGGCTGTTTATTGACCATAGGGACGGCGATAGCAGGTTGGTTTTCCTATAATAGTGTTGCTCATGATAGTGCTTCTCATGCGGCAATGACATTGCATAGAAATTGGGCGTTACCCACAGCTACTGTTTTCTTACTGTTGGGCGTTTGGGCAATACTATTGGCAAAAAAAGAACGCCAGCCTAGCTTTTTGTTTTTAACCTTCTCAATGATTGCAGGACTTATGCTCATGACCACGGCATGGTTAGGCGCGGAAGCTGTTTATCGTTATGGCTTAGGCGTTATCTCTTTACCCAAGGTTGAAGAAGGGGCAGATGGACATAATCATAGTCATGAAGGAAGTCCTAATGAATCGGCAGAAGAGAATGCCCATCAGCATGACCCTCAAAAAGAAGAAATAGCGCCTGAAACAGAATCAGTCTCTTCTCATGGTGATGAAGAAAACATTGACGGACATAATCATAGCCATGAAGGAAACCCTAATAAATCGGCTGAAAGTCAACTAATAAAAGAGAATGACCCTCAAAAAACAGAAATAGCACCTAAAACCGAATCAGTCTCTTCTGATAGTGAAAAAAATATTGAAAAGCATAATCATAGTCATGAAGCCGTTGAGGAGAAGACTAAAGAGCAACCCATAAAAAATGATGCTCACGAACATGATTCTCAAAATATAGACGCTGTTTCTAAAGCTGATAATTCTAGTGAAAAAACTCATGACCATCAACATTAAGACTCTCTTTAATTCTAAATTTAATCTGGCGAACCCTATGAAAATAAAATTAATCTCATTAATATTTTTACTCTTTGTTATGACATCCTGTGCAACGATTACAAGGGAAAATAAACCTTTAAAATTAAAAGATGGCTCAAGTGTTTTTATAGAAAATGAGCAAGTAATAAAAATTATTGATAAAACAGGAAAAATTGTAAGCATAGAAAAAGGCGTTATGTTGGAATTAGTTAATGGAAATTTTATTTATATTCGACGCGATGGCAAAGTAAATAACCTTAAAACACCTAAGCCTTCAAAGGGACATAGCCATTAACGTTTGAACTAAATGACATTGAATAAAAATGATTAAACGCCGTCCTGCTTATGTTATTTCCAGAAAAATATTCAATGAACATACAGGTTTAGCTTTAGTTGCGCCAATCAGTAGTCGGGTTCGTGGCATTATGCTGGAGATTGTTTTAGAAGAAAAACTTGAGACTAAAGGTGCCATTTTAATCCATCAACTTAAATCATTAGATTTTTCAGAACATGAAGCCGAATTTATTGAGCGCGTTTCACAAGCCAGTATTGATAAAGTAAAAGCCTTGATTAAAGTGATTACAAATTAGCTAAGATTTAAGCCGTTTGATATAGAAATGATGAATCACAAAGAACGTACAATGCCCATAATCAAAAATTAGGAATTTTTAAAATGGAAAAAATAATTATTTATCAAACAGTTGATAATCAAGTAGAAGTTGAAGTAGCGTTTGAAAAAGAAACGGTATGGCTTAATCGTCAACAACTTGCTGCTTTATTTGATAGAGATATAAAAACAATTGGTAAGCATATTAACAACATTTTTAAAGAAAGTGAGCTTGAAAAAACCGCAGTTGTCGCAAAATTTGCGACAACTGCGGCGGATAATAAAAGTTATCAAGTCGATAGAAGAAAAGGCGGCGATGTTACTTTATCTTATTGTTAAAAATCATTCTTTTGTTGATGGCAATAAACGTATTGCAGCCGCTTGTTTTTTATATTTTTTAGAAAAAAATAAATTATTGTACAACCCAAATCATCAGTCAATAGTAAGTGGTCACACGCTTGCTTCACTGACATTGTTAATTGCAGAAAGTAAACCTGAAGAAAAAGAAACCATTAAGCAAGTCGTGATTAGTATTTTAAATAGACAGTAAATGGATTAATAAATGATTACAGATTAGCTAAGATTTAAGCCGCTTGATAAGGCATAACGTGTAAATTTTCTTAATGTTGACGAGCGTGCCATAAATCATAAGCCGTTTGCAGTCGTAACCAATGATTAGCCGAGGGTTTATGAAAAACCAGCTCTAATCGTAAAGCCATTTCAGGACTTATATTGATTTTTCCATTTAAGATTTTTGTTAACACTTTAGGGCTAACGTCTAAATGTTCTGCGGCATCTGTGATTGATAACGCTAACGATTCAATAACAAGCTCTTTTAAAATTTCACCTGGATGGGCTGGATTATACATAACCATTAGTGATAGTCCTCATAATTTACAATTTCAACATCTTGATTAACATGACGAAAAGTGACACGCCAATTTCCACTGACTTTGATAGACCAAATATTTTGCCGATTCCCTTTTAATTTATGTAGCCCAAGTCCTGGTAGATTCATGTCCTCTGGGGTTTCTGCTTGGTCTAAGTTAGAAAGAATCAGCTGTAATCTTTTACTATGCTGATTTTGAATGCCCGATGAATTACCAGATTGGTAAAACCGTTCTAACCCTTTATGTAGAAAACTTTTTATCATACTGATAAATTTTAGTTAAGTTACCACTATGTAGCAAGATAAAAATAGGATAAACATGATTAACTCTCTTATCAATAACGCCATTAAAAACCGTTTTATTGTCTTACTTGCCGCCTTATTATTCGGATTAGGCGGCTTATGGTCTTTTAAAAATATGCCTTTAGATGCCATCCCCGATTTATCCGATGTGCAAGTGATTGTCTTTACCAAATATGCGGGGCAATCTCCGCAAGTAATTGAAGACCAAATTACTTACCCTTTAACCACCGCAATGTTATCTGTTCCGAAATCTAAAACAGTACGGGGTTATTCCTTTTTTGGCTTCTCCTTTGTCTATATTATTTTTGAAGATGATACCGATATGTATTGGGCGCGTTCGCGGGTTTTGGAATCTTTGAATTATGTCAGTGACCGACTGCCAGAGGGGATTACCCCCACGTTAGGTCCAGATGCCACAGGGGTGGGTTGGGTGTATGAGTATGCTCTAGTTGATAAAACGGGACAACATGATTTAGCCCAATTACGCTCTTTACAAGATTGGTATTTGCGTTATCCCTTGCAAACCGTCAACGGAGTCGCAGAAGTGGCTTCAATTGGCGGTTATGTCAAACAATATCAAGTCGAAGTTGACCCTAACGCCTTATTAGCCTTTAACATTCCGTTATCTAAAGTTAAACGCGCTATTCAACGCTCAAATAATGATGTTGGTGGACGTTTAATTGAAATGGCAGAAACCGAATACATGGTGCGTGGACTGGGTTATATTAAATCGTTAGATGATTTGAATCAGATCCCTTTAGGCGTGAATGAAAATGGCACACCGATACGGTTGCAAGATGTTGCTCATGTCCATTTAGGCGCAGAATTACGTCGAGGAGTCGCTGAATTAGACGGGATAGGTGAAGTCGTAGGAGGGGTTATTATTATGCGTTTTGGTGAAAACGCCCAAGCAACGATTAATGCCGTTAAAGAAAAACTAGAAGAATTAAAACGGGGCTTGCCTAAAGGCGTAGAAATTATTCCTGTTTATGATCGAGGTAATTTAATTACCCGCGCAGTCGATACCTTGAATACCGCTTTAGTACAAGAACTAGTTATTGTTAGTATTATTGTCGCGTTGTTTTTATTACATATCCGCTCATCCTTAGTGATTGTTATTAGCCTACCTTTGGGGATTTTAATCGCCTTTATCTTAATGCGTTGGCAAGGTTTAAATGCCAATATCATGTCCTTAGGGGGGATTGCGATTGCGATTGGCGATATGGTCGATGGGGCAATTGTAATGGTTGAAAATGCCCATAAACATTTAGCCGACGCAGTTGAAAAGAAAAAAGCAGAATTAACTTCAGATGAACGCTGGGAAGTCATTCGTAAATCCTCACAAGAAGTTGGACCTGCGTTATTTTTCTCCTTATTAATTATTACCGTTTCTTTTGTGCCTATTTTTACCATGCAGGCACAAGAAGGGCGGTTATTTAGTCCGCTTGCGTTTACAAAATCGTATGCGATGGGCGCGGCAGCTATTTTAACCGTGACCTTAGTTCCTGTATTAATGGGCTATTTTATACGCGGTAAAATTATTCCAGAACATAAAAACCCTGCTAATCGGTTGTTACATTTTTTACACACGCCAATTTTAAAAGTAGCGATGCGTTTTCGTAGCGTGACTTTATTGCTTGCACTTTTATTATTAGCCTCAAGCTATTATCCTTTATCTAAAGTCGGTAGTGAGTTTATGCCGCCCTTAGACGAAGGCGATATTTTATACATGCCGAGTTCGTTTCCAGGAATTTCAATTACTAAAGCAAAAGAATTATTACAACAAACCGATAAAATTTTAAAAACCTTTCCTGAAGTTGAGCGCGTGTTTGGTAAAATAGGACGTGCAGAAACCGCGACTGATCCAGCTCCCTTAGCGATGATGGAAACCACACTCTCATTAAAGTCACGGGATTTATGGCCTAATCCTAAAAAAACCATGAAAGAATTAATGAATGAAATGGATAAGGCAACTCAATTACCTGGGTTGACTAATGCGTGGACGATGCCGATTAAAAACCGCTTGGATATGTTATCAACAGGGATTAAAACGCCCGTGGGTATCAAGGTTGGTGGCGCGGATTTAAAGGTTTTAGAATCACTGGCTAAAGAAATTGAACAGGTGATGAAAACCATGCCAGAAACCTTATCAGCTTTTGCGGATAGAGCAATGGGGGGGTATTTTTTAGATTTTGATATAGATCGTGAAAAAGCATCTCGTTATGGATTGACCGTCGGCGATATTCAAGATGTGATTCAAACTGCTATTGGGGGAATGAATATCACAGAAACCGTAGAAGGCTTAGAGCGTTATCCTGTTAATCTGCGTTATCCACGAGAATTACGTGATAATCTTGAACAGTTGAAACGTGTATTAATTTCTACGCCAAATGGCAGTCAAATTCCAATGGCATTAGTCGCTGAATTAAAACTCACACGCGGCGCACCCTCAATAAAAAGTGAAGATTCCAGACCCAATGCGTGGATTTATGTGGATATTACCACCTCGGACATAGGAGGTTTTGTAAAAAAAGCCAGACAATTAGTCAAAGAAAAAATCAAACTGCCCGCAGGTTATACGATTAATTGGTCAGGACAATTTGAATATATGGAACGTGCAGCGGCACGTTTAAAAATAGTCGTGCCAATCACTTTATTAGCGATTTTTTTATTACTTTATTTTACCTTTCACAATGTAACTGAGCCTTTGATTGTGATGCTGACCGTGCCATTTGGACTTATTGGTGGCATTTGGATTACTTATGCTTACGATTTCAATTTATCCGTTGCGGTTTATGTCGGTTTTATTGCCTTAGCAGGGACAGCAGCAGAAACGGGAGTGATGGTACTAAATTTTATAGATATAGAAATTGCTGCCTTACGCCGACAAAAACAACGGAGTTTATCAGCCGATGAAATTAGTCAAGCTGTGGAAACAGCAACCGCGTTAAGAGTGCGTCCCGTAGTCATTACTGCTGTTTCAACCATGGCAGGGTTAATTCCTATTATGTGGAGTACAGGCACAGGAGCAGATGTGGCACAACGTATTGCTGCCCCTGTTCTAGGCGGAATGGTTACGGTGTTATTATTGAGCTTATTGGTGTTTCCTGTTATTTATAGCTTTGTTTTGCAACAACAGGAAAATGGTTTACAGAAGTAACTATATAGTTATATAGTTATTTAGTATCCACTTTAAATTTCAGGGTAAAACAAATATCAGACCTGCAAACTTTGCGCTTTTTGAGCGATAAGATTCGCCATAGACGGCATTTTGAATTCACCACTAACTCGGTCATAAACATAATCATAAAAACTCACGGCTAGTTTTTTAGCCGTTTCAGCAAGACTCATAAAACTGTCTTTGATTTTCGTGCCTTTCTCATTTCGAGTCTGGAAGCTTATGTCTCGCGCACGCGCTTGTCTTCTTGCGCCGAGTTCGGCTGCATTGTTATGTAATGGTAATTTCGGAAGTTCCAAAACTCGCAATAATTCGGTCTTTTTCGCCAGTGTTTTGGCGATGCGATCATTGAGGTCTTCATAATCGCTTGTGGTTGCAAACAATTCATCAAATCGCGTTAACAACCATGCCTTTTTATCGGGGCAGGGATTTTTTTTGATAGTTAAGCAACTCCTTATAATACTCCCAATAGTGCCCCTCGAAAATCGGCTAATGCTTGCTGATGTATTTCCAGAATTGGACGGAGTTTTTTGTAGTGGCGAGCATCGTGAACCCAGCATAACCCCAAATGTTCCGTCAGTAATTTGAATTGCGGCGCATCGTCTGCAAGCAAGGTTTCAATAACAGGAAAATCCGTTTGTTGCTGATAATAGACAATGGCGCAAGCTTCGGTGACATGCGTTGCCTGTCTTACGCCTAAGCGTATTTAAGATCGCTAAGTGCAACTTAAATTGCGCTTCATTCATCACTGTATTGACAGGTATTTGAGCATCAACTTTTGCCCGCGCTTTATCAGCTAACTTGAACTCGTCAAGCAAGGATTGAGCTTGTTGATTGTAGATATAATGGCGTGGCGCATAGTCGGTCAGCACGTCCAGAACCGATAAACGGTCTTTGTTTTTAGTGGTGAAATAAGCGGTAAACAAGTCGTTGCAGACCACCTGACAATAGTGGTTATCACCATTGACTCGCGCACTGGTATCATCAATCTGTCCATAATCACTGTTGAGAATGCCGCTGCGATAAAGCTCGCTTTTTTCCTGATGCGCCCAGTCATAACCGCCTGTCCATTGCTGAGAAACATAAGTCGGCGACACCACAATGCCAATATTTTCAAAAAACCGACCATGGGTTTTTCGGTCACGCCCATCATCTTAAGCATGGGAATCAAGCTACGAATTCCAATACCAAATTCGCCCTGACCTCGAACGCCTTCAGGCAATTGGGCGCGGTAATACTTATTTTCAGAAGGTGAATAAAAAATCTCACGGAGATACTTAATATTATTGGTTTTGATGACAATGTCTTGAATCACCACTTCCGCAAAGCCTTTAGATACTAAGTCGCTAGGCAAGCCAGTTTTGTCGAGTAGGCATTTTAGCGTTTGGTCGATTTTAACTCGTGGGATCTTGGGTTTACGGCGGCGTTTTTTCTTATCCGAGTCCGTATTTTCAGTGTCGTTATTAGTTTCTTTTTGCGCGTCAACTTGTGCTTTTTTACGTTCGTCTTCGGATGAAATATCATCACTCTTATTATTTTTATTGGGTTTGATATCAGGCTTTCCCTGCTCACCTTTCAAGCGATTAACCTCGTCACGAAGTTGCTGTAATTCAGTTTCTAAAGACAATTTATCACTGGCTAAGCGTTCAATAAGATTGAATATTTTTTTGACAATATCCTGCGCTTCGCTACTTTCAATTTGAGCGATTTCTTGATAAATGGCGTTAGTTTCAGCCTGTAGGTCGTGGATATTCAAAGTATGTAAATGTTCGTTCTTTTATGATATGTTGTCAAATCTATTTTAGAAATTTTATCTTTACCCTGAGATTTAAAGTAGATACCAAGTTTTCATATAAGCCCGATAAATTCATTATTAAAAAATAAATAGAACCTGCCTTCAACCCCCCGTTCCTATTTAATAATCTAACATTACCAATATTCCTATCCGCTTAGCCATCAATAAAGTCTTGTGGAAAATTTACTTCACACCATAAAGAGATAATCAGACTTACTTTGTTTCGCAGATAGACTATTCATTTTTTAACCTTTCCCATTTAGTTCAAACGTACCGCCTCATTTTGATGACGGTGATTACAACGATTCACTTAGATTCATCTTATCACCCTATCCTGGGCGTTTGTCGGACTTTTAGTCTTTCTGCTACAATTTATAGCTAATATACTTAAAATTAAGATTGCCTTAAAATGAGTCACAAATTCATAAAAATAGATAGAGGCGAGCCAATTGTCTTACCTGATAATTTAGTGGAATGGTTAAAGGATGACGATTTAGCTATTTTTATAGTTGATGTCGTTGAGCAATTGGATACCCGTGTGATCGAAAATGCTTATAAACGTGGAGGAAGTAAGGGGGGTATCCGCCGAAAATGATGTTAGCTTTACTCTTTTATTGCTATGCCAAGGGCATATTTTCCAGTCGTAAAATAGAAAGAGCAATCTATGAGTTAATTCCCGTATTGTATATTGCTTCTGGCTTGCATCCTGACCACGATAGCATCAATACTTTTCGGAAGCGGTTTTTATCTGAGCTGGGCGAATTGTTTGTAATGCTGTTGCAAATTGCTCATAACATGAAGATTTTTAAATTGGGCGATATTTATAATTGATGGGACTAAAATTAAAGCCAATGCCAGTAAACATAAGGCAATGAGCTGGAAATATGCCTGCAAACTGGAAACACAATTAAAAGAAGAAGTAAAAACTTTGCTTAAACGGGCTGAAACTGAAAATAGAAAATTTTGATATTCCAGCTGAAATTTCCCGTCGTGAAGACCGTTCTGACTCCTTTATTTGCGGGTTCAATTGGACGCGGGCGAATCGTTATGTGCGTAAACTTCAAGCGCGTATTGTGAAGACCGTTAAACAGGGTAAGTGACGGCGGGTGAAAAACTTGCAACGCTTGCTCAGTCACTCTGTAAGTGGTCGCCTGCTTGCTGTCAGGCGAGTGACAGAAAATCTAGGCAAGAAAACCACAGGTGTGTAATTTAATTAACACTTGTATCTTAGATTCCAGTGTCAATTTAGTTAAAAAAATGGCACTATCCAATGACGGTTGGATGAGAAGTAGAGACACTGTAATTATTCTTGATTAGAAAATCGTGGGTCAGATTAGTGCCTACCTCTCTTTAATAACGCCTTCAAATGCGAACAGTATCTGACCCCTTTATTGCTTTATTTGTTTTTAACTACAAAATATTATTATTTAATTATTTATCAATTGGTTAAATTAATATTACTGTATTGACATGGCTTATGCTAATTAAGTTTTAAAGTAACTTGATTAGAAAAATTATTTTATGAATGCCTTACTGACAAAAATTACTCAATGGGCTGAAAATACCCCGAATAAAATAGCCGTTATTGGAAGTGACTACCAAAGCTTTAATCATCGCAGGCTGGGTAGATCGATAGTGAAACCCAGCAGATATTCGCAAAAATCTGGGTTTCCACGCAAAAACTCATTACCTATGTATATGATAAATTATTGATTTATTCCAATAATAGAGGCTGTATAACATGTTGATGATGGGGCTACCAACTTAAGACGGGACAAAATAAAGAACTAACTGCGATATTCTTGTATCATAGGTTAATGACTAAAAAAACAGAACAACACAGAAAATACGCGCAGCTAGTCACGCAATTATCGCTGAAATTACAACAACAGGCAAGCAAACTGTTCGTAACTTAGCTTCAATTGTTGGTCGCTCAAAAAGCAGTGTGCATCGTCATCGTCAAGCGCAAACAAAGCGAAATCGACATCCTGAATCATCATTATGGGAAACCGAGGCAGGTAGTTCTTGGCAAAGATTAATGGTGTTTTCCGCCTTGTATGTCTTTGGATTAAAGGCAGGCGTAGGTGCAGAGACTTTATCGCTGTTTTTTAAAATGATACGGATTGACACCCATGTGGGCGTATCACCCGACGCACTGCGGACTCAAATCAATAAAATGGAAGTCTTATTGCCGCAGTTTCAGCAAGAATGCGAAAAAGTGTGAAAAAACAAACACGTAAAGTTGTTGCTGGGCTGGATGAGACTTTTTCGGCAACTTTATGATTTTAGTTTTAATGGACTTACGTTCTGGCTATCTTTTGTTGGAAGATATTAGCGATGATAGGTGCTACGATACTTGGTATAAAAAGGTTTCGCCACGATTAGAATCATTAGGCATTGAGGTTAATCATGCGATTAGTGATCGCGCTAAGGCGTTGATAAAAATGGCAGTGACGGGGTTTAAGTGCGAATCGGGGGCAGATATTTTTCATGCTCAACAAGATATGAGTCGCTGGTTAGGCGCGAAAATCGGCAGGCGTGCAGCAAGGGCTGAAAAACAGCGGCAAGCAGCGCAAACCGCAGAGTCTACTGTTTCTAAAACGGCAACGATGCAGAAAATTATTGGACTTAAAACAACACGGATAACGGCTGAAAAAGAGCTTGAAGAAGCCAAAAAAATACAAACAGATTATCACGAAAACTTACAAGGGATTGCGGATGAAGTTCATCCTTTTTCACTCAATGATAGTCGTAGAAACGATGCGGAACAGGTTGAGAAGTTGCTAGAGTTAAGAGCGCGAGCCTTTGAAAAATAGCGGAAAAACAAGGGATTAACGATCATAAAGGCGTGATGAAAAAGTTTCGTAATCAAATAAAACCGTTAGCGGTATCCATCAGTTTTTGGTGGCTTTGGGTACGCGAAACCTTGCAAAATTTGGGGCTTGATGCGGATACCGAATATTGGTTGACCACAACATTATTACCCGTTGTTTATTGGCATCAGAAAATGGAACAAACTAAAAGCCGCAGGTCAAAGGAAAACTATCGAAAAGCTTGGGAAACCGCGTCTGATAAGCTCAAATCAGACCCATTTAGTGCAAAGTTATCAATCAGTGAAATGCAGCGATGGCTAACATTGGCGGAGCATATGGCAAGGCAGTTTCAACGCAGTTCATCTGCGGTGGAAGGGCGAAATGGCTGTTTATCGCAAATGTATCGCAATGGGCGAGGTTTGAATAAAAAGCGATTAAACGCGTTGACGGTCATTCATAACTACGGAATCAAACGTGAGGATGGCACAACCGCCGCCATGCGTTTATTTGATACCGAGTTTCCAGACTTGTTTTCATGGCTACTGAATGAAATGGGCGAGTTACCGCTTCCTAGAAATAGTCGAAAGCGTGTGTTTTCTAACCCTTTGAAATTGCTGGATGTCCCGTCTTAAATTGGTAGCCGATGATGGTATTGATAAAGAATAAAGATGACAAGGTTTTACCAAAACCGCTTCCCTGAATATTATCGGGAAATTCGCCTAATTCTTACCTACATTCAAAATAAGGCTAAAATATAAATTGGCAAAGGTATTGCTCAGTTGGTATATTAGACTTGTTCTTTAAGAAGAAGTTAATATATCATGTTAAAATTCCATAGGATAGCCGCTAAAAAAGAAAATAAATCTTTTACACCTTCTTTTTTATTTCTAAACTTGTCAACTAGACATCTATATCTTTTCATTCCACCGATTACATGCTCAACAATGACTCTTTCACGACTCATCTCTTTGTTTTCTTTTTTTTGTTTTTCAGTTAATGTTGGGTTTGGATTATGCTTAGATTTATTTGGTTTTTTATGAGGAATATTTACCGAATTAGTTTTATATTCATTATTAAACCCCAAATAACCTAAATCAATAAATATATTAAAATTACTAAACCAATTTAATTCTGGATTAAATTCTTTTTTAAACATTCCATAATCATGATTTTTACCTGGAAAACTAACCCCAATATATAAAATTAAATGACCTAAAGAAGCTATAGTGGTATTTTTAATTGTATGCTGTTTTTTTTACCACTGTAAAATTCATTTTGTTCTTCATAGTCACTATGGCGTTGTACAGCACGCTCTGTAGCATCTATTATCAATGTTTGAACTCCGCCAAAAGCCTGCTGCATTTCTTCAGGGGTTGAAAAACTTGTTGCAGGTAAAACATTAAATATATCTAACGTCTTTATTAAAATTGGAAATAATTTGTATACATGAGTATGAGCGCATGATTTATTCATATTAAAAGAAAACCCTAAGTGATCGAAAGTAGAATAACACTTCATATAATTTAATATAAATAATAATTTGTCTGCGGGTGTTTTTAATGTGCTATCTAAACCACTACCGTATTTTCTTTCTTTATTTTCATGTTTTTCTTTTTGATCTTCAATAAGGGTCTTTTCAAATAGAGATAATAGTAAAATAAAATGTTCTGTTTTTAATCCTGTTAAAGCTCTTAACTGTCTATCATCATAAATTCTTGGTAAAATTTCTTTTATTTTCATGTTATACTTTGATTTTTATTTTTTATAGAAATTTATTATAAAGCTTATTTATTATTTTTAATAATTTAATTTAAAGTTTATTTATTAGGCTGTATCAACTGATTGTGAATGTTATCAAGTATATATAAGCAATTGATTTTAATATATTTTATTTAGAAGAACAAGTCTATTAGTGTATTCTTATTGTAAACCTACATTCCGCATCTATAATTTTAAAATTAGGTATTTTATAATACAGACCACACAAAGCTAACATTTCAAGGAAAATACCATCGCTGTCCATATCGAAACGGGTTCAATGCAAGCACCAGCATTTTACAGAAGTCAGAACTTAGACCATCTTGGCTTGGTCGCCGCGCTTTATGATGAGTTAGGTATTGGTACGCTCATTGATACCCTGATCCCTCAAGACCTTGAACAACGCCACGTTTCAGTCGGGCAGGCGGTGAAGGCTATGGTGATTAATGGCTTAGGCTTTACCCAAAGCCCGTTGTATCTAACCCCGAATTTTTTTGACGATAAACCTGTTGAACGGTTGATTGCATCCAATATTCAAGCCGAACAGCTCAATGATACAACGCTCGGTCGAGCAATGGATGCTATTTTTAAACACGGCGTGAGTGAACTCTTTGCTCAAATCTCGATGAAAACCGTAAAAATATTGGATTTGGAATGCCGTATAACTCACGTCGATACCACTAGTTTTCATACCGATGGCGTTCACAATAGCAACGATGAACCCAAAGACGGCGTGGTTCATATTACCAAAGGCTATAGCCGCGATCATCGTCCTGATTTAAACCAGATTGGATTGCAATTGATTTGTGAACATCAAGCAGGCATCCCGCTGCTGATGGAGCCTCTCAACGGTAATACAATTGATAAAGACAGTTTTCATGAACTCATCAAAAATCATATCGGGCAATTAAAAACAGATGTCGGGCTTGAATATCTGATTGCTGACAGTGCGCTATATACCGCGAAAAACCTAAAGGAAATGATTGATTGCTTATGGATTAGTCGCGTTCCTGGGACTATCAATTTAAGCAATGAGATTATTGACGCTATCATTCCTGAATTAATGCAAACTCCCGATGAAAAAGGCGTTAGAAGCCTTTGCTGTCGCTATGCGGAGGTAAATCAACGCTGGATTGTGATCTATTCGCCCGAATCAAGAAACCGTGCGACCAAAACTATCAACAAGCAATGGCTCAAACAAACCACTGCGTTAAACAAAAGCTATCAAAAACTATGTACTCAAAATTTTAGTTGCCTAGAAGATGCGACAAAAGCTTTAGAAAAATTCAAAGAAAAAGAAACACTTATCGAGGTTATTTCTGAACCTGTTGCCAAAATCGCTCGTTATAAAAGTTCAGGTCGTCCCAAAAAAGACCAGCAACCAGACTATTATGATTATCAAATTCGCGGTTCAATCATGACCTTGCTAGAGCCGCGCCAAAAGCGGATTCAACGTAAAAGTTGCTATATTTTAGCGACCAACCAGCTAGATAGCGAGCAATTATCCGATGCCGAAGTTATTGATTTGTATAAAAGCCAGCAAAAAGTAGAGCGCGGTTTCAGGTTTATGAAAGACCCGTTATTTATGGCATCAAGTTTATTCTTGAAATCACCCAAGCGAATGATGGTTTTAATGATACTCATGACTCTCTGCCTGTTGCTATACGCGGCATTGGAGTACCGAATTCGTCAATCTCTCCAGCAAGCGAAAAAAACGTTTCCGAATCAAAAAGGGCATGAAATCAGTAAGCCAACTGCCCGCTGGGTATTTCAGTTTTTTAGAGGTATTCATGTCTTGTTATTTCCAGACTCTCAAGCCCTTGTTTTAAATATGAATTCTTACCATATTTTGTTGTTAAGCCTGTTGGGTGAAAAATATGAGAAATTATATTCAGGAAGCGGCTAATTTGGGGTGCGGAATGTAGGGTAAGTATTTTAGTGAAAAATACCCTTATTTTTAATAATCAAAGAGGTTTAATATGAACAAAATGAGCGATGAAGAACGAAAAAAAATCCTTGAAAGTCCCCCTGCAGGTACTTGGATACTAATGTTAAGCGTTGGCGGTGGCATGGTTGTCACTTGGTTATTTCTTTATTACGGGGTATTTCTATCTCGTGGCATGATTAATTAAGGTGAGCTATGCATATTGATCCTTTAGAAAAAAAATGGGTCTTGATTTCCCTCGGTATGTCGGCTTTATTTGTTTCTATTATTATAATAGATGCTTTATTTCATAGCGTGAATGCTCCCAGTAATGTAGAAACGATTGATTCTCGTAAAATTCATTTAAGTAAAGAGTTTGCTGAAGATAATTTAGGGGTACAAGTGGCTGATAATGGGGATATTACCGTGCGAATGGTGGCCGGTCGCTATGCTTTCTTTCCTAAAAAAATTATCTTACCCGCAGAAACGAAAATAACCTTTCGCTGGGTGAGTATGGATGTTTTACATGGCGTGCATATGCCGATGACTAATATGAGCACCATGATTGTTCCTGGCTATGTCGCACAAGTAGAAAGCTCTTTCCCTCGCCCCGGCGAATACCCAATGCTATGTAATGAATATTGTGGATTGGGGCATGACCACATGTGGAGTAAAGCTTTTGTGATTGATAAAGAAGAGTGGGAAGCAAAGAGAGCTAAAGAAAGTGCTGCGCTAAACACCACAGCGATAGCAAAAGAGGAAAGTAATAATGAATAATACCACAGCAAAAAATCTAGCCCTTAGCCATATGTGGGTAGCTTTTACAGCCTTTATTGTTGCCTGTTTCATGGGGCAATTTCAAGTTTTAGAACGTAGTGGGCTGTTTGAATCGCTGACTTCTATTAGTTTGTATTTTACTTCTGTTAGTACGCATGGCGTATTGATGGCTTATGTATTAACCACCTTTTTTATTATGGGGTTTGGTTACTACACTGCCAGTGATTCCTTAAAAATACCGATTTGGAACCCTAAATTAGCTTGGTCTGGTTTCGTTATCGCAATATTAGGTGTTGTTATTGCAGCCGTTCCGCTGCTCAGTGGATTAGCTTCTGTACTTTATACTTTTTATCCCCCTGTTACCGCACATGTTGCTTTTTATATAGGGGTAACTTTATTAGTGGTTGGCTCATGGGTTTGGTGTGGCATCATGATTGTGATGTTTTACCAGTGGAAAAAATCTAATCCAGGTAAAGTCGTTCCTTTAGCCATGTTTGCGACTACTGCCAATGCGCTTTTATGGTTATGGACAAGTGTTGGCGTTGCTGCAGAAGTTTTATTTCAGTTAATTCCAGTTGCTTTAGGATTAATGGATACGCTTGATCCGGGTTTAGCGAGAACCTTATTTGCTTGGACTTTACATCCCATTGTTTATTTTTGGTTAATTCCTGCTTATACTGCTTTTTATGTGTTTGTTCCTAAACAAGCGGGCGGATATTTATTCAGTGATGAAGCGGCACGGATGGCATTAATTGTCTTAGTGGTGTTTTCGTTACCGATTGGAATGCATCATTTATATATGGATCCTGAACATGCGTCAGGCTGGAAACTATTACACGGTGTCGGTACTTTTATTGTTGCCTTACCTACTTTAGTCACAGGCTTCACTGTCATTGCTTCTTTAGAAATTGCTGGGCGTTTACGCGGCGGTAAAGGCTTATTTGGCTGGATTGGAAGTTTACCGTGGAGCAATCCGATGACATTAGGGGTTATCCTGTCGTTATTGATGCTGATATTGGGTGGTTTTGGTGGGATTGTAAATGCTAGCTATGCGATGAATGCGATGATCCATAATACTGCATGGGTACCAGGACATTTTCATCTGATCTTTGCAGGTACTACTGTTATTATGTATTTTACAATTGCCTATTATTTATGGCCATTTTTATGCAAGAAACCGTTAGTCTCTAATTCATTAGCTTTAGTACAGCTTTGGACTTGGTTTATTGGTATGAGTATTATGACGACACCTTGGCATGTTCTCGGTTTATTAGGTCAGCCTAGACGTATTTCTAGTGTGCAATACAATAATGTACTCACAATGACGTGGGAACCATACGAGATATTGATGATTTTAGGCGGCTTAGTTTTATTAAGTTCAGCTTGTTTGTTTTTTTACATCTTAGTAAAAACCCAATTTGGCGCAACGACAGAAGTTTTTGTTGGCGAAGTGGAATATGCAGAACCTTTACATGAAGTAAAAGAGCTGCCTGAGTATTTGAATGACTTTAGATTGTGGAATAAAGTGATTGCCGTCTTAATGTTCATTAGCTTTGGTGTACCCATTTTACAATTCTTTTTTATGGACACTTACGGTTCAAGCACGTGGGGATATTAAATATGAAACGTATACTATCTTTAATTTTATTTATAGCACCTGCTTTTGTTTTAGCGGAACCTGCTTCTAATATGGTTTGGATGCCAGAAACACTTAATTTCGTTAAAGACGGAGATGTGAAAAAAGGCGAGCAACTCGCTGAATCTTGTATAGGGTGTCATGGTGAAAAAGGCATTAGTCCAATGGGTATGTTTCCTTCTTTGGCAGGGCAAACAGCTAATTATACTTATAAGCAATTGCGTGATTATGCAGAGGGAAAACGTGAAAACTCGATGATGTCTTCTATTGCTGCTGGTCTTAGTGAAAAAGACAGCGCGGATTTAGCGGCTTGGTTTCAATCTTTACCTGCTGCACAAAACCAACCCTCACAAGTTGATATTAGCAAAGCAATTAGTTTAGTAAAGAAAGGGAATGGTAAAAAAATATTACCGCCTTGTTTTGTCTGTCATGGTTCTGAGGGTGAAGGTCAAAAAATGGACACCCCTGCTCTTGCAGGTCAGCAAGCTGATTACACTGAAGCGACACTATTAGCGTATAAAAATGGCACACGTCATAATGATCTGTATAGTCGTATGCGAGTGATTTCTAAACAGTTAAGTGATGTTGAAATCAAACAGTTGGCTGAGTATTATCAACAATTAAGATAAGGAACGGGCATGAATTAACTTAGGCAAGTCCAGATTAAAAGACAGTAAAATGAGGCAATGAAAATTTGTGATAAAAACAAATATTATGGCATAAAGAAAGAAATGTACTGCTATTTTTTCCTCCATAAGCAGGAAAATAATAGCTCTTTTCGGCATCTTTCATTTCCCAGTTGACACTTTACATAAAAAACTTCAATTGTAGAGAGTGCCTCCATAGAACAAAAGCGTTATAGTGTAAACGACAAATATCTTACATATCTCACATAACTCTCTATGAAGGCACAGCATCATGATAACAGAAAACCAGATTAACGAATTTTTCCCCCCCTGTAGCTCCTAAATTTATTCGCCGTCACGATTTAACCCTTGAAGTACGAACAATGGTATCTACTTTAAATCTCAGGGTAAAGATAAAATTTCTAAAATAGATTTGACAACATATCATAAAAGAACGAACATTTACATACTTTGAATATCCACGACCGACAGGCTGAAACTAACGCCATTTATCAAGCAATCGCTCAAATGGAAAGTAGCGAAGCGCAGGATATTGTCAAAAAAATATTCAATCTTATTGAACGCTTAGCCAGTGATAAATTGTCTTTAGAAACTGAATTACAGCAACTTCGTGACGAGGTTAATCGCTTGAAAGGTGAGCAGGGAAAGCCTGATATCAAACCCAATAAAAATAATAAGGGTGATGATATTTCATCCGAAGACGAACGTAAAAAAGCACAAGTTGACGCGCAAAAAGAAACTAATAACGACACTGAAAATACGGACTCGGATAAGAAAAAACGCCGCCGTAAACCCAAGATCCCACGAGTTAAAATCGACCAAACGCTAAAATGCCTACTCGACAAAACTGGCTTGCCTAGCGACTTAGTATCTAAAGGCTTTTTCGTAGCTTAATTCCCATGCTTAAGTCTCAGGAAAAAAGCGAGCTTTATCGCAGCGGTATTCTCAACAGTGATACGGTCATATTGATGATACCAGTGCGCGAGTCCACGGTGATAACCACTATTGTCAGGTGGTCTGCAATGACTTGTTTACCGCTTATTTCACCACCAAACACAAAAACCGTTTATCGGTTCTGGACGTGCTGACCGATTATGCGCCACGCCATTATATCTACAATCAACAAGCTCAATCCTTGCTTGACGAGTTCAAGTTAGCTGATAAAGCGCGGGTAAAAGTTGATGCTCAAATACCTGTTAATACAGTGATGAATCAAGAAGACAAGCGCGTGCGCGAGACATAAGCTTCCAGACTCGAAATGAGAAAGGCACGAAAATCAAAGACAGTTTTATGAGTCTTGCTGAAACGGCTAAAAAACTAGCCGTGAGTTTTTATGATTATGTTTATGACCGAGTTAGTGGTGAATTCAAAATGCCGTCTATGGCGAATCTTATCGCTCAAAAAGCGCAAAGTTTGCAGGTCTGATATTTGTTTTACCCTGAAATTTAAAGTAGATACCATTATAGCCTGTATAAATAAGACCTCTTTTTATAATTTTATTTTTATAATTTCAGTTAAAATACAGTTTTATTATTATCATTCACCCCTCATGCGTATTTACTCACTCCCGCCTCAACTTATTAATCAAATTGCCGCAGGTGAAGTGGTCGAACGTCCCGCTTCCATTGTTAAAGAGCTTATTGAAAATTGTTTTGATGCAGGCGCAAGCCAAATTTCAATAGCCATTGAACAAGGGGGAACACGCTTAATTAAAATTCATGACAATGGCTGTGGCATTGAACATAATGACTTAACACTGGCTTTATCTCGCTATGCAACCAGTAAAATTCGTTCACTTGATGAATTAGAGCGAGTAACCAGTATGGGGTTTCGAGGCGAAGCCTTATCAAGCATTAGTTCCGTTGCCAGACTTTCTTTAACCTCAAAAGCCATTGATGCTAACGAGGCATGGTGTATTTTCAGTGATGGCTCAGAAACTGTTTTTGAGATTCAACCCGCAGCTCATCCCCAAGGAACAACCGTTGAGGTTAATGATTTATTTTATAATACCCCCGCAAGACGCAAATTTTTAAAAACTGAAAAAACAGAATTTTCACATATTGAAAATTTAATTAAAAAAATGGCCTTAAGTCGTTTTGATATTGCGTTTAAATTGACTCATAACCAACGTGAAATCATAAACTTAAACGTTGCAGATACCGATGAATACCAGCAACAACGTATTGCGAGTATTTGCGGAAAAGAATTTATGAAAAATGCGTTAAAAATAGATTTTTCGGCATCAGGTTTGCACTTATCAGGCTGGGTCGGCTTACCTACCTTTTCGCGTAGTCAACAAGATATGCAGTATTTTTATGTTAATCAACGTTTAATTAAAGACCGTTTAATTTCTCATGCGGTTAAAAAAGCCTATCAAGATGTCATGTTTCAGGGCCGCCATCCTGTCTTTATCTTATATTTAACGTTGGAGTCTACTTTAGTTGATGTCAATGCCCACCCCGCTAAACTTGAAGTTCGATTTAGAGAAGGCCGTTTGGTGCATGATTTTTTATTTCGAGCTTTGTATCGAAGTATTGCAGAACAAAGGCCGACTACAACTGAAACTAGTTCAGAGGCTAATTTACCTTTAAACTATCAACAAACAGCCCCTTCCCATCAACCTCAACTATCTTCAGTTAAGCCTCAGTCTTATTCATCGACAGCTCAATCTTTAGTGCCATTAACAATTAAAGAAGGCCGTCAAACGTATGAGATTAGTTCACAAACAAATAGATATGACAATAAACCTAGCGACAATAATACCCTTCCCCCTCTAGGGTATGCTGTTGCGCATCTTCATAGTATTTATATCGTATCGGAAACGCAGGAGGGGATTATTTTAGTCGATGCCCATGCTGCTCACGAACGGATCACTTATGAGCGTTTAAAAACACAGTACGCCCAAAGTAATATTATTAGCCAGCCTTTATTATTACCGATCAAAATCTTAGTCACCCTAAAAGAAGCGGATTTAGCTGAACAACAGCATCTTATATTTGACAGTTTAGGTTTTGAAATTAATCGTATCACCCCTGAAACCTTATTATTGCGTTCTATTCCTATTTTATTGGCAAAAGCGGATACTGAAAAATTAATTCGTGATGTTTTAGCCGATATTATTGAATATGGCCGTAGTGAACGAATTGAAGAACGTTGTAATGAAATTTTAGCCACAATGGCCTGTCATAGTTCAGTTAGAGCAAAACGCCGTTTAACCGTTGATGAGATGAATGCGCTTTTACGCGAAATGGAACAGACTGAGCGTATTGGCCAGTGTAATCATGGGCGACCTACTTGGATAAATTTAAGTCATACCGAATTAGATAAGTTTTTCTTACGCGGTCAATAATCCCCCTACTCTAAACATGTAGAAATACGAATTTATAAGATGACTACGTAGAGTCGAGCTAGCTCTCTCTACGCAGTGTACGTTTAGAAAATCAGTAAGTTATTTATTAGTACGCATTTTTATTAATAAACCCTTTAAAGATAGTAAAAAAAACAATCTTTAAGTCTAAATAAAGCGACCAATTTTCAATATACCAAAGATCATACTCAACACGCTTTTGCATTTTATACAATGTATCCGTCTCGCCTCGGTAACCGTTAATTTGCGCCCATCCTGTAATACCTGGTTTAACTTTATGCCGCCACATATACGAATCAACTAAATCTTTATAATATTCATTATGTGATAACGCATGAGGTCGAGGCCCAACAACAGACATTTTACCCTGCAATACATTCACAAATTGAGGCAGTTCATCCAAGCTCGTTTTACGTAAAAAAGCCCCGAGCTTTGTAATTCGCACATCATTTTTAGTCGCTTGTACAATAAGATCAGATGTTTCTTTATGCATGGTCATTGATCTAAACTTATAAACTTCAAAAATTTGTTTATCAACGCCATGCCGTTTTTGTTTAAATAAAATAGGACCCGGTGAAGTGAGCTTAATTAGAACCATAATTAATAAACAAGGGACTGTTATTATAATTAAGATAATAACGGATAAAATGACATCCTCATATCTTTTTATAGCCCTGTTTCTTTTAGTTAAAGAAGAACTACTCAGATTTAAACTAGAAAACCCCATTAAATTAGTTATATTATAGTTTAATAACGGAATGCCTTCTAAATCAGGAAAAAACCGAATATCAACCGTAGAATGACGCAAATCATGAAGTATACCTTTAATAATATAAGCATCTGATAACGGTAAGCAGATCCATAGCTCATGATATTTTTTTGTATCTAGTTCGGCAAATAATTCATGAGTAACCTCTTCATTCGTACAATTAGTTTTTGATAAGTTAATCGTCTTATTAATATTAAAACCATATTCTAAATGCTGTTGACTAGTTTTAATAATATTATCAATCATTATTCCATTACCAACAAGCATAATTTCTCTACTATTTTTTCCTTGTTGGCGACACTTATTAAGAGTAAAGGAAACAATGACACGATATAAACATGTCAAACTAACGCCAATAACAAACCATAGCTGCACCCACGTAATTGAAAAGATAGCAAGTTGTTTAGAAAAAAATAGTAGGGCTAGTAAACAAATAAATGAGAAGAACCAAATTGTAAATACTTTATAGATTTGTTTAATAAATATAAGCCCACGCCAAGAACAATATAAATGATTAATTGAGGTCGATAACAAAACTATTAAGGTATTAATTAGAATAACGACTTTATAATTAAAACCAATATAAAGACTATTATGTACGATATAATAACTAATAATAGAGGAAAAGATAACAATAAAAAAATCTAATATGAAGAATAATAAATGACGATCTTCTAAACTATATTGTTTCATAAAAGATAAACTATATTGCCGCATAAAATTATCCAATTTTTCATTTAAAGAATGATGTTAAATAATTGAAAATTTAACACAGAAGTAAGTGCTTGAACTATTTTTAATGAGGAACTAACTGCGATATTCTTGTATCATAGGTTAATGACTAAAAAAACAGAACAACACAGAAAATACGCGCAGCTAGTCACGCAATTATCGCTGAAATTACAACAACAGGCAAGCAAACTGTTCGTAACTTAGCTTCAATTGTTGGTCGCTCAAAAAGCAGTGTGCATCGTCATCGTCAAGCGCAAACAAAGCGAAATCGACATCCTGAATCATCATTATGGGAAACCGAGGCAGGTAGTTCTTGGCAAAGATTAATGGTGTTTTCCGCCTTGTATGTCTTTGGATTAAAGGCAGGCGTAGGTGCAGAGACTTTATCGCTGTTTTTTAAAATGATACGGATTGACACCCATGTGGGCGTATCACCCGACGCACTGCGGACTCAAATCAATAAAATGGAAGTCTTATTGCCGCAGTTTCAGCAAGAATGCGAAAAAAGTGTGAAAAAACAAACACGTAAAGTTGTTGCTGGGCTGGATGAGACTTTTTTCGGCAACTTTATGATTTTAGTTTTAATGGACTTACGTTCTGGCTATCTTTTGTTGGAAGATATTAGCGATGATAGGTGCTACGATACTTGGTATAAAAAGGTTTCGCCACGATTAGAATCATTAGGCATTGAGGTTAATCATGCGATTAGTGATCGCGCTAAGGCGTTGATAAAAATGGCAGTGACGGGGTTTAAGTGCGAATCGGGGGCAGATATTTTTCATGCTCAACAAGATATGAGTCGCTGGTTAGGCGCGAAAATCGGCAGGCGTGCAGCAAGGGCTGAAAAACAGCGGCAAGCAGCGCAAACCGCAGAGTCTACTGTTTCTAAAACGGCAACGATGCAGAAAATTATTGGACTTAAAACAACACGGATAACGGCTGAAAAAGAGCTTGAAGAAGCCAAAAAAATACAAACAGATTATCACGAAAACTTACAAGGGATTGCGGATGAAGTTCATCCTTTTTCACTCAATGATAGTCGTAGAAACGATGCGGAACAGGTTGAGAAGTTGCTAGAGTTAAGAGCGCGAGCCTTTGAAAAAATAGCGGAAAAACAAGGGATTAACGATCATAAAGGCGTGATGAAAAAGTTTCGTAATCAAATAAAACCGTTAGCGGTATCCATCAGTTTTTGGTGGCTTTGGGTACGCGAAACCTTGCAAAATTTGGGGCTTGATGCGGATACCGAATATTGGTTGACCACAACATTATTACCCGTTGTTTATTGGCATCAGAAAATGGAACAAACTAAAAGCCGCAGGTCAAAGGAAAACTATCGAAAAGCTTGGGAAACCGCGTCTGATAAGCTCAAATCAGACCCATTTAGTGCAAAGTTATCAATCAGTGAAATGCAGCGATGGCTAACATTGGCGGAGCATATGGCAAGGCAGTTTCAACGCAGTTCATCTGCGGTGGAAGGGCGAAATGGCTGTTTATCGCAAATGTATCGCAATGGGCGAGGTTTGAATAAAAAGCGATTAAACGCGTTGACGGTCATTCATAACTACGGAATCAAACGTGAGGATGGCACAACCGCCGCCATGCGTTTATTTGATACCGAGTTTCCAGACTTGTTTTCATGGCTACTGAATGAAATGGGCGAGTTACCGCTTCCTAGAAATAGTCGAAAGCGTGTGTTTTCTAACCCTTTGAAATTGCTGGATGTCCCGTCTTAAATTGGTAGCCTAAGTAATGTATCAACTTAAGATAAAATATTATTTAATATTTATATCAAGATTATTAATTCCGTTAGTCCCTAAAAATAATTTCAATGTTAATAAAGCAGGACGATTATTAATGTCATCCGTTATTTTCAGTGTATCGAGTTGAGAAATAGAAGAAGGTGATCTATCTATCTTTTTATTTTTTTTCAACGTAACAATGGGAATTAAACGTGAAATTTTAGACTGTTTGAAGTTCGAGTAACCGAAAACAACGCCAAGATAACGCGCCCCTTCAGCTCTATCTAAAATTAACGTCTGTTTACGTCCAGGTAAAACAATAAAATGTTCGGTCTCAATACAAGCAGGGTCAATTTGTTCTGCCGTTAATAAACGTTTAAGTCCACTCGTTGATTTTGTAGCAATTAAAAAAGCGCGTGAATCACTAAATTGAAAGACCTTCATTAATAAGGCATTGGGCTTTTTATCAAAATTATTTAGTAATGTTGCCGAATCTATTTCTAATAAAATTGCTTTTTTTTGATGCTCCCAAGACATTTGGGCAAGGTTTTTTGCTTCGGCATCAAATACGGTTCCTTTATCAACCCAATGCTGCTGTTGATCGTCCCAATGCCAAGGTTCAACGATGACCAGCTTTACGGATTGAGGCGGCTCAACCTTTTGTACACACGCTGTTATCATTAAAACTAAGGCTAGTAATAAAGCATTAGCCATCGTTGTTGGGTTCATTTTATTAGTAAGCGATTATTTATGAAAACGGCAGCTCTAAAATAATGGTTTCATTACGTTCAGCCCCTGTTGATATTATGGCGATCTTAACACCAATTAAGGTTTCAATTCGATTAATGTAAGCTTTTGCATTTTCAGGAAGCTTTTCATAGTCTGTAACTCCTGCCGTCGCTCCATCCCAGCCTGGCATTTCTTCAATAATGGGTATGCAAGCGGCATATTGTTCTGCGCCTAAAGGAGCGATATCGGTTTTCTTTCCATTAATTTCATAGGCGGTGCAAATTCCAATTTTATCTAAACCGTCCAGCACATCTAATTTAGTTAAACAAATACCACTTAAACTATTTAATTGTGCTGATTTTCGCATTGAAACGGCATCGAACCAACCGGTACGTCGTTTGCGTCCTGTCGTTGCCCCAAACTCATGGCCTTTTGTTCCTAAATGCTCTCCGTATTCATCATCTAATTCCGTTGGAAACGGGCCATTACCAACTCGAGTTGAATACGCTTTCGTTATTCCAAGAACGTAATCTAAATCTAAAGGACCTATGCCTGCTCCAGTTGCTGCGCCTCCCGCAGTCGTGTTTGATGAGGTGACATAAGGATAAGTACCATGATCTATATCAAGCAAAGCCCCTTGCGCACCTTCAAATAAAATATTTTCATCATTTTTCTGGTAAGCATTAATTTTCTCACCGACATCAATCAGCATGGGTTTAACAATTTTTGCTAAAGTTAAGGCCGATTCTAATGACTGTTCGTAATCAATGGCATCAACCTTATAATAGTTAATTAACATATAATTATGATAATCGACTAATTCTTTTAATTTTTCAGCAAACACCGTTGGGTTTAGCAAATCACCCGCTCTTAAGCCGCGTCTTGCAACTTTGTCTTCATAAGCGGGGCCAATTCCTCGTCCTGTGGTCCCAATGGCTTTTTTTCCACGTGCAATTTCACGAGCTTGATCAATTGCAATATGAACGGGCAAAATTAATGCACACGACTCACTAATTTTTAATCGATCTCTAACTTTAATTCCCGCACTTTCTAATAATTCAATTTCTTCTGTGAGGGCCTCCAAGGATAAGACGACTCCATTGCCAATTAAGCATTCAACATGACTTCTTAAAATACCTGAAGGAATAAGATGAAGTACTGTTTTTTCACCCTCAATAACGAGCGTATGCCCTGCATTATGCCCCCCTTGAAAACGAATAACCGCTTTTGCCTGATCAGTTAATAAATCAACTAATTTTCCTTTACCTTCATCGCCCCACTGTGTGCCGATGATAACAACATTTTTTCCCATAATTATTCCAAATTTTAAACGAAAGGCTTTATCAGCCAGTTTTTATTTTCTTTTGTTAAGATTGCCGTGCACTTTAGTTCTTTTGCACCCCCTGATTGTTCAGGTAATTGTTGAATAACAACGCAACCATCCACTCTTAGGTTTTTCACACGTTCCGTTAATTGTGGATCATTGATAACATAAGGGGCAAAGATAATCTCTTTTGTCCGTCTATTTTCTTTAGCCAATGAGGCTAAAAATTTCAAATCCGCACTAAACCCTGTTGCAGGACGCGCTCGACCAAAAACCCCTCCGATATTATCATAGCGTCCACCTCGCGCTATTTCTCTACCAATATTAGGCGTTAATGCCGCAAAAATAATCCCTGTGTGATAGTGATAGCCCCGTAATTCAGCTAAATCAACATTAACCGACAAGGAGGGGAAAATAATATGTAATTGATCGGCTAGTTTTTGTAAATCCGCTAAAGCCTGTTTTATTTCAGCCGAAGAATCTGAAAAAATAGCCGCCGCATCGGTTAAAACATCCCTATTTCCATTTAGTTTAGGGAGCTTTAAAAATAATTTTTTATACTCATTATCAATCGTATATGTTTTTAATACGTCGATTAATTCGGTTGTGGCTTTACGCTGTAAAATATCAAATAACGCACCCTCTTGTTGTGAGTTTAAACCCGCTTGTTTTGATAAAGCGCGATAAATACCCACATGGCCTAAATCAAGGTGTATATCTTCTAAGCCGATACTCGTGAGCATTTCGACCATTAATTGAATCACTTCTAAATCACTTTCTCGACCTTGATGTCCATAAATTTCTGCCCCTATTTGCATAGGACTACGGCTTTGTTCCAATTTATCGCTAACGGTATGCAGAACGGTTCCAACATAACACAGTCTTGTGGGTGATTCATGCCTTAGGTTATGCGCATCAATTCGTGCAACTTGCGGGGTCATGTCGGCCCGAACGCCCAGCATTTCACCACTTAATGAATCTGTAAATTTAAACGTTTGCAAATCAAGTTCATGCCCTGTTCCCGTTAATAATGACGCAAGGTAATCCACTAAAGGCGGAATAACTAATTGATAACCCCAGCTATTAAAAACATCCAATAATTGTCGACGCAAGCGTTCTAAATGTGCGGCATCATCAGGTAAAACTTCATCAATACCATCAGGGAGTAACCAAGGATCTTTTTGTAACATGTTATGTGTCCATTCGCAGAAAACGCCCCATAGGAGCGTTTTTTGTGGTGATAATGAATCCTTAGAACATTAATGTTCCAAAGAGTTATTTATTTTTGTTTCTTAAAATACTTGAAGAAATCTGAATCAGGTTCCATGACTATCATATCACCTGCATTTGAAAAGGTCTTTTTATACGCATTTAAGCTACGATAAAAACTAAAAAATTCAATGTCTTCACTATACGAATTTGCATAAATTTCGGCAGATTTTCCATCCCCTTCACCCCGTAATTTTTCAGCATCACGAAAGGCATTCGCTAAGGTAACGGTGTGTTGACGATCGGCATTAGCGCGAATACGTTCAGCAGCCTCGGCTCCTTGAGAGCGAAATTCACGAGCAACTCGTTCACGTTCGGCTTCCATACGTCTGTAAACAGAACTACTGACTTCATTGGGCAAATCAATACGTTTGACTTGTACATCGACAATTTCCATGCCTAAGTTGGCTGCAATCTTACTTGAACTTTTAATTAAGATCTCACGAATAGCACTTCGGTCAGTCGAAACTAATTGTTTGATATTTCGTTTACTAAACTCAGCACGATAAGCATCTTTAATAATTTGATCTAACCGTAAATTAGCTTGATAAATATTTCCCGAAACAACGGTGTAGAATTTTTTAACATCACCAATACGCCATTTTACAAACGAGTCAACAATGACGTTTTTCTTTTCTGCCGTTAAAAAACGCTCAGGCTTTGAATCCATAGTTTGAATTCGACTATCAAATTTTTTAACATTATTGATAAAGGGCATTTTAAAATAAAGCCCAGGGGTATAATCATATTTAATAATTTCCCCTAACTTAAATTTAATAACTTTTTCTGTTTCCGATACCGTAAAAACACTCCCTGTACCGATAAAAAATAAGGTAGAAAGTATGGCTACAATTTTATTAGCGGTCATTATCGTCCCCTTTCTGTACGCGTGCGTGATGAAGATCTTGGCACAGGTTGACTTGTTTTATGCATGGGCGTTTTAACACCCTGAGTAGGTCGTGCATTCGTTGTTGTATCGGTTGTTGAATTCGCTAGTTTATCAAGCGGTAAGTATAATAAATTATTACTCCCTTTCACATCAACCATCACTGTTTTTGTCGTTGATAGCACAGATTCCATTGACTCTAAATATAAGCGTTGTCGAGTCACTTCTGGGGCTTTTCTATATTCAATCAGAAGTTTTGAAAATCGACTCACTTCCCCGATTGATTTTGCAATGACCTGTTCTTTATACGCTTCGGCTTCTTGCATTTTTCTAGCAGCCGCGCCTCTTGCTTTTGGAATAACATCATTCGCATACGCTTCCGCTTCATTAATTAAACGTTGCTGATCTTCTCGAGCTTTAATCGCATCTTCAAATGCACCTTGTACCTGTTCAGGTGGTTGGGCATCTTGTAAATTAACACTGGTAATTTGAATACCTGCTTTGTAGGCATCCATGACCGTTTGAATTTCTGTTTTAATTTTAGCGACCACATCACCACGACCTTCCGTTAAAACATAGTCCATACTGCTACTACCAATGATTCCACGTTCGGCCCCTTCGGTCACTTGCTTTAAGGTTGCTTGAGGACTGGCCAAATTAAATAAGAATTCTTTAGCATCTTTAACTTGATATTGAACCGCAAGACGAACATCAATAATGTTTTCATCTTTGGTCAGCATTAAGGCTTCTTTCGGTACAGAACCCACACCCTGCCCACCTGCAGAACGATAACCCACTTCAATATAGCGTTGTTGTTTTACATTAACTAACTCAACTTGTTCAATTGGGTAAGGAAAATGCCAATTTAAGCCCGCTTGTGTCGGCGGCTCAATGTATTCTCCAAAACGCGTTTCAACACCATGATTTCCTTCATCAACAATATAAAACCCACTAAGCCCCCAAAGAACCAAGGCACCTGCGGCAAGAACACCGAGTCCTATAGAGAGATTTGAAGATTCATTATTATTATCGCCATTATCACCCCCATTACCAAAAATACCGCCTATTTTTTTTTGTAATGAACGAATTGCTTCATCCAAATCAGGTGGACCTTGTTGATCTTTACGACCACTCCAAGGATCTTTATCATCACCACCGGGTTCATTCCAGGACATACAGATGCTCCAAATTGGGTTACTTCAAAAATTAAATCTATGTAGTTAAGGGACTATTCTATCGCAAATATTCATCAATATTTACCTTAAATGAAAATTATTAATTTATATTATTTCTTCAAATTCGATAGTTTTTAATAATCCCAAATATTTTTTATCTATTACAATGGTTATAGTCCAACTACCCTTTTCATCAATATCTTCTTTAATAATTTTAGCAAAATCAAATAACTTTGCACGAATAGCCCCTTGAGTTGGGCGTAAATAGCAGTTGATTTTTATCTTACTTGAGATAAATAATTCAGTTAAAGCTTGGTAAAGTAAAGCAATGCCATCACCTGTCTGCGCTGAAAGCCAGACTCTAATAGGTTGACCCTTATCATCATAATCAATATGCGGACTAATATCTTCTAATAAATCAATTTTATTAAAGACTTGCAACTGTTTAATTTTCCCAGCGTCTATTTCATTTAAAACTTGATTAACCTGAAAAATAGTTTCATCTCTATCTTCCGCATTCGCATCAATAACATGCAATAAAAGTTCAGCTTCACTGGCTTCTTGTAGCGTTGATCGAAAAGCTGAAACCAATTCATGCGGTAAGTGGCGTATAAAACCCACCGTATCGGCTAAAATAATCGATGAACCCTTTTCGATTTCACATAATCGTAACGTGGGATCTAAGGTTGCAAACAGTTGATTGGCGGTATATATATTTGCGCCTGTCAATTTATTGAACAAGGTTGATTTACCTGCATTGGTATAGCCAACTAATGAAACGGCGGGGACTTCCGCTTTTTTACGCTGACTTCGCCCTTGATGCCGTTGTTTTTCAACTTTTTTTAGTCGCTGTTGAATGAGCTTAATGCGCGCACTCAGTAAACGTCTATCTGTTTCTAGCTGCGTTTCACCTGGCCCTCGCATACCAATGCCGCCTTTTTGACGTTCTAAGTGAGTCCAACCACGGACTAATCGTGTTGATAAATGTCGAAGTTGCGCTAATTCGACCTGAAGCTTTCCTTCAAAGGTTTTCGCTCTTTGAGCAAAGATGTCTAAAATTAAGCCGTTTCTATCAACAACGCGAACTTCTAGGGCTTGCTCAAGGTTTCTTTCTTGACTCGGTGATAAGGCGTGATTAAACAAAACAATATCCGCTTCATACCTTTCTATATCAGCCTTGAGTTCCTCTAATTTTCCCGAACCCATAAAATAACGGGGATCAGGTGAGCGGCGTGTTCCTGTTAGTGTATAAACAGGATCAGTCCCTGCGGACTTTGCCAGTTCTTTTAATTCCAGCAAGTCTTCTTGGTCTGCATGTAGCTTAAGGTGGACGAGAATAGCTCGCTCACCCGTATCGGGGCGATCAAACAATCGGGGACTCCTTTATAAAATTAAGATTTACTCGTTTTCATCCGCAGCTTCGTTATCACGTCCTATTTTAATAGGTTTTCCAGGTACGATCGTTGAGATAGCATGTTTATAAACCATTTGACTAATGGTATTTTTTAACATGATGACGTATTGATCAAAAGAATCAATTTTACCTTGTAATTTAATGCCATTGACTAAAAAAATAGACACGGGAATATGCTCTTTTCTGAGCGTATTTAAAAAAGTATCCTGTAAATTTTGAACTTTTGACATCCAATTTCTCCCTATTATTATTTAATTTGCATTTATTAAAAACGACCATAACGATAGATTATAAGTCATTTACTTAATTGACATGACTAAAGATCATTTTTAGAAAATTGGGACAAAATTAGAATTTACAAGTTCAATGATGATTTAAGCCTTGATTATTTCATATTACTTAAAAAAAGGTTAATTTCATTTGAAACGTTCTCAAATAAATACGGATCAGCCGAAACAAAGGATTTAGCATCCACTTCTTTTCTTAGCCATGTAAACTGCCGCTTTGCGAGTTGTCGTGTCGCAATAATTGCTTTTTCGGTCATTAATGCACGATCATCATCGCCTTTTAAGTACGCCCAAACTTGCCGATAACCTACGGCACGAATAGCAGGCAATGTTTCATTTAAATCAGGCCGTTGATACAATTTTTCAACCTCCGCAATCAATCCTTGTTCTAACATGCTGTGAAACCGCTGTGCAATCACCTGATGCAATAAGGGGCGATTATCTGGAGCCACTTTTATTTTTAAAGGGTGATAAGGAAACGCATTAGACTGTGATTCTTTAAAAAAAAGACTCAACGGTTTGCCACTGATCTGATGAACTTCTAAAGCACGTTGTATACGCTGTGGATCATTAGGATGAATACGTGCCGCAGATTCAGGATCAACCGCTATCAATCGCTGATGTAAAGCCTGTTTTCCTAAAACAGCCAGCTCATGATCGAGTTGTTTTCTAATCTCAGGATTCGCAGTAGGTAATTCGGCCATCCCTTGCGTTAACGCTTTAAAATATAACATCGTTCCCCCCACTAAAAGGGGTATTTTCCCACGAGCTGTGATCTCTGCCATTAGCTCTAAGGCTTGTTTTCTAAACTGGCCTGTTGAAAAATGTTCACTCGGATCAATAATATCAATTAGATGATGCGTAATGCCTTCACGTTCTTTGCATGTAGGCTTTGCAGTCCCAATATCCATCCCTTTAAAAACCAAGGCCGAATCAACACTAATAATTTCAGTCTTTAAATGATGGGCAAGTTGTATCGCTAAGGCACTTTTCCCCGAAGCAGTCGGTCCCATTATCAATAGAGCAGGCGGCAACTTATTTTTCATGATAAGCGTACTGTGAAATTTTTAGGAAAGGGAGTACATTTAGCCCCTCTATTCTTCCTACGTTTACGGTGTGATCGTTCACATTTATCCATTAATCGACGAAAAAAATCTATTTGATGCGGTTCATTTATTTCAGTGTAACGCAAAAAAACTTATTTTTTCACGCCATTCTTATAATTTCTTTAAATCATAAGTAAAAAAACCTCCGAGATTTTCAAAAACCTCGAAGGTTTGCTCAATTAAACTAATTTAAATTAGTCTTTCTTAACTTCTTCAAACTCAGCATCTAAAGCATCATCATCGGGTGCAGTTGAAGCCTCTTCACCTCCAGTAGGAGCTTCACCACCAGCGGCTGCTTGTTCTGCATAGACTTTTTCAGCTAATTTACCAGACAATTCAGTTAACGCCGTTGTTTTAGCTTCAATGTCATCCTTGTCATCGCCTTTAATGGCTTCTTTCAATGCGTCAACCGCCGAATCAATGGAGGCTTTTTCATCTGCATCCACTTTGTCGCCTAATTCTTCAACAGATTTTTCAGTGGCATTAATCATCCCTTCCGCACTATTACGCGCAGTGACTAATTCCGTAATTTTACGATCTTCATCAGCATGAGCCTCCGCATCTTTAACCATACGATCCACTTCTTCATCCGATAACCCACTCGAGGCTTTAATAATGATAGATTGCTCTTTGCCTGTGGCTTTATCTTTCGCAGAGACATTTAAAATACCATTCGCATCAATATCAAAGGCGACTTCAATTTGAGGCGTTCCTCGACGTGCAGGTGGAATATCTTGCAAATCAAAACGACCCAGCGATTTATTACCCGTTGCCACTTCACGCTCACCTTGTAAGACATGAACCGTTACCGCAGTTTGGTTATCTTCTGCTGTTGAAAAAGTTTGTGACGCATTCGTAGGAATAGTCGTATTTTTTTCGATTAACTTAGTCATCACTCCGCCCATTGTCTCAATACCTAGAGATAAGGGAGTAACGTCTAATAACAAGACATCCGTAACATCGCCCCCTAAAACACCCGCTTGAATCGCAGCCCCTAAAGCAACCGCTTCATCAGCATTCACATCTTTACGCGGTTCTTTACCAAAGAAACTTTCAACTAACGCCTGAACTTTAGGCATCCGTGTTTGACCGCCGACTAAAATAACTTCATTAATCTCAGAAGCGGACAAACCCGCATCCTTTAAGGCCATTTGACACGGATTTTTAGTTCGCTCAATCAAATCACCCACTAAGGATTCTAATTTAGCCCGTGTTAATTTAACGTTTAAATGTTTAGGACCTGAAGCATCCGCCGTCACATACGGTAAATTAATATCGGTTTGTTCCGTAGAGGATAATTCAATTTTTGCTTTTTCAGCCGCTTCTTTTAAACGCTGTAAGGCTAGAGGATCATTATGTAAATCAATCCCTTGCTCTTTTTTAAACTCGTCCGCTAAAAAGTCAATGATACGCAAATCAAAATCTTCGCCGCCTAAAAAGGTATCCCCATTCGTGGCTAATACTTCAAATTGATGTTCCCCTTCAATTTCAGCGATTTCAATAATGGAAACATCAAACGTGCCGCCACCCAAATCATAAACAGCAATGGTTGTATCGCCTTTAGGCTTATCCATTCCATAGGCTAATGCCGCTGCTGTTGGCTCATTAATAATACGTTTAACGTCTAAGCCTGCAATCCGCCCTGCATCTTTCGTTGCTTGACGTTGCGAATCGTTAAAATACGCAGGAACCGTAATAACCGCTTCGGTAACACTTTCACCTAAAAAGGCTTCAGCATCTTTTTTTAATTTCATCAAGACCCGTGAAGAAATCTCGGGTGCTGCCATTTTATTACCATGACATTCAACCCAAGCATCCCCATTTTCAGCTTCAATGATGTTGTAAGGCACCATTTTAATGTCTTTTTGGACGACTTTTTCTTTAAATCGACGACCAATTAAACGTTTAATCGCAAATAATGTATTTTCAGGATTTGTGACAGCTTGACGTTTAGCCGACTGCCCTACTAACACTTCATCATCTGCAGTAAAAGCAATAATAGAGGGAGTCGTTCTTGCGCCTTCACTATTTTCAATGACACGCGCCGTTCCGTTTTCCAAGACGGCAACACAGGAGTTAGTCGTTCCTAAGTCAATACCGATCATTTTACCCATTGATTTCTCCAAAGTGGTTGTTTATAAATAATTTTAAAGTTGTTTGCGATATGGGGTTGTCTATTTTAATTTCAAGCTTTTTCAGCGGCCTTAGCAACGACAACCATCGCAGGACGAATTAAACGACCATTTAAGCTATAACCTTTTTGAAATACATTTAATACAGTATTCGGTTCAGCTTCTTCAGAGGGTTGCATCGCCATCGCCTGATGAAGCTCAGGATCAAAGCTTTCCCCTGTTGGATCAATTTTTTCAATATTAAACTTAATAAAGACCGATTCAAATTGTTTTAGCGTTAATTCATAACCTTCACGAATTTTTTTAGTTTCATCACTCTCCCCTATGATTGCTTGTAAGCCGAGCTCTAAGCTATCAATCACAGGTAATAATTCTTTAGAAAATTTATCTAAAGCAAACTTATGTGCATTCTCTAAATCTTTTTGTGTTCTGCGTTTTAAATTTTCCATTTCAGCTTGTATACGCAGCGATTTATCTAAATGCTCGGTCGCTTTTTGTTCCGATGCGACTAACTTTTTTTGTAATTCTTCTATTGTAATTCCATCAACAACATCAATATCCTCAAGTGCTTCCGCCAAGGCTTCATTAATAACAGGGGCTGGGGTTTCAAGGTCAATTTCTTCTTGAGAATCGGGGTTTTCCTGCTCATTACTCATAATTTTAAAGCTCCAAACTAGCTAGGTATCTAAAGATTAAATGCAAAATGCATTAATAAAATATTTGCAAGGTGAGATGAGGGTCTATGATTTGGAATTCAAGGCTGCCCCTAATAATTTTGCGGTCACATCCACATAGGGAATAATTTTTTCATAAGCCATTCGAGTCGGGCCAATAACCCCTAAAACGCCAACAACTTCATCATTAACTGAATAAGGAGCCGTAACTAAACTGCATTGTTGAAAAGCCTCATAGCCTGATTCTTCACCAATAAAAATCTGTACGCCATCCGCTTCAAGGCATTGATCCAGTAAGTGAATCACGCTACGCTTTTGTCCAAAGGCATCAAACAATTGCTTAAGATGATCCATATCCGATAAGTCGGAAAATTCCATTAAATTAGTTTCACCGCTGAGTACATAATCATTAGACTTGTTCTTTAAGAAGAAGTTAATATATCATGTTAAAATTCCATAGGATAGCCGCTAAAAAAGAAAATAAATCTTTTACACCTTCTTTTTTATTTCTAAACTTGTCAACTAGACATCTATATCTTTTCATTCCACCGATTACATGCTCAACAATGACTCTTTCACGACTCATCTCTTTGTTTTCTTTTTTTTGTTTTTCAGTTAATGTTGGGTTTGGATTATGCTTAGATTTATTTGGTTTTTTATGAGGAATATTTACCGAATTAGTTTTATATTCATTATTAAACCCCAAATAACCTAAATCAATAAATATATTAAAATTACTAAACCAATTTAATTCTGGATTAAATTCTTTTTTAAACATTCCATAATCATGATTTTTACCGGAAAACTAACCCCAATATATAAAATTAAATGACCTAAAGAAGCTATAGTGGTATTTTTAATTGTATGCTGTTTTTTTACCACTGTAAAATTCATTTTGTTCTTCATAGTCACTAGGGCGTTGTACAGCAAGCTCTGTAGTATCTATTATCAATGTTTGAACTCCGCCAAAAGCCTGCTGCATTTCTTCAGGGGTTGAAAAACTTGTTGCAGGTAAAACATTAAATATATCTAACGTCTTTATTAAAATTGGAAATAATTTGTATACATGAGTATGAGCGCATGATTTATTCATATTAAAAGAAAACCCTAAGTGATCGAAAGTAGAATAGCACTTCATATAATTTAATATAAATAATAATTTGTCTGCGGGTGTTTTTAATGTGCTATCTAAACCACTACCGTATTTTCTTTCTTTATTTTCATGTTTTTATTTTTGATCTTCAATAAGGGTCTTTTCAAATAGAGATAATAGTAAAATAAAATGTTCTGTTTTTAATCCTGTTAAAGCTCTTAACTGTCTATCATCATAAATTCTTGGTAAAATTTCTTTTATTTTCATGTTATACTTTGATTTTTATTTTTTATAGAAATTTATTATAAAGCTTATTTATTATTTTTAATAATTTAATTTAAAGTTTATTTATTAGGCTGTATCAACTGATTGTGAGTGTTATCAAGTATATATAAGCAATTGATTTTAATATATTTTATTTAGAAGAACAAGTCTATTATTAGTTTGTTTATCAAAGCAATACTTCGGACAGTTTTAAAAAAGGTAGCGGTCTTAATTCTATAAGGTATTGATTTTAAAGGGTTTTACATTTACGAGATGTGTTGCTAAATTATTTTTAAAATCAATGGGTTACAAAAACTGTCCGAAGTATTGATGAACGGTCATTTAAATGGGACGTCTTCGTCACATTAATCCTTTGATTATAAATTAGCACTCAAACAAAAGACTGCCATCCTTCAAAATTATCAGCTTGCTTACTTTCTGTCAATATTAAATTTTATAGAGACGCGTTAACAACACTAACAAAAACAGAGTTTTTTTATAGGTTAATTTTCTATTTAAACTCAATAGACTTGTTCTTTAAGAAGAAGTTAATATATCATGTTAAAATTCCATAGGATAGCCGCTAAAAAAAGAAAATAAATCTTTTACACCTTCTTTTTTATTTCTAAACTTGTCAACTAGACATCTATATCTTTTCATTCCACCGATTACATGCTCAACAATGACTCTTTCACGACTCATCTCTTTGTTTTCTTTTTTTTGTTTTTCAGTTAATGTTGGGTTTGGATTATGCTTAGATTTATTTGGTTTTTTATGAGGAATATTTACCGAATTAGTTTTATATTCATTATTAAACCCCAAATAACCTAAATCAATAAATATATTAAAATTACTAAACCAATTTAATTCTGGATTAAATTCTTTTTTAAACATTCCATAATCATGATTTTTACCTGGAAAACTAACCCCAATATATAAAATTAAATGACCTAAAGAAGCTATAGTGGTATTTTTAATTGTATGCTGTTTTTTTTACCACTGTAAAATTCATTTTGTTCTTCATAGTCACTAGGGCGTTGTACAGCAAGCTCTGTAGTATCTATTATCAATGTTTGAACTCCGCCAAAAGCCTGCTGCATTTCTTCAGGGGTTGAAAAACTTGTTGCAGGTAAAACATTAAATATATCTAACGTCTTTATTAAAATTGGAAATAATTTGTATACATGAGTATGAGCGCATGATTTATTCATATTAAAAGAAAACCCTAAGTGATCGAAAGTAGAATAGCACTTCATATAATTTAATATAAATAATAATTTGTCTGCGGGTGTTTTTAATGTGCTATCTAAACCACTACCGTATTTTCTTTCTTTATTTTCATGTTTTTCTTTTTGATCTTCAATAAGGGTCTTTTCAAATAGAGATAATAGTAAAATAAAATGTTCTGTTTTTAATCCTGTTAAAGCTCTTAACTGTCTATCATCATAAATTCTTGGTAAAATTTCTTTTATTTTCATGTTATACTTTGATTTTTATTTTTTATAGAAATTTATTATAAAGCTTATTTATTATTTTTAATAATTTAATTTAAAGTTTATTTATTAGGCTGTATCAACTGATTGTGAGTGTTATCAAGTATATATAAGCAATTGATTTTAATATATTTTATTTAGAAGAACAAGTCTATTATTAGTTTGTTTATCAAAGCAATACTTCGGACAGTTTTAAAAAAGGTAGCGGTCTTAATTCTATAAGGTATTGATTTTAAAGGGTTTTACATTTACGAGATGTGTTGCTAAATTATTTTTAAAATCAATGGGTTACAAAAACTGTCCGAAGTATTGATGAACGGTCATTTAAATGGGACGTCTTCGTCACATTAATCCTTTGATTATAAATTAGCACTCAAACAAAAGACTGCCATCCTTCAAAATTATCAGCTTGCTTACTTTCTGTCAATATTAAATTTTATAGAGACGCGTTAACAACACTAACAAAAACAGAGTTTTTTTATAGGTTAATTTTCTATTTAAACTCAATAGACTTGTTCTTTAAGAAGAAGTTAATATATCATGTTAAAATTCCATAGGATAGCCGCTAAAAAAGAAAATAAATCTTTTACACCTTCTTTTTTATTTCTAAACTTGTCAACTAGGCATCTATATCTTTTCATTCCACCGATTACATGCTCAACAATGACTCTTTCACGACTCATCTCTTTGTTTTCTTTTTTTTGTTTTTCAGTTAATGTTGGGTTTGGATTATGCTTAGATTTATTTGGTTTTTTATGAGGAATATTTACCGAATTAGTTTTATATTCATTATTAAACCCCAAATAACCTAAATCAATAAATATATTAAAATTACTAAACCAATTTAATTCTGGATTAAATTCTTTTTTAAACATTCCATAATCATGATTTTTACCTGGAAAACTAACCCCAATATATAAAATTAAATGACCTAAAGAAGCTATAGTGGTATTTTTAATTGTATGCTGTTTTTTTTACCACTGTAAAATTCATTTTGTTCTTCATAGTCACTAGGGCGTTGTACAGCAAGCTCTGTAGTATCTATTATCAATGTTTGAACTCCGCCAAAAGCCTGCTGCATTTCTTCAGGGGTTGAAAAACTTGTTGCAGGTAAAACATTAAATATATCTAACGTCTTTATTAAAATTGGAAATAATTTGTATACATGAGTATGGGCGCATGATTTATTCATATTAAAAGAAAACCCTAAGTGATCGAAAGTAGAATAGCACTTCATATAATTTAATATAAATAATAATTTGTCTGCGGGTGTTTTTAATGTGCTATCTAAACCACTACCGTATTTTCTTTCTTTATTTTCATGTTTTTCTTTTTGATCTTCAATAAGGGTCTTTTCAAATAGAGATAATAGTAAAATAAAATGTTCTGTTTTTAATCCTGTTAAAGCTCTTAACTGTCTATCATCATAAATTCTTGGTAAAATTTCTTTTATTTTCATGTTATACTTTGATTTTTATTTTTTATAGAAATTTATTATAAAGCTTATTTATTATTTTTAATAATTTAATTTAAAGTTTATTTATTAGGCTGTATCAACTGATTGTGAATGTTATCAAGTATATATAAGCAATTGATTTTAATATATTTTATTTAGAAGAACAAGTCTAATAAATAATGTTTTAGGTTTAAGGTCATCATGACCTAGTATAAAATCTAGCATACTAATTTAATCGCCTTTATAAACTATAAAGCAATAAGATTATGCCTATTTTTTAAATTATCTAACGATTAAAGTATTGATAAATATTTTTTTATAAGGATAATAGAAACGGCATAATTTTATTTTATTGGGAGAAGTATGTATCCATTAAAAAGAAGCCGTGTTGTTAAAACATTTAATGGGAGAACTTTTTCAGGTGATATTAATGATTTTGAAGATCATGATCATGTTATTATTTACAAAGGTTTTCTTGGTATTGTTAGGCATCATATCCATAGGCTACCAATTTAAGACGGGACATCCAGCAATTTCAAAGGGTTAGAAAACACACGCTTTCGACTATTTCTAGGAAGCGGTAACTCGCCCATTTCATTCAGTAGCCATGAAAACAAGTCTGGAAACTCGGTATCAAATAAACGCATGGCGGCGGTTGTGCCATCCTCACGTTTGATTCCGTAGTTATGAATGACCGTCAACGCGTTTAATCGCTTTTTATTCAAACCTCGCCCATTGCGATACATTTGCGATACATTTGCGATAAACAGCCATTTCGCCCTTCCACCGCAGATGAACTGCGTTGAAACTGCCTTGCCATATGCTCCGCCAATGTTAGCCATCGCTGCATTTCACTGATTGATAACTTTGCACTAAATGGGTCTGATTTGAGCTTATCAGACGCGGTTTCCCAAGCTTTTCGATAGTTTTCCTTTGACCTGCGGCTTTTAGTTTGTTCCATTTTCTGATGCCAATAAACAACGGGTAATAATGTTGTGGTCAACCAATATTCGGTATCCGCATCAAGCCCCAAATTTTGCAAGGTTTCGCGTACCCAAAGCCACCAAAAACTGATGGATACCGCTAACGGTTTTATTTGATTACGAAACTTTTTCATCACGCCTTTATGATCGTTAATCCCTTGTTTTTCCGCTATTTTTTCAAAGGCTCGCGCTCTTAACTCTAGCAACTTCTCAACCTGTTCCGCATCGTTTCTACGACTATCATTGAGTGAAAAAGGATGAACTTCATCCGCAATCCCTTGTAAGTTTTCGTGATAATCTGTTTGTATTTTTTGGCTTCTTCAAGCTCTTTTTCAGCCGTTATCCGTGTTGTTTTAAGTCCAATAATTTTCTGCATCGTTGCCGTTTTAGAAACAGTAGACTCTGCGGTTTGCGCTGCTTGCCGCTGTTTTTCAGCCCTTGCTGCACGCCTGCCGATTTTCGCGCCTAACCAGCGACTCATATCTTGTTGAGCATGAAAAATATCTGCCCCCGATTCGCACTTAAACCCCGTCACTGCCATTTTTATCAACGCCTTAGCGCGATCACTAATCGCATGATTAACCTCAATGCCTAATGATTCTAATCGTGGCGAAACCTTTTTATACCAAGTATCGTAGCACCTATCATCGCTAATATCTTCCAACAAAAGATAGCCAGAACGTAAGTCCATTAAAACTAAAATCATAAAGTTGCCGAAAAAGTCTCATCCAGCCCAGCAACAACTTTACGTGTTTGTTTTTTCACACTTTTTCGCATTCTTGCTGAAACTGCGGCAATAAGACTTCCATTTTATTGATTTGAGTCCGCAGTGCGTCGGGTGATACGCCCACATGGGTGTCAATCCGTATCATTTTAAAAAACAGCGATAAAGTCTCTGCACCTACGCCTGCCTTTAATCCAAAGACATACAAGGCGGAAAACACCATTAATCTTTGCCAAGAACTACCTGCCTCGGTTTCCCATAATGATGATTCAGGATGTCGATTTCGCTTTGTTTGCGCTTGACGATGACGATGCACACTGCTTTTTGAGCGACCAACAATTGAAGCTAAGTTACGAACAGTTTGCTTGCCTGTTGTTGTAATTTCAGCGATAATTGCGTGACTAGCTGCGCGTATTTTCTGTGTTGTTCTGTTTTTTTAGTCATTAACCTATGATACAAGAATATCGCAGTTAGTTCTTTATTTTGTCCCGTCTTAAGTTGGTAGCCTATCCATACAGAAAATATTATTGAAGATTATGATAAGATTATAATTGATACGTCTTTTATAATACCCTTAACATTTTCAATATTCGTTATTAGTTTTCTAATAATTGATATGCCGTCATTAGTGTAATTATTCTTTGTAAAAAATATTATCATGTAATTTATTAGGTGAGGCATTATTAGCCTCACCTAATTTTCAAACAAAAATAGCCATTCACTGCCTGACACGCATATAGCCTCTATTTTGCGCATATTATTGATGAAAAATAGAGACTATATTACAAAAAATAATTAAAAAAATTAGCATTTTATTGATGACTTAAGTCTAAGTAAAGGGGGCTTAATAACCGCCTATTTTCATGACATAACTAGGGTTCATTATTAATACTTACGTTCGCGTACAATACGAATACCTTCCTATTCACATAGCTTACCCTCTATGTGGCATCAATTACTTTATACGCCAAAATCAAACTAACAATGATTTTTTTGATATTTTAATGTCAACTTTTCCATGTTTCTTCCAAAAAAATGATCGCCTTTTCCACGTTAATTTGGGGCTAACGCATTAAAAAACCGTCCAATCTTAGTCCTTATTTTTATACAGGGCTCAAGTTATTTTATTAATTTATAACCATTGCGCTCTTAGTTTATCGCGATTTAAGGCCAGCCACTGAATAGCGATAATCGGAATACCTGACTTAATTTCGCCTCGCTCTAATAATTGATAAACCTCATCGAAACTAACGGTGGTTACTGATATATCTTCCGATTCTTCTTCTAACCCATGAATCCCGCCAATCCCTGAACTATCAACTTTACCACAATATAAGCTTAGTAATTCAGAGGAGCCGCCAGGTGAGGTATAAAATTCATTAATAAGCATTAAGGCTTCAATTTTACAGCCCGCTTCTTCATAAGCTTCACGATGGGCAACCTCTTCTTTGGTTTCTCCCGCTTCAATACCGCCTGCCACAATTTCCAGTAACCAAGGGCGTGACATGTGAACCATTGGCCCCACGCGAAATTGCTCTAATAAAACGACTTCATCTCGTTTCGGGTCATAAAGTAAAACACCCACACAATCACTTCGACGAAATAGTTCTCGTTGTAAGGGTTGACTCCAGCCCCCATTAAACAACGTATGCTTTAAGTGATAACGTTCAAGTTTAAAGAAACCATCATAGACCGTTTCTTGGGACAGTATTTTATAATCGGGGGTCATTTTGAGTACGTTACCTTATAAATTAAACCTTGCTTATCATCCGTAATTAATAGGCTCCCATCGTCCATTTCTAAAATATCAGTTGGACGACCTAAGACCTTTTTATCATCGGTTAACCAACCTGAAATAAATGTCTTTTCTGAAATAGGCTGTCCATTTTTAAAGGTAACTAAGGCAATACGATAGCCATCAGGTATTGAGCGATTCCATGAACCATGTTGAGCAACAAAGAGTTGATGTTGATAGGGTTTAGGAAATTGATTGCCTCGATAAAAACGCATTCCTAAAGGGGCATTATGAGCTTTAAATTTCCACGCAGGCGGTTGAAACCTTGCACAGTCTTTTTCACCGCCTAATTTAGGGTCTAAAATGGCATCCCCATAGCAATAAGGAAAGCCAAAATTTTGTCCTTTTTCAGTCCATAAATTTAATTCATCAGGCGGCGTATCATCCCCTAAATTATCCCGTCCATTTTCAGTGAAAAAAAGTGATTTTGTGGTGGGATGCCAATCAAATCCCACTGAATTACGAACGCCTGATGCAATGATCTCAAACTCACTGCCATCGGTATTGACTCGAAATAACGTTCCGTAAATTGCTTTCTCCGATTCACAGCTATTGCACGGCGCACCCACGGCTGAATATAATTTATTATCGTCACCGATGCGTAAATATTTCCACCCATGTCGTTTATCCGCAGGTAAGTCCTCATAAACAATACTCGGTTTCGGGGGATGAGCTAACTGCTTACCTATATTTTTAAATTGAATAATGCGATGCGGTTGGGCAACATATAACGTGCCATTTTTATAAGCCACGCCATTCGGCATATATAAATCGGTTGCCAACGTATACTTTTTATCCGCAACGCCATCATTATTACTATCTTGGAGCGCGTAAACACTGCCTTGTTGACGCGTACCTACATAAACGACCCCATTATCACCTAAAGCCAACGTTCGGGCATTAGGGACATTTTGAGCAAAAATAGACAGCGTAAACCCATCGGGAACGCTCAATTGCTTTAATACTGATTGCTGCGAATCATCCGCTAAAACAGGGTTAATGAGCCATAAACCAATCAATCCTAATTTTGAAATTTTCATCATACTAAAACCTTCGCTGTGTTAAGACCCAGTCCATAGTAAACCCGACTGGGTTCCAATTTAAATTGCAAATAAAAAGCAGACCGCCTAATCAACAACCCCGATTAACCCTCTTAGAATCATTTATTTCACACCCTAACGATTTGTTGAGTTACGTCCTCGGCCACGGGATTGATTTGTATTAGCCTTAGCTCCTGAACGCTGCCCGTCCCGATGATCTACTCTGGGTTTTTTAGGCTTTTTAGGCTGATGAGACCGCACATCTAACCGAGATTCAGGCACCGTATGAGTAGGTTCAAAACCATCCATTATTTCACGGGTTAATAATGATTTTATGAGACGCTCAATATCTGAGAGCTGTTTAAATTCATCGGCACTGACCAGTGAAATAGCTTGGCCTTCTGACCCTGCCCGTCCTGTACGTCCTATACGATGAACATAATCCTCGGGGACATTCGGTAAATCAAAATTCACCACGTTAGGAAGTTGATCAATATCTAATCCACGGGCGGCAATATCCGTTGCCACCAACACTTTAATATCGCCTCGTTTAAAACTGGCTAATGCTTTTGTCCGCGCCCCTTGGCTTTTATTGCCATGAATCGCCGCCGCTTTAATTCCCGCCGTTTCTAAAACTCGGGTTAGTTTATTTGCCCCATGTTTAGTTCGACTAAAAACTAAAACCTGCTCCCATTTATTGACTTTAACCAAATGAATCAGTAATGCGATTTTTTGCTTTTTATCAACAGGATAAATCCATTGCTTAACTGTATTAACCGTGGTTTCTTGCGGGTTAACCGCAATTTCAACGGGATTATGTACAAACCCTTTCGCTAAACGACGAATTTCATCCGAGAAGGTGGCTGAAAATAATAAATTTTGACGTTGCTTAGGCAATAAAGCCAATATTTTACGAATATCATGGATAAAACCCATATCAAGCATTCGATCCGCTTCATCTAAAATCAATACGTCTAATTCTTTAAATTTCATCGCATTTTGATTATACAAATCAAGTAAACGCCCTGGTGTTGCCACTAATATATCCACCCCTTGACGTAACCGCATCATTTGAGGATTTATCTTCACGCCACCAAAAACAACAGCTGAACGTAAGGGTAAATATTTACCATAAAGGCGAATACTTTCTTCAACTTGAGCGGCAAGTTCACGCGTCGGGGTTAACACTAATGCCCTAACTTGATTAGCATGAGCGGGTTTACCTTTTGAAAGTTGTTCTAATAACGGCAGCGTAAAACCTGCAGTTTTTCCTGTTCCTGTTTGTGCTGCAGCCATGACATCTCGCCCTGTTAATATCGCGGGAATGGCTTGTTGCTGTATGGGCGTTGGGGTTTCATACCCTTGCTCTGCAATGGCTTTTAAAATTTCGGGGGATAAATCTAAAGCGGTAAAACTCATATAAACTATCTCATTTTGTTAAATTAGGTTGTTAGGACCAGACATTCATTATTTTGAATCCCTAGACAGAAACCGTGTTTCTTAGGACGCATCTTTTAATAACCGTCAAAATCCGATTGTAAGCGGGATGACAGCGGTTATTAATCGCTTATTCCTTAATTAAAATTTTAATCTCAAATACGCTTGTTAAACAATTAATGCCACAAATTTTTAATAATTTCGGTTATTTTAATAACCTCATTATCCTTTAAATTGGCACAAATAGGCAGTGAGAGACAATGGGCTGAAACCTGTTCGGTCACAGGCAAAGAGACCCCTTGATACGCCTCTTTAAAAACAGTTTGTTGATGCAAAGGAACGGGGTAATAAATAGCACAACCTATTTTTTCATTTTGTAACGCGGTTAATAGCTCATCTCGACGTTCGGATAACACGGTGTATTGATGGTAGACATGGTTGCCAATCGTATCTTCAAAAGGCGTTATCAGGGGTAATTTTTCCATTAATCGAGAGTATAAATGCGCACTATGACGACGAGCTTGATTGTATTGATTAATTCGTTTTAATTTAACGCGTAAAACGACCGCTTGCAATTCATCTAAACGACTATTAAAACCAATCACTTCATGATAATAACGCTCGCTTGAGCCATGATTACGCAATTGTTTTATTTTCGCGGCGATTTCATCAGAATTTGTAGCCACCAATCCGCCATCACCAAACGCGCCTAAGTTTTTACTGGGAAAAAAACTATAACCCGCGACATCTCCCACAGACCCTGTTTGTTTGCCCTCAACAGTCGCACCAAATGATTGTGCACAATCTTCTATTAACTTTAAATCATGCGCCTCACTGAGCTGTTTAATCGCCTTAATATCTGCGGGCTGTCCAAATAAATGAACAGGCATAATCGCTGTTGTTTTGGGCGTAATCGCTTTTTCAATCGCGCAGGGATCTATATTAAATGTCTTTGGATCTATATCCACAAAAACAGGGGTGGCTCCTACATATTTAATGGCTTCGGCGGTTGCAATAAACGTAAAGGCTGTTGTAATGACTTCATCCCCCGCTTTAATTCCTGCGGCCAATAACGCGAGATGCAAAGCATCGGTCCCTGAGGCAACCGCTATGGTATGCTTGATCCCTAAATAGTCGGCGGCTTCTTTTTCAAAAGCCTGTACATTAGGACCTAAAATGAATGAACAGTTGGTCAGTGTTTCCGCGAAACCCTGTTCAATTTCATCTTTAATATCAGCATAGTTTGCTTTGAGGTTTACCATTGGAATCATTTATAGCACCTTGTGTTTTTTAAAGTGTTCGATAATAAAGTAGGGGTTGCAGATGTTATTCCGCGCGTTCTTGACGATACTCATTAATAAATTCGTCAAGCAAGTCACGCGATACATTAATATGCGTGCAAATGACGGCCTTATTATCATTTGCGGGCATCAGTTTAAATTTTTTAATTAAACCCACCGACGGTCTCGGAAATACAACATTAAATTGCCCTTTAATCCAAATAACATGTTCATCACCGACTAGGGCGACTAATTGATTGTATAAAAATTGGGCATTCTCTAAGTTATGAGCAACCATCTTTTCGATGAGTTCAAAAGAGTGATCCATACGCAACTGCTTTAAAGTATTGTGTAACCACAAAATATTTATCCCCGATCTCGATCCCGAAATAGTAATATCATCAATATTGCCACAGTAACTAATGATACGGGTATTTTTTTCAAATGCTTCGCGTAAAAAAGGTTCCGTGGTCAAAGGAATACCGAGAATATTCGTCCCTAAAAATTTATGGCCTGAAAGGGTCATTGTATTAACCCCTAAATCCGTAAAATAGTTAGTGACCTGATGAAACGGTTTTGTCACGGGAATAATCATCCCATAACAGGCCGCATCGGCATGAATAGTGTACGGTAAGCGTTTTCCTGATAAGGTTATTGTTTCAAAAATATGTTTGATCCCCAAAACATCATCCATAGCCCCTGTCACCGTTGTCCCTATATTAGCGACCATAATGATACTTTGTTTTGGATTATTTTCGATATGATGCGTAAGTTTGCACTCTAAGTCGATCAAATTAATCTCACCCGTGAGATCACTCTCAATCAAACCTAACTCAAACCCCATTAAATGACTTATTTTATGAATGGAATAATGCGTATCCTGACTACAAAATACTTTTGGAAACGGAGGGGATGATTGTTTTTTTTGTTGGCGGGCTAACCATAATTTAGACCACCATAGACAGGCTAAATTTGCTTCTGTCCCCCCTGTCGTAATATAACCTCGTGCGACTTCTTTGGGTAAGCCAAAATAATGTCCTAAAATTTCAATGGCTTCTATTTCGATGTCTTTAATTTCAATCGTGTAACTTTCTGAATTTTTCCAAGGACTTCCTATATTATTAATATGTATCTCAGCAAGGCTATTCGGCATTATGCCAATCACTTCGTTATTAATAATTTTTTGACCCGACGCAGTAATCTCAATTTGTTCGGGGTTTAATACGCCATGAAGGGTTGACAATAATGAACCTGGATAGCCGAGCTTGATTGATAACTCTTCATTGAAACGGGATAGAATAGCCTGATAGGCGTGGAAATGGTCCATGATGTCTAAGTTTTTTATGAAAACGACTCTATATTGGCATCCTATCTTCAATATCCAGTCAGACGAAATCTAATACTACTCGCTAAAATGTTTATTGAGTGGGTGAGTCTCAAGTAAAATGGGGCTAACTTTCTGATTTTTGTTCACGCGCTAATAAATTTTGTACGGCTAACAGCGGGTCTAAATTTTCATAAAGCACTTTATAGGTTTGCTCAATAATAGGCATTTCAATCTGATATTTTTTTGATAATAAATACGCTTCTTTGGCGGCAAAAACACCTTCAACCTCTTGAGCGATTTCTTTAATGATGTCCGCTTGGTTTCCACCTCGACCTAGAGCTAAACCAAAACGACGGTTTCGCGATTGATCGTCGGTACACGTGAGAACTAAATCCCCTAACCCTGCCAAGCCCATTAAGGTTTCTTGTTGCCCGCCTAATTTAGACCCTAAACGAATGCTTTCTGTCAAACCCCGCGTAATCAATGCGGCGCGTGTATTCGCTCCAAAGCCCAAGCCATCGGCAATTCCTGCGGCGATCGCTAAAACATTTTTAATCGCCCCGCCTACTTGAACACCAATAATATCAGTACTGGTATACGCACGAAAACGTGGATTATGCAATAAAGCCGCGAGTCTATTTGCAAGGGCTCTATCTTTCGAGGCAATGGTAATCGCTGTGGGTAAATCTTTGGCCACTTCATTGGCAAACGTAGGCCCTGATAAAACGGCGGTGGCGGTTTGAGAAAATAAGTTTTCACTCACAACAGAATCAAGTAACCCACCCGTTTCAGCACAAAATCCCTTAGTTGCCCAAGCCACTTGAGTATCGACTGTAATAAAGGGTTTTAATTTCAGCAGCGTGGCTTTAAACGCATGACTGGGGACTGAAATTAACAATAAGTCGCTAAACTCGGCAGCCTCTTGTAATTGATCGGTGACCTTTAAGCCCTGAGGAAACGGTAATTCAGGCAGATAATGTTTATTTTCATTATCTTTTTTAAGCGTTGCAATATGTCGAGCGTCATGCCCCCATAACAAAGTCTGGCAGCCATTTCTAGCTGCCAGTATCGCTAAAGCTGTTCCCCAAGAACCTGCCCCTAAGACACTAATTTTAGCGGTCATTGACTTTAATTAATGCTATCAGAACCTGGAAGTTGTTCCGCTTCAACCTGCTGTAAATGTTGGGTATAGAGGGCTTCAAAATTAACAGGGGCTAATAATAATTGTGGAAACCCCCCTTTGCTGACTAAATCAGAAATAACTTCTCTGGCATAAGGAAATAAAATATTAGGGCAAAAACTTCCCATCATAGGCCCCATTTCATCTTCACTAAACCCTGTTAAAGTAAAAACGCCTGCTTGAGCCACTTCCACTAAATACGCTGTTTTTTCACCACATTTGACTGTAACCGTGACCGATAAAACCACCTCGTATAAATTATCTTCTAAAGGCGTTACGTTAGTGCCTAAATTAAAATCAACTTGAGGCTCCCATTTATCAATAAAAATTTGAGGGGAATTAGGCGTTTCAAAGGAAATATCTTTCGTATAAATTTTTTGAATTGAAAAATTTTTAGCTTCTGTCGTTCCGTCTTCTTTTGTTTCGATTTTTTCGGCCATAATATAATAATTTTAAGTATTAAAAGTTAATGAAAGATAATTAAAAAACATCCGTTATTTATTTTTTACTGCTCATTTTAACAGGCAACTTAGCATCTTCCCATGATTGCATTCCGCCTTTAAGGCTTAATATTTTTTCAAACCCTGCCGCTGCTAAAATTTTACTTGCTGCTGTTATCCGTGTCCCTGTTTGACAAACAAGAAGTACTTCGGTTGTTTTATAGGCACTAAGTGCCTCTAAGTTTTCTTCAATCTTATCTAAGGGAGTATTTTCAGCCCCTTCTATATGACCTTTAAGAAAATCGTGAGAGTCTCTTACATCCATCGTAAAAACATCACTGCTATTCATTTTCGTTACCGCAAGTAAAGGCGACAAACTTTCGACTTTGCTAAAGGTATTTTCAAGTAAATCTTGAATAAGTAAAAATGCAACAACAACAAATGCAAAAGACAGTAAATAATGATTCGTAATAAATTCTAAATATTGATCCATGAGGTATTTTTGTTATTATTTAAAGAGTAAAGTAATTAATGACGGCTACAAAAAATCTCACGCATCATACTGATTAATTTAAGCATTCGTTCATCATCAATAAAATAATAAACACGATTGGCTTCTTTTTTAAAGCCTAATAAATCTTTTTCTCTTAAAATCGCTAAATGCTGGGAAATGTTACTTTGGCTTGTACCCACTTGCTCAACAATTTCTTGTACGCTAATTAAGTCACTCCCCAAAACACACAATATTTTTAAACGTAAAGGATGAGACATTGCCTTTAAACAACGGGCTGCACGAATAATATCAGCATCATCGTAAGGGATTTTTTTTTCGTTATTTTCCATAACTCATAAGCTCTAAATACGACAATCGTTGAAGTTTAACTCTCGCATTATAGGTTGATGTGGTTTTTCGTCAAGCCATATATTTAGAACATAGCTTTAAAAAAAATAATTTTTTAAACGTAAAATAAGGGATTCTCTAGGATAATAGCCCATCATTCTTCAAAAGTATCATTTGCTTATCGACTTATGAACTTCCTAAAATAGTTGCAGTCCTTAATGACTCACCGCTATCAAATTCCCCTTAACTGGATTAACTCATGACCTTTGTCCGAATAAGTTTTTTTTATCTTTTGCTCTTACTTTCCCCCTTAGTAAGTCGTGCTAACACGCCTAACTTATTGCCACCTGATGAGGCATTCAAGGTTTCTGCTGATTTTATTAATAACCATCTTGAGTTATCACTTCAAATAGCCGAAGGCTATTATCTTTATCAACACCGTTTTTCTGTAAAATCACAAACGGCAACGGTAACATTGGGGCAAATTGTTTTTCCACAAGGTCAACATAAACAGGATGCCGCTTTTGGTGAGGTCATTATTCATCGCCAACAGCTCCTATTGCCTATTTCAATTCAAAACCCCACGAACAAATCTCAGTTAATAATCGACATTCACTATCAAGGATGTGCGGATATAGGGGTTTGCTATCCTCCACAGAAAAAAACAATCTCGCTTGAATTAACTGTGCCTGTAGTAGACCCGCTTAAACAATTAGTGACGGGGTTTAAAAGTATCACCTCTAATTTATTTCAAGATGTTCTCCTACCTGCGGATAAAGCCTTTCAGTTTTTTGTTGAAATTAAAGATGAAAAAACCTTACGTCTCAATTGGATCATTGCGGATGGCTATTATTTATACCGCGATAAAATTAAATTACAGTTATTAAATAGTAATCATGTCAGCTTAGGTACCTATAACATTCCTCGCGGTGAACCTAAGCATGATGAAGCCTTTGGTCAAGTTGAAATTTTTCATCAGCAATTAAAATTTGACCTCCCTTTATTGCGTACAGCCAACGCCTCAGAAACACTTATTTTAAAAGCAGATTTTCAAGGCTGTGCTGATCGAGGGGTTTGTTACCCGCCGATGACTCAAGAACATTCATTAACACTTCCGATTGCCACCCAATTATCAACAGTAACCCAAAAAGTAACCGCGCCCTCGCCTAATAATTTATCAGAACAAAATCAAATTGCAAAGGCATTACAACAGGACAACTTATGGCTTACGCTTTTAAGTTTTTTAGGATTTGGATTATTACTTTCCTTTACGCCCTGTATTTTTCCGATGATTCCCATTTTATCAGGACTCATTATTGGACAAGGTAACAAAATAACCACCACAAAAGCGTTTCTTTTATCATTATCCTACGTGGTCGCCTCGGCTTTAACCTATACCATTTTTGGTGTATTAGCCGCGTTATTTGGCAGTAATTTACAAGTTCTCTTTCAACAAACATGGATTATCGCGCTTTTTAGTGGCGTATTTATTTTATTATCCTTATCCATGTTTGGTTTTTATAGTTTAGAGCTTCCTAAATTCTTACAAGCCAAACTACATAACTCCAGTGACAGTCACCGTGATGGCTCTTATTTAGGGGTCGCGATTATGGGAGCCTTATCCTCATTAATAGTCGGACCTTGCGTTGCCGCGCCTTTAGCAGGGGCATTAATTTATATCGGACAAACAGGCGATGCTATCTTAGGCGGTTCTGCTTTATTTATGATGGGATTAGGCATGGGCTTTCCATTACTCATTCTCGGTGCCTCTGCGGGTAAACTATTACCTCAAGCGGGTCATTGGTTAAATTCAACCAAAGCCGTCTTTGGGGTTATTATGTTAGCCACCGCCTTATGGATGCTAGAACGTATTTTACCAGCAAGTGTCACTTTATTCTTGTGGGCAGTCTTATTTATTATATCTTCGGTTTATTTACACGCACTCGAAGCGTTACCCGCTGAATGCAGTGGCTGGTTTAAACTAGGGAAAGGTCTTGGCGTAGTTATGCTCATTTACGGTATTTTATTACTGGTGGGAATGAGCGCGGGAAATACGAATCCTTTAAAACCGTTGCAAGGTTTGGCAAGCTCTTCAACTAAAACGACCCATCAGGGAATTGAATTTAAACAAATTACCTCATTAGCCGAACTAACAAGTCAATTAGAACTCGCGAGTGCCAATAATCAACCCGTGATGTTAGATTTTTATGCAGATTGGTGTATTTCCTGTAAAGAAATGGAAGCGTATACCTTTACAGACCCAAAAGTAAAACAGGCATTGACTCACTTTATAGTATTGCAAGTTGATGTCACCAAAAATTCAGACGATGACAAGGTATTATTAACCCATTTTAATTTAATTGGTCCCCCTGCTATTTTATTTTTTGGAACGGATAAAAAAGAACAATTAAATCACCGCGTCATTGGTTATCAAACCCGTGAAATCTTTCTTGCAGGCATTCAATCCATTGGACATTAAAATGAAACAAACATTTGTTATCGTATTCGTTGCCCTACTCGCCTTAACCAGTGGCCTTGCAATACACATTTTTAATAAGCCCGCTGAAATCCAAACCATTTCGTTAGCCGATATAACACTTCCTGATTTAAAGGGTCAACAGCAACCCTTATCAAACTGGCAGGATAAATTTTTAATCATCAATTTTTGGGCAACTTGGTGTCCCCCTTGTTTAAAAGAAATTCCTGACTTTATAACAATGCAAAATGACTATGCCGATCAAAATATACAATTTATTGGAATTGCCCTTGAAGAACAACAGACCGTTGCTGAATACGCGGCAGCCGTTTCAATTAACTACCCTATTTTAATAGGCGAATACGCAGGGGCGCAGCTTGCACGTTCATGGGGAAATACCATTAATGCCGTTCCTTTTACGGTTATCTTAAATCAACACGGTCAAATTATTCACCGACAAATGGGCGAAATTACTCAAGCTCAAATTTTGGATGTTATTGAACCGTTATTTAATAAAAACTAAATCGTATCGGCAACCCATAAAGTACCCAAACAAGTTCCTCATAGTAAAAAAACCTATCACCTACCCCTTGTAACCGTCAAAATTTCTTTTTATTTTAAGGGGCATAAAAGTAAAGTGAAAAGCTAACTTAACTATAATTTAGAAATTATTAATGACCTCCGCCGCATAATTTCGTAAAATCACCTCAATTTTTATTTTTAACAAAGGAATGGGTTAATATAAGCTTATCCTGTTTATCTAATGATTAAGGTGATTAATTTTGAGTAAGTCCGCGTGGTTGGTATTGGAAGATGGAACGATATTTGAAGGGGTATCTATAGGTATAGAGGGCTGTTCTATCGGTGAAGTGGTTTTTAATACCGCATTAACAGGGTATCAAGAAATTTTAAGTGATCCCTCTTATGCGCGACAAATTGTAACCTTAACCTATCCTCATATTGGTAATGTAGGGACGACTGAGGAAGACAATGAATCAACCCATGTTTTTGCCAGTGGTTTAGTGGTTCGTGATTTACCTTTATTGGCGAGTAACTGGCGTAATGAAAAATCATTAGCCGATTATTTGCAAGACAATAAGGTCGTTGCCATTGCTGAAATTGATACCCGTCAGTTAACCCGATTATTACGTGATAAAGGGGCGCAACGAGGGTGTATTGTTACAGGTGATGACGCTAATCTTGAACAAGCCAAGCAAGAAATTACAAAATTTTCAGGCTTAAAAGGTTTAGATTTAGCAAAAGAAGTTACCACCTCTAAACCCTATGAATGGCGTGAAAATACGTGGACTTTAGCACAAGGTCACCAAGAAGCTGATAATTTGACAACGCATGTAGTGGCGTATGATTTTGGGGTTAAGCGTAATATTTTAAGATTACTGGCTAACCGAGGTTGTCGAGTAACCGTTGTTCCTGCAACCACGACTGCTTCTGAGGTTTTAGCCATGAATCCTGACGGTATCTTTTTATCCAATGGTCCAGGTGACCCTGAACCGTGTACTTATGCGATTGAAGCGATTAAAACTATTTTAGACACCAAAATCCCCGTCTTTGGTATTTGTTTAGGGCATCAATTATTAGCCTTAGCCAGCGGTGCAAAAACGGTTAAAATGAAATTTGGACATCATGGAGCCAATCATCCTGTTCAAGATAAAGCGACGAATAAAGTCATGATTAGCAGTCAAAATCATGGCTTTGCGGTGGATGAAACCTCACTACCCGATAATGTCAAAGCAACGCATCATTCTTTGTTTGATGGCAGTTTACAAGGGATAGAACGTACCGATTGCCCCGCCTTTAGTTTTCAAGGGCATCCAGAAGCAAGTCCAGGGCCTCAAGACGTTGAAGGCTTATTTGATAAGTTTGTTGAAATGATGGAAAAATAAAACACAAATACTCTGAGGCTGGTTTTTTATCCTAATATTAGAATGATTGTTGGAGGACGCTGGTTTCTGCTTAAAACACAGCTTGATTATAAATCCGAAGGGATGCAATCCGTGTTTATCAAAGTCAACGAAGCTTACACTTCCCAAACTTGTTCATGTTGTGACCTTATCAGCCGCAATAGTCCGAAAGGTAGAACAGGACTTGGAATAAGAGCATGGTCTTGTACTGAGTGTAGTACAAAGGTATCTACTTTAAATCTCAGGGTAAAGATAAAATTTCTAAAATAGATTTGACAACATATCATAAAAGAACGAACATTTACATACTTTGAATATCCACGACCTACAGGCTGAAACTAACGCCATTTATCAAGAAATCGCTCAAATGGAAAGTAGCGAAGCGCAGGATATTGTCAAAAAAATATTCAATCTTATTGAACGCTTAGCCAGTGATAAATTGTCTTTAGAAACTGAATTACAGCAACTTCGTGACGAGGTTAATCGCTTGAAAGGTGAGCAGGGAAAGCCTGATATCAAACCCAATAAAAATAATAAGGGTGATGATATTTCATCCGAAGACGAACGTAAAAAAGCACAAGTTGACGCGCAAAAAGAAACTAATAACGACACTGAAAATACGGACTCGGATAAGAAAAAACGCCGCCGTAAACCCAAGATCCCACGAGTTAAAATCGACCAAACGCTAAAATGCCTACTCGACAAAACTGGCTTGCCTAGCGACTTAGTATCTAAAGGCTTTGCGGAAGTGGTGATTCAAGACATTGTCATCAAAACCAATAATATTAAGTATCTCCGTGAGATTTTTTATTCACCTTCTGAAAATAAGTATTACCGCGCCCAATTGCCTGAAGGCGTTCGAGGTCAGGGCGAATTTGGTATTGGAATTCGTAGCTTGATTCCCATGCTTAAGATGATGGGCGTGACCGAAAAACCCATGGTCGGTTTTTTGAAAATATTGGCATTGTGGTGTCGCCGACTTATGTTTCTCAGCAATGGACAGGCGGTTATGACTGGGCGCATCAGGAAAAAAGCGAACTTTATCGCAGCGGTATTCTCAACAGTGATTACGGGCAGATTGATGATACCAGTGCGCGAGTCAACGGTGATAACCACTATCGTCAGGTGGTCTGCAACGACTTGTTTACCGCTTATTTCACCACCAAACACAAAAACCGTTTATCGGTTCTGGACGTGCTGACCGATTATGCGCCACGCCATTATATCTACAATCAACAGGCTCAATCCTTGCTTGACGAGTTCAAGTTAGCTGATAAAGCACGGGCAAAAGTTGATGCTCAAATACCTGTCAATACAGTGATGAATGAAGCGCAATTTAAGTTGCACTTAGCGATCTTAAATACCTTAGGCGTGAGACAGGTAGCGCATGTCACCGAAGCTTGTGCCATTGCCTATTATCAGCAACAAACGGATTTTCCTGTTATTGAAACCTTGCTTGCAGACGATGCGCCGCAATTCAAATTACTGACGGAACATTTGGGGTTATGCTGGGTTCACGATGCTCGCCACTACAAAAAACTCCGTCCAATTCTGGAAATACATCAGCAAGCATTAGCCGATTTTCGAGGGCACTATTGGGAGTATTATAAGGAGTTGCTTAACTATCAAAAAAATCCCTGCCCCGATAAAAAGGCATGGTTGTTAACGCGATTTAATGAATTGTTTGCAACCACAAGCGATTATGAAGACCTCAATGATCGCATCGCCAAAACACTGGCGAAAAAGACTGAATTATTGCGAGTTTTGGAGCTTCCACAATTACCACTCCATAACAATGCAGCCGAACTTGGCGCAAGAAGACAAGCGCGTGCGCGAGACATAAGCTTCCAGACTCGAAATGAGAAAGGCACGAAAATCAAAGACAGTTTTATGAGTCTTGCTGAAACGGCTAAAAAACTAGCCGTGAGTTTTTATGATTATGTTTATGACCGAGTTAGTGGTGAATTCAAAATGCCGTCTATGGCGAATCTTATCGCTCAAAAAGCGCAAAGTTTGCAGGTCTGATATTTGTTTTACCCTGAAATTTAAAGTAGATACGTACAAAGCATAATAGAGATATGAATGCCGTAAAGAACATTCTCCGTTTGGGACATCAAACGCTCGCCGGAGGAATCCCCTTCCTTTAGGGAGGGGAGGATGTCAATAAAACAAATGATTAAAAAATAATTACCTCCTAACACATAACAATATGCCAAAAAGAACCGATTTAAAATCCATTTTATTACTAGGCGCAGGGCCTATTGTCATTGGTCAAGCTTGCGAGTTTGATTATTCTGGAACGCAAGCATGTAAAGCGTTACGAGAAGAAGGCTATCGCGTCATCTTAGTCAACTCAAATCCTGCGACTATCATGACCGACCCCGAGATGGCCGATGCCATTTATATTGAACCCATTGACTGGCAAACCGTTGAAAAAATCATCGAGAAAGAAAAACCCGATGCCGTTTTACCGACGATGGGCGGACAAACCGCGTTAAATTGTGCCTTAGATCTAGATAAACACGGCGTGTTGGCAAAACACAACGTGGAAATGATTGGCGCGACTAAAGAAGCCATCAATATGGCCGAAGATCGCGAGCTGTTTAACCAAGCGATGGGGCGATTAGGTTTCGATGTCGCTAAATCTAAAACCGCGCATACGATGGAAGAGGCGTTTTCAGCTCAAAAAGAAGTTGGTTATCCCACCGTGATTCGGCCTTCGTTTACGATGGGCGGAAGCGGCGGCGGTATCGCTTACAATAAAGAAGAATTTGTTGAAATTTGCGAACGCGGTTTGTATTTATCGCCGACCAATGAACTCTTAGTTGAAGAGTCGGTACTTGGTTGGAAAGAGTACGAAATGGAAGTCGTCCGCGATACCAACGATAATTGTATTATTATCTGTTCCATCGAAAACTTTGACCCGATGGGTGTACACACAGGCGATTCGATTACCGTTGCGCCTGCACAAACCTTAACCGACAAAGAATATCAAATCCTACGAAATGTCTCTCTAGCCGTTTTGCGTGAAATTGGCGTGGATACGGGCGGATCAAATGTTCAAGTGGCGATTAATCCCGAAGATGGGCGAATGGTGGTCATTGAGATGAATCCACGCGTCTCCCGTTCTTCTGCCTTAGCCTCAAAAGCCACAGGATTCCCGATTGCCAAAGTCGCGGCAAAATTAGCGGTTGGTTATACGTTAGATGAATTAAAAAATGAGATTACAGGCGGCGCAACTCCTGCCTCCTTTGAGCCAACCATTGATTATGTGGTCACTAAAGTCCCTCGGTTTACCTTTGAGAAATTTCCTCAAGCCGATGATCGTTTAACCACACAAATGAAATCCGTCGGCGAAGTGATGGCGATTGGACGCACTTTTCAAGAGTCGTTACAAAAAGCCTTACGTGGTTTAGAAATTGGCGTTTCTGGTTTGGATGAAGTCATCGAATTGGATGGCACTGAAGACACTCAAGATAAAATTGAACGTGAATTACGTCACCCGGGTCCTGATAGAATTTGGTATGTCGCGGATGGTTTTCGTAATGGCATGTCGTTGGAAGACGTTTTTGAAGCCTCTAAAATTGACCGCTGGTTTTTAGCTCAAATTGAGGATTTAGTCCTCAATGAAAAAGTTTTAATGACGAAAACCCTCACCGCTTTGGATGAAAAAGATTTATTTTCATTAAAACGCAAAGGCTTTTCAGATGTTCGTTTAGCTAAATTATTAGAAACGGTTGAATCTGAAGTGCGTAATGTACGCCATAAATTTAATATTCGTCCCGTTTATAAACGTATAGATTCGTGTGCGGCTGAATTTGATTCCGATACCGCTTATTTATATTCCACTTATGAGCGTGAGTGTGAAGCCCGTCCAACCGATAAAGAAAAAATTATTATTTTAGGCGGAGGACCGAATCGAATTGGACAAGGCATTGAGTTTGATTATTGCTGTGTTCATGCGGCCTTAGCATTACGCGAAGATGGCTATGAAACCATTATGATTAATTGTAATCCTGAAACCGTTTCTACCGATTTTGACACCTCGGATCGTTTGTATTTTGAACCGTTAACCTTAGAAGATGTTTTAGAAATTATTGATTTAGAACAACCTAAAGGTGTGATTGTGCAATATGGGGGACAAACCCCATTAAAATTAGCCCGTGCTTTGGAAGCCGCTGGCGCACCAATTATTGGAACATCCCCCGATTCGATTGATTTAGCTGAAGATCGGGAACGCTTTCAAAAATTATTAGAACGTTTAAACCTTAAACAACCGCCCAATGCCACCGCGCGTTCAACAGAACAAGCGGTTAATTCAGCTAAAGAATTGGGATATCCTTTGGTGGTTAGACCGTCTTATGTTTTAGGCGGACGGGCAATGGAAATTGTTTTTAATGAGCAAGGTTTACGTCGCTATATGCAAGAAGCGGTCAGTGTTTCTAATGATTCACCTGTCTTGTTAGACCGATTCTTAAATGATGCCGTTGAAATGGATGTTGATGCTATTTATGATGGAGAAACCGTTTTAATTGGCGGCCTAATGGAACATATTGAGCAAGCTGGCGTGCATTCAGGCGATTCAGCGTGTTCCATTCCACCTTATGAATTAGCCCCAGAAATTCAAGATAAACTCCGTGATCAAGTAGGGCAAATGGCAAAAGCCTTGGGAGTACGTGGTTTAATGAATACCCAATTTGCAGTACAAGGGGAAGAAGTCTATGTCTTGGAAGTCAATCCACGCGCCTCTCGAACCGCACCCTTTGTCTCTAAAGCCACAGGCTATCCTTTAGCTAAAATTGCAGCGCGTTGTATGGCAGGTAAAAGCTTAATCGAACAAGGCTATACCAAAGAATGTATTCCTGATTATTTCTCAGTCAAAGAGGCGGTGTTTCCGTTTGTGAAATTTCCAGGGGTCGATTCATTATTAGGCCCTGAAATGAAATCAACAGGGGAAGTCATGGGCGTAGGTAAAACCTTTGGTGAGGCTTTTGCTAAGTCACAACGGGCAGCGGGCGTTGATTTAAGTCATACAGGCAAAGTTTTAATTAGTATTCGAGATGAAGATAAAGTTAAAATAATTGATGTAGCTAAAATGCTCGTGGCCAAAGACTATGAAATTGTTGCGACACGCGGAACAGCTCGGGTATTAAAAAATGCAGGCATTCCCTGTGATGAAGTCTATAAAGTCAATGCAGGACGACCTAATACCGTGGATATGATTAAAAATGATCAAATTCAACTCATCATCAATACCGCGGTGAGTACCAAGGCAATTGCGGATTCATTTACCATGCGCCGTGAAGCTCTGCAACATCATGTCGCGTATTACACCACCTTAGCAGGAGCAAAAGCGGCTTGTTATGCGCTCGGTGAATTAGGCGTAGGGGATGTTAATTCTCTGCAAGACTTACATGCCCGTTTAAATTAATTATTTTTCATCATTAAAAACCATTGAAACCTGTGTGTTTTTTTACAAAACTCTCAGGTTTTTTTTAGATTAAAATTAGGAGTAAACTATGAACAAAGTCCCTTTAACCGTTGTCGGTGCCAATAAGTTACGTGCTGAATTAGAAGAATTAAAATCAGTCGTCCGTCCACGCATTATTGCTGATATTGCCACGGCCCGTGAGCATGGTGATTTAAAAGAAAATGCGGAATATCATGCTGCTCGGGATCAACAAAGTTTTGCCGAAGGACGTATTAAAGATATTGATGGGAAACTTTCTAATGCTGAAATTATTGATGTCACCCAAATAGATGCGGATGGGCGCGTTATTTTTGGAGCAACCGTTGAAATAGAAAATATTGAAACTGAAAAAGTGGTTACTTATCAAATTGTAGGCGTCGATGAAGCCGATATAAAAGAACATCGCATTTCAGTAGGTTCACCTATTGCGCGTACTTTAATCGGTAAAAGAGCTGAAGATGTCGTGTTAGTAAAAACCCCTGGAGGGGACATAGAGTATGAGATTTTATCCATCCAATATATCTAACCTTTTAAATAGAGAGAGGTGATATTTTTCACCTCTCTACCTCTATAATTTATTTATTATCCCCTTGCTTGATGATCTAAAACTTCGGGTAAAGCGGTTAAACATTTCATTTCAGGACATAATTTCCGATTGGATAAGACAATTGAAACATGCATCCACACTAATGAAATACCGACAATGACTAATAAAAGCATAAAACAGCTGGTCCAAACGCCGATGATGTCATTCATCAACCCGAAACAAATCGGCAAAATAAAACCGCCTAGTCCCCCAAAAACTATTTTGGTCAAACCAAGGCTCTAAATCAACCCTCATTAGACATTAAACGACAGAATCATTAACGTTAGAATTTTAAAATAATTTATCAAAAATTAAGCCACCCATAAAATTAGATTAAAAAATGCGCCACTTGATATTTAAAAATACGCTGACAACGCGTAACATGGGGTATTTTGAGTAATCACTATGTCTATTATTACGCTTTTTGGCTGGCTTACCGCCTTATTTTGGTTATGGCATAGCGGTGTTATACTCCATTTTTTATATTATCTACAATTACACAAAGTCATCAAAACACTGCCCCCGCTGACTCATTACCCTAAAATATCTATTATCGTCCCAGCACGCGATGAAGAACAAAAAATTCATAGCGCCTTATCTTCATTATTAGCTCAGGATTACCCCAATTTTGAAATTTTAGCGGTTAATGATCGTTCCACCGACCAAACGGGGGCGATTATGGATAAGCTGCAAACGCAATCATCACGCTTAAACGTTATTCACATCAAAGAATTACCTGAACGTTGGCTGGGGAAAAATCATGCCATGCACTCAGCAGCACAACATGCCACAGGGGATTATTTATTATTTACCGATGGCGATGTTATTTTTTCAAAAGAAACCTTAAAAAAAGCAATGCAAGTGGTTAACGCTCAACAATGGGATCATCTCGCTTTAATGCCCCGTTTGATACCTGGTCGTTACGCTGAAAATAGTGTTGCACAATTTATGGGAATGGTCTTTTTAATAAGCCTTTATCCTTTCCTAATTTCCAATCCTAAAAGTCGCCGCTTTGTAGGTATTGGAGCATTTAATTTAATTCGCCACTCGTGTTATCAACAGATTGGAGGATTTGAAAAATTACGCTTAGAAATGATTGATGACATGGGTTTAGGGCGAGAAATTAAGCATCATGGGTTTCGGAGTCAATTATTAGCCGCCGAACAGCTACTAGAAATACGCTGGCAACAAAATTTATCAGGTTTAATACGGGGAGTTGAAAAAAATAGTTTTGCCGCGCTTGATTACTCCGTCGTTAAATTATTAGTCGTAACAATAATTTTCAAACTTATTTTCTTCTTCCCTTACCTAGCCATTTTCATACTCCCCACTCAAGCCGCCCTCGGCTATGCAGTTGCCTTAATCGTGCTGCATAGTCTCGTCGCTTATATCGGGGTCAAAGCAAACGTAGGGTGGCATATTAGTTTAACTATTTTATTTTCAGCAACCGTCACCTTATGGGCACTCTGGCGATCCGCTTTTTTAACCTTAAAACAAGGGGGCGTTTATTGGCGTGATACGTTTTACTCGCTTGCTTTACTAAAAAATAAATCGTAAATTTAATCCTTGCAGGAATACGATGTGTTGAATCGTGGGTATTTATTAACCCCATTAAATCTATGTTCGACAATCCTGAGACGCGAAGCATCACGTCTCATAAGGCCGTCTTCATGGCCCCGATTACACGTTATTTCGCATTTTTTTGACAAAACAACGACATTTACTGACCCATTGCGTTTGCCTAGAGGTTAAGGGTATTTTAATCATCTCTATTTTTTTCAACATAAAATTCCATGCCTTTAACCCTAGTTTCGTATTTATAATGGCTAACGAATCAACAAAACAGTAGCAGGCGGCAACCCCACTCGGTGGATTAGCTTGGGTTAACCCAAAAATAGGATCAATTTCAGCCCATGCCCAAGTCCCTGAAAACGTACCCACTATTTCCAGCCACGTACTTACAAAAAAGGCCGCGAGATAAATCATTGGTGCGCGCCCTTTAAATACATAAATTAAAAATAAAATAAATAACACCGCCCCTGTTAAATCTTCACGAGCCGCAAAAAACACGCCCCATAACACCCAACTTCCTCCCGCAACCAGTACAACTAGGGTTATTTTTCTCGCATAATGTAAAAAAAAACCTGATCGAGCCAGTGCAATGATCGCTAAATAAATAACGCCATGACCTGGGGGAACATAAAGGGGGACATTGTTAAAACGATAGCGATAACACCCCATATAAATAGAGGCAAAATGTTCGGCTAGGGTTGCAAAAGTCAACGTCAGAATAACTTGCATTCGTGTCTCTTTATTTTCATCCCAGAGCATGACAATTAAAGCACTCCATGTCATGATAGCTAATACTTTTTGAGCGGCTAATGAACCACTCCCATCATAATTTACCGCACACGTAATATAAACAAGGGAAAACAAGACAAGGCTATAATCTCTACGATGATGACGCGCATGGCAATCTGAAACAGGGAAATAAAACGACATAAATAAAATAAATTTATTATTATATAACGTGTAAAACCTATGTAAATGAAGATTAATAGCCCCACAAAAAACAACGAGGGCTTCCGCTCTAAAAAAATGTGACCGTTATTTACTCAGATTAAAAAACCCATCAATGAACGATTACCCTAAAAAGTAATCCTCACTTGTAAATGAAATACAACGATACGTTATAAAACAACCTAAAATTACACGTCATGCAAGCACAAATTCTTCCTAACACCCCGTTATCTATTAGAGAAAACCTAAAATGGTTATTTATTCTTAGAAACTTAATGATTTTCAGCGAGTCAGGGATCGTATTTTTAGCTATTTTTGGCTTAGGGATTGAACTTCCTCAACAAGAACTTTGCCTCGTTATCTTATCCATTGTGAGTATTAATTTTTATACATGGATGCGTTTAAAAACCGAAGAGGATGTGACTGAACTGGAAATATTTTCACAGCTTATTATTGATGTTTGTGGAATCGCCATTATGTTATATCTAACGGGCGGAGCATCTAACCCGATTATATGGGTATTTTTATTACCCTTGATTATTACAGGTATCATGCTACCGCAGTCGTATGCGTGGTACATGGTTATTTTAACCTCATCCGCCTATACTATTTTAATTGCTTACAACATCCCATTACCTGCAATTGAACCCCATTTAACGTCCCCTAAAATCATGAGTGTAGAAATGCAGCATCACCTGCATATTATGAGTGATAAAAAATACTTTAATCTACATATTTTTGGGATGTGGTTTGGATTTGTTTTTAGTGCTGGATTAGTGGCTTATTTTGTCGTTGAATTATCTAAAACGTTACGTGATAGAGAGCGAACTTTAGCCGAAGCCCGTGAAAATGCACTGCGTAATGAGCGTGTGGTCTCCTTAGCAACTCTTGCTGCGAGTGCCGCCCATGATATGGGGACTCCATTAGGAACAATGGCCATTGTTACCCATGAGGTGCTTCAAGATTTCCCTGAACACCGTTACCCTGATTTACACGAAAGAATGAAAATTTTAGAACAACAAATCGTTCGTTGTAAATCCGCGTTATCGCTTATGTCCGCATCAGGGGGAGAAATGCGTGCTGAATCGGGTGAAGTGATGAACCTAGTCGATTATATTGATGAAGTTTTATTGCAATGGCGAACGCAAAAGCCGAATGCAAAGTTATCATTAATCGTCAAACCCAGTGTTTATCTTCCCTCACAGATTATTGCTGAAAAAACACTGACACATTCAATTATTAATATCTTAAATAATGCAGCAGAAGCGACACAAAAAGATAAAGGTATCGAGTTACATACCAATTGGAATAATGAAAAACTCACTTTAGAAATACGTGATTTTGGAAAAGGCCTGCCTTCTAAGCTTTTAGGTTATAAAGGATTAGAACCGATGGGAAGTAAAAAACAAGGATTGGGTGTCGGTTTATTTTTAGCCTGTACCACCCTTAAACAAATCAACGGTAGTATTGAATTTTACAACCACCCCGCAACAGGAGGCGGTTGTGTAAAAATCAAATTGCCTTTAATTAATTAAGAGAAATTTAATGACCGAAAATGATAACCCACAGTTACTTTTAGTTGATGATGATGAGACATTTTGTCATGTTCTCAAGTCGGCCTTACAAAAAAGAGGCTACCATGTCAGTATTGCGAATGATATAAAACATGGCATCATTTTAGCCGAGGAAACCGAACCTGAATATGCGGTGATTGATTTACGAATTGGGCATGATTCAGGCTTAGAGATGGTTAAAAAGTTAATTTCATTGGATGATAATACGCGCATTATTATGCTGACAGGATTTGCGAGTATTGCCACCGCCGTAGAAGCGATTAAGTTAGGAGCGGTTCATTATTTAACTAAGCCTGCGAACGCGGATGAGATTGTGAATGCTCTGCATAAAAACCAAGGGGATTCTTCGGTTGAAATTAAAGAAAAACCCTTATCGGTTAAACGATTGGAGTGGGAGCATTTACAAACGGTATTAATGCAACATCACGGGAATATATCCGCCGCGGCCAGAGCGTTAAATATGCACCGCCGTACCTTACAAAGAAAGTTAGATAAACGCCCTGTTAAAGAATAACTGAAAAATTAAAATCAGTTGAGTATAATGGTGAATCAAAATGTCTCCGTGGCACAATAGGATAGCGCGGCTCCCTCCTAAGGAGCAGGTTACAGGTTCGATTCCTGTCGGGGACACCATTAAATCAACAGGTTAAGCTATTTTAATAATATTATCTTTAAGTGTTGTGTCTAATCTGTGCCATGATTTGAATTTTTAGCATAGTTTTTTAAGTGGTCACTACTTAAATGAGCATAACGCATCACCATTGTTAAATCAGCCCAACCGCCCAATTCCTTTAACACGTTTAACGGTGTACCATTTTGAATATGCCAACTTGCCCACGTATGCCTTAAATCATGATACCTAAAATTTTTAATTCCTGCCCGTTTTAAAGCTTTACGCCATGCACTTGAATTTGCTGTTTTAACAGGATTGTTTTTATAAGTAAAAACATTAGTTAAATGTTTTCCTTTTTGTTCAAGAATAACTTTTAAAGCATCATCATTTAATGGAACTGCTATAGATTTTTTAGACTTGGCTTGGTCAGCATGAATCCATGCACACGCTCTATCTATGTCAATTTGAGACCATTGTAAACCTGTTACATTTGGCTACCAACTTAAGACGGGACAAAATAAAGAACTAACTGCGATATTCTTGTATCATAGGTTAATGACTAAAAAAACAGAACAACACAGAAAATACGCGCAGCTAGTCACGCAATTATCGCTGAAATTACAACAACAGGCAAGCAAACTGTTCGTAACTTAGCTTCAATTGTTGGTCGCTCAAAAAGCAGTGTGCATCGTCATCGTCAAGCGCAAACAAAGCGAAATCGACATCCTGAATCATCATTATGGGAAACCGAGGCAGGTAGTTCTTGGCAAAGATTAATGGTGTTTTCCGCCTTGTATGTCTTTGGATTAAAGGCAGGCGTAGGTGCAGAGACTTTATCGCTGTTTTTTAAAATGATACGGATTGACACCCATGTGGGCGTATCACCCGACGCACTGCGGACTCAAATCAATAAAATGGAAGTCTTATTGCCGCAGTTTCAGCAAGAATGCGAAAAAAGTGTGAAAAAACAAACACGTAAAGTTGTTGCTGGGCTGGATGAGACTTTTTCGGCAACTTTATGATTTTAGTTTTAATGGACTTACGTTCTGGCTATCTTTTGTTGGAAGATATTAGCGATGATAGGTGCTACGATACTTGGTATAAAAAGGTTTCGCCACGATTAGAATCATTAGGCATTGAGGTTAATCATGCGATTAGTGATCGCGCTAAGGCGTTGATAAAAATGGCAGTGACGGGGTTTAAGTGCGAATCGGGGGCAGATATTTTTCATGCTCAACAAGATATGAGTCGCTGGTTAGGCGCGAAAATCGGCAGGCGTGCAGCAAGGGCTGAAAAACAGCGGCAAGCAGCGCAAACCGCAGAGTCTACTGTTTCTAAAACGGCAACGATGCAGAAAATTATTGGACTTAAAACAACACGGATAACGGCTGAAAAAGAGCTTGAAGAAGCCAAAAAAATACAAACAGATTATCACGAAAACTTACAAGGGATTGCGGATGAAGTTCATCCTTTTTCACTCAATGATAGTCGTAGAAACGATGCGGAACAGGTTGAGAAGTTGCTAGAGTTAAGAGCGCGAGCCTTTGAAAAAATAGCGGAAAAACAAGGGATTAACGATCATAAAGGCGTGATGAAAAAGTTTCGTAATCAAATAAAACCGTTAGCGGTATCCATCAGTTTTTGGTGGCTTTGGGTACGCGAAACCTTGCAAAATTTGGGGCTTGATGCGGATACCGAATATTGGTTGACCACAACATTATTACCCGTTGTTTATTGGCATCAGAAAATGGAACAAACTAAAAGCCGCAGGTCAAAGGAAAACTATCGAAAAGCTTGGGAAACCGCGTCTGATAAGCTCAAATCAGACCCATTTAGTGCAAAGTTATCAATCAGTGAAATGCAGCGATGGCTAACATTGGCGGAGCATATGGCAAGGCAGTTTCAACGCAGTTCATCTGCGGTGGAAGGGCGAAATGGCTGTTTATCGCAAATGTATCGCAATGGGCGAGGTTTGAATAAAAAGCGATTAAACGCGTTGACGGTCATTCATAACTACGGAATCAAACGTGAGGATGGCACAACCGCCGCCATGCGTTTATTTGATACCGAGTTTCCAGACTTGTTTTCATGGCTACTGAATGAAATGGGCGAGTTACCGCTTCCTAGAAATAGTCGAAAGCGTGTGTTTTCTAACCCTTTGAAATTGCTGGATGTCCCGTCTTAAATTGGTAGCCTTACATTTGACTCTCGTAAACCTGTAGCTAACGAAAATCTAACCATTACTTCAAGATGTTCAGGTAACTCATTAAGTAATGTCTTAACTTGATCTTGAGTTAACCAACGCACTCGAATAGCATTATCAGGCATTAATTTAATAGCGGGACTATTATCTAACCACTCCCATTCCTTGGCTGCATTTAATACAGCACGTAGTATTGTTAAGGTCTTATTAACCGTTCCAACCGTAACGCCTGTAGATTTTTTATGTTGCCTAATTTGTTCAATGACTGATTTATTAATTTCATTAAGATTTTTATTACCTAAATGCAAATCTAAGTAACGTAAAACCTGTTTAGTGGTTCTAATACTTTTTTGATTTTCACGTTCAAGTAAATATTTTAAAACAGCTTGCTGCCAAGTATAAACTGGTTTAGCTCCTAATGTACCAACACGCCAACTTTCAGCCTTTAACTTATCATGTAACTGCTGAGCCTCCTGCTTTACTTTAGTCCTAGAACTTTTGCGTATTCATTCGCCGTTTGAGTCGGTAAAATCAATCCACCACGTTTTATTTTTGCCACGTTGATAGATGGGCATTGTATTTTCTCTATTGTTTTAGTTTCAAAACGACCACTTACCCAATCAGCAAGATGTTCCTCTATAAATAACCAAGACTTTCCAGTTTTACGACCTGGTATTAATCCTTTTTTTGCTTGTCTTCTTAAAGTTTCAGGATGACAATTTAAAAACGCTGCGGCTTGATTAAGATTTAATGTTTTCATTTTTAGAATAATTATTAGCTATATATTCAATAAATTCATGAAGCTCAAAATTACCACCAAAAGTACCATCAGGTACAGATTCAAAATCCACTGAAATTTCACCTGAAAAATTTTCTATATTAAAATAAGCATCATCATGAAAATCATAATTATCTTTTAAAGAACCTATTTGAATATCTCTTATAATATCTATTGAAGTCATAACAATTAACCCTTTATAATCTCTGGTGTAATAAAAACAATAAGCTTTTTATCACTAAAACGATTAGAGTTAGATTTAAAAAGCTCACCGATATAAGGAATTTCAGAAAGAAAAGGCACACTATTATTTTGTTCTGTATGACTAATATCTGTAATTCCACCTAACACAACAGTTTCCCCATCACGAAGTGTAACCGTTGTTTTAATTTGTCTTTTTTCAATGACTAGACCCGATTCAGTTAACTCACCTTGATTATCCTTAACCAATAAAATATCTAAAATAATTTCATCACCTGTGAATCTTGGCAAAAATTCCATTTTTAAAACCGCATCTTTAAACTCAGTATGAAATGCACCATCCCGATCTTGAACTTGGTAAGGTATTTGTGAACCTTCTTGAATCGAAGCTAATTTATTATTAGACGTAAAAAGTGAGGGAGAAGAGACGACCTCAACAAGACCATTCTCTTTCAAATCTTGCAACTCTAATTCAAGTAAAAACTTACCTGCCTTAGCAACTAAAAAACCGAATGAAGATGTTGAAGCAACCCCCAAGTCAACTAACGAAGATAAAGCATTATCTGCAACAATAGAAGCAGAGGCATTTAATTTTAAACCCAAATTTTCTATATCAGATTGTGAAGCAATAACTAACTTAGCATGTAATTTAATCTGAACTGGCTTAACATCTAATTTAATAATTAATTTTTTATTTCTATCAATAAAAGAAGCTGTGCCTTGTAAAATTAAACTATTAGTTTCCGAATTAAAATTAATAAAATTTGATTTACCCGTAGAGTTTTTTGATTTAGCTTTACGAATAGATAATGAATCTTTCAAATCTTTAACATTTAAATATTTAATAGGAATAATTAACGATTGTTTTGATTGATGACGTTTTTCATAATCAACCCGCTTCATAATCATTAAAACATTTTGTTTTTGTATGATATGTAAATCATACATTTCAATAAAAACCAATAAAATTTGTTTCGCAGATAAATTAGAAAGTCGGCTACCAATTTAAGACGGGACATCCAGCAATTTCAAAGGGTTAGAAAACACACGCTTTCGACTATTTCTAGGAAGCGGTAACTCGCCCATTTCATTCAGTAGCCATGAAAACAAGTCTGGAAACTCGGTATCAAATAAACGCATGGCGGCGGTTGTGCCATCCTCACGTTTGATTCCGTAGTTATGAATGACCGTCAACGCGTTTAATCGCTTTTTATTCAAACCTCGCCCATTGCGATACATTTGCGATAAACAGCCATTTCGCCCTTCCACCGCAGATGAACTGCGTTGAAACTGCCTTGCCATATGCTCCGCCAATGTTAGCCATCGCTGCATTTCACTGATTGATAACTTTGCACTAAATGGGTCTGATTTGAGCTTATCAGACGCGGTTTCCCAAGCTTTTCGATAGTTTTCCTTTGACCTGCGGCTTTTAGTTTGTTCCATTTTCTGATGCCAATAAACAACGGGTAATAATGTTGTGGTCAACCAATATTCGGTATCCGCATCAAGCCCCAAATTTTGCAAGGTTTCGCGTACCCAAAGCCACCAAAAACTGATGGATACCGCTAACGGTTTTATTTGATTACGAAACTTTTTCATCACGCCTTTATGATCGTTAATCCCTTGTTTTTCCGCTATTTTTTCAAAGGCTCGCGCTCTTAACTCTAGCAACTTCTCAACCTGTTCCGCATCGTTTCTACGACTATCATTGAGTGAAAAAGGATGAACTTCATCCGCAATCCCTTGTAAGTTTTCGTGATAATCTGTTTGTATTTTTTTGGCTTCTTCAAGCTCTTTTTCAGCCGTTATCCGTGTTGTTTTAAGTCCAATAATTTTCTGCATCGTTGCCGTTTTAGAAACAGTAGACTCTGCGGTTTGCGCTGCTTGCCGCTGTTTTTCAGCCCTTGCTGCACGCCTGCCGATTTTCGCGCCTAACCAGCGACTCATATCTTGTTGAGCATGAAAAATATCTGCCCCCGATTCGCACTTAAACCCCGTCACTGCCATTTTTATCAACGCCTTAGCGCGATCACTAATCGCATGATTAACCTCAATGCCTAATGATTCTAATCGTGGCGAAACCTTTTTATACCAAGTATCGTAGCACCTATCATCGCTAATATCTTCCAACAAAAGATAGCCAGAACGTAAGTCCATTAAAACTAAAATCATAAAGTTGCCGAAAAAAGTCTCATCCAGCCCAGCAACAACTTTACGTGTTTGTTTTTTCACACTTTTTTCGCATTCTTGCTGAAACTGCGGCAATAAGACTTCCATTTTATTGATTTGAGTCCGCAGTGCGTCGGGTGATACGCCCACATGGGTGTCAATCCGTATCATTTTAAAAAACAGCGATAAAGTCTCTGCACCTACGCCTGCCTTTAATCCAAAGACATACAAGGCGGAAAACACCATTAATCTTTGCCAAGAACTACCTGCCTCGGTTTCCCATAATGATGATTCAGGATGTCGATTTCGCTTTGTTTGCGCTTGACGATGACGATGCACACTGCTTTTTGAGCGACCAACAATTGAAGCTAAGTTACGAACAGTTTGCTTGCCTGTTGTTGTAATTTCAGCGATAATTGCGTGACTAGCTGCGCGTATTTTCTGTGTTGTTCTGTTTTTTTAGTCATTAACCTATGATACAAGAATATCGCAGTTAGTTCTTTATTTTGTCCCGTCTTAAGTTGGTAGCCTCTTTGGTATAAGGAAAATCAAGCCATTTTTCATAAATTTCTGGAGTACCTCTTAATTGAATACCTGCAAATCCATTATGATTATCAGCAGATTTTAAGCGAGCCATAGAATAAACCTTAGCAGAATCGTATTTAGTACCATCCTCTAAAGTTCCCTTTGATTTTGTAAGACCGTAAATTTTCAATATCATAATAAAACCTTAATTGTTATTTATAAATGTTTGATAATCTAACCGTTCAAGGTCAGTCGGAGTGAAATCATTCAACAATTGATGAATGTAAAGGAGTTCAAGATTTTCAGATTTACAATAAGATTTAAAATCAAATGTGGAATAATCTTGTATATCTAATCGTTCAGGTAATTCAGTAACTCCCTCGGTTAAAATTTGAATCGTTTCTGCTGCACCAAAAAGTTCAGCATGAAATTTAATGTGTTTTCCAAACTGATGACGCGTTACTTCTATAGAACTAGAAACGGTCATTTTTGTGGACTTTTTTATAGTCTTAATAACCTCTTGATTTTCACAAATAAATGCTAGTGCAGGATAGGCCCCAGCTAAGTACTGGGCAGGTTTTAAAAGCATTTCAGTAGGCAATTCACGTTGCGATGCTCTTATTTCTAACTCAACTCTAATCCAATTAGGGTATTGATCTGAAAACCCCCGACCTAGTTGTCTTCCCTTTTCATAAATCCTTAACAGCTTGCCTGATTTTCGGTTACCAATATTGAGCGTTCTGCCTTTAATGTTTTCATTAACCCAGTCGCCTAATAACTCAACTGATGGCCTTCTACCACGACTAGTAAATTTGTCTTGTCTATATAAATGAAAATAATCATTGATTGAAAGTTGAGAATCAAAAGCGTCATGAGCTAGATCAACACGGGTTAATTTGGCACTATCTATTGAATTGATAAATTTATATAAACGCCTTTCCCACCCCGATCGTGCTGCGTACAGACCTTGCGCTTTAATTGAAACCATGACGCTATCATTCTGCCCACCGATGCAAACAAAGCCCCAACCCACCTTCCCCATGTTCCAACTTTCAGTATACATATTTAACCCACCAGAACGTTTAGTTGATACTCCGTAACCGAAAATATCAAAAAGATAGGTAGATAAGTTTTGAACTAAATCATCATCATGGTCAAATTTACTAAAATAATCATATTTTTTAAAAGTGAAATTAACCCAATCAAAAAATGAATAATCAGGGTTAACCGTGCAATTAGGCTTGGGGATTCTGGTTATTTTTGCTTTATCACCTGAACCGATCGAAACGATATTTAAATTTTCGAGCGCGGTTTGATTAGAATCAATATTAGCTAATGTGTATTGTAATAAAGGATTTAATCTGTCTAAAACTGGAGTTTCCCAATTTAAGAGATCAGATGCTAACGTGTTGGGTGTGGTTTTTTTAGACTTTACCCCCCTATTTTAGTAATGGGGGTAGACTGCTCTGCATTGCGAGAAAAATCAAAAAAAACGCGACCTTGATCAATGACTTTAGAAAATTCTGAGCGTTTAGGTGTATATTCAATCATGATTAAGTTCCACAAATCCATTCAATAGACCATCAATAGAATAGCCCTCCTCGATAGGACTCAAAGCAGTTAAGGGAGGAGGACTGGGCAGGCACTGCTTCTTCTTTTGTTTAAATATTTTTAGAGCATCAAATAAAAAATCTAAATCATCTGCAAAATAAAAACAAGAAAGCTCATCATCAGGTAGGTCATGAAAAACACTTTGAGAGATTTCTAAAAATTAAAAAAAATCAGAATCAACTTTATAACTTCCTCTAAACGGTAAATCCTGATTTAAAACAATAAGATAACCATCAGAATTCTGAAGAGTCAAATAATCATCATCATCATGTATTTGTTTAAGAACTGCCTGTTCACAACTAACTTTATATTCACGATAAAGTTCAGTTTTTAATTTATAAGTATAAGTATTCATTGCCTGCCCGGAATAAATAATAAAAAAATAGCTAATCTATGGAAAAACACCTATAAAAATTGATACTAATAGATAGTTGTTCCATAATTAACTCTCAGCCTGTTTCATTGCGTCACAATAAGACAGAGAAATTTTCTAATGCGTAGTAAAATATACCATAAGGTATCTTATACCACAAGTATATTTTACCATACCCAAAAAAAATGATTAATGAATTAGCTATAAACAAAAGAATTCGAGAATTAAGAGATCACTTAAATATAGGTAGAGGAGAGTTTGCAGAAAAAACAGGAATCTCAAAAAATGCAATAATTAATTTAGAACAGGGAAAGCAAAAAGCATACGCTTGGCATTGTGAAGCCATAAGTAAAGTTTTTCCCAAATATACCTATTGGATAACAACAGGTAAAGTAATTCCAGAAGTAGGACAGATCAGTCCAGAAATTGAAGAAGAACTGCTAAGACAAAACCTTAAAAGTCTACGCACGGGTACGTATTAGCTAATAAAATAATAGAGAGATGGGGATAATATGAGCAGGTATCATCACGAAAATTTCAAACCAAAAAAGAAAAAAACTTTGATAGATAGTATTGCCAATTTTCTAAATGATGCAAAACGTCAGTTTAAAATCGAAATGGAGAGGGCTAATGCAGAAGCTATTAAAAAGAAAAGAGTGGAAAAAGAAAGAAAAGATAATGCAGTTAAAAGACATATAAACGATGAAATAAAAAAAGTTAAAGTAAAAGAAGATAATTACAAAAAATACAACTCCTTAAGTGGTAAAAGAATAGACACCGAGAGGCGAACTGAATCAAAAACAGAGCCTAAGCTAAAAAATTCCCCTTTAAAAAAGAATAATGCTCATGATTTTCCATTTTTAAGTGGAATCGTACCTACGAAGCAAAAACTAACAAAATCTCTTTTACTTTCTATTGATTGGAAAAATTACGAAAATGTGTGTATTGAATATTTACGGATAAGAAACTGGAAGGCGAACGGAACAGGTAATGGTGCGGATGGTGGCATTGACATAACAATCAATTCTTTAGAAGGAAAGCTAGTTGGTATTGCTCAATGTAAAGCATGGAAAAAACAAATTGGTGTTAATTTAGTTCGTGAACTATTTGGTGTAATGGCGAGCGAGGGTGTAGAAAAAGGCATATTTTTTACAACTTCAACATTTACACCAGATGCCAAAACTTTTTGTGTCAATAAAAAATTATACTTGATTGATTGCAATGAACTTATTAATCGAATGAATAAGCTAGAAGAAAGTCACCAAGTAAAATTATTAGCCGTTGCGACAAGTGGTAACTATACAACACCAACCTGTGCAAAATGTAATGTAAAAATGACAATAAGAGTAAGTAAAAAAGGAAGTAATATTGGGCGGGAGTTTTGGGGCTGTGTTAATTTTCCCAGATGTCGAAGCATTATAAATAAACCTTGACTTTTATTTATTTCTCAGGAATCAATGAAATTTAATTTTATGATGTTAATGGCAAGGTGCATTTTAAATAGCTGATAGAACGCAATACAAGAAGAATCAAGAAAGTCAAGTTATTTTAATTATCACTGATAACTTGACTTTTATTTATTTATAGTAATTAAATATTAATGAGTGGCTTATTTTTTAATTTTTTTTCAGCTTATATCAATTCGATGTAAACAAAAAACAAACAATATCGCTAAAATTCAAACATAAAGTTAGTTCGTATCTACTTTAAATCTCAGGGTAAAGATAAAATTTCTAAAATAGATTTGACAACATATCATAAAAGAACGAATAGTTACATACTTTGAATATCCACGACCTACAGACTGAAACTAACGCCATTTATCAAAAAATCGCTCAAATTGAAAGTAGCGAAGCGCAGGATATTGTCAAAAAAATATTCAATCTTATTGAACGCTTATCCAGTGATAAATTGTCTTTAGAAACTGAATTACAGCAACTTCGTGACGAGGTTAATCGCTTGAAAGGTGAGCAGGGAAAGCCTGATATCAAACCCAATAAAAATAATAAGGGTGATGATATTTCATCCGAAGACGAACGTAAAAAAGCACAAGTTGACGCGCAAAAAGAAACTAATAACGACACTGAAAATACGGACTCGGATAAGAAAAAACGCCGCCGTAAACCCAAGATCCCACGAGTTAAAATCGACCAAACGCTAAAATGCCTACTCGACAAAACTGGCTTGCCTAGCGACTTAGTATCTAAAGGCTTTTTCGTAGCTTAATTCCCATGCTTAAGTCTCAGGAAAAAAGCGAGCTTTATCGCAGCGGTATTCTCAACAGTGATACGGTCATATTGATGATACCAGTGCGCGAGTCAACGGTGACAACCACTATTGTCAGGTGGTCTGCAATGACTTGTTTACCGCTTATTTCACCCCTAAAAACAAAGACCGTTTATCGGTTCTGGACGTGCTGACCGATTATGCGCCACGCCATTATATCTACAATCAACAAGCTCAATCCTTGCTTGACGAGTTCAAGTTAGCTGATAAAGCGCGGGTAAAAGTTGATGCTCAAATACCTGTCAATACAGTGATGAATGAAGCGCAATTTAAGTTGCACTTAGCGATCTTAAATACCTTAGGCGTAAGACAGGCAACGCATGTCACCGAAGCTTGCGCCATTGCCTATTATCAGCAACAAACGGATTTTCCTGTTATTGAAACCTTGCTTGCAGACGATGCGCCGCAATTCAAATTACTGACGGAACATTTGGGGTTATGCTGGGTTCACGATGCTCGCCACTACAAAAAACTCCGTCCAATTCTGGAAATACATCAGCAAGCATTAGCCGATTTTCGAGGGCACTATTGGGAGTATTATAAGGAGTTGCTTAACTATCAAAAAAATCCCTGCCCCGATAAAAAGGCATGGTTGTTAACGCGATTTGATGAATTGTTTGCAACCACAAGCGATTATGAAGACCTCAATGATCGCATCGCCAAAACACTGGCGAAAAAGACCGAATTATTGCGAGTTTTGGAACTTCCGAAATTACCATTACATAATAATGCAGCCGAACTCGGCGCAAGAAGACAAGCGCGTGCGCGAGACATAAGCTTCCAGACTCGAAATGAGAAAGGCACGAAAATCAAAGACAGTTTTATGAGTCTTGCTGAAACGGCTAAAAAACTAGCCGTGAGTTTTTATGATTATGTTTATGACCGAGTTAGTGGTGAATTCAAAATGCCGTCTATGGCGAATCTTATCGCTCAAAAAGCGCAAAGTTTGCAGGTCTGATATTTGTTTTACCCTGAAATTTAAAGTAGATACCCTTAACCCTAGCTTATTTGATTTTATTTTGCAATAGAGCAATATTTTATTGCTGGGACTCGTTCATTAATCTAAAAAAAACTCCAATTAATATTTCTGTCATAACTTTCCTTTATAGTCATAATTTGTCAAACCTTTAAGTTGAATCCTTATGATTTTTCAAAAATCACAGTCAAATTTATATATTCTTTCCGCCTTTATTCTCTACCTAATTTGGGTTATTGGTTACGCTTGTTTTAGCTTTAATGAAGAAAAAAAGAGATTGTATCAGTATTTAGATCAACAACTTGAAGATGCTGCGCGAACCGTTCCCTTATTATTAACGGATCATTACCACCATCAAGGAATGAGTGCGGGGGACCAAACTGATGAGCAAGGTATTCATAATATTATTAAATTATCTCAATATACGGCTAAAAATGATATTAATTTTATTTACACCTTAATCTTGAAAAATAATAAGGTGGTTTTTAGCTCGTCTAGTGCAACAAAAGAATCACTGGCGTTAGGGGGAAATATTAATACCTATTTCACCCCGTATAATAATACCAATACAGACATTTATGGGTTATTTAAAAAAAGACAAAAATCGTTTATTGAATACCGCGATCAGTGGGGCGCGTTTCGACAGGTGTTTATTCCTTTATATTCAGCCGATGGTCTGTTTTATTTTTCGGTGGCTGAAATGTCAATTTCTCATCGAGAAGCCTTATTAAATAAAGAGTTTTATAAAACCCTCGTTATCACAATTTTATTTTTATTGATTACCAGTTTAACTTACCTTGCCTCGGTTCATAATATTAAAAAAATCACCCGACAATTAGCCCAAAATGAAGAACGCTTATCACTGGGGTTAACTATTTCTAAATTAAACTGGTTCGATCATAATATTTTAACGGGTGAATTTTCGGTGAGTGACGGTTATTATCATTTATTAGGCTATGAATCATTAAAGTTTTATTCAATTTTAGATGAGTGGTTGTCTTGTGTTCATAAAGACGATGAAAAATCTGTGCTGTCACATTATCAAACGTGTTTGGAAACAGGCGGCCCTTGTACGGTTGATTATCGAATACAAACAAAAGCGGGAAAATGGCTGTGGTTTCGTTCTATTGCGAAGGTTGTAGAAAAGGATAAAACAAACAGTCCCGCCCGAATTATTGGCAGCCATTTAGATATTACTCATGATAAAGATAATGAGCAACAATTAAGGCTATCGGCTGAAGCGGCGGAAAAAGCCAATCAAGCAAAGTCTGAGTTTTTATCATCAATGAGCCATGAATTACGCACCCCGCTTAATGCTATTTTAGGATTTTCTCAATTATTAGAAAATGACCTGAAGACCCCGTTAACCCCTAAACAAAAAGAAAAAACAGGCTACGTTATTAACGCAGGAAATCATTTATTAGCGTTGATTAATGAGGTTTTATCGTTATCAGCGATTGAAGCGGGGAAAACAAAAGTCTCTATTGAAGCCGTGAATTTAGCCGATATTGTCAATGAAAGTGTATCGTTAGTAGACAGCCTTGCGATACAAAACGAGGTGAGCCTTAATATTGTGACTCAGGAATTAACGTCTTGTGTCTTAGCGGATTATGTTCGTTTAAAACAAGTTTTATTAAATTTATTAAGCAATGCGATTAAATACAATCGACGGGGTGGCACGGTTCATATTGAGTGGACATTAACCCATCATGATTCGATTAAAATGAGTATTAGTGATACAGGGATTGGGATTCCACTGAAAAATCAGGCCAAAGTTTTTGATGCGTTTAATCGACTTGGACGGGAAAATTCAGATATTGAAGGCACGGGAGTGGGCTTAATGGTCACTAAAAATTTAGTCGAATTGATGCAAGGAAAAATTGATTTTGAGAGTGTTGAACATAAAGGGACAACCTTTTGGTTTGAGTTGCCGTTAGCAGAGCCTGTTAATGTAACTGCGGGACTTATAGAATTGTGTCCTATCATCGAAGAACCCTTTAAATTAACTAAAAAACTTAAGCAATCGGTACTTTATGTTGAGGATAACCCGATTAATCAACAATTAATCGAAGCATTTTTTGAAAAGCGTGAAGAATCGAAGTTATATTTAGCAAATTCTGCTGAAATAGGCTGGGAAATGCTTTCAAAACAAGTATTTGATTTAATTTTAATGGATATACATTTACCTAAAATGAATGGTATTGAGCTAACCAAACGCTTAAAACGTTTGCCTCATTTTGCCAATGTCCCTGTTATTGCGGTGACAGCCGCTGCAATGAAGCAAGATCTTGATGAGGCGAAAGGCGTGTTTGATAATTATATTACTAAGCCTATTAATATGTCTGAATTAACCGCCGTATTGCAAGACTATCAATAGGCACTACGAAACGAGGCTTAACCTCAACGTGTCCTGTCTTAAGTTGGTAGCCGATAATAGTAAGACCGTATTTAATTATTTCAAATTGATCGGGTATAACAGAAAACCAAATTAAAGGGATGAATCCAAGTTGGGAATAAAAAAAAGGGGTTGAGCAAGAGGGTTTGAAATATCCATTACATTTAGGACATTTGCTGACTCTTTCGATACCGTCCTTGGTTTCAATTTTAACGGACTCGTGGTAATTTATTTTTTTCAAACAATTAGGACAAATCATTTTATTTTAAGTAAATTTTCGTATAAAGGTTAGCCATCACTCAAGGAAATTTTAGCCGATAAATGACGAGGTAATAATAAATAATAACGTCCTGATGATTTCATCGCCCCTGCAAATTTTCCTGCATTTGCGCCTTCACCCCAATATAAATCACCCCGTATCGCGCCTTTAATGGCCCCACCTGTATCTTGTGCCATCACTAAATGTTCAATGGATTTTTTAGTATTAAGAGGGTGTTCAGCTTCGAGCCAAATAGGAATTCCTAGAGGTAAATGTTTACGATCAACCGCTAAACTATGTTGGGCCGTTAACGGTTGTCCCATGGCACCGACCGCGCCTTCTGACGGCTTAACCTTCGTTAAACGAAAATACACATAAGAGCGATTTTTCTTCATTAATTTTAACCCTTCTTTTGGATGCTGATCTATCCATGCACGAATGGTTTGCATTGAAATATCTTTACGCGAAATTTCATCATTATCTACTAAGGTTTTTCCAATCGCATAATAAGAACGGCCATTACTTCCGCCGTAACTTAACCCTTGTAGTGAACCATTTTCCATTTTCACTCGCCCTGAGCCTTGGACTTCCATGAAAAAAACATCCATTAAATTATCAACCCATAATAATTCCAACCCTTTTCCACGTAGCCCTTGATTATAAATTTGGCTTCGGGTTAAACGACGTAAATGCGCACTTTTGGGGCGACGATAAACGGGAATATTATAACGCTCCGTTTTAGTATAAGACCCATTGAGTTGAGGGATAAAATACCCTGTAAATAAGCCTTTAAAGGTTCCCTTATCATTGACTGCATAGGGTTTAAACTCGTGTTCAAAAACCTTTTTTTCTTGACCTGAAGCCACGGTAATTTTACATAAACGTTTCCAATCGCCCAGTTTCCCTAAATCAAATAAACCTTTCATGCGTTTATGGTCGGCTTGTTTGTTCCAATAACGACAGGAGCGTTTAAACGATTGATAAGCCTTCGCATGATTGTCTTTATTCCAGCCTGATAAGGCTTGAAAATCGGTGGGATAAAGTTTCAGTGATGACAAGCGTGTCGATGTAATCGGGGGTTCCGCAATAACCTTCGGGTCAATGATAATGGATAAAGCAACGGGTTTTTCCTTGATAATAGGGACAGTTTCACTACACGCCGTTATTAAAAGTATAAGCGGGAGTAATTTGACACACGATAATTTCATAAATTTTTTAAGAGTCTTAAGCGTTTAGTTTTTCAAGGACCATTTCGGTTGCTTTAGGGTAATCCGTTTTCCCCGTGGCTAATAATGGAAATTTTTCAACGGTAAAAATAGTACGGGGTAGATGAATAGCGGAAAGTCCTTTAGCCATTTTTTTTAATGCGTGTGGATCGGCCGATTTCTGGGTCGTCAGTAAAATTATTTTTTCACCTTTACGACTATCAGGTAAGTTAACCGCGACATGATGGGCATCAGGCCATGTTTTGGTGGCTAATTCTTCAACAACGGCTAATGAGACCATTTCACCTGCAATTTTTGCAAATCGTTTACTACGGCCCTTAATTAAAATGTAACCTTCGCTATCGACTTCAATAATATCGCCCGTGTCATACCAACCGTCACCATAAATAGAATGCGGCGGAACTAATTTACCGGGGTTATCGGCTAATAAATAGCCTTTCATGACATTGAATCCTGAGACATGCAGTTGCCCCCCTGTTGCGATTCCAGCTATTTTTTCTAATTTATAGCTCATTCCTGGTAGAAAACGGCCAACGGTTCCTTGTTTGAAATCAATAAAGGTATTAACTGAAATAACAGGGGTGGTTTCGGTGGCTCCATAGCCTTCTAAAATACGAATTCCAAACTTTTGCATCCATAAATCACGAGTGGGTTGCTGTAATTTTTCAGCCCCTGCCACCACATAACGCATGTTATGAAAATCATAGGCATGGGCTTTTTTAGCATAAGCGGCTAAAAAAGTATTGGTGCCAAACATAATGCTCGCGTTTAATTCATACGCTAGTTCAGGAATAATGGTGTAATGCAATGGAGTGGGATAAAAGAAGATTTTTATCCCACTCATTAGCGGTAATATCGTCCCAGCGGTAAAGCCAAAGGAATGAAACAGCGGTAAAAAATTTAAGACCTTATCCTGTGCATTAACACTAATTCGGGATTTAATTTGATTGATATTAGCTAAAATATTACGGTGTGATAAAACCACGCCTTTAGGGGTTCCCTCTGAACCTGAGGTAAATAAAATAACGGCTGCACGGTCGGGATCCTGTGATTTTTTAGGGTACCAATAATTGGCCGTCCATGTTTGTGTTAATGCATTTATTTTATCACGCGGGGTTATTTTTTCGGCAATGTCTTCTAAATAAACCAAGTTTAATGATTGACTTAGTGCCTCCGCTTCCGCCTCTAATTTACCTAATTCAATAAACCGTCGTGAGGTTAAAACCGTGTTCACGTCTGCGGTATGACAGGCAGACAGCATACCGACGGAACCCATAGTGTAATTCAATAGCGCGGGAATGCGGTTATTGAGTTGCAAGGCTAAGATAACCACCAAGGTTTTACTAGAATTGGGTAAAAAGACTCCAATCGCTTCATCGGGCTGGGTTAATAACTCAAAGGCATTAGCAAGCGCAATCGTTTGAGTTATCAGTGCGTTATAAGTCAAGGGTTGTCGGGTTAAATCTTCAACAATGGGGTAATTTCCCCCATGAATGGTTCGGGCATCTAATAAACCTGAGAACAGCGTTTGTTGATAAGAGCTGGTTGTGAACATCATTTGGTTCATTAAATCAGCTAACGCATGACCGCTGTTTTGACGACGTAATCGTCCCCGTAACTTTTCATCGGCACGAATTGTCGTTGGCGGTAAAATATGCAGGGTAATTTTAGGGAAAAAACGGAGTCGGACGATGTTTTTAAGTTTTGAGAAATGCGTATATTCAGCCCCTGAAATCCGAATGGGTAAAATAGCGGCGCCCGATTTATCAGCGACCATGCCCGTTCCATCATAAATTTTCATCATCGCGCCTGTGGTCGTAATACGTCCTTCAGGAAAAATAACCGTTTTAGTATCGGTTTTAAGATGATGGATTAAGTTTTTAAGCGAAATCGGGTGTGTGGGATCCATTGGAAAAACATCGGATAACCATAAGAACGGCTTTAACCACCAAAGTTGAGAAATATGGGTGTTAATCGCAAAGGTTACTTTATCGGGTAAAAAAACACCAAGTAATAACGGGTCTAAAAAAGAAGTATGATTGGCAATAATTAAGACTCTATCGCCTGCTTTGTGATAATTTTCTAGTCCATGAATATCAATACGGAAAAGAAAGCCTAGTATCCATTGTAACGTTTTTTTTACGACAAAATACATCGTATTTCTCCTGATGTTTTTAATAATTTTTTTGAGGTTAAGAAAGGATAGGTTGGGTTACGTTAATGAGTCTATTTTGTCATACATAACCTTAATATCCTTCTATTTGAAGTTGTAAATTTATACGCTATAAAAGACACCATTTAGATAACCGATAAATTATCGAGCTATTTTTTTCACAACTGAGTGACTACACGCTAAAATAGTCGCCAATTATAACTATTTTTGGTCATTAATTTAAGTAAGCGTCGCATTATACTCCCAGTATAGTTTCCTCTTATGACATTAATCGACCTGTTTTATACCCATTTAAAGGGGGGGGGGAATTTATGGAAAAACAAGTAACGATTTCAGATGATGAGCAGCTTAAAAAGCTACGGACGGCACTGGCTATTTCTCAAGGAACCAAATTATTATATACCTTATTGCAAAAAACATCGGCAACGGTTTCACACGATCAAACAAAACGTGTGAGCTACTTAATTGGCCTTTTTTCTGAAATTCACCGTGAAATTTTTCATCACTGGCAACAACAAGCCACGGTATCGCATCGCCCAGGAACAATGCCCGATGCTAAAAAACGTCAAAAATTTAGGCAAGCCATTGGAACGTTAGTCTTAGATGGTGATTTGCATACTAAAACCGCTATTTTTGATAATAATGGTTTTGTTATTCAATCAAAGAATATAGCGAAAAGACTGGCAAAATTTTATCTTAAAATGCGATCAATTCGTCCTTTTAACTATGGTAATCGAATTACCTTAGATTTTTTTATGACGATTCTTGGAAAATTACCCGCGTTCAATGCGGTGTATGGACAAGGAATTGATTTTAGACGCATCACTCAAGTGGATGCCGTTGCCTTACACGACTCAAAAGAAAAGAGAGAGGCGATTATTAGTGCGTTTAAACATGCCCTCGATCCTAGTCGTAATAAAAATTTAGCAAATGTAGCCAATGGCTACGGTAAATGGGCCGAAAATAAAAAATATATTTCGGGATTTCCTTTTTTATCACATACCACCGCCGAGGGCGTTAATTGTTTAGTGGCTGTTAATGGCGGCTTAGTCCCATTAGCCACGATTAAAAAGAAATTATTTTTAGCAGGCAAACATTTAGCCGATTACCCATTATGTGAACCCGATAATATTATTGGTTATTTACCGAATACCGAATTATTACGCGTCGCGGGTAAAACAGAAATTGACGGGATTATGATTGGTGAAAACGGTGCAGTCCCATTATTTTGTTTAGATATTAATATATTAACGGGGCTGAGTTCCATTGGACAAACGCAACTGCGTGAGCTATTAACCGAATGTGAGGGCGAAAATACGTCGTTATCGTTACTTGCTCACAATGAATCGTTAAAAAATAACTTATTGGAAGCCGCCAAAAATGATGTTCGTTTACAGCGGACGGTTGAAATTGCCATTCCTCGAATTGAGCAAATGGTTCTTAAATTAGAAGCGACCAAACAGGCTATTTTTAAAGGCAAAGTTCCTGATGAAAATCCTAAATTATTTATTTCGATGGGCGGAGCAGGAGCGGGGAAAACAGCGGTCGAAGAAATGGCACAAGCGCAATGTGGTGATAATTTTGTGATTGCGTCCTTAGATGAATTTCGTAAACAAAGCGACCTTTATTGTGTGTTAACCGCAGCGGATCACCATAGTGATGATTATGTTTATGTCGAACCGTTTGCGAATTTTTTACGTGATTTAGTCGCCGAATACGCAAAAGAAAATCGAATTAACCTTTTATATGATGGCACAGGGATTCCGTTTATACCGCGCTATTCCACCATTGTTGAAAAATTTAAACGCTACGGTTTTAAATCACACGTCATTGCCGTCGATGCTTTTATTGTTAAACCGAAAGGGCGGGAACAAGAATTACAACGATCGGATGTAATTGACAGTGTTAAGTTACGCTATGAAGAGACAGGGCGGGCCTTACCTTGGGTGATTACGGTTTATAAACATTTACGCGCCCCGCGTTCGTTTTTACATGCGATAGAAGAATCTTGTTTAGATAAGATTTCGCTGTTTGCCAATGATGGTGAAAAAGATCAACATTACCTTGTTGCGGAAAGTTTTGATGTGAGTATGAAAGAAGTTGAAATCTATCAACAGCATCAAATAGACAGGACGCTAGCGACGTATTTGCGACAACAAATAACCACTCGCGAGGAATCTATTTTAAAAAATTTAGCCAACAATAATCAGGATGAAATTGATTCCTTAATGGCGCGTAATCCAGCCTTTAACGAAAATAATGTAGCCTATCAAGTTTACAGCAGTAAAAATGGTTCACGGATTTTAGTTATTTATAACACTCGACGATTGGTTGATTTTGTTGAAAAACGCCAATTAAACCCGAATGCTTCGGGTGTGGCAGGGTTACGACATAAAAATGAATCACTGGCTTTTCATGTTAACCCTAAAAACAAAGAACCGTGGATGATAAGGCTACAAGGTTCTTCTCTCGTTTAGCTCTGTTTTAAAGAATGAGGCCATGTAGACTCATTAATCTGGAGTCTACATGGGTTCACAACCCCATCTTTATTTTAAGGGCTTGACTAAACTCGATAGCTCCTCGGGTTGATAGATGATTGCTGTCATAAAAATAATCATTTTTATCCGCTGTCACTCGACTATAAAAATAATCATGAAAATCATAAACTGTAATGTTAGGATGCTTTTCAAGCAAGGCAAGTTCGCTTAAATGCGCTGTTTTCAGTGATTGGATCGCCGTTGACTCATAAAAATCTTCACTGTAAGGGGTCATCACTAAAATTAACTGCCCTTGCCGTTCGCCTAATCTATCCGCTAATTTAATTAATCGCTGTAAGTTAGATTGAACAATGTTGGGTTCTTTTTCAATACTGAGTTTAAATTTTCGTAAATGATTCCCACTGACTATTGTTCCATGATTTTTAATATTTTGGGCGGGCATCGTACAAATATCATGGTCATTAAAAAGATCATCATCAGCATCTATTGAATAATTTTGTTTAATAAAAAGAGCATTTTCAGCAGAGGTACATTTTGTATTCGTGGTTTCATTTCCTGAAAAAAAAGAAATTAAAAAATGATCGAACGCTTTGCGGAATTTTTTAATTCCCACAAATTGATCCACAAAAAGACTCACTGTCTCTTCAGGAGCAAATAAAAAAAGTGGCCATGATAAAGGCGTGTTTGAGGCCACAATTAATAATCGTTTTGAATAGTTTTCACTCAGATAAACTTGTGATAAAGCAAAGGTGGCTGGCGATGCAGGAATAAAAACAGTTTTAAGATTGGGCGAGCGATCTAAAAAAATATGGGTTTTCAGGGTTAACTCTTCAATATCGCCGCCTAAATCATGAAAATCAAAGCCTTTTAAACCCAATGCGGGTAAATGAAAACTACTGCTATGCGATGAGCCAATAACAAGGGCTTCCATTGATTCCTGAGCGGATTGGTAGGCCATGAGTTTTTTTCGTTCCCGACTTTGTTCTATCGTTGGAAAAAGCGTATGCAGCAAAAAAACCGATAGGCCAATTAATACGAACCCTATTCCAATAACACGTGACAAATAATTAAAATTCAAAATAGGTGAAGTTTTCATTGGTAAAATTTCCAAACATAAAAATTAATAATATAAAAACAACCGCAATAGCCCAACGAAAAATAGATCGACTGGTTGCAAATACCTCAACCATTTCAGTATTGCGGTATTCTGCCATAAAGCTATAGCCTGTTAAAAGAACAATTCCAAATAAGGCCTCAATTAAAAGATAACTGTCATTTTTCCAAAGATCATAAGACAGAGGAGTCGAAAACGTTTTAAAATCAAACATAGATTTTAAGATGCTAAACAGCGTTTCGGTATCCATCACATAAAAAATAGGCGCGCTTAATAATAAAACAATCGCTAAAATGACACGTCCCCAAAACTGCCGAATAGAAAATCTAAAATTAAAGGCCCATCTAAATAAATCCGCTAAGGGTGTCCAAAGAATAGTAATGATTCCATGAAATAAACCAAATAAAATAAAATTCCAACTTGCTCCATGCCAGAGTCCAATTAAACACAGGGTAAAAACGGTGACTAATGCTCGTCCTGAATAGGATTTGAATCGTTGCAATAAAGGAATATGAATATAATCCCCAATCCATCGGGTTAAACTGATATGCCAGCGTTGCCAAAATCCACGAATATTAGTGGCTAAAAAAGGGCGTTTGAAATTTAGGGTTAATTTAACCCCAAAGAGTAAAGCCAGTCCGCGAGCAATTTCTGAATAGGCCATGAAATCACAATAAATTTTAAAGGAAACTAAGCCCCCCACAAACCAATATAACCAGAAAGGAAACAGCGTTTCTGTAAAATAAACCGACCCAATAAAACTAATCAAATTATCAGCAATCACTACTTTTAAAAAGAAGCCCCAAATAACAAGAAGTACGCCATAGCGGAATTGGTGGTGTGTTGCCCGTGTTAAGGTTTTAAGTTGAGGTAATAAGCGACGGCTACGTTCGATAGGGCCTGCAACCAGTTGAGGAAAAAAGCTGACATATAAACAAAAATAACCAAAATGTCGTTCAGGTTTTGTTTTGCCTAAATAAATATCGAAACTGTAACTTAAGGTTTGTAAGGTATAGAAGGATAAGCCCAAGGGCAGCAATAGGTCATGAACTTGAATGTGGGAGCCAAGCACGCTATTAAGGTTATAGCCAATAAAGTTCCAATATTTAAAACCAATCAACAAGCCTAAGTTAATGATTAATGAAACCCATAACCAAGGCCGCCGCTGTTTTTTTGTTTCAAGTTTACCCATTTTTTGGGCGCAATAATAATCTATAAAACTGGAACCTAATAATAAAGGAAAATATCGCCAATCCCAGTAACTATAAAAAATATAGCTGGCTATTAACAATAAAATATATTTAAAACGATCCTCAATAAGACTATAAAGTAGAAAGACAATGAGAAAAAAAAGTAGAAATATTAATGAGATAAAAGACAAAGTGCGATCCTTTCCTTTATTTTTGTAAGGGGTGTCAGTTCAACTTTTATTTTAACATACTTTAAATTATGACAAAAAGGGGGGTAAGCAATTAAGTCTATCCCTGTTTTTAGCCTAACAAAACCTCTGAGACGTTAACGTTTCTCAGAGGTTTTGTTATCGCTATTTTTTTGAGGGCTTATTTAACAACCGTTTGTGTTGCCGCGAGTGAGGCATTGACTGTTTTTTCAGTATGACCGCAATCAGGGTGTTCAAAGCCGACGGCTCCAGCCCCTGTTTCACCCACGGCTTTCTCATAAAAAATAACATTGACATATTTGGTAAAATACAATTATTTACCACAACATACCAATTACAACCTCAAATAATAATGAACCTGAAATCACAATAGAAATAAATGAAAGAAAATTCATTGATGCTTTGAAAGGACTCCCCGATTATCGTGATAATCGCGGCAAGCAGCATTCACTGACCTTTTTTATCGTCACTGTTGTTTTTGCCATGCTGGTTGGACGCTCAAAAGTATCCAGTATTCATCGTTATATGACTCATAAAATTGTCTGGCTGCGTGAAGTAACTGGGATTAAAGATGCCCCTCTAGTTTCTCGCGCGCATTTTCCACGAATGTTGGAAAATTTGGATTGGCAGGACTTAAATCAGTTAATTAATGCCTTTTTTGATGAAAAAACAGCTCATATTATTGCCAATGAATGGGTTGCTATTGATGGCAAAGTCATGCGTGGCACGCTTAAGTCAGGTGAAAAACAAGCCATTATTGTATCTACTTTAAATTTCAGGGTAAAACAAATATCAGACCTGCAAACTTTGCGCTTTTTGAGCGATAAGATTCGCCATAGACGGCATTTTGAATTCACCACTAACTCGGTCATAAACATAATCATAAAAACTCACGGCTAGTTTTTTAGCCGTTTCAGCAAGACTCATAAAACTGTCTTTGATTTTCGTGCCTTTCTCATTTCGAGTCTGGAAGCTTATGTCTCGCGCACGCGCTTGTCTTCTTGCGCCGAGTTCGGCTGCATTATTATGTAATGGTAATTTCGGAAGTTCCAAAACTCGCAATAATTCGGTCTTTTTCGCCAGTGTTTTGGCGATGCGGTCATTGAGGTCTTCATAATCGCTTGTGGTTGCAAACAATTCATCAAATCGCAAATAAAGGAAATAAAGTTAGTGCAAATAAAAAGGGTCTAATTGCTGTCATTGAGGTTAATGTACTCATCCACGCGCCACCAATCCCTAAAGACAATAACAATAAGGACTAAGGATTTAATAAAACCCGAAGATACAAGGTCTTGCATTGTGCAAAACCCCTTTCTTTCCCTTCCCCCCTCATTTATAAATTTGAAAAATATGTGATTATGGTATATATTTTATACTATGTATAAATTTGAATTTGATGATAATAAAAGTGCTTCAAATTTAAATAAGCACAAAATTGATTTTGTGTCTTCTCAAGCACTTTGGAATGACCCTGATCTTGTTGAAGTTCAAGCCACATCTGATGGTGAACCTCGATTTTTAATAATTGGTTGTATTGCTAACAAACATTGGTCGGCAGTTATAACTTATCGTGAAAGTAATATCAGAATAATTTCTGTTCGACGATCACGACAATCGGAGATAAAACTATATGAAAGCTGAAATTTTTGATAAGAAATTTGATGATAATAATGAAAATATAATTAGTGATCTTGATTTATCCACACTAAAACGTCCAAATCAACAACAAAAAAGAGTGAATGTAGATTTTCCTATTTGGATAATTGATTCTCTAGATAAAGAAGCAAACCGAATAGGTATAACACGGCAATCTATCATAAAAATATGGTTAGCAGAACGACTCGAAGCGCGGTAACAGAGTAGATCAAAAAACTAAAGGGTCTTATACGGAATAAGCATTTATAGAAATAATAAATATTGTATAATAACAATGCTTTGGCAGATGAGCTTATTGCCTATCCACGCTACAATAAATGAACAAAAGGTTACCCTAA